>JANOVM010000038.1:0-57247 GCA_031417395.1 Bacteroidota bacterium | reverse complement strand
CCACGAAAAACATCCGGTGCGTTTCTCAAAATGCCAACCGCTAACAAAAAGCTTACCACAATGGCTAAGGAAGTGGCGCATAATTGGCGGGGATTATTTTAAAAGTCGTGCGTTGCGCCAATAAATATTTTATCTTTGAATAAATATCGCCACTGCGGTAAGCTTCCGAACGTTATCGGATATGCTTTCGCTTCGAATAAACTGTAGTATTAAATTTTAACTGACATGAAGAAACTTACATTATTCAGTTTAATTTGGTTGGTAACTACATTAGCAAATGCACAAATTACTTTTAGCCCCCATATTCAAATACAAAATGCCGGAATAATAAGCTATTGTATAGCTGATGATTTTAACAATGATGGTTTGACTGATTTAATTACAGCATCAGAAGGAAGTTTCGTTTACCTTTTATGGATATATAAACAACAAAATGGACAATTGGTTTTTCAAGACACAATCAAGTATAATGAAACTGGCTATTGGGGCGTCAGTAATATTGCTTCAGGTGATTTAAACAACGATGGTTTAAAAGATTTGTCAATTGCTTATAAGGATACTTTAAAAATTTATTTCCAAGATAGTATATCCGGTTTTTTCAATTCAACGAATTCTATTACTTTTTGCCCTGATACCAATTTTGGTATTCATGGGTTAGCATGCGGTGATTTGAATAATGATGGTTTATGTGATATTGTCGTTACTTGCTGGAACTCCAATCCTCTTTATCCTTCAAATATTTATATATATTATCAAAACAATAACCAGACTTTTTCACTAAGCTCGTACTACAAAAGATACAATTATAAAAATGAATTATTAATTACTGACATTAATAATGATGGGCGAAATGATTTAATAGTAAGTAATGGAGGTACTTACAGCTCACATGACACTGACCCGAACATAAATTGTTTTGCAATTTATGTTCAAGACACCGTTACGCATTACTTACAATATCCACGCTTTTATGCCATTGATACAATAACACTTAATTCATGGATAAGGAATACTTTGACTGGAATTGCAGTTGGAGATATAGATAATGATGGATATAAGGATATTGTTACCGCTTATGAGCCTGGGCCCCAAGCATACATTTGGCACAATGTACCAGGAAATCCAAATTTATTTCCCAATCCTCCAGATTCATTAGGTACTGACATTAATCCTACTGCTGTTTATATCAAAGACCTTAATAACGATGGAAAGAACGAAATTATAATTAACAGTGATGGCTATAGTCGTGTTTCTATATTTGAATCAGATTCCAATTTTCAATTCACTAACTATTCATTGGTAAGTATATGGAATAATGGTAATATGGAGCAACAAATGGTAGTAGTGACCGACTTAAATAATGATTCTCTTTTAGACATTGCGACAACTTATTCATATGGTGTCAGCATCGTTTATAATACAACTATTAACTCAGTTAGTGATTTAATAAACCCTCATCAATCATTTATCCTTTATCCAACTCCAACTAAAAATTATTTTACATTTTATATTAAAGAAGATGTAATTAATGCTCAATTAGAAATATATGATTTGCTGGGAAAGAGAGTTTTCAATAAAATTCTGCATTACAATAATGAATTAATAAATACCTCGGACTTATCGAGTCAAGTTTATGTAGTTAAATTACTAAATCATGGAAAACTATATTTAGGGAAACTCATCATTGAAATGAATTGATAAGTCAACACATCCAATAACATCAAAACTAAAAAAAATAAATTTTTGAAGGGCAGTGTTTGTTCGTTAAGTTTGTGCAAGTAAAATAAATCCTATGTTTTGCAAAAAGCTTGCGCCGGAATATTGCGAATTGTTAGAGAGTTTAATTGGCGCAATCTTTTTGCTGATACAGTTGAGCTTTCTAATCCCTTCAAAATTTTACTTCTTTAGTTCCTTGTGCGTTATGCGTCATGCTTGGCGGCAGTGCGAACTCCAACTTGACTGCAAGAAATTTTCAATCGCATTGACTAACGGGGACACTGAAAACCGAATAGAGTAAGCACAAACAGTTAAACAATTTATAAAATGATAAACGGAATACACATTCTCATTTACAGCAGGAAAGCTGCAGCGGATAAAAAATTTTTTAAAGAGGTTCTGAAGTGTCCAAGCGTTGATGTTGGCGGTGGCTGGCTCATTTTCGGGTTGCCTCCGTCTGAGCTTGCATTTCATCCGTCTCCCGATGATATCTCCACTGAATTGTATTTGATGTGCGATAATATTCATTTGTTCGTTGAAGAGATGAAGAAACATAATATAGTATGCGGGCGAATTGGAAGTCAGGCATGGGGTTTTCATACCAAATTAGTTTTACCAAGTGGCGGAAAGCTGGGTGTGTATCAACCAAAACACGAAAGACCAAAGCCAATGAAAGTAAAAGGCGCATCAACGAAATTTGTCTCAAAGAAAAAAGCTGCTACAAAAACCAGAAAGAAAAAATGACAATACAAACTTCAGCAGGCGAAATCACCTTGAACAAATTTTCGTGCAGAAAACGAGCGGACGAGTTTCAATCCACAGTAGCACGAACGCATAACAGTAGGATTATAAGAAATAAAAAAAGAAGGGCTTTGAGAGGTAAACAAACAGTTGAGCTTCTAATGAACAGTGTGGGTAAACGCATCCCGATAATTATCGGGATGCTTCTAATCCCTACTTTTTTATACTTCTTTAATCTCTTCTTCGTTATGTGTCATGCTTTTGCGACATCTGAAATTCAATCTGACTGCAAGAAATTAAGGCTTATAATAATTCAATGACAATTTAAAAACAATAAACAGAATGAAAATATTAGAAAACAAAGTAGCCATTGTTACAGGAGCAGGTATGGGCATTGGCAGAGCAACAGCATTGCTTTATGCTTCTGAAGGTGCAAAAGTAGTTGTGGGGGATATTGATGAGAAGGCTGGTAACAATGTGGTTGCTGAGATTATCCAAAGAGGATTCGAAGCCATCTTTGTAAAAGTTAACATTGCAAATGCTTCTGAGCAGGAATTATTAGTAAAAGAAACGCTAAAGCATTATGGCTGTTTGCATATTGCTTGTAACAATGCAGCAATTTCGGCTCCTTCGTTTCCACTTATTGAATATCCGCTCGATGTTTGGGACAGAGTTCTTAGCATTAATCTTTCAGGTGTATTTTATGGAATGCGTTATCAAATACCTGCAATGTTAGCAAGTGGTGGCGGGAGCATCGTAAATATTTCTGCCATGTTAGGACAGGTTGCTAAAAAGAACGCTTCTGCTCATGTTGCTACAAAACATGCAGTTGTTGGTCTTACAAAAGCCGTAGCACTTGAATATGCAGAAAGAAATATACGTGTCAATGTGGTTGGACCGAGTTATATCAAAACACCAATGCTTACTATTGCTTTTGACGAAGCAGGAATGAAAGCTTTAGAAAGTTTTATTCCAATGGGGCGTTTAGGTGAGGCATCAGAAGTAGCTGAATTAATTTTATGGTTGAGCTCTTCTAAATCATCATTCGTAACAGGTTCTTATTACGGAGTGGATGGGGGATATTTAGCGCAGTAAAATTTTTGTAATGATAAAACAAATTTTAATTATCGGACTTTTCATGGGACTTGCTGGACTTTTTGGTTGTAAAAGCAAAACGAATGACAAAGCATCACAAACCAACTTACAAGAAACGACCGTCACAGTAGAAACTTTAAAGCAAATCCTTGATGCATTCAACCGGCATGACCTAGATACAATAATGGAATTTTTCTCCGATGATTGCTCATTTGATTTTCCAAGGGGACATGAATACTGGGGACAACGCTTCATCGGTAAAGCACAAGTGCGGGAAGCTCTTGCAGGTCGCTTCAAAGGAATTCCTGATGTTCACTATGGTGAAGACCTTCATTGGATTTCAGCTGAAGGCGATAGAGGAGTTTCAGAATGGACACTGACAGGAACAACAACTTCAGGAGTCACTGTGAAAGTGAAAGGTTGTGACCTTTGGGAGTTTCGTAATGGTAAAGTTATCAAAAAGGATTCCTATTGGAAAATAGTTGAATCGACAACGAAATGAGTAGAGAACAATTAAAAAAGATTTTGTGCTGACTTCACACGACGCTACTTCGTGGCGAGAATAGAACGAACGCATATCATTCGGTATTGTCACAACGCATTTTATCTCTTTTTTTTATATACGGTAAAAAAGTGCTGCGTCAATACCCCAACGATATGACTCTTGTTTTATTCATTATAGGACTTTTATACATACCGTTTCTTGCCATATCCTAGATAAATATTCTAAAATTCAGCGACCTTAGAAAAAAGAAATAGCTTATTTTCAAAACTGGCAAATATGAAGTTATTAATAAAAATGAATCCATCTATTATAAAACTGTGAATTATATAAATTTCTTTAATAGTTGTGTAATGTAATTTTACTAATGATTCTCCACTTTTGTGATGTAATAATTCCGTTACAAACTAATTCTAAAAAAATGGCAGAAAATCAAAAGGACCAACGCAATCATCAGTCTGATAGCAAGTCACATCAAGAACAAACACAGGATGGTAAGAAAAAAGAGGAAACTAATCCCAACAATCCAACAGCAAGCCAAAACAATCAACGAAGTACGCGTCAGGACAGCAAACAAAAGGTGGCTTCAGGTTCAACAGAGGGTAAACAACACAATCAGAATTCAACTTCCACAAAGGGAGAAGATGATCTTGATGTTGTTGATACTGATGAGAACGAGGTGGAATCTACAAAAAAAGTAAATTCCGATAAAAGCGGAAAACGAAACTCACAAAACGGAAGTAAATAATACCGTTTAGACAAACCTTTCCGATTTACGGTGAGGTTTGTTTTTTTTAAAAATATTTATCGGTTCTCAAATTCAAAAAAGATGAAAAAAAAAGTAATAAAGATGGAAATACAAAAACCGATAATGTCATGGTAGAAGTATTTGAAAGCGAAAATGGAAATATTACATCAGGTGATAATCTTTCTTTTTGGTTTGCATCTGCAAAAATGCCTTTTTCTTTTGAAAAATTAAATACCAATATTGATATTGATATTTTAGTGATTGGTGGCGGAATTGCCGGATTAACTACAGCTTATTGTCTTGCAAAAGAAGGTAGAAAAGTAGTTTTGGTAGAGGATGGGTTTATAGGCAGCGGAGAAACCGGAAGGACAACCGGACATCTTACATGCGCACTCGACGATCGTTATTTTCAATTAGAAAATACTTTCGATCAGCCAACAGCTAAACTAGCTGCAGAAAGCCATATGGCAGCCATTGAATGGATTGAAAACACAGTTAAGCAAAACAATATTGATTGCCATTTTAAAAGAGTGGATGGATACTTGTTTTCGCACCATTCTGATTCTGCTGAGACTTTACAGGATGAATTTAAAGCTACACAACGAGCGGGAATTCGAACAGAAATGCTTAGTAACATTCCTGCAATTACCACAGAAAAATTTAAAGGGTGCATTAAGTTCCCAAATCAGGCGCAGTTTCATATTCTACTTTACATGGAAGGGTTGGCCGATGCTTTTTTACAATTGGGCGGAAAAATTTATACAGAGACAAAGGCTGAATCTATTACGAAGGAGGGTGCAAGTGCAAATGGCTTTAAAATTAAAGCAAATCACATTGTTGTTGCTACAAATACACCTGTAAACGATTGGGTAGCAATGCACACTAAGCAATGGCCATATCGTACATATGTAATTGCTACTAAAATTCCCAAAGGAAAATTTCCTTATGCTTTGTGGTGGGATACCGGCGACCAAGACTCTATCTGGATTTCCAAACCCTACCATTATGTGCGTATTGAAGAATACAATGATAAATATGATTTACTGATCTCAGGAGGAGAAGACCATCGCACCGGACAGGCCGATCATGAAGATATTAATGAATTAGATCGTTACACCAAACTTGAACAGTGGACTAGAAAACATTTTCCTTTTGTTGAAGAAATAGTATTCAAATGGTCCGGACAAGTTATGGAACCCGTTGATGCATTAGCATACATAGGAAGGAATCCGGGGGATGAAAATATATATATCATTACAGGCGATTCAGGTAATGGCATGACTCACGGTACACTTGGCGGAATGATTATAAAAGATATTATTAATGGAGTTGAAAATCCCTGGATAAAAATGTATAGTCCGTCGCGTATTACAGTTAATGTAACGGGCGATTATTTACACGAAGTCGGAAATATGGTTGCACAATATGCCGACTGGATTACACCTGAAGATATAAAACAATCGAGTCAATTATTACGGGGTGAAGGAGCAATTATTTCTTCGGGCTTAAAAAAAATGGCCGTCTACCGCAATGAAGAAAATCTTCTTTTTACATGCACTGCTATTTGTCCACACCTTGGAGCAATACTCCAATGGAATGCTGATGAAAAAACTTTTGATTGCCCTATGCATGGCTCACGATTCACTTCAGAAGGTGTAGTTATAAATGGTCCGGCTACATCAGATTTAAAAAGATTGTGATAATGGATTCAAATATTTTAAAGAAAAAAAAATATGACAGAAATTAAAAACCATAATGAACATAAGATACTTGAAGAGCAGGTTCGTTTTAGCCATGAAAACATAGATTTTTTCAACTTTCTAAGATGTGGTTTTAATGAAGTCGAATCAGCCTATATAATAGTAAGCAACAAGGTTGAAAATAGCATAAGAAAAACAATCGAATATGATTCCAAAAGCGTTTTAAAAAACATAGCTCGAAAACAAGTCATCAAAACAAAAGGATCTATTCTAATATTAATAATTTCCGGAATTATTTTTAAAAATTATAATAGAATTAGATCTGTAAGTGAAAAATTATTTTCTTCTATAAAAAGAAATGGAAATATACGCGGAAGCAAATTTTGTTATGACGAGATCGACTTATTTATTTAAAACATTGTCGTAAAATATAAATAAAACATGAACAACATCTTCAAAGGACTTATTGCCGGTTATGGTGCATCTAAATTAGGAGGCGGTTGTTTGGGAACCGTTGTAGTTTTTGTAATTATTTGGATGTTGCTTGGGCATTGCAATTAGAAGTAAGAATTTAAAATAAAAATATTTTCAAATTAATTTAATAATAAATTTTAAACAAACCTAAAATACTAATAATGGAAAAGGAAAAATCAATCGATTTGTTAAACACGCTAATCGAAATCAACAACGACAGACTTGAAGGATATGAAACAGCATCCAAGGAAACTGATGAACAAGATTTAAAATCTATGTTCTCTAAATTTTCGCTTACCAGTCAAAAATGCAAGAAAGAATTGGAAGCTGAGGTAAACAGAATGGGTGGAAAACCAATGGAAGGAACAAAGACAACAGGGAAATTATTCCGTGCCTGGATGGATGTTAAAGCTGCACTTACAGGCAAAGATCGCCATGCTATTCTCAACTCATGTGAATTTGGTGAAGATGTTGCAGTTGACACCTACACTAAAGCACTAAGAAATAACCTCGAAGACATCACTGTAGAGCAACAATCAATGTTAAACGCTCAACATTTATTAATTAAAGCTGATCACGACACAGTTAAAAACATGCGTGATGAGTTGGAAAGAAAAAATTAATTTCTAAAAATTAATTTATAATTTGATAATTTGATTGTCATGAAGTGTTACGGTTAAATAAGTCGTTTACAAGGCAAGAAATAAATTTTGATAATGAAGCAAAATGCATTAATTAAGTATTTGTCAATTGTAATACTGTTAATTATTTCTTGTCCTGAGCGTTCAGTTTCTTTTGCTTTGTTATCGCATGAAGCAATTATAGATGATGTATGGGAAAAATCAATTGTACCTTTATTAAACCAAAAATACCCGGGTGCTACAAAAGAAGAACTAAAGGTGGCTCATGCAAATGCTTACGGTGGTGCTATTATTCCTGACATTGGTTATTACCCACTAGGCAGTCCAGTATTTAGTCACCTGGTACATTATGTTCGCAGTGGTGATTTTATAAGTGCATTACTGGAGGAAGCCCATACTTTAAACGAATATGCTTTTGCTCTGGGAGTACTTTGCCATTATGAAGCCGACAAGTACGGACATTCTCTCGGAACAAATAAGGCTGTGGCGATTCTCTTCCCCCGTTTAAAAAACAGATACGGAAACGAAGTAACTTTCGAGCAGGGGCACGATCAACATTCAAGAGTGGAATTCGGTTTTGACGTATTGCAAGCGGCAAAGGGAAATTATCAGACAAATGAATACCATGATTTCATCGGCTTCGAAGTAAGTGATTCAGTTTTAGAACGGGCATTCTTAAAAACGTATGGCTTAAGTTTAAAAAGAGTTTTTCGAAGTTTGCCGACGGCCATTGCTGTTTTCAGGTTTTCAGTTAAAGTCCTTATTCCGGAATTAACCAAAGATGCATGGAAGATTAAGAATTCATTTATTACAAAAATGAATCCCCTGGCAACTGAAAAAACATATATCTATAAGTTTAACAGGAAGGATTATCGAAATGAGTTCTCCAAACCTGCTTTTCAATCGATTTTTATTTCACTGGCGATTGGTATTCTCCCTAAGTATGGTCCACTGTCGCGGTTCAAGCCAATGTATCCTGATTCAGCATGCGAAAAAATATTTCATCAAAGTTATGATGCAATACGTAATCATTTTACCAAACACTTAAAGGAATTGCAAGCTAATAATGTTTCTTACGATAACATTGATTTAGATACAGGAAAGGAAACTGTAATGGGTGAATATAAACTTGCCGATCAAGCATATTATCAGCTATTGATGATGCTAAAAAAAGGCAAATTTGTAGATATGGAAGAGGGATTGAAAAAAAACCTGATTGCGTACTACAAAAAGCAAGTGGATACCCCTTATAATTCAAATAAATCACACAAAGAAAAAAATATAGCTCTGGCTTTAAAGAAAATGAATACTACAGTACTTGTTTTAGGAACTAAATAATGCTTTGTAAATTATTTAATTAAAGTGATGAAAACGATTTTCCTATTGTTAATTTCTTTAATTATTTTAACTCAAACTTCAAATTCACAAGAAGAAAAAAGCCCAACTGTAAAATTTTTAAATAAAAGAGGATACACCTTTAAGGATTCCATTTTAGTAAATTCCAGCACAGAGAGTTTAAGGAAATGGCCTGACACATTATACTATAATACCTCATATAAAGCCGTTCTTTTAGGTTCTCCTACAATTCCTATTTCCTTTAGCAAAATTGAATTGGTTAATGGCAATTATGAAGTGGCCCCTACTGTTAGTATTGGATATGGCTATACTTGGTTTACAGGTAAATTTATATTTAGCGAGAACGATAAAATAATCATTGACCCGGTATTTTTCTTTGGCCTAATTGCTGATGTAGGATTACAAAATAATTTCAGTTTAAAAAAGCTTACAAGTATTTTTACCGGCGGCTTTATAGGGTTTGGGGCATTTTCACTATTTGGTGGATATGATTATATGTCAAAATCTCCTACACTTGGTTTAGGTGGCAGAATTGATTTATTTACAATATCTCAAAATTATCTCAAACCTATCGGAAAAGTACGTGAGGTAAGAAAGCATAAAAAAGCTGCATTAATTATTTCAAATGAGTAATTTTAATTCTATTTTCTGGTATTCTATTTTAATAATTGTAAGATTTATTTATGATTGATAATTTTAAAAATATTCTTGCTATATCAAAAACTGCTTTAAAAAAATGGTGGGCAAGAGACCCATTTAAAGAAAGTGCTGTCATAGCATACTATGCAATATTTTCATTGCCCGGACTGCTTGTTGTTATCATAACCGTTGCAGGATATTTTTTCGGACAAAAAGTTGTCAATGGACATATAGCTTCCCAAATCACCTCCACTATGGGTGCAGATACAGCCCAGCAAATTCAAGACATAATTGAAAAGGGAACAGAATCGAAAAATTCACTTGGAGCAACAATAATCGGAGTAGTCACAATTCTTATCGGAGCTACAGGTGTGTTTGCGGAATTTCAAAAATCAATAAACAATATTTGGGAAGTAAAACCAGATGAATCTAAATCAGGAATTTTAAGTTTACTAAAGGTACGCTTATTTTCATTCGGACTAATAATTTCAATTGGCTTTTTATTAATTGTCTCACTTGTGGTTTCAGCATTACTGGCAGCTTTTGGTACATGGGTTACAAATCATTTTTCAGAGTCATTTCTTGTAGTATTACAAGTTTTTAATTTTATTTTGTCATTGGGTATAATGACAATATTATTTGCTCTCATTTTTAAATTTATTCCGGATGCAAAAATTAAATGGCATCACGTATGGATTGGCTCATTCCTTACTTCTTTATTATTTGAAGGCGGAAAATATAGTTTAGGTTTATATTTCGGAACCGCTGACCCCGGAAATGGATATGGAGCTGCCGGTTCCATTATTTTAATTATGATTTGGGTTTCTTATTCATCAATGATTGTTTTTTACGGTGCAGAATTTACGCACGCTTATGCTAAAAAAGTGGAAGGCAGAATTCTGCCAGGTAAAAATGCTATAAAGCAGAAATCGACAAATGATTAAAATGATTAATAATTATTGTAATTTAGATTATTGTTGGTTTGAGAAGTATACAAACTTTAGTTATAACTCAATAAATTATTCTCGTTTTATTTTAATATTTTTGCAAATAACGCAGCAGCATTTCGTCAGATGTTATTGTATTCTCATGCCCGCATACCAACTATAAACATTAGATCATTTAATAAGCAAAATGAAAACTAATATTTTACTTTCACTCCTTTTATTTGCTTTCATCCAATCGCATGCTCAACAAAACGATTCGCTAATAAGACAAACCAAAAATGCTTTTTATATAGAGATTGGTGGTAATTCACCTTTTATTTCTGCAAATTATGAAAGGAAAGTATTTGGCAATAACAGTTGTTCAATACATTCGCGCTTCGGGGTTGGATTTTATGGACATGATTTCAAACAAGGCTTTTTGTTTATTCCATCGATACCAATTGAAATCAGCAGTTCATTTGGTTCTTCTAAACATCATGTGGAAATTGGGGTAGGAGCTACTCCTTTTTTATCTAAGGTTACATTGTTTAGGGTAGTATATAATTATGATGAAAATCTTGACAGTCTTGATTATACATTATATTGCTTACTAATTGCACGAATCGGTTATCGCCTGGAGACAGAGAAAGGTTGGATTTACAGGATTGGGTTCACTCCAATAATTTACAATTCTTCCTATAAAAGTGCATTTGATTTTCAATACGGTTTTGGCTTTTCAGTTGGTAAATTCTTTTAAATATTTCTTTGAATTTAAATATGAAACCCATCATCGACCATATACAAATCACTGTAAAAGACCTAAAAATTGCAGAACCCTTTTATGATAAATTAATGCCCATTCTTGGATTTGACATTTCCCGTAAAGTAAAGGGTAGGGTGGAAAAACATGAATTCGATGTTGTAGAATATATTCATCCTTTATTGCTATTTGGAATCAATTCTCCTAGAGAAGCTTTTAAAGAAGAAACTATTCACAGAAGAAAACCCGGGTCATTGCATCACCTTGCTTTTAAGGCTGAATCATGCGAGGAAGTCGATGAGATATATTTACAGATAAAGGAAATCGGCGCAATCATAGTTGAAGAACCAAAATATTTTCCGCAGCATGGAGAAAATTACTATGCTCTTTTTTTTAAAGACCTTGAAGGAATTAAATATGAAGTTGTTTTTGAGAAGCGGAATTAACTTCAGCTTTTTATTGCCTTCATTAATTTTTACTCACTTGCATAAAAGAACAAAAGCTGCAAACCTTACGGGGTTTGGCAGCTTTTGAGTTCAACCTTACGGGGTTGCGTTAAACCTTAATGCTGTTTAGGTTTTTATTCACTACAATGATACAGCGGTTTAAAGGGTAGTAGTAGTATTTGAAACCAAT
Organism: Bacteroidota bacterium; assembly: GCA_031417395.1. Classification (GTDB taxonomy): domain Bacteria; phylum Bacteroidota; class Bacteroidia; order AKYH767-A; family 2013-40CM-41-45; genus JADKIH01. The sequence continues at coordinate 45,313 of JANOVM010000038.1, read as the reverse complement.
AATCTTACGTTGGTAATAATTTGCTCTTTTTGAATATTGTCTATTGGGTAAAAATCCTGAATTGTCGGTTTAAAAGCTTCAAATAAGCCATTTAGATTATTTTGTATTGTAATAATATGATGCATCCTGTTAAGTTTATTAACTTTGAAGCAAGTTTTAATACTATGTTTTCACTAAATACTATTGAACAGGCAATCGATGACCTGAGAAACGGAAAAGTAATTGTCGTAGTCGATGATGCTAACCGTGAAAATGAAGGTGATTTTATAACCACTGCAGAAAATTCCACTCCGGAAATCGTTAACTTCATGGCAAGGCATGGTCGCGGACTTATCTGTGTTGCTCTAACAGAAGAGCGCTGTGAGGAATTGCAATTGCCATTAATGGTAAAACAAAATACCAGCTCTCACGAAACTCAATTTACAGTTTCTGTTGATTTAATGCGGCATGATACCTCTACAGGTATTTCTGCTTCCGATCGCTCCAAAACAATTCAGGCTTTAATTGATCCTTCAACAAAGCCCGATGAATTAGGAAGACCCGGACATATTTTTCCTCTGAGAGCTAAAAAAGGAGGCGTGCTTAGACGAGCCGGACATACGGAAGCAACAATTGATTTGGCACGATTAGCCGGTGCCCAGCCAGCCGGTACTCTTGTTGAAATAATGAATGAAGACGGAACAATGGCGCGCTTACCCGATCTTTTTAAAATCGCTAAAACTTTTGGCCTATCCATTATTTCTATTGAAGATTTAATTGCTTTCCGTTTAAAAGAAGAAAGTCTTATTGAAAGAGAGACTGATATTAATCTTCCAACCGTTTATGGAGATTTTCATTTGTATTCATTTAAACAGATTACTACCGGTCAGGAACATCTTGCTTTGGTAAAAGGGACATGGGATAAAAATGAACCAATTCTTGTCCGCGTGCATTCTTCGTGCCTTACCGGTGATATTTTTGGCTCCTGCCGATGCGATTGCGGTCCTCAATTGCATAAAGCAATGGAATTGATAGATAGGGAAGGCAAAGGTGTAATTGTATATATGAATCAGGAAGGAAGGGGTATCGGACTTCAAAACAAACTTAAAGCATATAAGCTTCAGGAAATGGGCAGGGACACCGTTGAAGCCAATCTGGAACTCGGCTTTGATATCGATGAACGCGATTATGGAGTAGGAGCACAGATTTTAAGAAACCTCAACGTTTCTAAAATGAAACTGATGACAAACAATCCCAAAAAAAGAGCCGGACTAATCGGTTACGGACTCGAAATTGTTTCCGTCATCCCCTTAGAAATCGAATTCAACCCCCACAATAAATCCTATCTGCAAACCAAAAGAGATAAGCTGGGACATACGCTTAAGGTGGAGAAGAAACAGTAGCTTTTTTCGTACAAAGTACTAAGTACTATTTCTCGTCCCTAATTAATTCAATATACCCGTGCCAATCTCTCGTCTTAGCGTGCAGAACATAATAGTAAACGCCTTCTGAGACTTCTGTACCACCTGTAGTTGTTCCCGGCCAGCGGAATTCAGGGTCGGTGGATTCATAAACTATGCGACCCCAGCGATTAAATATTTTTATAAAGAATCCATCAAACTCGCAGAGATCTTTTATATGGAAGAAATCGTTTTTTGAATCTCCGTTAGGAGTGAATACGTTTGGAATGCTATCCCACCTTACTTCACAGATATTAGGAATTAATCGAATAAGTACTTTATCAACACCTGCACAACCCGGTGCTCCATACGGAACGGTTACTGTGTAATAAACAGAATCTGCTATAGGAGATGCCAGAAAAGTACCGCCTGTCTGACTGCTTATTACCTGGTCAGAGGGATTCCAAATATAGGTATACGGCGGTGTTCCATTGCTAACTACAACATGTAAAGTATCTTGTTCTCCCTCTTTAATGCTAAGTACGCTTTCTAATATGTTTACATCAATTGCTGAAGTTACTTTTACTGAATCTGGGTGTGGTGCAGGTATATAACAGAAAGAATTAGATAATTGAAATCCAAGATAAAACTGAGGATTATATGTTTTCGGTTTATCGTAAATATGCGAAACGTTTAGAGAAGATGTTCCATTTATAGCATTTCCATCACCGAAGTCCCAGGCATATAATGTAGAATTGGTGCTAGTGCCGGAAAAATTAACTGTAAGTGGTGTACAGCCACTATCGGGTGAAAATGTAAAACTTCCGGTTGGACCGGGAATAACAACAGCCGCTGGTATGGTAAATGTATCCTTACAACCAAAGTTATTGGTTAAAATAAGCGTAGCATCATAATTTCCGGGTGCAACATTGTAAGTATATTGAAAAATTGAATTAGTTGTTTGTGATGGATTGTTTACATACAAATTCCAATAATAGCTAGCTTGGCTAATATATAAAATTGCGTCACTTGAAAACAATCCTGTAATAACAGCTTTTTTTATCCCATTCTCGTCAGCACATAAATCAGATTTAGTGACAGTAAAATGTGCTGATGTTGTATAGACAAAAATATTTTTTGTTTTGGAAGAGGAACATCCATTGGCATCCGTTACGGTCAGACCAATGGTATATGTTCCGTTAGCAGTGTAGGTGTGATTAACAGTGTTAGAAGTATCAGTGAAGGTTTGTGAGTCGCCAAAATTCCATTGATAAGTAACCGGCGTTGCAAAAGTTCCGGGAACTCCTGCATTACCTGTTATTAGTTCAGGTGTATTTCTGCACCCTAAGGTATCAGGCAGTATTATACTTGCAATAGGTGATGTAGCCTTTATGTAATTAAATGATGTATGCGTGTCAGTACATCCATTTGCATCTGTTACAGTTAAAGTTACAGAATATTCTCCGGGAGTTGTGTATGTATGACTTGCACTTCCGACCAAAGTAGTTTCCGATGGAATTCCATTACCATAGGTCCAAACCCATTGAACAATATTGGACCCTTCAATTTTACTGGTGTCAGTAAAGTTTGTCAGAAGAGAGGTACATCCTGTAAATGGATTAGCCGTAAATCCGGAAGTAGGGCCCAGTATGTGAACCTGAATACTGTCTTTATCGGAGCAGGCGTGAATGTCTGTCGTCATTAACTTTACAGTATAAAAACCCGGACGAGTATACAAGTGCAGTGTATCAGCCGAAAAAGAAGTGTCTTTTACTCCCGGAACTCCTTCGCCAAAATACCAGGTATAAGAGGCTGCATCAACGGAATTGCTGCCGACAAAATTTATTGTCCCGGGCCGGCAAGTGACTGCAGTATCTCGCTGCAAGACTGTATTTAAGTTTTTAATAGAGACCTGTAAGGTTGTATCAACAATGCAACCTGTTGCAGAATTTGTTGCAGTAAGTTTGACAGAATAAAGACCTGAACCCGCATAAATATGAGAAGGTTCAAAAGTTAAATCAGCAGGCGAAGCATCACCAAAGTCCCAGGAGTAGCTTGTTCCGCCCCCTGTTAAATTTGTAAATTTAACTGAATCAGGATTAATACAATTGTACTGAGGTACAAAATCAGGAAGAGGAGAGTTTACTGTTATCAATTGTACAACAGTATCTGTATCCGGACAACCATTATAAAAAGCAATTAAAATTATATCGAAAGGATTGGTCTTAGATGTGTCAATATTGTACTGGTGATTTGGGTTTTGCAGTGTAGAACTACCGCCATCACCGAAATACCAAAGCCAGCCTGTAACCGGAGGAGTCGATAAATCGTTGAACGTAACATTGCCTTTAAAGCAAATCGTCGATGGTACTGAATCAATTTCAGCAATTGGCTTTGTTCCAACTTTAATGAAGTCCTGATAAGACTTAGTTGCTGTGCATCCTGATGAAGTTGTAATAGTCAACGATACATCGTAAATTCCCTGAGTACTATATTGATGTGTTGTTCCGGGAGTTGCTGTAGTTTGTGCAGGACCGTCGCCAAAATCCCAGCTGTAATTGGTAATAACTGTATCTGCAGGTGAGTTTACTGCTGCATTAAATGTGAAAATGTCGTTTACACAACCGCTGTCTGTAATAGTGAAATCAACCTGTGGTTCTGTAACTTTTACATAATTTAAAATTTGTACAGTGTCGTTGCAGCCAAAGATATCGGTAACCGTAAGCGACACAGTGTAGTCTCCAAATGCTGTATAGTTGTGAGAAGGATTTCTAATAATTGCAGTATCCAGAGAACCACTACCGGGATCGCCGAAGTTCCACTGCCAGGCAACATTTTGCGAAGTTGTATCTGCATTAAAATTTACCAAAAAAGGAATACTGCAGCTTAAAGTATCCTGTGAAGTGAAAGATATAGAAGGTAAAGCCGGCACGTAAACTGTTTTTGTTTGCGTACTAGTGCAAGAACCAACTCTGGCAGTTAAAGTTACTGTATAAACTCCAGGATTTAAATAACGATGGCTTGGATTTTTAGCAAAGCTGCTTGGACTTCCATCTCCAAAGGTCCATTGGAAGGTTGCAGATCCGGGAGTGCTGTTATTAATGAAATATGCGCTATCTCCTCTGCATACAATTGTATCAATAATTGAAAAGGAAGCATTTGGTGGAGCAATATCAATAGTCATAGTATCCTGAGCAATACAGGGACTAACACCATTGGTTAATGTTACCAGGAAACTACCGCCTGAGGCATAAGTATGAGAAGGTTGGAAGAGGGTAGAGGTATTACTTCCTCCACTGGAAGTATCTCCAAAGTCCCATTTGTAAATTGAAGGCCCAGTGCTGCTATTGTTAAAATTAATTGTTGCCGGCAAGGTGCAGGAACTGGTTGCTCCCACAGCAAACGAAGCTGTTGCAAGAGGATAAATATAAATAGAGTCATTACTGAAAATACTGTTACATCCATTAACATCAGTAACAATTAATACCGGCACATAAATTATAGGTTGTCCGGATGAATTAACAAAATTGTGGTTTACTGTATTAACACCTGAAACTGTCGTACTACCGTCATTAAAAGTCCAATCCCACTGATTTATAGCTCCATCACCCTGAATAGAGGTATCTGAATATAAAACTGGTGTTCCCGCACAAGCCGTATCCTTGTTAACACTATAACCAGCCGTTGGATTAGCAAAAACAGTTATAAACCCTGTTTTTACTTCTGTATCCGAACTTGCTCCATCCGTAACGATTAAGGTAACAGTATAAGTGCCCGGTAATGCATAGTTATGTTGTGGGTTTGGATTTGCAGAAGATCCCCCATCGCCAAAATCCCAGCTATAAACCGGTGAAACTGCTCCTGTTGTTGCATTGTTAAAAGAGGCTAGTAGAGGAGAGCATCCATCAGCATCTACTACAGTAAAATCAGCATTTAATTGAGCAAATATATTTGTCGTAAAAAATAATAGGAAAAGCGAAACAAAGCTTATTTTCTTTAAAGGAAACTTCATTGGTTAAGGGGGTATTTTGGTAAGGATTCAAAAGTATAACAAAAAATCAAAAATCCTTATTTTTTCCCCAATAAACTCAATAAAATGACATTTAAATTAACTTTAAAAGCCACTTAAATTAAATCGTAGCTTCATTCTCAAATTCTCAAATTCCCAAATTACTGCGTCGCCCGCATCATCAACATCAACTCTTCCACCTTATCCATAAACCCTAACTTATGATAAGAATTAATGAGGTTTCTAATCAATCGCTGAATCATATCGCGATTCGCACATGGTTCATAAAATGACTTCTCTTTTTTAATTTTCAATTGCTTCAAAAAAGTATCAATTTCTTTTTTGTTGAAAATATCTCCTTTGCTGAAAGGGTTTATATAAAATAAAATATTGGAATGGTCATCGATACCGGAAGGCTCTTCCAATTCATCTTTATAGCAAAGAATAAAATGTTCGGGAAGGTTAACCCCGTAAACCGGAAGACCTGCCGAACGTGCAATTTCCAGATAGAGCAATGAAAGCATAAGGGGATTGCCTCTTTTTGTTTCAAGAGCTATATTGATAAAAGAGTTTTGAGGGGCATGATAGTTTTGTGTATTCCCCGTAAATCCGTGGATATCAAAAAATATTTTATTCAAAACCTTTATCTGTTCTAAAGCTGTTAAGCCATCGTTCATTTCAAGCCAGGCATCTTTTCTGATTTTATCGAGCATTTTTTGAACGCTTTCTTCAGACAATTCAGGATACTGATATCTGGAAACGAGAATAGCTCCCTTTATCAGATCGTGAGAACCGGAATGAGCCCACACATGTAAATCATGGCGTAAATCGTCAAATTGAATCTTATGTATTACAGCAGCAATACGTTCCTGCATAATAGCTTCCATTGAGCTACTCCAGGCTGTTTCCAAAATAGGAATAACCTCTTTTCCATAATGAATTAACCTGTCCTGAATCTGATTATAGATTTCAGCATCCGTATCATCTAATAAACGGATTAAAGCATCAACTTCGTTTCGATTTATATTTTTCATAGTTCATCCTTTAACAGGACTACCCTTAAAAAAGATTCTTTCAGTGATTCCATATTTTCAACAATAAACTGTTGGAAGATAAACCCGTAAAAAACGTAACCATTTTAGTAGAACCCTAAATCCTTAATACTTGTATATGTTGTGCTTTGTGAAGTACTTTTACAATTAATTTACATTTAGTCGAAAATAACTAATTACCTTTGCTAATTAGATATATCCGCCTAAAAATAATCAAATTATATGAAAAAAACCTACTTTCTCCTGATTTTTCTTTTTAATTCCTTAATCGCATTAACTTCATTTTCCCAGAACACTCCTCCGGTGTGGTCTGGATATTATAGGGGTTTGGGGGATAATTCAGACCGATTTCGGAAAATAGTTTCCGATGGATCAGGAAATTTCATTTGTACGGGTTATACCCATAAAGATGGAAATCGCCGGGATATTTTAACTGCTAAAATTAATTCACTTGGCGATACACTTTGGTGGAATACAAAAAACGGTAAAGGTAATGGAGATGACGAAGGCGTTTCTGCAGGTGTGGATGCTTCCGGAAATGTTTATGTTACAGGCATTGTTGATGGTGGAAATTCAGGTATCGATATAATAGTTATTAAATATGATGCAGGAGGTACAGTTCAATGGGATACAACATGGAGTTCTACTTCTTTTTTGGATGATATTGTTGTTGATATGAAAGTTGACGCTTCCGGTAACTGTTATGTTGGCGGTTATACTATTCCGGATACTTTTTCGGGTAGTAGCGACTATATTACTTTAAAATACTTAACTAATGGTGCTTTATCATGGTCAAAGCAATTCTCAAGGGTTGGGGTAACCCATGGTAAAGATGAATGTTCTGCTATTACTCTCGATCCTTCTGGTAATGTTTGGGTAACCGGACGATCATACAATGGTTCGAATGATGATTTTATAAGCATTAAATATGATGGAAATACAGGGAATGAAATAATCGTAATACCTTATAATGGCGGTAATGACGATCGTCCTTCTGACATAGAAGCCGATCACTCAGGAAACATTATTGTTACCGGACGATCTGACAATGGCAATGACTGGGATTACCGAACCGTAAAATATAATAGTAGCGGGAGCTTTCAATGGGCAAGATTGTATAATTCTCCTTATAGCCAGGATGACAGACCCGTTGCAATTGGTATTGATCTTTCCAATAATGTAATCGTAACCGGTTATGCTGATATCGATCCATTGGCAACTTCAAATTACGATTTCCAGACTATAAAATACGATTCAGCCGGTAGTCAGTTATGGGTAGTACGCACCGGAAGTGTTTATTCTCAGGACGACCAGTCTTATGATATTGCTGTAGATAATTCCGGAAATATATTCGTTACAGGAATTGCCGATGTTGATCCGTTTCCGGCCTCTTCAGATTATGATTTTATGACTGTGATGTACAATGCTTCCGGTTCTTTGCAATGGAATAACTCTCCTAATTTTTATGCAGGTACTTTTACCGGTGGTGATGATCTGAGCAGTTCATTGGTTCTTGATGGAAGCGGTAATGTTTATGTTGCAGGTGGTGTTATAAATAATATTACTCAAAAAGATGCTACCGTTGTAAAATATGATATTGCTTCAGGCAATCAAGTGTGGGCAAAAAATTATAATGGCCAGGGTGATTTTTCCGAAAACGCCAGATCCATTGTTGTTGATGCAAATAGAAATTCCTATGCAGCAGGTTATACAACTGCAGCAGGTCAAAATCTTAATGGTTGTATTTCAAAATTTGATCCTTCAGGTGCCTTGCTTTGCAGCTATTTTTATAATGGAATCAAAAATGACGACGATGAATTTAATTCAATTGCTATTTCTTCTGGTGGAAGTATTTACGCAGTAGGATTTACAAAAGTAAGCGGAGAAAAAAGCAATATGCTTCTTATAAAATGGAACAGTGCAACTTGCGATACAATCTGGACCCGCACCTATGATTTTGCAAAACAAAGCGATAAAGCTGAATCGTTGGTTATTGATGCTTCCGGAAATATTTATGTGACCGGAAGAAGTGATTCTAATCCTGTTGATAGTATTGATAACAATGACATCGTTACAATTAAATATGATCCAAATGGAAATGTGCTTTGGCCGCAACGTTACAATAGTGCCTCCAATTTAAGAGATGAGCCAACGAAGGTAATTCTGGATAATAATGGCGACGTAATTGTTGGGGGTATAACTGAAATTGGAGACGATGACATATTTGTAATTAAGTATAATAGCAATACCGGTTTACCTGTTTGGGCACAACCTATTGTTTACGATGGTCCATTTGCTAATGACGACAGACTTACTGATATTACTGTAGATGGTTCTAATAATATTTTTGTTTCCGGTTATTCTCAAACAGGAATCAGTCCTTCTACCAATGACCCTGTCATTCTGAAATACGATGCATCAGGAAACCAAACAGGCTTTAATAGTTTTAGTGGATTGGGAAATGATGAAGTTGTAAAAATTGCCCTAGATAATGCCGGAAACCTTTATGCTTTATATAAATACGATGTCGTGCCGGGCATTGTTGTTAATACGTACGACATGCTTCTAAAAAAATTCGATAACCAACTCACAACTTCTTTATGGTCTAATCCTCCTCAATACAACGACACTGTTAATGGCGATGATTTTCCTTCTGATTTAAAATTAAGTCCTTCCGGAAATATATTTATTACAGGTGTTATTGATAACGATACAACAGGAGGAAAAGTCAATCAGAATTGGATTACTTTAGGTTATAGCGATCAGGGCCAGCTTATCTTTAGTTCCAATGTTGACGGACCAAATACAGCTGATGACTCTCCCAAAGCTTTGGTTATAAATGGAAATGATATGTGGGTTTGCGGTTATACAGACGGTACAGGCAGCAATCAAAAGGACCTTACTGTTGTTAATTATAGCCTTATTGGAGTTGGTATAAAAGCAGTTAATCCAACAGTATCTGCAAATGTTTTTCCTAATCCTTTCAACAATGAATGCAGCATTTCCCTGAAGCAACATTCCATTGGATCAGCAGTGTTGTTAACTGTTTATGATATGTTAGGAAATCAGGTAGCCCGGGAATTGCCGGTTTATGAATCTACATTCCGACTTCAAAAAGGAAATCTGTCTGCAGGAATATATGAATACAGGATAACAGAAGGTTCCAACAGTATAGCAAATGGTAAATTAATCATAAACTAAAATGAAAAAAGTATTTGCTCTTGTTGTTACATTGTTCCTCTTTTTAGAGAATTCCAATGGCCAAAAAAACCTGACACTTGCGGGTTCTCTTTTATTTCAGGGACAAACATTAGCGGCCTGTTGGCATTACAATCATGTAAGCGGCAGTGAATATGCACTCGTTGGAGCTGCAAATGGGATTGCTATAGTAGATATAACTGCTCCCGCCAATCCTGTTTTATTGTTTCAGCTTCCTGGAGTGAATAATTTATGGCATGAAGTAAAAGTTCAGGGCGATTATGCATACGCTGTCAGCGAAGGAATTGATCCGGCCGGTGTAAAAAACGGTGTTCAGATTATTGATTTACGTTACCTTCCTGACAGTGCTCCGAATAAATTTTATTATGGCGACGGTGCTATTTTAAACATGCTTGAAAAATCACATTCAATAACAACAGCCGGTCATTATGCTTATGTCAATGGCCATAACATTACATCGCTTGGAAGGGGAGTGCTGATACTGGATATAACAAATCCAACATCCCCAGTTTATGTAGGGGCAATTACCAATCGATATTGCCACGATAGTTATGTAAGAGGAAATTTTATTTATACAAGCGACATTCTGGATGGACTGTTTTCCGTTTACGATATTTCCAATCCTGCACTGCCTGTTTTGCTTGCTACACAGGTTACTCCCGGCACTTTCAATCATAGCACCTGGTTAAGCGATGATGGTCGAACAATATTTGCTGCCGATGAAAGAACAAATACCCCTGTAGCTTCTTATGATATAAGCGACCTGAATAACATTAGTCTGCTCGATACATTTTTTAACGGAAATTTTAAAACCAATGAAGTGCATAACGTAAGGGTAATAAATGATTATCTGATAAACCCAAGTTACGGAAGTCAGCTTACTATAGCAGATGTATCCCGACCCGACAATATGATTGAAGTGGCTTCGTATACAACAGGAAACTCCCTGTGTTGGGATGCGGACCCCTTTCCTAATTCAGGTAATATTCTTGCCACAGATATGCAAAGCGGCATGTTCTATATTTTCTCTCCACAATATATTCGCGCCTGTTACCTGGAAGGATTAGTTACTGACAGTGTTACCGGTTTGCCAATCATAGGTGCTTCAATTGATTTTACTGCAGCCGGTATAATGAAAAGCTCAGACCTGTTAGGAGTTTACAAAACCGGCTATGCTGATTCTGGCACCTATAATATTACCTATAGTAAACCGGGATATATTTCTAAGATTAGAAGTGTGGTTTTGCAAAATGGTGTTGTGACAACTAAAAACGTTAGACTTGTGCCTATTGGAGCAGGGATAAATGAACCGGTCGGTATGGATATTCATATTTTCCCGAGTCCGGCGAGTGATTTTTTAAACGTTCAGACTTTGAATAATTCAATTATTTCCTGGCAAATCCTTGATTTAACCGGACGATGTGTAAAGGAAAATTCACTTGACTTAAAACCTGAAAATAAATTTTCTATTGATGTTGAAGACTTATCAGCCGGAGTTTATTTCCTAAGCATGTATAGCTTAGGAGAAAATCATTTGAAAAGATTTATTAAACGTTAATAATAATTTTAGAAATTCATTTCATTGCTGCTATCCGGTCAAGAACCAGCTTTATTAGTTTGTTCATGGTTTCTTCCGCATTATGTGTATGTTCATTGGTTATCCTGTTTGCAACAATAGCATTTATAGAGCAGCAATGATGCCCCAGGATTTTTGCCAACCCATACATAGCCCCGGTTTCCATTTCAAAATTGGTAATTCTCTTATTGGCAAAACTGAAAGAATTTAGAGATTCAATAAAATCAGGCCGCGCCAATTCATAACGCAGTACTCTTCCCTGTGGAGCATAAAATCCCGAACAGCTTGCTGTAATTCCTTTATGCATGCCTTCACTTAAGGCTGTTTCCAGTTTTGATGAGCAACGCGCTAAATAGGGGAGTGATAAGATTCCATGAGTAGGGTAGTGCAATCGAAAGGCACTAATTATATCAGTTTCTTCTTTATCGTTTTGAAGTTTATAAAAATTTAATAAGCCATCCAATCCAAGCCCAAATTCCGAAAAGACAAAGCCGTCTACAGGAATTTCTTTTTGCAAGGAGCCGGATGTTCCTATTCGAATAAGGTTTAAAGATTTTAAAGTTTTCTTAATTTCTCTTTTCTCTAAATCTATATTAACTAAGGAATCCAATTCATTATAAACAATATCTATATTGTCAGTTCCGATACCCGTCGACAAAACTGTGATTCGCTTGCCTTTATAAGTTCCTGTGTGAGTAATAAATTCTCTTTTTTGTTTTTTTACTTCTATGGTTTCGAAGAAATTAGAAACAATAGGCACTCGATCCGGGTCGCCTACGTTAATTACTGTATCTGCAATTTCATTTGGATGCAGATTCAAATGATAAACACTGTTATCATCATTGAGTATAAGTTCTGATGGAGGTATTTTGCTCATACAAAGGATTAGTATAAATTTGCTCACAATTATAAACTAATTTTTGGCTTATGGCCGTATTAAAAAATCATATTTTAGTTCCTGTAGATTTTTCCGATCAATCTATCATTGCCTTAGAGCAGTCCTACAACCTGGCCAGGCTAACAATGGCAGACATTACTTTAATTAATGTAATAGATTCTTCTCATATTCTCCCTTTTCTATCAAAAAAGGAGGATGAGGCAGCCGTTGAAAAAAAAATCACAAAAGAGCTGGAAAAGTTAGCAACAGATATAACAAAAAGGCTTGGAATTCGTGTAAGTACCTTGGTAGTAAGAGGAAAAGTATATGAAGAAATTCAAAAAACAGCGAAAAGGCTAAAAACCTCATTTATTATTATGGGAACCAATGGCAATGCGGGAATTAAAAAATTCATCGGATCTAATGCTCTTCGCGTTATCCGAGAAGCGCCTTGTCCGGTTATTACCATTAAAGGTAAAAAGCACAGACCATCTTGTAAAAACATCGTTTTACCACTTGATCTTACAAAAGAAACAAAGGAAAAAGTTAATAAGAGTATTGAAATTGCCAAATTATATGGATCAACGATTCACCTTGTTACAGTTTTAACCACTGATGATGAATTCATTGTAAATAAACTTAAGCGGCAAATGAATCAGGTCGATGAATTTATTCGGGAACATAATGTGCCATGTGTGATTGAATTTATTAATAATGATGATGTTGCAAAATCTGTCATCGATTATTCTAAGAAAGTTAAGGCCGATTTAATTATGATTATGACACAACAGGAAATGAATTGGACAGATTTAATGTTTATAAGTTCATCTGCTCAGGAAGTAATAAATTTATCGGATATTCCCGTCCTTTCCATTCATCCTTCTGTTAAAAAAGATACAACTATATCTGTTTTCGAATATTAAAAAAATAACCCATGACAAAGAAATTTCAAATTCAGAAAATTTTAATTCCATATGATTTCTCTGAAACTGCAGAACTTGCGATTGAGCATGCTGTTTTTATGGCTAAACTTCATAAAGCAGATATTATTGTACTCCATATAATTGAATCATTTTCTTTTGCCACAGCAATAAGCTCAGCATTTGGTAAATCTCAATCGGAATTTGAAAATAAGATAGAAGCATCTGCTAAAGATAAATTACAACAGCTTACTGATAAACTTCATCACGATAGTGGAATGAAAGTTTCTTTCCGTATTGAAAATGGAAAGATATATAAGAAAATTGTTTCCGTTGCAGAGGAAGTTAATTGTGATATCATAATTATGGGAACGCATGGTGTTAGTGGTTTCCAGGATTTCTTAGTTGGAAGTAATACCTATCGTGTAGTTAATTCAGCACCTTGCCCTGTTATTTCTGTTCAGGTACATTCTAAAAAAATTGGTTTTAAGGATATTGTACTTCCAATTGATAATTCTTCTTCGTCTCGGCAAAAAGTAAAATTTGCCGTTGAAATTGCTAAACATTACAACTCAATTATTCATATTGCAGGAATGATGACCATGTCAGATGTTGATTTGCAAAGAAAATTCGAAGTTAAGATCCATCAGGTTCAGGGCTATCTCGAAGAGCATGAAATTGCACACACCGTTAAAATATTTAAAACAGATAACTCTCCTGCAACTACATTAACTTATTCTACACAGATTAATGCTGACCTGTTAATTATTATGACAGAACAGGAAGGTTCAGGTGTTTTTATGGGTAATTACGCACAGCAGCTAATCAACCAATCTAAAATACCTGTTATGAGTGTTCGTCCTTCTGAGGGTGATCCTGATAAGATTTCTTTAGGTTACTAATAGTTATTTCTGGCTTCCAAAGACCTTTTTTAACAAGTCCGTTACTCTGGCAGCGGGGTCTTTTCTGATTTTTGTTTCTTCCTGAGATACTAACTGAAAAAGACCGCTTAATGCTTTTTGAGTTATGTATTCTTCCAGGTCCGGATTTAATTTGTCTGTAAAAGGAATGTTATTATAAGTCGTAATTAGCGGATTCCAATATTTCGTAACATTTACTTTTTGTGTTGCAGACTTAATAACCGGTTTAAATTTATCGTGTAAAGAAGAGGAAGTTTTTTGCTTCAGATAATCTGTAGCTTCCGTATTCTTTCCTTTCAATATTGTTAATCCGTCGGTAATAGTCATTGTCTTTACGGCATCAACAAATATTGGTGCTGCTTGCTTTGCTGCTTCTTCCGCTGATCGATTTATTGTCATTATAAATTCATCAACCTGTTTATTCATTCCCAATGAACGAAGTTTTTGCTCCATTTTTATAGCTTCAGGAGGAAAAGGAATTTTAATAAGCGGATTTTTGAAATAGCCATCTGCTTTAGCTGCACTTGAAGAAGCATTTTGGCTTCCAATTGTAAGTGCCTGTTTTAAGCCATCAATAATTTCCTGATTCGTTAACGGTTTGCCGCTATTAATGGTTTTATTAATGTCTTTGCTGATTTTTCCAATATCAAACTGACCGCTTGAACATGCCGGTAAAACAGAAGCTAAAACCAGGATAAATGCTATGTATCTCATAAAATAAGGGTTTTTTGGTAGATTTTAAGAATAAAAATTAATGGAGAAATTTAAGAATGTTTTTGCTTCTTTCGAATTATCGTGCCAAAATTTTAATTCATCGAAAGTAAAAAACTATTCATTTTTACATTCAAACCCTCCGCATCTTTTTTTCCAGAGATCTCTCATCTTTTCTTTTTGTTCCGGTGACATCTTTTCAAATTTTTCTTTCCAGTCTCCGCAACGGCGAAATCTGCCTCCCTGCATACCTGCAAATCCTCTGAATAGAATTCTTGTCAGTAGCATAAGCCCAACTGCTTGCCAGAAACTAATTAAGGGACCTGCAAAGAGCGCAGGTATTAGCCAATTCCACAAACCCATAACCACAAATGCCATAACGATAACTGATGCAGCACCAAAAAGTATCATTTTAATAATCCAATATTTTTTCATTTTTTAATTTTTTAATTTTACATTAACTCTTCATACAAATCCTGAAGCTTTTCTCTTAAATGTATAACGGCATATCTTTTTCTGGACAACAATGTGTTTTGACTTACTCCTGTCAGTAAAGAAATATCTTTAAAACTCAACCCTTCCAATTCATGCTTTATAAAAACATCTCTTTGCTCTTCCGGTAATTCATCCAGGGCTTCTTCCAGTGCTTGTTGAATAAGGGACTGATCAAATTCTTTATCGGGACTGTTTGCTCCTGATTCGAGCAGATCCTGAAGGAAGAGATGTTCGTCATCATCACTTCGGAAGAGTATCTTATCTTCCAGTCGATCCGGTTTTTTCTTTCTGTATTTATCAGTTATTTTATTTCTTGCTACCCTATAAAGCCAGGCTGCCATTTTCTCTATAGGCTGCATCAGTCTGTAGGTATTCGTTAGCTCAAACATCACATCCTGAAAAATATCTTCAGCTTCTTCCGGCTCGCTTACACGATTACGAATAAAGTTAAAAAGCTGCTTTCCGTTTTCGCGGACAACTTCACTAATAGTTTCGTTTTGAGCTTGTGTCATTTCATGGACTATCATCTATTAACATGCATATATACCTTCGCTGACGATTAACGGGAGACATATATTTTACGTTTTCAAATGTTTTTCTTCAAAAGTTTTACTTTTCAGAAAAAATCCTGTAAAGAACAAAGTTACGTTCCTTTTTTAATTATTTCAGTCTGAATAATTTCTGATATTAAATCCTATTCTTTTACCTTCGTTGAAAATTTTAAAGATAGTGTTAACCGAAATTATTACCATAGGCGATGAATTACTTATTGGACAAGTTGTTGATACCAATAGCGCCTGGATGGCTCAACAGTTAAATTCCATTGGATTAAAAGTTCATCAAATAACCTCTGTAAGCGATAGCAAAGAGCATATCCTTAAGGCTCTTGAAGAAGCTGCTTTACGAGTGGATGTTATCCTTATTACAGGCGGTCTTGGACCCACTAAAGATGATATTACTAAAAATACACTTTGTACTTATTTCAATGCCGGACTCAAATTTGATCAGAAATCATTTGACATTATTGAATCTATATTTCAGTCACGGGGAAGAACGGTGACTGATATAAATCGCAAGCAGGCTGAGGTTCCTGATAACTGCACCGTGATTCACAATTATCTTGGAACAGCTCCGGGAATGCTTTTTGAAAAAAATAATAAAATTTATATTTCCATGCCCGGTGTTCCTGCTGAGATGAAAGGGCTTATGGGGAAGTCTGTAATTCCATTTCTAAAAGATAAATTCAAACGGACTCCGTTGGTGCATAAGACAGTTCTTACCCAGGGCGTTGGTGAATCCTTTCTTGCTGAAAAAATTTCCTCCTGGGAAGATAATCTTCCTTCAAATATGAAGCTTGCATACCTGCCGGCAGCGGGAATGGTAAGACTAAGAATAAGCGCTTTGGGTAATGATGAAACCATGCTGCGCAAAGAAGTTGATGTCGAATTGCAAAAACTTCTTCAAATCATTCCCGACTACGTTTATGGATTCGATGAAGAAAAACTTGAAGAAATTGTAGGGAAACTTCTTCGTCTCCAAAAGAAGACAATATCAACTGCCGAAAGCTGCACAGGCGGATTTATAGCTCATAGAATAACAACTATACCCGGAAGCAGCGAATATTACATGGGTTCTGTCATTGCTTATTCAAACGAAGTAAAAACCAAACAGCTCGAAGTGGATATGGCCATTATTGAAAATCATGGGGCCGTTAGTGAAGCCGTTGTCAGACAAATGGCAAATCATGCCCTTAGAATCTTCAATACCGATGTTTCTATAGCCTGTTCCGGAATTGCAGGACCGGCAGGTGGAACCCCTGAAAAACCGGTTGGCACTGTTTGGATTGCCATTGCAACCCACGACCAAACTTTCACTAAAAAACTTCAGCTCGGAAGCCACAGAGAAAGAATTATCCTTGAAACAGCCCAACATGCCCTCAATATGCTGAGAAAAATTCTATTAAATAAAAACAACATATAATATTGATAATCAATATTATGAATTTAATGATGCCCTGTTTTATCATTTATGATAAACCCCAACCCTTAAAAGTTGATTTTTTTCATTTTCAAATTCTCAAATTTCCAAATTCTCAAATTATTTCCTATCTTCGCGACCTTATAAAAAAGTAAAAAAATGGCACGTGTTTGTGATTTAACAGGTAAAAAGGTAATGGTTGGAAATAGCGTTTCCTTTTCAAATAAGAAAACAAAAAGAAAATTCTATCCGAATCTTCAGACTAAGAAGTTCTTTGTTCCTGAATTAAAGGAATGGATTACGCTTAAGGTATCGACCAGTGCGCTTCGTACTATCAATAAAATAGGTATTAGCGCAGCGATTGAAAAAGCAATTCGTAAAGGAAGTATATAAAAAATTGTCCTTAAAAAGGAGATGCCGGACCGTTTGGTTCCGGCATTTTTTTTTATTTTTAACAATGAAATCAGCAGTCCGCTATTTTTTCTTTTTTCTCTTAGGCATTTTAACTCAATCCGGGGTTAATAGTCAGTCGCTTTATGATACTGATATACTTTCTTCTTCCTTTCATAAAAATAGGAGGGAAGAGTTAAGGAAACTAATGCCTGATAGCACTATTGCCATTTTATTTTCTGCTCCTGTAAGAAACCGTTCAAACGATAATGATTTTCAATACCATCAAAGTCCTGATTTTTATTACCTGACGGGACTCACACAACCTCATGCAATTTTATTGATTTTAAAAAATCCTGTTAAAACGCTTGATCAATATTCCAATGAGTTTCTTTTTATAGCTCCTAAAAACAAAGACAAGGAAATTTGGAAAGGAAAGATTAAAACACTTGAGGAAATGAAGGAAATCGCCGGAATGAATTACGTTTTTCATACTACAGATTTTTATTCATTATCCATTTCCGATAAAGACTTTAGTCAGGTTTTATATACAAACCTTCCAAAGGGAATTGCAGATATTAAAAATGACTCACTTGATTTATTCGATCTGGTAAATGTCTTTAAAACTAAATTTTCTTTCCCTCCGGATAATGGAGATTCGTTTTTACTTCAGAGTTATCTGAAAAAACTCAGGGAGATAAAAGAACCTGAAGAAATTGTCTTGATGAAAAAAGCTATTTCAATGAGTTGTGAGGCTCATAAAGAAATGATGCGCATAGCAAAGCCCGGTATGACAGAGTATCAGGTACAGGCTGCGGGCGAGTATGTTTTTAAATTAATGGGCTCTGAATACGTTGGCTATCCAAGTATTTGCGGGGGAGGAGAAAACTCTTGCATACTGCATTATGAAACGAATAGAAAGAAATTGGTTGATGGTGACCTCATTCTCCTTGACATGGGTTCAGAATACCATGGATATACAGCTGATGTAACCCGCACCCTTCCTGTTAACGGAACTTTCAACAAAGAACAGCGATTGATTTATGAATTGGTAAAGAAGTCACAGGATTCAGCTTTTGCTAAATGTCAGCCGGGAAATGAATTTAATGCTCCGCACCAGGCTGCAGTAAGTGTTATAAAATCCGGTTTGCTTTCGCTCGGAATTATTAAGGATGAAAGCGAGTACAAAAAGTATTTTATGCATGGCACATCTCATTATCTTGGTCTTGATGTCCACGATGCCGGTACATTTTCTTCCTTAAAGCCGGGAACTGTTATAACTGTTGAACCGGGTATCTATATACCTATAAACAGTCCATGCGATTCTAAATGGTGGAACATTGGTGTTCGCATAGAAGATGATGTTTTAATTACTTCAATGGGCTATGAAAATCTTTCTGCTCAATGTCCTTCTACAATAAAGGAGGTAGAGGAGACGATGAAGCAAAAGCCAATGTTTCTATTGCAGGATAGTTTTAAGTAAAATTAAGACCACAGTATTATAAACCGTTAGCTTTTTTTAGGACGAGTTACACATGATTTATACGTAGTCAATTTATGGAATTATTAGGCCCGTTAGGGCTAGACTCTTGGTAACTTTTGGACAATACAAGAGCGCTAAGCCCCTTTAGGGGCGCACTCTTTAAACTCACAGCTTTTTTCCACTCAGATTTGCTATAAAAAAAGGCGCCATAACCACCTTGCCAATTAAATATGCAGGAACTTTTACACTGTGTATAAATTGATAAATGCGTTGTGTTTAAAGAGTTCGCCCCTAAAGGGGCTAGATATGCTCGTGTGGTCTACTATTACCAAAAGTAAGGCCCTAAAGGGCCGTTCGCTTCTAAATCATTTACTTCTAAATCAAACCTTGATCAAAATGGACTAAAAAGTGGAAGGAAACATCAAAAAACAGCGTTTTTTTTAAATTACTAGCGAATTACTTTGTATTTTATTCTCTTTTTACTACATTTGCAATCCTTAAAATTCTTAAGAAATCATGGCAAAGAAAGGCAACCGAATTCAGGTTATTTTAGAATGTACTGAACACAAAACGAGTGGAATGCCGGGTACTTCCCGTTACATTACCACTAAAAATAAAAAAAATACAACAGAACGTTTAGAGATGAAGAAATATAATTCAATTCTCAAAAAAATGACGCTTCATAAAGAAATCAAATAATAAAAATCCGGAAACATGGCAAAGAAAGTTGTAGCAACACTTAAAAGCGGAAAAGGGAAAGAATTTTCCAAAGTCATTAAGATGATAAAAAATCCTGAAACAGGCTCATACCAGTTTAAGGAAGAAATCGTTCATAACGATCACGTAAAAGATTTTTTAAAAGAAAAATAATCAAAGCCTTAGCTTTTTTAAGAGCTTCTTTCTCTTAGAAGGAGGCTCTTTTTTGTTTCTAATAATTAATGTAATATTTAATACTTAAACAAACCTATTTCGATTTTCATGGGCCTATTCAACATTTTCAGTAAAGAAAAAAAGGAAAGCCTTGATAAAGGACTTGAAAAAACTAAAACAGGATTATTTTCCCGTATTGCCAAAGCAATTGTTGGTAAATCAACAGTCGATGCTGAAGTACTGGATAACCTGGAAGAAATTCTTGTTAGTTCCGACATTGGAGTTAATACTACTTTGAAGATTATTAAGCGCCTCGAAGAAAGGGTTGTTGCCGATAAGTACGTAAATACGGATGAATTAAACCGTTTGCTTAAGAGTGAAATCACACAACTTCTGGAAGAAAATGCCAATAAGGATGCTGTGGACTTTGAATTGCCGGCAGACAAGAAGCCTTACGTAATTATGGTTGTTGGAGTCAATGGTGTTGGAAAGACTACGACCATAGGTAAGCTCGGCTATCAGTTTAAACAAGCCGGAAAGAAAGTAATTCTGGGAGCGGCTGATACATTCCGTGCCGCTGCAGTCGATCAGCTCGATGTATGGAGTAAACGCATTGGAGTAGCCATTGTAAAGCAAGAAATGGGCTCTGATCCTGCTGCTGTTGCTTTTGAATCGGTTCAGTTCGCTGTAGCTCAGAAAGCCGATGTAGTTATTATAGATACGGCCGGACGTCTTCACAATAAAATAAACCTGATGAATGAACTTGCAAAAATAAAACGCGTCATTCAAAAGGTCATTCCCGATGCTCCTCATGAAATATTGCTGGTACTGGATGCTTCAACAGGACAAAATGCCATTGAACAGGCCCGGCAGTTTTTATTAGCAACAGAAGTAAATGCTTTGGCACTAACCAAACTTGATGGAACCGCTAAAGGCGGTGTCGTTATTGGTATTTCCGATGAATTTAAAATTCCCGTTAAGTACATTGGCGTCGGCGAAAAAATGGAGGATCTTCAGGTATTTAACAAACATGAATTTGTTGATTCTCTTTTCAGCTAATTCCCTGAAATCGATAATCGTTATTCGTTAATCGCTACTCGTTACTCAACTTTTCCCAAATCACCAAATCACCAAATCACCAAATCACCAAATCACCAAATCCCCACGCTCCTCTCCTTCAATGAAATCAAAAACCCTAAAAAAAAACAAAGTCAATGTCATCACTCTTGGTTGCTCCAAGAATGTATTTGACAGTGAGGTTTTAATGGGTCAATTGAAAGCGTCGAAATTTGATGTTGTCCATGAATCAGACGATAACGATGCATCCATTGTTATCATTAATACTTGCGGATTTATAGATAATGCCAAACAGGAAAGTATAGATACTATTTTGGAATTTGCCCGGGCAAAGGAGGAAGGGAAAATTGAAAAACTTATCGTTACTGGTTGCCTCAGCGAACGCTACAAGCCTGATCTTATCAAAGAAGTTCCCAATGTTGATGAATTTTTCGGCACTCATGATCTGCCACGATTATTAAAATCTCTGGGAGCCGATTACAAACACGAATTGGTTGGTGAACGCTTTCTCACAACACCGCAGCATTTTGCCTATTTAAAGATTTCAGAGGGTTGTGATCGACCATGCTCCTTCTGTGCTATTCCTCTCATGCGCGGCATTCATAAAAGTGTTCCTGCTGAAGAGCTGGTTGTACAGGCAGGACAACTTGCAGCTAAAGGTGTAAAGGAGTTAATTTTAATAGCACAGGATCTTACTTATTACGGACTTGACATTTATAAAAAAAGAAATCTTTCTGAATTATTAAAACAGTTATCGGATGTTGAAGGTATTGAATGGATTCGTTTGCATTATGCTTTTCCTTCCGGTTTCCCTATGGATATTCTGGATGTAATGAAAGAAAGAGAAAATATCTGCAAATACCTCGATATGCCTTTGCAACATATATCCGATAACATGTTAAAGAGTATGAGAAGAGGAACAACTACACAAAAGACAAATGAATTAATAAAGACAATTCGGGAAAAAGTTCCCGGAATAACATTGCGCACCACATTAATTGCAGGTTATCCCGGTGAGACAAAAGATGATTTTGCTCAGATGAAAGAATGGGTTGAAGAAAGTCGTTTCGATCGTCTTGGTGTTTTTAATTATTCGCATGAAGAAAATACGCATGCCTATTCACTCAAAGATGATGTACCTGAAAAAGTAAAAAAGGAGCGCGCATCTGAAATCATGGACATTCAGCGCGAAATTTCCGCTTCACTTAATGAGAAAAAAATCGGAAATACATTTAAAGTTTTGATTGACCGAAAGGAGGGAGGGTATTATGTTGGCCGGACTGAAGGCGACTCACCTGAAGTGGATAATGAAGTATTGATTGATGCTGAAAAAAATTATTTACGGATTGGTGATTTTGCGGAGATTAAGATTGATTCTGCGAATGAGTTTGATTTGTTTGGAGAGAAGGTTTGAAGCTTTTTTAATATGCTTTTTTTGGGGAAGTTTTTGGAGAAGGCACATACGTATTTAAATATATGTTAAAAATAACCTCGGCGAAGCGGCGGTCCGCTGCTGTTCCGCTGCGAAATCGCTGCTTCGCCGCGGTTAATTTCACCTGATTTAAACTACCAATTACCCTTTAAAAAATGAACCTATTTAAAACTCAAATATTTTTAATCTAAAAAAATGAATATTTAACCTTCAACATCCAACTTCTCATACACAGAATTCACCGAAATATATTCCGGTAAAATACTTTTCATTTTCCGAACGATAACCTCATTGTCCTGCGTCTTAAAAAGATCAATCAATTCAGTAATTTCTTTTTCAAATTCCGTGAAGTTATATTCCTTCACTTTAGCAATCATTATTTTATTGTGATGGGTAGGCAGTGTTGTTTCTTTATCGGCAAGCAATTCTTCGACGAGCTTTTCTCCCGGACGAAGTCCTGTAAAAACAATCTGAATGTCTTTGCCAAGTGTTAGCCCTGAAAGTTTAATCATGTTTTTCGCCAGGTCAACGATGCGAATGCTCTTCCCCATATCAAAAATAAATATCTCTCCGCCTTTTCCCATAGCTCCTGCTTCAAGTACAAGCTGACACGCTTCCGGAATAGTCATAAAGTAGCGTGAAATTTCAGGATGTGTGACTGTAACAGGACCACCTTCTTCAATCTGTTTTTTAAATCGAGGAATGACGGAACCATTCGAATCGAGTACATTTCCAAAACGACTGGTAACAAAGCGGGTTGGACCAAGTTTGTTTAACGACTGACAATATATCTCTGCTAACCTTTTTGTAGCACCCATGATAGAAGCAGGGTTTACGGCCTTATCGGTACTAACCATTACGAATTTTTTCACACCGAATTTTCTGGAAAGGTCGGCGATGATTTTAGTTCCCTCTACATTAGTAAGAATTGCTTCTGAAGGATTGTTTTCAATGACTGGAACATGTTTGTAAGCTGCAGCATGAAATACAACATCGGGATGAAAAGCTTCAAAAACTCTTTCCATGCGATCAACCTGACGGATATCGCCTAAAACTGTCTCCAGGTTTTTCCATTTGAATTTTTCATTCAATTCGAGTTCCAAATCGTATAAAGCGGATTCTGCCTGGTCAACAACGATAAGTTTCTTCGGATGAAAAGGAATTACCTGGCGAACTATTTCGCTTCCTATGGATCCTGCACCGCCGGTGATTAAAATAGTTTTCCCCGTAAGTTCCTGTCTGATCAGATCTGCATCAAGTTTTATCGGCTCTCTTTCCAGTAAGTCTTCAATTTTCACATTCTTAATTTGCTTGAAACTTAGTTCACCATTGATCCAACTGTTTACAGGAGGTACGTTTAAAATGCGTACATCATACGAAAGACACTTTTCAATGATAGATTGCTTTTCAGAAGCATTTATATTCTGAATACTAAGGATCATATCGTAAACCTGATTGGAACGGAGCAGGTCTTCTAATTCAGAAGAGTGATAAATTTTTACACCTTCAACTGTCTTTCCCTTTTTTGCTGAATCGTCGTCAATAAAAGCAATAACCTTAAAACGTAATCCCGCATCTCTTTCCAAAGCACGTTTAGTAATGAGTCCTGATTCTCCCGCTCCGTAAATAATTATTTCCTGCTTATCCCTGGATGGATTTTTCAGTTCCTGATAAATTGATTTTACAAGTATGCGAAAAGCAGTAAGGGTAAATACAGATGTGAAATAATCAATAATAATAATTGAAAAGGGCACCAGATAAATTCCCGAAAACCAATACATAATAGGGTTAGCTAGGGCTAGGGCCAAACTTCCTCCTGAAATTGTATAAAATACCCTTAATGCATCTTTTGTACTTGTATAGCGTATAATCCCCTGATAAATTTTGGTAATAAAAAAGCTACCAATCCTGACTATTATCAAGGCAGGAATTGCGATCTTCCAAAACTTAATTTCTGATTCAGGCACCCGAAAATTAAAGCGGACCTGATAAGCAAGCATGACAGAAAAAATGCAAATGGTCAGATCAATCATAAAAATGATCCAACGTGGGGTGCTGCGTTCTGAAAATTTAAGAGCCATTATTGAGTACTAAAGTCCCAAATATAATTGAAATACACACATATAAATTTCTATAATTGCTAATTTGAATTTTTATATTTGCGGTTTATGCCAAAATTATGAGGAATTTTGAATGAGAATTCTCTTCATTTGTCCATACCCAACCGGTGAGGCTGCCAGTCAACGTTTTCGTTTTGAACAATATTTCAGGGTTCTAAAGGAGCAAGGGCATTCATTCAAAGCTTCTGCCTTTTTAAGCAAAAAAGCCTGGAAAATAGTCTATAAACCCGGCCACCTTTTCCTTAAGGTATTGGCTTTATTGTCAGGATATTTGAGAAGGTTTTTTGATCTTTTCAGGATATTGTTTTACGATGCTGTTTTTATTCACCGTGAAGCATCCCCTTTTGGAGTACCGTGGTTTGAATGGATAATTACAAAGGTTTTTAGAAAGTATACCATATACGATTTTGATGATGCTATATGGATTCCCAATGCTTCGGAGACTAACAGGAATCTGACAATGATGTTTAAGCGTTTTGGGAATACTGCCAAAATCTGCAAATGGGTGAGTAAGGTTTCTGTAGGAAATGCTTACCTGAAAGGATATGCATTAAAATATAATAACAATGTTATTGTAAGCCCAACGACCATCGATACAGATGAATATCACAATACCATATCTGATCATAGTAATTCGAAATTTGTTATTGGGTGGACAGGTTCTCATTCAACAGTTCAATACCTGGATGAATTATTTCTTGTCTTTAAGCAGCTTGAAAGTAAATATGATTATGAATTACATGTCATTTGTGACGTTCCCCCTAAATTCAAATTGAAGTCTTTGAAATTTGTTCGCTGGAATAAGAAAACGGAAATAGATGATCTATTAAAGTTTAATGTTGGTCTAATGCCCCTACAGGAAGACATTTGGTCTAAAGGAAAATGCGGTTTTAAAGCTCTTCAATACATGTCTTTAGGCATACCCGCGTTGGTTTCCGGAGTTGGTGTAAATGCAGAAATTGTTGACAATGAAGTTAACGGCTTTGTCTGCAAAACACTTGATGATTGGTACGTTGCTTTGGAGAAATTAATTACTGATCCCGCATTACTTAAAAAAATCAGCCAAAAAACCCGTTCAAAAATCGTCGATAATTATTCATTATCTTCCAATAAAGAGAATTTTTTGCGTTTATTTGATAAGCGAAAATAAACGATCTCACGCATAAATAACTTTAAATTTAAACATCTAATCCAATGGAAGAAGTAGAAACCATTCTTAAAAATACCTCATTAACAAAAACACATCAGTCAATTGGTGCTAAAATGGTGCCTTTTGCAGGATATCTTATGCCCGTTTCCTATGAAGGAATTAATGCAGAACATGAAAATGTACGAAATAAAATTGGCGTTTTTGATGTCTCACACATGGGAGAATTCATACTTAAAGGAGAGAAAGCGCTTGACCTTATTCAATGGGTTACCAGCAACGATGTTTCAAAACTGGTTGATGGCAAAGTACAATATAGTTGTTTTCCGAATGAAACAGGTGGCATTATTGACGACCTTCTGGTTTACAGAATTGACACGAAAACCTATATGCTGGTTGTAAATGCATCCAATATTTCAAAAGACTGGAACTGGTTGATGAAAAATAATAAGTGGGGTGTTGAAATGCACGACATTTCCGATAAGACCACATTGCTTGCTGTACAGGGACCATTGGCGATAAAAGCTCTTCAGCCACTGACGGAAATGGATCTTCAGGGAATGGAATATTACACGTTTAAGAAAGGAAAATTTGCCGACGTTGATAATGTTTTGATTTCCGCAACAGGATATACCGGTGCCGGGGGTTTCGAAATTTATTTTGAAAATGAACATGCGGAAAAAATATGGACTTCAATTTTTGAATCCGGAAAACAATATGGAATCAAACCTGCCGGTTTAGGATGCCGCGATACCTTGCGTTTGGAAATGGGTTTTTGTCTTTATGGAAATGACATTGATGATACAACATCTCCACTTGAAGCAGGTTTGGGATGGATTACAAAGTTTACAAAAGACTTTGTAAATATGGCAGCTTTAAAAAATCAAAAAGAGAACGGTGTTACTCGTAAGTTGGTCGGATTTGAAATGATAGACAGAGGCATTCCCCGCCATGATTACACCGTTATGGATGCTCAGGGCAATGAAATAGGAAAGGTAACTTCGGGTACACAATCGCCAACATTGCAAAAAGCAATAGGTTTAGCCTATGTCAAAACAGATTTCTCAAAGACAGATTCTGAAATTTTCATCAAAATAAGAGATAAAAGTCTGAAAGCCAAGGTAGTTAAATTGCCCTTTATTCAGGTAAAATAGTATTTTCAAGGGTAAACAAAATTGGTTTGTCATGGATTTTTGAATAATTTGCATGTTCAATTATTGAACACATTTCATGGATTATAAATTCTCTCTTGATGCCTGCTTTTCGCCGTATTTATATCCGGTTTATAAAAATAATAACAGCATTGTTGTAATCATTGATATTTTAAGAGCAACGTCTGCCATCTGCACTGCTTTCGAACATGGTGCAGAAAAAATAATTCCTGTAGCCACCGTTGAAGAAGCCAGAGAATGGAAGAATAAAGGTTTTATGGCAGGAGCAGAAAGAGATGCTATTACCGTTGAAGGCTTCGATTTTGGAAATTCTCCTTTTAGCTATATGGATGATTCCGTAAAAGGAAAAACAATAGTAATTACTACTACCAATGGAACACAGGCTATAGAAGTTGCCAAAGATGCATATAAGGTTGTAATTGGTTCCTTCTTAAATATTACTGCTTTAAGTCAGTGGCTTTGTAAAGAAAAGAAAGATGTTCTTCTTTTATGTTCAGGATGGAAAAACAAGTTCAACCTGGAAGACGCTTTATTTGCCGGAGCCATGACAGAAGCCCTAACATCTTTATCAGAAGATTTTAAATTAGGAGATGCCTGTCTGGCCTTAAAATATCTTTATCAGCAAGCTAAAACAGAACCTGTTAAATTTTTAAGTCATGCTTCACATAAAGAACGCCTCTCTCGTTTAAATTTAAAAAAGGATATTAAGTATTGTCTGACACCGGATCAGACAACAGTCATTCCTGTTTTAATGAATGGAGAATTGGTGAAACTGGAGCATGAGTTTGTGAATGCAGTTTAATTTTTTTATCCGCTCATAGTAGGCCCAAGAGCATTTTCAGGAGGATTTTTTAATTTTTTGTATTTGTAAATTGTGTGCAGGATAATAGTAATTAATATTATGCATGCTCCCGTTAAAAATCCGCTATTCATTAATTTCCCTTCTCCTGCAAATAAAATAGCTAAGATAATTCCATAAACAGGTTCTAGATTCAAAGCAAGGCCCATGGTGTAAGCAGATACTTTACGAAGAGCCTGCAACGAAAGTATCCAGGTTAAAACAGTGCATACCAGAGAAAGTATTAATAGATAAAACAAATCCATTTCATTGGGAATGAATTTAATTGTTGGCTGTATCATAAAATAAAACGGAAATAATAAAGTTAAAAAGATCCATCCACCGGTTAATTCCACCAGACTTATTGTTAATGATTCATATTTACTTGTTATCCGTTTATTTAAAATGGAAAACGATGCACTTAGAACAGCGCTGATTATTCCAATAATAATTCCATTCGCAGCGGTTACGTCGGATTTGTAAATGGTAGAAATTCCTGTTACCGCCAAAGCGCTGAAAAATATTTCAATGGGGTCGAATTTTGTTTTATTTACCAATGGCTCAAGAATAGAGGCAAACAAGGCAATAGAAGAAAGACAAATCATGGCTACTGAAATGCTTGAAAGTTTGATTGAGCCGTAAAAAGCAACCCAGTGCAGCATTACAAGCAAACCAATGCCGCCAATATGAAAAATTTCTTTAAGCGTCAACTTAGGCATGCTTCGCCGATAAATTAGAATAAGAAAAATTGCAGCGCTGCTAATTAACATTCTATACCAAACCAACATTCCTTCATTTAAATCAATCAGCTTCCCCAATATTCCGGTAAATCCCCACAGGAAAATGGCAGCGTGCATTTTTAAATAAGCTGATTTCAAATTATTAGGTTTAACTATTAAATTCTTGTTCAAAAGTACATTAACAAATTAGCGAATTAGCCACTTAGCTAATTTGTTAATTAACTAGTTAAATGTGTTTAAAATGCTTTAGAACTTTTCCAAAACATTAGTAAGCTCAACAATAGGTAAGCCCATAACATTAAAATAGCTGCCTTCTATATGATCTATAAAAGGAATTCGCTTTGTTTTTATTTCAGCCATTGATCGTTCACAAATATCTTCTTTCCCGAATTTCTTTAAAAACAATTTTTCTTCTTCCGAACAGGGATTCATTCCTTCCGGCAGGCATTCCTGTGCTCCGTATGAACCTGCTTTATCCATTGGATGATATGCTTTAACATAATGTTTAATATCTATTTCAGAAAGTTCCTTAAAAACAACTTCTGAATTTACGCAAAACAATTCTCTTTTATTTCTATTGCAGACACATACTCCTGTATAAACCTCATGCTTTCTGCCACTTAATTTTTTAATCATTTGAAATGCTTCTTCAGCATGCAATGGCTTTCCTAGCATGGTTGATTCCAGCCAGACAATAGTATCTGCAGTAATCAATATTTCACCTTCATGCAATTCGTTTAATAAAGCGTCGGCTTTTTCTTCTGCAAGATATAGTGCTATTTCACCACCTTTTAAATGTGGTAATGGAATTTCTGCCGTTTTACTTGTCAATATCCGAAATGAAAAGCCAAGTTCCTGGAGTAATAATTTTCTTCTGGGCGAACCGGAACCTAAAAGTATTTTTAATTTTTTAAAATCCATAATCATCTGATAAAATAATACCAAAAGGGAAGGATGGTTAATACACCTGCCACCATTAAAATTTTGGAATATAAACCTGCATAATAAAAATCTTTTTTTTCATTTGCCGTGAAAACCAGGAAGGAGAGTGCAGCAAATGGAATTACAAAGAATGAAAGTAAATACCAAAAATTTAAAATTCTATTACCGTAAAAATTATTCCTTAATACAAATGCTACATAGGTTATTGTAAGAAGAATAAGTATCTGGATAATTATTTTTGTCTTTGGGATTCCCAAAAATATGGGAAGTGTTTTACATTGCAACATTTTGTCTCCGTTAATATCTTCTGTGTCTTTTATTATTTCACGAATAATCGTTGTCAGAAAAGCCAATACAGCATACCAGATAAGATAATGAATGTTTCTGTAAAATTCCGGTTCATACAAACCTACAACGAACAAAGACAAAGCGCATAAAATAGCAACAATTATATTTCCGGAGAGAAGTCTTTTTTTATAGAATGAAGAATACATCCAGAGAGAGACTGCTGTAAACAAATGTATTAATCCAAAACTAGGTCTTTCTATTATTGTTGATAAATAAAATCCAATACAAATACCTATTATGCTTACTATGAAAAAAGTTGTTTTAGCATTTGCTTTGCTTATTCTTTTGCCTATTATGTTACTATTAGGTCTGTTTATTTCATCGATTTGTATATCGAAATAATCATTAATTATATACCCTCCCGCTGCAAGTAATAAACTCGAGAACACTAACAAGAAAAAATTTATATCAGATAGATGCTGTGGAAAAACGCCTGTGATAAAATATTCAGCCTTAAAAGCAGGAAGTATAAGGCAATACCTGATCAATAACTGTGAAAATGCAATAATCAATAAATTGGGTAATCTTATTAATCGAAAATATGAAAGCATTCAGTTTATTTATTAAAAACCGGCCACTTGCCATGCAGGCGCATTACCTGTTCAATGACATCCCTTACGCAGCCTCCGCCGCCTTTGACAGGACTAATATAAAGACTAAGTTCCTTTATTTCCGGCATTGCATCGGCAGGACAACAAGGAACGCCCACGCGTTTCATTACGGTGTAATCAGGTAAATCGTCGCCCATATATAATATCTCGTCAAGCTTCAAATCGTACTCAAGAATTACATCATCCATTTTTTCTGACTTATCTTCTATTCCAAGGTAAATATCTTTTATGCCAAGGTTTGCCAATCTGCTTCTGACGCTTTCTGACTTTCCGCCTGAAATGACAATAACTTTATATCCGGTGTTCACAGCTTCTTTCAATGCAAAGCCATCGCGAATATTCATTATTCTATGTAGTTCTCCGGGCATTACAACAACGGATCCATTTGTCAATACTCCATCAACATCGAAAATAAAACAACGGATATTTTGCAGCAACTGCTTGAAATTAGCTTTCATAAAGCAATATAATTAAATATTTTTTATACTAAAAAATGCATTTAGAATGTAGTATTTTATAATCTTATTGCGCATACCTGTGTGCAATACTTTTACTTAATACCGAATAAATTTTTTGAACATCAGGGTCGTTGCTAAGCAATTTCATGTGTTTTTTTATTACAGCTTTATCGTTGCGTCTGGCAGGGCCCGTTTGAACATCTGCCGGTTTTTCTTTTGAAATCTTATCTATAGTTTCTTTTATGAGTGGCAGCAATACTTCAAATTTTACATTATTCTTTTCAAGAATTTTTGCTGAAAGAGATAAGAGATAATTCGTAAAGTTATTGGCAAATACTGCCGCTAAATGTATAATTCTCCTCTTTTCGGAATTAACTTCATATACCAATGGACTGATAGAATTGGCAAGCTTTCGAATAATTCTTAAAGAATTTTTATTGCTTCCTTCAATGCAAATTGGAATTTGTCCCGGAGTTATTTTACTGTTCTTTGAAAATGTCTGTAAAGGATATAATACGCCTGAATTCTTAAAACGTTTAGGGATAACATCAATGCCTATTGATCCCGAAGTGTGAACAATCAATTGTGGAAGAAAGGTGAGTTTATTAATTACGTTCGCAATAGCATCATCTTTTATCGCAACGATATAGATGTCTGCTTCATTACTTATTTCTGAAGTTGATTGTATATGAATGGATTTTAGTTTTAGAGCAAGTGCTTTGCCATTTCTTGCGGTAGGACTATACACCTGCAATATCGTATGGCCATTCTTCTTAATAAGCGGTCCAAGATGGTAGGCTACATTTCCGGCACCTAAAAGTACAATTTTCATATTCAGGTATTCTTAGCAGGAACATTGTTTTTAAGTCGTTTCAAAAGAGCTACCAGCGAGCCAATAATCATTAAAAAACATCCTATCCATAAAATATTTATTCCCGGAAATATTATCGCTTTCATAATTACAAAATCCCTTTTATTGGATTTCTTTTCTGAAACACTAAGATGAATTTTTCCGGTTTCAGGATCAATTTTATTGAAATTAAATTTTAAACCGAGTTCTTTAATCTCATCCTCCTGAGAATAAATAGCAAAGTTTTTAATCATAAAAAGCGGTTCAGCTGAATATAGTTTCTTGTTAACGTCTTCTACCAATAGCCGTGCGCCCACAACAAGATCGGAATCATTTAGGTGAAGTTCTTTGCGGTCAACATCTTTATTTATAGACTGCAAAATGACAAAACTATTGCTCGTAACAAATGTATCGCCAACGGCAATTGAATGTTCTTTGGGAGGAGTAAATGAATTATCTTCCAAATTCTCTTTTTTATTTTCTAATTCCGCATATGTAATGTGAGTATAAACATCACGTGTCAGAAAGTGCTTTGTTGCAGGTTCGGCGACATTTCCCATGCGTTCATTGAGCTGTACTAGGGGTTGCAGATCAAATTCTTTTTGCATCTTACCTGTTTGTCTGTCAAGTGAGAAATACCGAATGTTATAATATACATTAACTCCTTTTTGTTCATTGCCTGTGTAACTTACAAAATAAGGTCCCATCTGTAACGTATCCGTATTTTGTTCGATCATTATATTTTCTTTATTGGGCATTTCCTTTCCGAGATCAATGGCTTTCATGTTTCTCGAAATAATTTCTTTTTTGGAATTGGAAATTAAAGCACCGCATAATATCAGCGCAATTCCAACATGAGCAATGGAAGCACCGGCATTGGAAAGCTTTCCTTTCAAAACTCTGAATAGATAATCAAGATTTGCTGTGGCAGCAAATACAGAAGCGAAAAAAAGTATGTAGTAATGAGGAGGGTATGTGCCAAAATAAAATGCACTAGCGCTTGTAATCAATAAAGCTATTACCCCACTTACAGCTATGGAGCGAAAATATTTGTTCCACTCTGTAAATTTATACTTGAAAAATTGTCCGCCGCCAATCAGCAAGCAAAGAAGAATGGCAACCGGCACCTGCCAGCGATTATAGTGATCGATTGGGTCCAGCGGCGGAGCGAGTTTGCTTCCGAATAATTTATTAATAACAGGAGTAGAAGTGGTAAAAGTTATCTGCAAACTTCCGATTACAAGAACTAAAACACCAATAAACATCCAAAATTCTCTCGAGGAAAAATGTTCTTCTTCAGAAGTTATAAATAATTCTTTTCGGTTAAAAAGAATAAGAGCTATTGAGAGCAATACAAAAAACAACATAAAGAAAACCAGGTGACCCGACATTCCCAAATCAGTAAAGGCATGAACAGACGAATCTCCCAATATGCCGCTTCGCGTGAGAAAAGTAGAATATAGAATAAAAAGAAAAGTAAGTATGCTTAATATTATTGCCGAAACCAATGCTTTCTTTCTATGCTTAAAAATTAACATGACATGTGCAGAAGCTGTTAGCGTCATCCACGGAACGAGTGAAGCATTTTCTACCGGATCCCAGGCCCAGAATCCTCCGAAGCTTAGTGACTCATAAGCCCATGCTGCACCCATTAAAATGCCGGTTCCTAAAACCATTACTCCTGCAAATGCCCATGGTAAAGCAGGGCGCACCCATTCGTCTATCTTCTTTCGCATTAAACCCGCAATGGCATATGCAAAAGGAACAATAGTCAATGCGAAACCAAGAAATAGAGTAGGAGGGTGAATCGTCATCCAATAATTCTGAAGTAAAGGATTTAATCCTCTGCCATCTTTTATTTTGGAGAGATAATCAGGCATTTTAATAAATGGAAGATTCGCAAAATCATTATGGTCGCGTAAGAGAATAAAGGGATTGGTTCCAATTGTATGATTGAAAATGACCACTCCTAATATCATGGTTGAAAGAAAGATCTGTGCCAATGTTAAAATTAGCATAACACCACTTTCCCATGCTCGGGCTGTTGCAATAATTACCCAGCCTAGAACACAATGCCAGAACATCCAAAGTAGAAAACTGCCTTCCTGTCCTTCCCAGAAGCAGGAAAGAATATA
Source organism: Bacteroidota bacterium (assembly GCA_031417395.1). GTDB lineage: Bacteria > Bacteroidota > Bacteroidia > AKYH767-A > 2013-40CM-41-45 > JADKIH01. Next base: position 11,565 of record JANOVM010000038.1, on the reverse strand, counting down.
ACGTAAAGGCATAAGAGTATTACTATGTTCCCAGACATAAAAATATTCAAACCGGTGATTTAAAATAAGGTAGAATAGAAGTGAAAATATTCCTACAATGGAAAATGTCTGCAAGGCAAAAAATTTCCTTGCCAGCGAACGCCACGAATTATTATTCGTTCGAAAAAAAATGTAATAACTGAAAGCGGAAAATAGGGAAGCGACTAAAGAAATTATTACAAGTAAGTTCCCGATTTTCCCCCAGAGAAGCTGTTCACCAATATATTCAATATTCATCAGGAAAAATATGTCTTAAAGAAGCCTTAATGACTTAAACTCATTTTTTTCATGTCCTCTTTTGGATTATTATACTTTGAAGGACATTTCATTAATATATCAGATGCAATAAAGTTGTCTTCTTTCATTTTTCCGATAACAACTATTTGTTCTGATTTTTCAAAATCCTGCGGACGGGCTTTATTTAAGATAACCTGCTTTTCAGTGCCGTCGTTATCTACTAAAAAAAACGTAAACAAATCAGCGTCTGTTTGAGGGTTATATTCTTGTGGCTTTTCTTTGTTCAGGTGACCAACGACATGAAAGGATTTATCGGGCTTTTCTGATGCTGAACGAAAGGTAGCATACGTGCTTGAATCAGCAAGTGTACTTAAAATAGCTCCTACTGCAATGGCAATTAATACTATAGCAATAATGTGAGACTTTTTCATTGATGATAACCTAATTAGGGAAGCAAATTTACTATTAAATTTCTCAAAAATGAATGAAAACCGATTATTCTTTGTTCCTGGATATTCCGCGCAAGTTGACCCACCTATTCCGCGGCAAACTGACCCACTAAAATTGAGTTTCTGAACGAAGGTTTTTCTTGCTGTTTCACGTTAACAAATTTAGTTAATTATTTCCAATTGATTTTCTGTTTTATTTTGTGTTCTTTTTCTTAAGGATTCTCCTTTAAGTTCCAGGCGGTGTGCGTTATGTATCAATCGATCCATAATGGCATCAGCGATTGTTTGTTCTCCTATTACTTCATGCCATTTTATAACCGGTACCTGCGAAGTGATTATAGTTGAACCTTTTCCATGCCGGTCTTCAATGATTTCCATAAACATAGAGCGGCTTTGCGCATCGAGCGGTTGTATTCCAAAGTCATCGATCAGTATAAGCTGCTGTCTTTCCATCTTTGCTATTTCATTAACATAAGAACTGTCAGCTTTTGCTATTTTTAGTTTTGCAAATAGTTTACTTGCGTTCAGATACAATACCCGGTAGCCCAATGAACAAGCTTGTTGGCCGATTGCGGATGCAAGATAGCTTTTCCCTATTCCTGTACTTCCGGTGATTAGGATGTTTTCTTTTTTGTCAATGAAGGTGCATTCAGCAAGTCGCATGACAAGGTTTTTATCCATGCCCCGATCGGATTCAAAGTACATCTGTTCAATAGATGCTTTGTATCGGAACTTTGCATTAAGGGTCATGCGGGCAATCTTCCGGTTATAACGGTCATCCCATTCTTCTTCAATCAGATGTGCAATCATTTCATCGGAGGTCATTGTGTTCATTGCTCCCGATTCAAAACTTGATTGGAAGGCCCTGAGCATTCCGTTAAACTTCATCGTTTTCATTTTTTCAATAACTTGTTCATTCATTTGTTTTTGTTTTAGTATTGGTTAATTATAATATTCTTCTCCACGGATATTTTCATGCGTGGGCATGGGTGTCGTCTCATCGTCTGTTTCATATTGTTCGAGATTTCGTTTAAGGATTGTCTCAATGATTTTGTAATGGTATACACCATACTGGTGAGCACGCCTGCAGGCTTTAATCAACCGGTCATGCCCCACACGCTTTGCAAAAGAGAGTATGCCCTGGCAGGATTTATATCCTTGTTCGGGATGCGCTTTTTTAATCAGCACCTGCTTGATGTATGCCTCCACATCTTTGTGGATAAGGGCTGCCTCTGCTAAGAATCGCTCCGGATTCCATTCCGCGATCTGAAGATTAAACGTTGCCATGTGCGCAGTATCGGTCGTATAATTATGCGGACTTCTGATCCGCAGGTGACTGGCGATCAATTCGTATTTGTAATAGATATCGATTTTTAATTTGGAGTAAAATAGTTTTACTTTCTTTCCAATATAGCTGTAGTGTACACTGTAATAATGCTTGTCCGCGTTTAAACAAACATGTCCGTTTTTCATTACCGTTACCCGGGAGGTTTGGTACATTTCAAAACGAATGGGATTTAGTGGTTGAAGTGTTTGCTTTTCCATTTCTACGTACTGCTCCATGCGAGAGTATGTACGACCATGGAAGGGTGTGGTATTGTGATTTTCCAGATAACCGAAAATAGCCTGATTAATTAAAATGACAGAGGTAAATTCTTTACCATGAAGGTTGGTGTAAATTCTATTATAAGTAAGTTTCACGGCTCCTTCTACCAATGATTTATCCTTTGGTTTGTATGCTCTGGCCGGCAGTACAGCCATTCCATAATGTTCGGCAAAGGCTTCAAAGTTATCGTTCAGATGAGGCTCATAGCGACTGGATTTATTGACGGCTGATTTTAAATTATCCGGTACGATAGCAAGGGGGGCTCCGCCAAAAAAATGAAGCGCATTCTCACAACATCTGATAAAATCTTCCATGTCCTGGCTTTCTACTGCTTCAACATACGTGAGTTGGCTTGCTCCTAAAATGGCAACGAATACTTCTACAGTTTTAATTTCTCCTGTTGAAGTATCGATAATCTGTAATTTTGTTCCGGCAAAGTCAACAAACATTCTTTCACCGGCTTTATGGATCATGCGCATGGATGGATGCGATCGTCCTTTCCATATCCGGAAGTGCTTGTAAAATCCGGTACTCTGAAAGCCATCAATGTGTTGGGAAGAATACTCTTGCCACAAGAGCTTTAAAGTCATTCCAGGCTGCTTTAAACGCTTCTCTGCATATGGGAAAAAGGAATATAACGCTAACTGCCTTTCCGGAGGATCGACCAGTATGACTTCTTCAAAAAACAAAACTGACAGGTCTTTATCATTCAGCTTCGAAAGTTCACTCCAAGGTATTTTTAAGAGCTTGTATTGTGCAATATATTTCTTTACGGTGTTTCGAGATACACCAGTCAGGTCATGTATGGTACGTGTTCCCTGTTTGTGACTGTAATGCTTAAGGATTTGTCTTAGTTTGCTCATGTCTATGTTTTGATTTGCCATTAATGCCCTCATTTTTCGGGTATGCTAAGCATACTGAAAATTGCGGTCATTATGGTCTGCAAAACAGCAGAGCCTTCGTTAATTTTAGGGGGGTCAATTTGCCGCGGAATGGGCGGGTCACTTTGCCGCGGAATGGGTGGACCTCTTTACCGCGGAATCAGTGGGTCAGTTTGCGCGGAAACTCCACTCAAGTGAATAGGTGGTTAAAGTGCAATCACCTTTAAACCATTCAGAGCTAACGGAAAAGGGTTTCTTCTTCCATCCTAAAGTTGAGAAATGTTCACGGCAATTTGTTTCAACTTTTAGTTTCAGTTTTTGAATTGGTGGAAACTCAGATTCAAACTTGTAGTATATGGTATTGTTGTCTTTTCGTGGTGTAACATTTGACTTCCCAAGAAACGAAAGTGCTTTTTGTAGGCGCTGAATTGTCTCTTTAATTGGCTCCGAACGAACCTGAACCAAGTCAATGTCTTCCGAATATCTTGATTGAGGTAACAGATATAATTTGTGCAACGCTGTCCCACCTCTAAACGCTAAACTGTCGGCAAGAAATTCATCTTTGAAAATTTCGACCAATGCCCTGCAAATCACAAGGTCTTGTTCTACCTGCTCATTATTTTGCCAAGGAACATTATTGCTCCATTCTGTTATGAATGCTTGTGGTATCATTCGTCAATTTATCTCGTTCATTATTGTTTTTCAATGGTCTCGTTGAACAGATTAAATATCGGTTTCTATTTCTGTGTTAATCTTTAACTTCCATTTTTCATTTATTCGTTCTTTTTGGTTCTTCCCTGATGCTTTCAATGGGATCAAATAAAATTTTGCTCCTGCTTTTTTGCAGAGTGAAAGTATTCTGTCAGCAATTTCTTTCTTGTTTAAAATTTCATCTAACACAAAACCTAATCTTTGCAGCGATGAAACGCTTGCATAGTTTATTAATGCCTCATTTACATCATTTCGTTTTACTGTTTCAATCAACTCGTTAATTACGGTTGATGCCCTGTTAAGTCCACCTATTTTCTTTTCATAACTAATCAAGTCAATTGCTGTCAGCAACGGATTTGAAATGGTGATATATCCTGTTTCGGTTTTCCTTTTTTCAGTAAGTGATTCGGGAGGAAGCTTTCTTGTGCTGATGTAATTTATTTTAAGTCCTTTCCTTTGGGTCGGTCTCATGACAGGATATTCTGTTACTACAAAATATTCTTGCGGTTGTTGGTGTGATGCACCGTGAAGTGCTGCTGCGTTCAAAAGTCCTACATAGTATTTTCTCTCTAAGAATTTCATTAGTCCGTCAATAAACATTGCTACCGGTAAAATTCCTTTTGATGAATATTGAGGTGGAATGATTATGTAGTAGCCCTTAAAAATGGAAACCACTTTTTCTTTTTCAGATAATCTGTCCAACACCCGCTTTAACGCTGTTTCAGTATCAGATCGAAAACTTTGTCTTAGCTCGGCTAAATTGAATGCCAGTTTGCCTTTGGATTGACATTTTTCAATCCAATGCTCTAATCGGCTGTAATTACTATCTGAAATCATCTGAGATAATTTTTGCGAAAGATACCACTTTTCGGTGCTTTTCGCAAAATATTTCTAAAAATAAAAATAGCCTGTTTTTAAAGGTTGTAATACCACTGAAGAGGGGCTGCAGTCGTATCAGTTCAACACAAGATTAAAACACACCTTCGCGAAAAGCGAAGCTGCGTTTAATCCTTATATGTTAGCAACAGTTATTTTTAGTTCGTCCAAGGTTCTTTGTCTTTAGCATTCATAAATTTTTGTCCGTCATAAATACTTATTCCTTGCCAGGTGCCAAACCAAAGTTGACCTTTGTTATCCTCATAAATACTTTGGACAACATTGGTGGTTAAGCCTTTGTCAGTTGTGAATTGGGTGAAATTTGCTCCATCGTATCGGTACACGCCATAACCTTCAGCCGAAAACCAAATATTTCCCTGTTTGTCTTCACAAAAATTATAGGTTTCTACACCTTCAATAATGCCATCTTTAGTAAAGTTAGTATAGGTTTTTCCATCAAATTTACTCACACCACCATTAAAAGTTCCAATCCAAATATTTCCTTGCTTGTCTTCTAAAATATCCGCGGCATTATTATCAGTAAGTCCATTTTTTGTAGTTAAATGAATGAATTCGCCATTCTTGTATTTGAAAATTCCATTTCCATCGGTAACTAGCCACATCGTTCCATTTTTGTCTTCTAAAAATTGAAAAACCAATTTATCAGATAACATAGGTTGTGGATTTTCTACCCTTGTTTCAGGTAATATAAAAGGTGTAAATTTTTCCCCATCAAAATGACTGACTCCTTTGCCAGTACTTACCCAAATCAAACCTTTTCTATCAATACAAATACTCCAGATTTCCTCATATTTAAGACCGACTTCTGTAGAGTATGTTGCAAATTTCTCACTATCAAATTTTACTAGTCCGGTAGAAGTTGCAAACCAAACATTGCCAGCTTTGTCTTCAACAATTTCTCTTACCGAAACTCTTTTTTGGGTTGTTTTAACTTTAATTTTTTCAAGTGATTTACCATCATACCGTATAATTCCATTTGCATTTGTCCCAAACCAATAGTTCCCTTTTTTGTCTTGATACATTGCCCTTACAAACTCCGTGACCATTCCATTTAAATTGGTGTGAATTTGCGGGAACGTGGTACTTTGATTTAAAATGAGTGGTTGGGTGCTTACTTCATTTACTATTTTATCATTAACAGATTTTTCTTTAACTTGTCCTGTGCTAGAATACATTTGAAGTGTTAGAATAATCAAAATTAGATTTCTTGCGATGAATATTATCTTACTTTTAGTGTTTGTCATATTGTTGGTTTTATAATTTTTGCTAACGGCAGTTCCTGCAAAAATTAAAAGTAACGAATATTTTCACACCAATAAAATCGGCAGTCTGTAACAGGATTGAAAAAATAATTCCGCTCTATTAACACCTTTAAGCTCCCAAAGTAGTTAAAGGAATAAACAGAGCTTCTTCACCTGCTTTATTAGCTCTTTTGGGAAAAGATTTATCGATGAAGCAAAAGAATTTTTAATTATTCCTGTAGCAGTTGTTTGTCCGGCAAGGATGGGTTGGTTGGGAATACTGTTGTATGCGTAACTTTTTATAGTAATAGTTGCAGAACCAGGAGAATTAGCAGCAACAACTATAGCATTCAATTCAACCCAACCAAAATAGGTTTGGCCTCCTGAAACTATTCTAAGTCCCAAAAATCCATCCGTTGAAGTAGTCCAATTTCCCGTTGTTGATGTATAGCCAACGGCATTTGATACAGATCTTGAAATCAAAATCAGACCCAATACCGCACTTGTAGTGCTACCGGTACTTATAACATCATTCAGATTCATATAGAGGGGGTAAGGATATCCGGCAGTATCCGTTATAATTTCACTACCATTAAGCGGAGTTGCCCTTACAAATCCGCTTCGGATATAACCATGCGAAAGAGTTGTATAACTTACACCCAGATTTAATTTTAAATCAAAAACGCCATCATTATTAATATCAATACTGTCCATTGCACTACCTGTGCTACCACTGCAAGATTTAACTAAATCCGGATTCACATCCGTATAAACAATTTGTCCATTTGCAGTTACTGAAAATATCATCCCGATAGCTATCGGTAAGATGAAAACCATGCCTAGCTGTAGGCAAGCATAAATTTTTTTTAGTAACATTTATTTCATTTGATTAATTTTTTAAGGTTTATTTTAATTTTATTTTTCCACAACAAGCTTTTTGTTTCCAATAAAATCTGCTGCTTGAATTTGTACAACATAAATTCCGGTTGCAAAATCTTGCGTGTTCACTTCAACCTTTTGTGTATATGTTGATATGTTAGTGTAAATTATTTTTCCTGTAATGTCCGTGATAGTTACTTTAACTTTTTTGTTGTTGCTACCCAAATCAATGGTAAGATGATTGTCAGCAGGATTTGGAAAAAGATTTATGGATGAAGCAAAAGAATTCTCATTTACGCCAGTGGCATTTGTTTGTCCGGCAAGGATAAAAGCGTTTGCTACTGTATTATAAGCGTAATCTTTTACAGTAAAATACACAGGACCGCTAATAGTAGCTACATTCAAACGAGCCCAACCGTAATAAATGTTGCCTCCAACTGTAAGTCGCAAACCAAGATAGTGGTCTGATGAGTTTGACCAGTTTCCGTATGATGCATTTAAGGGCCCCGGAGTACAATTTACAACCGTCTTTCGTAACAGGGTATCTGTACTAAAAGCAAGATTACTACCTATTGTATCATTGGCATTCATCATCAATGTATCTGTTCTATTTCCACTTTGGGAAGTAACGTAAACTTGCCTTATTTTCAGAGGAATTCCATGGGTTCCACAAACGAATTCGTTTGAATAGGTATGCAATGTAAAATCTGTTGTTCCATCATTATTTAAATCAATATTATATGATTTGAAACATGGAGAAGTTGAGCATGTTCCAGTAGTATCAGGTACTACATCCGTGTATACAATCTGTGCATTTGCACTTACAGAAAACATCATTGCTGAAATGATGAAAGCCATGCCTACCGGCAGGCAGGCACTAAATTTTTTTCGTAGTTGTTTTTTCATTTTATTAATTTTTTAATCCTGATAGTTATCGGGATGACTTAAATTTATTTTTTCACGACAATTTTTTTCGTTGCAATAAAAGCTGCTGTTTGAATATGTAGAGTATAAATTCCCTCTGCAAAATCTTTTGTGTCCACTTCTATCTTTTGTGTATCTGTTGCTATGGTAGTGTAAATTATTTTTCCGGAAATATCAGCGATTGTTACTTCAACTATTTTGTTATTACTTCCTAAATCAATGGTGAGATGGTTGTTGGCAGGATTGGGAAATAGATTTATTGATGAAGCAAATGAATTTTCAATTATTCCTGTAGCAATTGGTTGTCCGGCAAGAATAGGTTGGTTTGAAGTGCTGTTGTATGCGTAATCTTTAAATCTTAAAGATGAATAAGCAAAACTAAAAGCAGCAGAAACTGAAACATTCAATCGAACCCAACAATAATTGGTTTGAATCCCTGAAATTATTTTAATTCCTAAATACCTATCTGTTGCACTAAGCCAATTTCCTATAACAGTACCACCGGCATTTGGTGATGAGCGGTAAATCAAGGTCTGATTTGCTGTCGTCATCCAACTGCCATTAGAATCTATAACATCATTCAGATCCATAGAAAGAGGATATCCAGAACTGTCCGTTTTGATTGCACTACCATTAAGAGGAGATACCCTTACAATTCCCATATGGGGCGGAGGGTTACTTTGTTGACCGGTAGGGGCTGCAGACACCAATAACTTTAAATCAAAAATGCCATCATTATTTAAGTCAATACTGTCCACTTTGCTACAAGGAGAATTGAAGGCAGTACAGGTGTCTAAAATATCCGGATTTACATCCGTATAAACTATCTGTGCTTTTGCACTTGCAGAAAATAGCATTGCTGTTACGATGAAAGCTGAAAGCTTTTTTAGTAGTTGTTTTTTCATTTTGTTAATTTTTAAAAGTGTGCCAAAAATTTATTTTTCAATGATTAGTTTTTTTGTTGCAATAAAATCTGCTGATTGAATATGCACAACATAAATTCCTGTTGCAAAATTTTGAGTGTTTACTTCTATCCTTTGCTTATCTCTTTCAATGGTTGAGTAAATTATTTTTCCTGTAATGTCAGCGATGGTTACTTCAACATTTTTGTTGTTGCTTCCTAAAGCTATAGTAAGATGATTGTTTGCCGGGTTTGGATAAAGATGTATTAATGAAGCAAATGAATTTTCATTTACTCCTGTTGCAACTGTTTGTCCGGCAAGGATAGGTTGATTTGGAATGGAGTTGTAGGCATAGTCCATCAGGGTGAAACTGGTGGCCGATGTCACGTTGAGCCGGGCCCAGCCATAGTGTGTCGCACCTGCAATATCGAAGAGCAAGCCGAGATAGGACTGCGGGGCGAGCGCCCATGTGATGGGGGGATCAGGAACGCAAGCAGCTCCACCTCCCCCCGGGCAGGCCCCGCCAGATCGGTACCGCCTGATCAGGTGATTGGTCTCGCTCATGTCCGAATTCGCATCGATCATCTGTCCAAAAGGAAGGCTTTGCGGCCATTGTGAACTGACTGAACTGCCCCCCCAAGGGATTACATAAGCGATCTCATTGGTACCGACCCGATCGATCTTGATACGTTGTTCCGGTAAGGGCAATAGGCACCCGCCGATGCTGCCACAATACTGCGGGACCTCTGATCTGTAGAGCTGGAAGTCTGCCTGGCCATTGTTATCGAGATCCAGGTAGCAGGTGTCGTTGATGACGTTGTACAAGGCATCCGGGATCACATTGGTATAAACAATCTGTGCATTTGCACTTACTGAAAACATCATCCCGATAGCTATCGGGACGATAAAAGCCGAGAATTTTTTTTGTAGATTTATTTTCATTTGATTAATTTTTATAAGTGCGACATAAATTTATTTTTCAATTAAAAGTTTTTTCTTTACAATAAAACCTGCTGATTGAATTTGAATAATATAAATTCCCTCTGCAAAATCCTCGGTGTTTACTTCTACCTTTTCTGTATCTGTTGCTATGGTTGAATAAATTATTTTCCCGGTAATATCGTTGATAGTTATTATAATTTTTTTATTGTTGCTACCTAAATCGATGGTGACATGGTTGTCGGCCGGATTGGGAAAAAGATTTATCGATGAAGCAAAAGAATTTTCAGTTATTCCTGTGGCAATTGTTTGTCCGGCAAGGATGGGTTGGTTGGGAATGGAGTTGTAAGCGTATTCCATTATAGTAATTGTTTCTTGATTAATTTGTGTAATCGAAACTCCAAGTTTAACCCAACCATAATAATAATTAGTTCCTACTTGTGTTTTTAAAGCGAGGTATTTTCCATTAATATTATACCAGTTACCGCTTGTTCCCAAATGAACTAAATTTGCTCCACCACTTGAGCAAGCCTGGCATTCAGAAGCCAGTTTAGCCAAAACATGAAGAGCATTAGTCCAACCCAAAGATGAATCAATCAGGGTATTTAAAGCATATCCTCCTGCGGTGTCGGCAATCCAACTGCTGGAAGTTGAAATTATGACTGCTGAATCTATGTCGGTCCAGGGCCCCGCAGCACCACCATGACCACCATGAGATCCACAACTGCAACCAATTTGCTTTTTTCTTGGTGATAGGGTAAAATCATTAATACCGTCATTATTCAAGTCAAGTGAATAATCTCCTGAACAAGAGCCCGAAAAGTAGCAAAAAACCGCAACGTCCGGATTTACATCCGTATAAGCAATCTGAGCATTTACAGTAACAATTGAAAACATCATCATGATAATGAAAGCCATGCCTGCTTGCTGATAAGCATTAAACTTTTTTTGTAGCTGTTTTTTCATTTTGTTTTGATTTTAAAATAGTTTAAAAAAATATTTTCACTCAATCGAATTCTTTCAAATGATTCGCAAATCATTCTATAATTATTAAGTTAAATGTACCATAAACTAAAGTAGGACACACTACCTGAAATAGGTAGTTTTTTGTAAAAATGTCTGAACTTTGATTAAGCTGATTGTATGATTATCAGGATATATGTTCAATTCCGATGAAAATACTGTCTTTTTGAGAGCATTTTAACTATCCAAATCGATGATAATTACATAAATGAAAACGGCAGCAGGATTCCAACCTCAAATCCCGAAGGGATAATAATAACATAAATTTAATCGGCAATAGGATACCTAACTCAAATCCCAAAAGGATAACAATAATATAATTGTAAACAACAGCATAACTCCTACCCTAAATCCCGAAGGGATGATATTATTATAAAACGAGTTTCGCTATGTCACCACAACCCCGAAGGGGTGACATTATAACACATACCCAATATTATTTCATTCAATAAAGAACCATAATATATTAGGTTGTAATACCAATGTCTCAATTAGATATTTGTATCAGTAAATCGAAATTAAATGGCAGGAACATTTTCACAAATCTATATTCAGGTAGTATTCGCAGTAAAAGGCAGGGAAAATCTAATAGGAAAACAATGGAAAGAAGAACTGAATAAATATATAGCGGGAATAATAAAAGGAAAGGAGCAAAAACCAATTATTGTAAATGGTATGCCAGACCATATACATGCATTCATAGGTTTGAAACCGGCAATGGCAATTTCAGATTTAGTGCGTGAAATAAAAAATAACTCCACAAATTTCATCAATGAAAGAAAATTCGTAAAGGGTAAATTTTCCTGGCAGGAAGGTTATGGAACATTTTCTTATTCG
>JANOVM010000037.1:0-22474 GCA_031417395.1 Bacteroidota bacterium | reverse complement strand
AAATAAAACAGAAAATCAATTGGAAATAATTAACTAAATTTGTTAACGTGAAACAGCAAGAAAAACCTTCGTTCAGAAACTCAATTTTAGTGGGTCAGTTTGCCGCGGAATAGGTGGGTCAACTTGCGCGGAATATCCACTTGAGGAATTATTAGGCACAAAACTTCGAGCATTATATCAAAGACGAAAAGGAAGAGATTTGTTTGACTTGTGGAAAGCCCTCTCTGCCGCAAACGTTAATCCCGAATTGGTTATCAAATGCTACAAAGAATACATGAGCTTCTCTCTAGAAAAAGCTATACCTACAAAGAAGCAGTTTATATTGAATCTTGAAGCCAAAAGAAATGATTCGGAATTTCTGGGTGATACAGTTGCTTTGTTACGACCAAAGGAAAGGTATGACCAAGATGCAGCTTTTGAATTAGTATTAAAACATCTAGTAGAACTGATGTAACAGAATGACGGATATTCTCTCAAATCAAATCCAACTATTCAAATCTGTTTTCAATGGCATAGACGATGCTTTTGCAATATTAATAGTAGTAAAGAAACGCAGAAAGAAAACATGTAAATCAGCCACTAACATATATGGATTAAACCCAGCTTCCCTTTTCGCGAAGGTATGTTTTAATCCTGTGTTGAACTGATGCGACGGTAGCCCCACTTCGGTGGGAATAAATATTTACTATGCAATTTTAAAAGTATGACGATGTGTTTTCAAGGTAAAAGCAATGTTTCGATTTAATATTTGAGCTGCTTGAGATAGCTAAAGAAAAAGTATAAGGAAAACCCGAATCTGTTTTCTCACCGGCAGTTGGTTCATCCATAATGTATTTTTACATTCGTGATTAAACAAGAAGAACCGTATGAATCGAGAAGTTCACCTACGGCTCTTTGAGAACGTGAGGGTGAAATTCCTTTGCGGGACTCGATTATGCTCAATCAAATTGAATGACCAGCCACTTGAAAGACTACTATAAAATACTTGATAGTCAAATTGACGACTGCGAACGATCGATTTATAATAATTTCAAAAAAGCAATTTTAGATTTTAATGATAAGTTTGACCATTTGAAAAATGAGCACTTTCAGTTGCTTAATAATGGATAAAGAAAAAATATAGGTTTTCAAAATGGAATTGACCGCGAACAGACGATGCTATTTCCGGTAAGTCTGGAGGATATGATTCCAAAGGAACATCCGATACGCATCCTTGATTTATTTATTCAGAAACTTGATCTTCAATCGCCGGGTTTTATTGCATCGATGGTTGCTGCTGAAGATCGGCCGGCTTACGATCCTAAAGATTTATTAAAGCCTTGTTTCCGGACAATTTCCGGTTTAGAGATGCTGTGGGTATGAAAATATTTTATACTTTTAGTTGTTGCATGAACTAACTTTATACGCAATGGCAGCAGACGAAATAACATAACAATTCAACCGAGCAACTAAAATAAATTCAATGGAAAATAAACAAGACAATCCAAAAATTCTTAAAAATAAATATATACCTACTGCCGAATTTTATAGCCAAATAATTGACAGTCTACAAGATTATTCGATTTTTACGATAGACAAAAAATTCATCATAAATAGTTGGAGTTCAGGCTCGACAAAAATATTTGGTTACGAAACGGAGGAAGTTATTGGAGAATCTTTCGATTTGATATTTACGGAGGAAGATTTAAAAAATGGTATTCCGAAAAGGGAAATCGAAACAGCTTTAAAAGAAGGTAGAGCAACAGATAATAGATGGCACATTGCTAAAAACAAGAGCCTGTTTTATGCTTATGGCTTGGTTTTCCCACTCACTGGTTTAGATGGAGAGATGTTGGGTTATGTAAAAATTTTACGGGACTTAACTGAAAGGAAACAATCGGAGGATGCTATAAAAAAATATGTTAGAGAATTGGAAGAACTAAATACACATAAAGAGAGTGTTCTGGCAATACTTTCACACGATTTAAGAAGTCCCTTGTCAGGTATTATTGGAACAGCAAAATATTTGAAAGAAAATTTTCATAAAATGAAACCGAATGATGTTCAGGAAATGCTCGACTTACTTTATAAATCATCAACGGATGAATTAGATATGTTAGACTATTTAGTCGAATGGGCAAGAATAAAATACGCATCTGACGTATTTTCTCCAACAAAAATAAAACTAACCGAATATATTGAAAAAGTCTTTGAAACCTTAAACGAGATAGCTTCAATAAACACGATAAATCTTCATCACGAAATTGAAGAGAATACTTCTGTATTTGCAGATAGTAAAATGTTAATTTCAATTATTCAAAATATCGTTTCAAATGCTATAAAACATACTGGGAAAGGAGGATCAATTACGGTTTCAGCAAAAAGTAAAGACGACAAAATTATAGTTCAGGTTAAGGATACCGGAATTGGAATGTCGAAAGAAATAATGGCAAAACTTTTTACACCACAAATGAAAGCCCTTTCAGAAACAAGAAAAAAAGATAAGGGTGCTGGAATTGGATTATTATTGGTAAAAGGATTTTTAGAAAAAAATGGTGGCGAAATATGGGTAGAAAGTATTGAAAGCGAAGGTTCATCTTTTTATTTTACATTACCCATTGAGAAACCATTATATAAAATGGGCAGTTCAGACGAAATTATGTTTGACGAAAGTGCGTAATATAAAGACTTATGAATGATATTGAAATGGCCACAGCATATAACATATAAGGATTAAAAGCTGCTTCGCTTTTCGCGAAGGTGCGTTTTAATCCTGTGTTGAACTGATGCGACGGTAGCCCCACTTCGGTAGGAGTGAATATTTACTATGCAATTTTAAAAGTATGAAGATGTATTTTCATTGTAAATGGATTGTTACAAACAAACCGGGACTGCATTAGGACGTGTTATTTTCAACTTGAAGTAAAATTGTATTTTTAATTTGTTGTTAACATATAGCCGCAGTGCAAATACCTGAAAGGAATGGAGGCGAATCATTTTTCCTGTTTTGCAATGCGGACAGCTTTCGACATCAAGATTTAATTTCGTTTGATTGATTTCTTTCAAAAATTTCATTTCATTTTTTAAGATATTTTGGCTTCAAAGAGCTAATAAAACGTCTGAAGAAGGTGTTTTTATTGTTTATCCATTATGGAAGCGTAATGGTGTTAATAGAGCGAAACTATTTTTTCAATCCTATTACAGACTATCGGTTTTATTAGTGTGAAAATATTCGTTACTTTTAGTTTTTGCACGAACTGACGTTACTCTTCTCAGTTAAAATGTTTGCCCTTTTTTCTGCTGGTTTTTTTGTCATTTTTTGATAGTTTTGTATTAAACTATTTCAGGACAATACTTTATTCTTTCATGACCAGTAAACCACCGTATCAACGATTTGTAATCGTAAAAGATAATTTCTACGACGACCCATTAAATGTCTACCACGAAGCAAAAACAGCAAAGTATCACGAACCAAAATACTATACCGGACTTCGCAGTCTAAAAGTTTACCACCAACCCGGGGTCAGAAAAAAACTCGAAAAAATATTAGGAATTAAAATTACCCGATGGGATACAGATCCGGAGGACGAAAATGGTGTTTTTTATTGCGGCTTCTCAAAGGGCAAGAACAAGGAAATTCCCGGTGTACATTCCGATTTGCCGCACGATGATATTACTGTATTGATCTATCTTACTCCCGGATTGCCCCTTGATTGCGGTACATCTCTTTGGATGCACAAGGAGACTCAAATAACAGATCCGCCTACATTTGCAGATGCAAAAAAATTTAATATGAAGTTGAAAGATTTACGCGAGCGCTTTGAAACTGATTCGAAACAGCGAAACAAATGGCAGGAAATTGATCGTTTTGGTTACCGTTTTAATCGAATGGTTGCATACCCTTCCGGTGCATTGCATTCAGCTACCCGCCATTATGGTGGTACAATTAAAGATGTGCGTCTCTATCAAACATTCAGAATTGGAGTTGACTGGAATACTTTTAAAATGAAACTTTGATAATTTGAAAATGTGAATATGTGCGGTAACCAATACTCCGAACGGGAAGATTTTGTAAGTTTTTAAATGAATGGCAAAAAAGCAGATAAGAAGAGTATTTACATTTACATTTAAATTTACATTTAAATTTCTAAGCTACTCAGTGACCACCCTTCGGCTACGCTCAGGGAACGGGAACTTGCTCGTATTTAGGCTTCGGCTACGCTCAGCCGAGCTTCTAGAAAACATTTAACATTTTCACGCATATCAAAGAGAAAAAAATTCAAAGATAAACCGGAGCAAAAAAGATTGCACTCATCAAATAAAATATCAAAAAACCTGAGCTCTTGCATCAATGCCAAAATCATTCTCATTTTAAGAATTATAATTCGAATTCCTCTAATCAAAGAAGCTTCCTTCGAAGACTAATAATTAGATCAAAGCTCGGCTGAGCGTAGCCGAAGACAAAATTAAAATTCATGGTTCCGAACGCAGCCGAAGGATGGTTCCGAGCGCAGCCGAAGTGAGGTTCCCGAGCATAGCCGAAGGGCGGTCATTAACCAGATTCGAAATATATTTATTCCAATCATAAAACCTGCCCATTCGAAGTATAGCACATTTTCAAATTCTCAAATTAAATCTTTGCCAAAGTACGAACGCAACAGCTCCTGGTGCCGATACTCGTCAACCGGTTTTACCTTTACCATTTGAAGTAAAAGATTCAGTCTCTTGTCTGAAATGTTCATGGCGCAAGCCCATAATGAAACTTCTTTTAAAACTTCGAATTCATCTTTAGAAAAAGTATCTCTGCTGCCGGTTCTTGCCAGAAATTCTTTGACGCATTCCTGTTCTGCAAGTCGGCTATTGCTTTTATATTTTTTTATAATCATTGCCTTTACCTTTTTGGTAATGTCATAAACACCGGGCTGAATTCGATTTCCAAGCTTTAGGAAAATATCACTCCTTGTAAATTTTAAAAGCGTCTCTTTTGATGAACGATAACCTTTACCGGAAGAAATTTTTACATATTCATTCTTTGCAAGCTGCCTTAACTTGAGATCAACAGGTCTGAAACCAAGTTTGTAATAAAACCAGAAAACACCTGTTTCAATTCCTTCCGGACTATCCAAGCCGAATTGTGTGGCTTCTACCTGGAAATAATTGATGTTAAATAGTTGTCTGTATAGACGAAGGATCTGTGCAACCATAAAAGCTGATTCGCCACCACGGAACTGGTCATAGATGTTTAACCCGTAATCGGATCGCCATCCAAATAACCAGCCACCGGCATACGCTGCAGGATAACCGTTCTTGAATAATGTATAACCAATATACGATTCCATGGGTAGTTGACGCTCGGGGACCATTCCGTAAATAGCAATAGACACTCCTCGCTCCAGGTGATACAGCCGCAGCGTGTCTTCTTTCATGTATGTGACAGGATCGGTCTCGCGTTCAGTCATTGCCATTGAGTTTCTGATGACCATGATTAATCTCTGCTTTTCCGATTCGGAAAGCACTGATTCATCAGGAATTTTCCGGTTTAACATTTCCACCACATCAAAATGTTTAATCATTTCATTGTGGTAGAAAAATTCAGGGATCTCAATTCTGTTATATGCCTTGGAAAGTAATTTGTTTTTAGGTGTTGTATCGGTTTGAACACCGAGGCCATCATAATAATGGTCTTTAATATACGGAGTGCTATCCAGATGACTTAATTCGTTCACGATAAATTGAAGCTGCAATTTTTTATCCGGAATAAGTTCTTTCAATAATTCTTCATTCGTACTTCCTCCTGTAGTTACACTTCTTAACTGAGAAGGCACTGTAACTTTCAGCGCTTCATTTAGATCGAAAAGAAAATTTTCAATACTAAGTATGGATACGTTGCAATCGGGATGTGATAACAACCAGCGAGTGAAATCGTGCGAAAAGCAGGCGCGGTAAATGGAAAACGGAATACCGGAATTTGCAAATATCTCTTTCACATTTTCAGGCTGTTTTTTAAGTAAATCTGCTATTCGAATCACTTCTCTTTCCGCCAGAGCCACTGTTTTCTTATCCGAAGGGAATGCCATTATGAAAAGCAGTGTTTCATAATATGTAGTAAGTATCCCGGTAAATAAAATATTGTTTTTCGAAATTTCATTTATTAAAGAAAGTTTGAGCTGGTTACTATCAGCATCAAAGCGGTTGGCAATTTCACGTAATTTTTTTACCTGTTGGTTGAATTTATATTTCATAGAAATGCAATATACAAAATATTACAAAATTCAATCAGGTCAATTTAGATTACCTAAGGTAGTTCGGATTTATCTTATTATAAATTTTGTTATTCTTATTGCCCTTTACTTCTTGAGGTATCATATTTAACAAAAGGTCGTTGTCCATAAAACCGAGAAACTGCTTTTTATTAGTTCGTGTCGGGCACTGCTTCCGGAGCGTTAATTTTGAGGAATTGATTTTTTAGGTCCTCTCGGGCATAATGAAGGACATAGTATTGGAAATTTCATTTACATTTGGCTTTACACAAAAAACCATTATTGAACATACAATAACAACGTATCCAAAATAAATCTTTAAGCTTTTATTTTGAAATGAATAAGATAAATATTTTGCCGTCAAAATACTTGTACGTTTTAAACACAGAAAGAATTAAACATTAATGAAACCACTGTTCATCATTTGTCTTTTGTCCCCTTACCTTTCTTTCTCTCAAACCTGGCAGTGGACAAAGAAAGAAGGAGGGGCCTACAATGATATTGGATATTCTATTTGCATAGACGGAATTGGCAACTGTTACTCTGCAGTAGATTTGTTAGGACAAGCCATGATTTTAAAACACAACTCTTCCGGCGTTTTAGTTTGGAATACCTCTGTTTGGGGAGGGCATGCAAGAACAATTATTTCTGACAATGCCGGACACCTTTATGTAGCAGGTGATTCATCAAACATTATCAGAATTGCAAAATGTGATACAGCCGGAAATGTAATTTGGGAAATAAATGGCGGAACAGGTACCTGCAATGGGATAAGCCTAGACCATGCAGGATGCATTTATCTGACCGGCTCCGGTTCATTCCTTCAAAAATATGACACCGCAGGAAACATAATTTGGACTCGTAATTTAAATGCTATAGGTTATTCTATTTGCACAGACGATTTATTCAATTGTTACATCACAGGAAAATTTTCCGACTCTACTCAATTTGGATTAATCAATCTTACTGCTTTCGGCTCACAAGATATTTTCGTGACTAAATATGATTCTTCCGGAAATTGCATTTGGGCTAAACGAGCAGGCGGTAATTTCGATTGCTGTTACAGTAATGATTGCGGCTATGCAATTGCAACAGATAATTCAGGCAGCATATACTTTACCGGCTCCATTGTAGACACCGTTGACTTTAATTCTTTTACGCTTATTGCAAATTCAAATGACGTCTTCCTTGCAAAGTATGATACTGCCGGAAATGCTTTGTGGGTGGAACAAGCTACGGGATCGATTGATCAGGAAGGTCGTTGTATTGCGCTTGACAATAAAAGCAACATTTATATTGGAGGCTCCTATGTTCCGGATATGAATTTTAATAGTTTTATCCTGAACGGCTGGGGAAACTACGATGCATTTGTTGCTAAATACGACAGCAGTGGAAATTTTCTGAAAGCAATCAAAGCCGGCGGTTCTCCATGGAATGAATATGTATACGGTATATGTATTGATAATTCCGGAAACGCTTTTGTAACGGGTAGTTTTTCAAACACTGCATATTTTGGCAGCGATTCACTGACAAGTTCAGGGGGCTACGATATTTTTGTTTCTAAAATAAACCTTCCAACATACCATGAAGAAATTAAAGGCAATTATTTTAGTGCCAATATTTACCCAAACCCATCCAATGGTTCAATTACTATTGAGACAGACCCTAAAATAAATATTCGCCAACTACAAATAACAGATTTACTTGGAAGAATCATTTTTCAATTTCAATCAATCAATCAGAACGAATTCCACATTGACAATTTACAAAGCGGAACATATATTGTAACCATTTTCGACAAAAACAATAGATCGACAAATTATAAACTAATAATTTGCTTATGAACAAGGACATTCAGGCATACAACGACTCTCAATTAAGTCAGGAAAAAGAAATATGCAATTTGCTTTGTAAGACAATTAGCAGCTGCTTACCAAAGGCTGAAAACAAAATCTGGCATGCTCATCCTGTTTGGTTTTTGGAGGGCAATCCAATAGTAGGTTATAGCAAATTAAAAAACTGTATTCGACTTTTATTTTGGAGCGGTCAATCATTTGACGAAACTTTATTAAAAAATGAAGGCAGTTTCAAAGCCGCTGAAATACGGTACACTTCCATTGACCAAATTGACACAACGGATTTAAAACGCTGGCTTAACAAAGCCGAGACTATACAATGGGACTATAAAAACTTAATTAAAAGAAAAGGAAAATTAGAACGTTTAAAATAAAAAAGGTGGTCCGTTACCAAACCACCTTTTCAAATTAATTTATCTCTATTTTAAATCAAAGCGGCCAAGATTCATCACCTTATTCCATGCTGCTACAAAGTCTTTTACAAATTTTTCCTGAGAGTCTTCGCATCCATAGACTTCAGCAAGAGCTCTTAGTTCAGAGTTAGAACCGAAGATGAGATCAACACGTGTACCCGTCCATTTAAGTTCGCCTGTTTTACGGTCGCGACCTTCAAACATATTCTGAGCATCGGAAGTAGACTTCCACGTTGTACCAAAATCAAGCAGGTTGATGAAGAAATCATTCGTAAGTGTTTCCGGACGCTTGGTGAATACGCCGTGCTTTGAATCACCGAAATTTGTATTGAGAACACGCATACCGCCGACTAAAACAGTCATCTCAGGTGCAGTAAGCGTCATCAATTGCGCTTTGTCGATCAGCATTTCTTCTGCCGATACAGTATGTTTAGTTTTAAAATAATTGCGGAAACCATCAGCAGCAGGTTCAAGAACGGCAAATGATTCTACATCTGTTTGCTTTTGTGTTGCATCAGCTCTTCCCGGTGTAAATGGAACTTTCACATTATGTCCTGCATTTTTCGCTGCTTTCTCAATTCCTGCACAGCCGGCAAGAACAATAATATCTGCCAGAGAAACCATCTTACCGCCAGACTGCGCGCTGTTGAATTCTTTTTGAATGGTCTCAAGTGTGTTTAACACTTTTGCTAATTGAGCAGGGTTATTTGCTTCCCAGTCTTTTTGAGGTGCGAGACGAATTCGTGCACCATTTGCACCACCACGTTTATCGGATCCACGGAATGTTGAAGCAGAAGCCCAGGCAGTAGATACGAGTTGCGATACGGTAAGTCCTGAAGAAAGTATTTTAGACTTCAGTGCATCGATGTCTTTTTCATTAATCAACGGATGCGTAACTGCAGGTATAGGATCTTGCCAGATCAATTCTTCTTTTGGCACTTCCGGTCCAAGGTAGCGGGCAATTGGGCCCATATCCCTATGTGTAAGCTTGAACCATGCACGTGCGAAAGCGTCTGCAAACTGATCAGGGTTTTCAAAAAATCGTCTTGAAATTTTTTCATACACAAGATCCATTTTCAAAGCAAGATCAGTCGTAAGCATAATTGGCGCATGACGTTTTGATGGATCGTGCGCATCAGGAACAGTACCGGCACCGGCATTATCTTTTGGTTTCCATTGTTGCGCACCGGCAGGACTCTTCGTCAGTTCCCATTCGAAACCAAATAAATTTTCGAAGAAATTATTGCTCCACTTCGTTGGAGTTGTAGTCCATGCGCCTTCAAGTCCGCTGGTAATTGTATTAGCTCCATTGCCGCTTCCAAATTTGTTTTTCCAACCAAGCCCTTGCTCTTCAATACTTGCAGCGGCCGGTTCCGAGCCTACGTATTTACTTGGATCGGCAGCACCATGGGTTTTTCCAAAGGTATGTCCTCCTGCAATAAGAGCAACCGTTTCTTCATCATCCATTGCCATTCGGCCAAATGTTTCACGAATATCGCGAGCAGCGGCTATTGGATCAGGCTTGCCATTTGGCCCTTCCGGATTCACATAGATAAGACCCATCTGAACAGCACCCAGAGGATTCTCAAGTTCTCTGTCACCGGTATATCTTTTATCGTCTAACCACTTACCTTCAGAGCCCCAATAGATTTCTTCTGCCGGTTCCCAAACATCTTCACGTCCACCGGCAAAACCAAAAGTTTTAAATCCCATTGATTCAAGAGCGCAATTACCTGCAAGTATTATAAGGTCGGCCCAGGAAATTCTCTTACCATATTTCTGTTTGATAGGCCATAAAAGCAAACGTGCTTTGTCGAGATTTGCATTATCAGGCCAGCTGTTAAGCGGAGCAAATCGCTGCGTACCTGAACCACCACCACCGCGGCCATCAGAGATGCGGTACGTACCGGCGCTGTGCCAAGACATTCTGATAAAGAATGGACCATAGTGACCGTAGTCAGCCGGCCACCAATCTTGCGACGTAGTCATCAATTTGAAGATGTCCTTTTTAAGGTCATTCAGATTAAGTTTTTTGAATTCTTCAGCATAGTTAAAAGTTTCATCCATGGGATTAGACAAAGAAGAGTGCTGGCGAAGTATATTCACATTTAACTGATTAGGCCACCAGTCGCGGTTTCTTGCACCACTGCCTGCGCTCTGCTTTAGCGCTCCGCCATGAAAAGGGCATTTGCTTTCACCATTAATATTGTAAGATGTTGTGCCGGGAGATATTATGTTTTCCATATTTTTTAGTTTAATTATTAAGAATTACAAAATTACGATAAAGTTTTTTTATTTTCATAGTTGACTCTGTAAAAGTCCAATTTCGATTAGTCTACAATATAGATAATTATGCTTAATCTTAAAGTTTAATAGCATATGTGCATCATTAACAGGTTATAAAACTACTTATTCAAAAATATGATAAATATCAGCTTACTCAAATAATTTGTCAATTTTGAATAGAATAATAATTTTACATTTATTTTTCAAAGAGTATTTGCTACCAATTACTAAAATAAATAATCATTCAATGGATAATTTACCTTTATTCATAAGCCTGATTTTCGGACTGACAACAATCCTTTGCAGTGTATTTTTCTATAAAGCAACAGGCTATTCAAAAACAACCTTACTAATTCTTGTTTCATGGCTAGCATTGCAGGCCGGTATTGGACTCTCGGGATTTTATACTGTGACTGATTCAATTCCACCAAGGTTTCTTCTGTTGGTTTTGCCGCCAATTATTCTAATCGTCGGATTTTTTACAACTGTAAAAGGCAGAAAATTCATTGATAATTTAGATACAAAGACTTTAACATTATTGCACATTATCAGAGTTCCTGTTGAACTAGTTCTTTTTTGGCTTTTCGTTTGCAAAGCAGTTCCGGAACTTATGACCTTTGAAGGAAGGAATTTTGATATTGTATCAGGGCTTACTGCACCAATAATTTTCTTCTTTGGTTTTATCAGAAAGAAATTAAGTCCTGCAATAATCCTCACCTGGAATTTTATCTGTTTAGGCCTTTTAATAAATATTGTAGTGATCGCTGTACTTTCAGCACCATTTCCATTTCAGAAGTTTGCTTTTGATCAACCCAATATTGCTATTCTATATTTTCCTTTTAATTGGTTGCCTTGTTGTGTTGTTCCCTTGGTATTGCTTTCACACTTAGCGGTAAGCAGGCAATTACTCAATAATGGGCAAAAACCATAAAAACATTAGCGGAGTTATAGTTATAAATGAAGGCCTTAATAAATTGATTTTATCTACAACCCTTACACTTTAGGAAAAACAATAAATAATTCATATATTAGATTTTAAAATAATAGTTAATGGGAAATAAAAGAATTATTTACTTAAAACTTTTTGCGATTTTTTCTTTTTTATCTTCCGGATCGGTCTTAGCACAAAAAGTACCGAAGAATTTTAATATTTTTTTCGAATTTGGCTTCCATAAAAAAGATGCAACAATTTATGATTCTGAAAAGAACAAATTATTTGTTCATGGCATAGATTCGTTAATGATTTTTGATTTAAAACTAAGTGTCGAAGAAAAAGAAACAATTTATAAAGAGATTCAAAAAATTAATTTTATTGATTACCCAGAAAAATACTTATATAAACATTCTGATACCGCAGAGGTTTTTATTGACAGTGCTTGTGAGCATTACTTCCTTACAGTGCTTTATAAAAATAATTCTAAAAAAGTTGAATGGGATAATTGTGTAGAAACAAGAATTAAGGATGAAAATCACGTAGTTCTTATGAAGTTGGGTCGATTAATTGAAAAAATAATTTGGGCAAAAAATCCTTTGAAAGACTACCATCCTACAAGGATGAGATTTGATCCTAATTAAATTCTATTGCGAATGGATTACTACTCAGATAAAAGAGTTAAACGACTAATCTGCGATTAAAATTGTTCTTTGCTTATATAATTGCTGCTTTGCCCTCTCCCGGAGACATTACAACCAAAATCTATTCCCCCGGCACATTAAATACAAAGCCAACTCCAAAAACATTTTCAATGCTTATATTCGGATCCTCCTTCAGGTATTTTCGTATTTTAGTAATAAAAACATCCAGACTTCTTCCTAAAAAATAATCGTTCTCACCCCAAAGATCTTTTAAAAGTTCTTCGCGTTTTACTACAATATTCCGGCGGGCAGATAAATAGTTTAGCACTTCGCTTTCTTTTTCAGTGATTCGTTTTGCGTGGCCTTCAAAGGTTAAGCATTGATTACTAAAATCGAATATATATTTACCAATTGAAACGATGTCGGCTTTGTTTTCATTTTTCCTTTCCGATATTCTGCGAATAACAGCTTTGATTTTCCATAACAATTCTTCTTCGTCGAATGGTTTTGTAATATAATCGTCGGCACCCAAACCGTATCCCTTTAATTTATCCTCCTTAAGAGATTTTGCAGTAATAAAAATAATAGGTATCGTTTTGTCATTAATGCGTATCGCTTTTGCCAGAGAAAAGCCATCTAAATGTGGCATCATAACATCCAATAAGCATAAATCAAATGAATGACTTTGAAATTCTTTTAAAGCTAACTCTCCATCTTTACAAAGCTTTACTTCAAAACCTTCCGTTGTTAAATAATCAACCAAAAGAACTCCTAAATTAAGATCATCTTCGGCTAACAATATTTTGAGTTTTTCTCTAGACATAAGGTAATGTAATTGTGAAGGTTGTTCCTTTCCCTTTTTCACTTTGAAGTTCAATGTTGCCGTTGTGTAATTCAACAATCCTTTTTATGTACGCTAAGCCGAGGCCAAATCCTTTTACATCATGCACATTACCCGTAGGCACTCTAAAAAATTTATCGAAGATTTTCTTTTGATATTCTTTTTCAATACCCAAACCTTTGTCAGAAACAGAAATTATTAAATTACCATAAACATTAAATGTTTGAATTATTATTTCAGGTTTTTCGTAGGAGTATTTGATAGCATTGTCAATCAGGTTACATAAAGCATTTGTAAGATGCGTCTTATCTCCGATTACTAAATACCTATCGGCTTGCAGGTCTAACACTAAACTTCCTTTTGTGTTTTCGACCTGTATTCTAATATGCTTTAGAGAATTATTAATTAACTCATGAAAATCCAATTCCGCTTTTTGTACGGGAATTTCACCTCTTTCAAGCGCCGTCATGCTTAAGACTTGTTCAACCTGAAGTCTTAGCTTTTCATTTTCTTCGAGAATTATTTCTGAATAATGTTTTATTTTATCTTCCTGTTTTATGTTTGAGTCCTTAATAATCATTTTGCCGGCCAGAGCAATATTTGTTAAGGGTGTTTTAAATTCGTGTGTCATATTGTTCAAAAAGTCTGTAGTATGCTCCGATAATTTTTTCTCCTTCATTAGAGAAATAATGGTTCTCCAAAATAGCAAAAGGACAACAAGGATTAGAATAACAGAAGTAATAAACAGTGTTCCCATCTCTGCCAGAATGAATTGCTTTTTTTCAGGCAAGATGAGTTTCAAGTCTATTCCATTATTGCCAGAAGCATCTTCCAAAGGTTTATTATATGTGTAATTTGTTAGTCCGATTGCTTCTTTGGCATTGACCGGACCCGGCTTTCTGATTTCAAAAGTATAATCAATATGAATGTTGTAAAACTTCATATAATAGCTAAACAACGAATCAATTTTTCGATTTTCATCCTGTCCTAAACTCAATGCTGAAGCAGAAGCACCTTCATTTTCTGCGCAAGCTTCAATTTTCTTACAGGTTTCATTATCCGCACGCAGTGCTTCCGTTGTTCTTGAAAGAACCATATTAGCCTTTTCATTAAATAACTTCTCTTTTATTTGTGCACTTTGCAAAATCCAACTCACCTGTATAATCAGCACTGCCAATAAAGCAATGGAAGAAATAGCAATAAAAATATACGTTCTTTTCAGTGTCATTTAAGATTCAAAATTAGTACATTTATATGGTATATATGCTACATTAACAGGTCAATAACAACTTAATAACTACTCACTAACAATACTTCCGAAACATCTGCTTTACATTTGCTATATAAGTTAAAATAATATGCTCATGAAAAATCTTATCATAAAATCAACGGTATTAGTGTCTATATGTCTAACAACTTTTGCAGATGATGGCACTAAAAATAATAGCTGGTATTATAAACAAGATATTCATGGTAAAGGTTCTGCTCCTGAGCTGTATTATGAAGTTCATGCTGGAGCTACACGATCTGTTATTAAAGAAAAGCTAAACGAAGCCCGATTCATTAAAGATTTTATTGACGGCTACCCCGTTAATTGGCTGGACGAATATGTTTCAGCAGAAATTAAGGCTACCTGCAATGGTAAAGTTATGAAAGCCCTGAGTGCAAATGATGTTTTAAGCACGGAACAAAAAAACATTTTGCATTCCGCTGATTTAACTACAAATATTGAAATAAAAGTTAAATACAAATATAAGAATTCGGCTAATGAGAATATTGAAATCGGAACCATGAATATTTCGGCTACAGTAGTCAATGCAGTTCCTGAAATCGAAGCTGAATATATTGGAGGATACCCACAATTGTCAAAATATTTAAAAGAAAATGCAATAGATAAAATTACCGAAACAACTCTAAAGCATTTTCAGCAAGGTGCGGTGATATTCATCATTAATGAAGAAGGTGAAATTGTCAACGCTAAAATATCCCGTTCATCAGGAGATACCAAAACAGATAATTTATTATTGGAAACAATTAATAAAATGCCCAAATGGAAACCTGCTAAAAATTCAAAGGGGATAAAGGTTAAACAGGTATTTGAATTTAGTGTTGGAAATATGGGCTGTTAAAATATTACGCTTGCCTACAAATTTTTTACTTAAAAATCCTTTTTTCACACTAATTACAAGAGCGAACGTTTTTAATCCTTACTTCTTCAAAAAATTCTGACCAAAGGATATTACAACTCCGGAATTCAAGAATATTTCTTTACTTTGCCCATATAAGCCAGCTATTTTATGGTAACCGAAAGGAAATATACAGAAGCAGAATTAGTAAAATTGTTGAAGGAAAAGGATAAGCCTGCTTTTAGCTACCTATATGATAATTACTCGGGTGCCCTTTTCGGTATTGTTCTAAAAATTTTAAATCGCGACGAAGAAACAGCACAGGACGTTCTTCAGGAGGCTTTTGTAAAAATCTGGAAGAATTTACAGTCATATGACGGCACAAAAGGCACTTTATTCACCTGGATGCTCAATATTACACGAAATACCGCTATTGATAAATTACGATCTTTAAAACGGGTTTCAATCCAATCTATCGATAATAACGTACATAAGGTCGATAGTCAACATCACCACAGTATGGTTATTGAAAAAATAGGAATAAAAGAGGTGTTAAATACGCTGAAACCGGAATATAAAACCCTTATTGATTTGGCATATTATGGAGGATATACGCAACAAGAAATTGCGGAAAAATTGAATATGCCTTTAGGAACAGTAAAAACTCGAATACGCGCAGCTTTAGTTGAAATTAGAAGAATATTTGCATAATGGATATAAGAGATTATATATCGTCAGGAATTTTGGAACAATACGTTCTGGGCAATACCGGCAAAGAAGAATCAATGGAAGTTGAAAGGATGGCTGCAGCCCATTTAGAAATTCGAAATGAGATAGCTGAAATTAGCAGGACTATTGAGCAGCTTGCTATGGCAAATGCCGTTACGCCCAGTCGTAATGTTAAACCATTTTTAATGGCAACTATCGATTTCATGGAGAGAATGGAGCAGGGCGAAAAGCCTTCCTTAGCTCCGCTTTTAAATGAGGATTCAAAGTTAAATGACTATTCTTCCTGGCTAAATCGCAATGATATTGTTTTACCTCTTCACGCAACTGATCCATATGCTAAAATTATTAGTTCTGCCCCAGGAGTAGTTACGGCAATTGTATGGATAAAAAATGAATCTCCTCTCGAAATACATCATGATGAATATGAAAAATTTCTCATTGTTGAAGGTTCCTGTGATATCATTGTTGAAAAAGAAATTCATCCTTTAGTTCCCGGTGATTTCTTTGCAATTCCTCTTCATAAAAATCATAGAATTAAGGTTACTTCCGATATTCCATGCAAGGTTATTCTTCAGCGTATTGCTGCTTAAATTTTATTTTGCTTTGCAGTGAATAATAACTTTTGTTAGTAACAAATAAAGACAATATTTAAAACTAAAATAAATCTTTATGAATCCAATTGTAAAAAATATTTTAGCAGTATTAGCCGGCGTAATTATAGGAGGTGCCGTAAATATGGGTATTATTATGGTCAGCAGCTCTATTATTCCTCCTCCTGAAGGAGCTGTTCTCACCACCATGGAAGGTTTAAAAGCATCCATGCATTTAATGCAACCAAAACATTTTCTAATGCCGTTTTTAGCTCATGCCATCGGAACTTTTGTTGGAGCATTCATAGCAGCAACTATTGCCGCTAATAACAAAATGAAATTTGCTTTAGGTGTTGGAGGCTGGTTCTTACTTGGTGGTATTGCCAATATATTTATGTTACCCTCGCCTATTTGGTTTACTATTGTAGATTTAGTTGGAGCTTATATTCCAATGGGTTATTTAGCAGGAATAGTAGTTGTGAATAGAAAATAATTTTCTTGCCGATTAAACCATTTTGATAACAGGAAATGTTATCGTAAAAATGAAAAAGAATTTAATATTTCCTCTGCTTCTTGCATATGCCTTTTTAGCAGCCCTAACAATTATCTATTTCGACGGCACAGGAGATTCCGGTGATAGCTATGTTCATTACCAGTTTGCAAAATTTGCCCCCCTGCATCCTAAACTTTATTTTAACCTCTGGGCTAAACCGATTTTTGTATTATTAGCAAGTCCTTTTGCTCAACTTGGATTTGTTGGTATGAAGATCTTCAATACTATTGTTTCCTTATTAACCCTCTTTTTCACCTATAAAATAATTAAAGAATTAAAAATTAAAAATGCATTAGCAGGTGCCGTAATTTTAATTTGTTCTCCATTATGTTTTGTGCTAACATTCTCCGGACTTACAGAACCCTTGTTTGCTTTATTTATTTGCGTTTCAATTTATTTGACATTAAAAAAACAATTCATTCCTGCCGCCATAATTATTTCATTTCTTCCTTTTGTTCGTTCAGAAGGCCTGATCATATTGAGCGTCTTTGCCTTCTATTTTCTGTTAAAAAAAGAATGGAAAATACTTCCGCTATTATTAATTGGTCATGTAGTATATTCGATTTCCGGTTTTTTCATTTATCATGACCCGCTTTGGGTGTTTAATGAAATACCCTATGCCCGCTTAAGCAGTAATTATGGCAGCGGTAAACTTTCTCATTTCGCAATACAGTTACTTTATGTTGTTGGCATCCCTGTTTACATATTATTCTGGATAGGCATTATCAGTATTATTAAAGATTTCTTCAAAAAACTCTTATCCATAGAATTTCAGCTGTTAATTTTTCTTGGTTTTCTTTCCTTCTTCATTGCGCATACATTGTTTTGGTATTTCGGAATATTCAATTCTATGGGATTAAAAAGAGTATTAATCTGTGTTGCTCCATTAATTTCAATAATTTCACTGAAGGGATTTAATTTTCTAACAGAAGATTTTTTTTCCACAAAAGATAAGACCAAACCATTAGTCAAAGGAATTTTAATTTTCACTATTATTCTATTTCCTTTCACAAACAATAAAGCTGCAATTAATTGGAAAAAAGATTTATGTCTGACAGAAGATCAACTATCTGCCATTAAGGTCTCGGGATTTCTTAATAAAATTCCATTGTCAGGCCATCGTTTCTTTTTTGATAGTCCTTATTTATGCGAAGGTATAATAATCGATCCTTTTGATGAAAATATTAAACTGGAATTGACAAAAGATATTATAAATCAAACCGTATCGGGAGATATTGTAATTTGGGATAATTGGTATGCACCAACAGAACATGGGGTAACTAAAGAATTTCTTGATTCAAACATTGCATTATTAAAATTGTTTAATACAAACTCTCTTGATAACGGAGGAGAAGTAATATATTCCGTTTATAAACGAAAATAAATAAAACAAGAAATTGAAAATCCTACTAACAGGAGTAACAGGGTACATTGCACAACGACTCTTGCCCGTTCTGCTACAAAACGGACATGAAGTTGTCTGCTGCGTAAGGGACAGAAACAGATTTACCAATAATTATCCTTCAGAAAATATCGTAGTCATTGAGGTTGATTTTCTAAATAAAGAAAGTCTGCAAAATATTCCTGACAACATTGACGTAGCTTATTATCTCATTCATTCCATGTCGACAGAAACCAGTGACTTTGAAAATATGGAGCAAATTTGTGCTATAAATTTCAAAAACAGAATTCAGGAGACTAAAGCTAAACAAGTAATTTATTTAAGTGGTATTGTCAATGAAAATGAATTATCTAAACATTTAAAATCACGTAAAAATGTTGAAGATATATTATCGTCATCTACTTTTGCTCTTACAACTCTAAGAGCAGGAATTATTGTTGGATCCGGAAGCGCTTCTTTTGAAATTATTCGCGACTTAGTTGAAAAGCTGCCTGTAATGATTACACCAAAATGGCTTAAAACAAGGTGTCAGCCTATTGCCATACGCAATGTTGTTGAATTTCTAATAGGTGTATTAGGTAAGTCCGAAACATACAATAAGAGTTATGATATAGGTGGTCCCGATATTTTAAGCTATAAGGAAATGCTCTTACACTTTGCTAAAATCAGAGGACTCAAAAGAAGAATATTTGTAGTTCCTGTTATGACTCCAAAAATTTCTTCTTACTGGTTGTACTTTGTTACTTCTACTTCATTCGTCCTTGCAAAGAATTTAGTGAATAGCATGAAAATAGAAGTTGTTTGCAAACCAAATGATTTAGCTTCGCAATTGGGAATTTCGCTTATTGATTATGATACATCGATAAAACTTGCTTTTGATAAAATTGAACAAAACCAAGTATTGTCAAGTTGGAAAGATGCACAAACCAGCGAGTTACTAAAAAAGGGTTTATCTAAATACATTGAAGTTCCTGTAAACGGTTGTTTTAAAGATGAACATTCTTGTAAAATTTCCAATCCTGAATTGGTTGTTGACCGAATATGGCGTATCGGCGGAAAAACCGGCTGGTATTATGGTAACTGGCTCTGGGAAATCAGAGGCCTTATTGACCAGCTATTTGGTGGTGTAGGAATGAGAAGGGGAAGAAAAAGCATAAGTGAAATTTCTCCGGGTGATGCATTGGATTTTTGGAGAGTTCTTATTGCCAACAGAGAAGAAAAAAGACTTCTTCTCTATGCAGAAATGAAGCTGCCCGGCGAGGCCTGGCTGGAATTTAAAATAGATAAAAATAATATTTTAAAAATGACAGCAACATTCAGACCGCTTGGGCTATTAGGAAGGTTGTATTGGTATTCAGTATTTCCTTTTCATGGATTTATTTTCAGAGGCCTGCTTAAGAACATTGCCAAACAATGAATAAATTTTTATTCTTTCCCAAAAGAAAGTATCTTTCACCCCACAATAAATTAATAAATGGAACGACCCATAATAGCAGTAATAGGAGGAGGAAGCTGGGCCACTGCTTTGGTAAAAATTCTTTCGAATAATGTCGATACCATTCACTGGTGGGTTCGCTCTGCGGAGACCGCTGAATTCATGCGCAAGTATCGTCACAATCCTAATTACCTCAGCGATGTTGAAATAAATCTTTCAAAAGTAAATATCACGGATGATCTATCTTCTGCTATTGCTCCTGCTGAAATTATTATTCTCGCAGTTCCTTCCGCTTTTCTAAAAACTGCTCTTGAAAAAATCAAGCCGCAAGATTTTAAAAATAAAATTGTTTTCTCTGCCATTAAAGGAATCATCCCCGATGACCTGCTCATCATTGGCGACTTCCTTCAGCAGAAATATGAAATTCCACTCAGCAACATTGGCGTAATTACCGGCCCCTGTCATGCAGAGGAAGTTGCCATGGAAAGACTTTCATACTTAACCCTTGCTTCTACGAATATTGAAACTGCTTCAAAACTGGCAATACAAATGAACTGCCGGTATATCAAAACTTCCGTAAGCGACGATATCTATGGTACAGAATATTCTGCTGTTCTGAAAAACGTAATCGCTATTGCAAGTGGTATTTGTCATGGGGTTGGTTACGGTGACAATTACCAGGCTGTACTTATTTCAAATGCCATACGTGAGATACAGCGCTTTGTAGCAGCCATCCATCCCATTTCGCGCGACATAAACGATTCTGCTTATTTGGGCGATCTTCTTGTAACTGCTTATTCTTCCTTCAGCCGCAACAGAATGTTCGGCACCATGATAGGAAAAGGCTACTCCGTAAAAGTTGCCCAATTAGAAATGAATATGATTGCAGAAGGTTATTATGCTACTAATTGTATCTATGAAATCAACAAGAAGTTTAAAGTACACATGCCTATTACCTCTGCAGTCTACCGAGTCCTGTATGAAAAAATTGCGCCGAGGATTGAAATGAAGTTGTTGAGTGATCAGTTGAACTGAGTACTTTGTCCTTAGTATTTAGTACTTAGTATTTAGTATTAAGAAAAAGAATAATTTTTTTGAAATTATTCTTGTCAAATACTTTAGTGTGTGAATTTGAATAATGGAAAGCTGTATCTGATTTCTATAAATTATCCAAAATATATAAAGTTATGCGCGGCAAATCGCTTCGTAGCAACCGACATCTGAATTCTAATTGAGCAATGAAAACAATTTTCCTATTACTCATAAATCTTTCAATATCATATGAAACTTTCGCGAAGAAGGAATTCTTTAACGAGAATTACAAGCTTCAAAAGAAAGAAATAAGAATTGCGTTGATGCCATTCCTTTCAAGCGACAGCTTATATACAGAAACAATTTGTGAAACTTTATTACAAGACAGCCTTGCTAAAGTTAAATTAGCGGACATAAAAATAATTACTCATAATATTTTAACCAATAGTTTACTGAATGAAACTATGCGGAAAGTTATTGCAAGGGAGTATTTAAGTTATGAATTGAGGCATAGCCCTAATTTGTCTCAATTCATTAATGAAAACTCATTGACGAATATGAAATACATGCTTGACACATCAGATATCTTACTAATTCCATCAGACATTCAAACAAGAACAATAGAGAAACTGAATGGAATAGGAAATACTACAGTTTATGGACGCTTCAGACTGTACGACCTCAGTACGGGCGAATATATTTTTGATTTCTTTGTTGAGAAAAAAGTTCCATATTTAATTGCTAAGAACGAGATAAAAAAACTTATGAGGGTTGTACTTGATGAGTTTCATTCCTATTTTTATAAATATTTCATCTCGCGATATAATCTAAATGAGAAGTGAAGGAGAACTTGGCTACGCCCTTCGGCTGCGCTCAGGGACCGGAGATTTATTTTTATTTGGCTTCGACTACGCTCTGCCGAACTTCTATAAAACAGTTAACATATTCACGCATATCAAAGAGAAAATAATTCAAGGATTAACCAGAGCAAAATAGATTGAACTCAAAAAATAAAATATCAAAATGCCTGAGCTCTTGAATCAATGCCAAAATCATTCTCATTTTAAGAATAATAATTCGAATCCCTCAAGTCAAAAATCTCATACGAAGACTAACAATTAGATCAAAGCTCGGCTGAGCGCAGTCGAAGCCAAATAAAAATAAATCTCCGGTCCCTGAGCGCAGCCGAAGGGGCGTTCTTGAGTCGAAGTGAAATTCCTAAGCGTAGTAAAATGGTTCCTGAGGCAGCCGAAGGATTGACTCGTCCTGAAAAAAGTTTACAGTTTAGTTAGATAATCCTGTAATAGATTTACAGTTGTCCTTTAGTCCTGAAACCGGTTTACAAATGTAGTTTGTTTCCGGTAATAATTCTTCCATAGTTTTTCTGTTTTAATTTG
>JANOVM010000036.1:0-190713 GCA_031417395.1 Bacteroidota bacterium | reverse complement strand
AAAAAATAATGAGTATATTGAGATGAATGTTCAGTCGTTGTTGTCGGGTGTTTATTTTATGAATATTGTTACTGATAAGGAAAAGGTTGTGAGGAAGTTTATTAGGGAATAAAGGGTTAACTTTTGCTTTTAAACTTTTTGGGCTGTTTAGTACAAATATTATTTAGTATGCAATCCTGTAAATCCTAGGCATAATGGACAAAACACACAGTACTCTGAACAACAGCTGTTTAAAGTACCGGAAACATTTATTATTAACCGGATCCTGAACTATTTTCAATAACCAAAGCTATAACTTATCCATTACGGGAAAATCCCCAGCGCCTGATAACTTACCCCCAACTTACGTATACCACTAACAAAAGCAGCGGTACGTAAATCATCAATTTTTTTATCACTCATTCTTATTTCCCTGATTTCATTGTAGGCAAAAATCATTGTTTCTTCCAGTCCAGATCTAACAAGATCAATTTCATCGGCACCGTGCGAAACAATTTTCTTTCTTTTAGCATCCAGTGATTTGCCGGTAATACCTTCTACGGCAGCTATCAATTCATTATTTGCCACTTCCTGGAATCGCTTTTCCATACGACCAAAGCGAACGTGAGAAAGATTTTTTAACCATTCGAAATAGGATACGGTAACTCCACCTGCATTGAGGTACAAGTCAGGAATTACCATTACATTTTTCTGATTGAGGATTATTTCACCGTTCTTGGTAACGGGTCCGTTTGCACCTTCAGCAATAATTTTAGCTTTAATATTCGGTGCATTGTCTTTCGTAATCTGGTTTTCGAGAGCTGCAGGAATTAATATATCGCATTCCATTTCAAGAAGAGCCATTGGGTCGGCAATGTTTTTTGCTCCCGGGTAATTCAGAATGGAACCGCTGTCTTTTCTATGTTTAAATACACTCTCTACATCCAGTCCGTTTGCATTATAAATACCGCCTTCACGCTCTGCAATACCTACTATTATTCCTCCACCTTCAGAACAAAACTTAGCAGAGTAATAACCAACATTACCAAGTCCCTGAACGATTATTCTTTTACCTCCAATGCCTGTAGACAAACCAATTGCCTTCATATCCTCTACATTACTTAGTGCTTCGCGAACGCCGAAAAATAATCCTTGTCCGGTTGCCTCTGTACGTCCGTGAATACCGCCCTGGCCAAGGGGTTTGCCCGTAACGCAGCCCAGAGCATTAATATCATCATATTTAAATGTTGCATAGGTATCAGCAATCCAGGCCATTTCACGCGGTCCGCTGCCATAGTCAGGTGCAGGGACATCAATACCTGCTCCTATCATACTCTTTTTAATAAGTTCTGTTGTATATCGGCGAGTAATTCTTTCAAGTGTTTTAGTTTTATGCTGTAGAGGATTAATTTTTATTCCTCCTTTTGCACCTCCAAAAGGAACGTCAACAACGGCGCATTTGAAAGTCATGAGGGTAGCCAAAGCTTTTACTTCATCTTCGTTTACAAATTCGCTGTATCGGATACCGCCTTTGGTAGGGGTTTTATGATGACTGTGTTGAACACGAATACCTTCGATAACTTCCAGTTTCCCATCTAATTCAATAGGAAAATAGAATTTGTAAATACTGTTGCATATTTTGATTTGTCGGAGTAGTCCCGGTTCAAAATCTGTAAAGGCAGCGGCCTTATCGAAATACGTCATTACATCTCCGTAAAACTTCTGGCCATTTTCAAGATCATTGCTCATAGTAAATCAGATTGGGCTGTAAAAATAAATAAGTTTTCTTAGGTTCATATAGGCTTAGTAAATTTTTAGAATTATTTTCACACAGCATTTTTCTATCTTTCGAAAAAGTTTGATATGAATTTCCTTGTTCAATTGATCATTAGCACGTTGGCTGTCATAATTACTTCCTTCATATTGCCGGGAGTACACATTGATTCAGCTATTACCGGAATCCTGGTGGCGGCTGTTTTATCCTTACTAAACACCATAGTAAAGCCAATACTGGTTGTTTTAACCATACCGATCACCATTTTTACTCTTGGACTTTTCTTGCTGGTTATTAATGCATTTATCATCATGATGACCAGTCATCTTGTCAATGGCTTTAAAGTAGATGGATTTTGGACGGCTTTCTTTTTCAGCATTATACTCTCCTTGGTCACTTCAGTTTTTAATATGCTGAGTGATAAAGAAAAAGAATAAAAAAAATAGTTCTTTGCCGGGGTTTCTCCTTTGCAGTTATTTCAAATGCAGGTCTTTAACATTCATTTGAATGCTGGTTTTGCCATTGTAATTGTTCTCTTCAAGACAATAGCAAACATCGAAAGGTATTTTTCGGGAGATTAAAGAATAGTAATGTGCCAATTGAAAGCCAATACCATCAAAGCCAAAACGGGTATATTCATCGTCAGCGATATTAAGCCTTAAATGATTGGTTCCTACTATTCTGGACTGCCCTGTATCTCTAACGTTCTCAGTCAGAAAAACGGGGTTCATGTTTCCCGGTCCAAAAGGAGCAAATTGTTTAAGAATTTTGAACATAGAAGGAGTGACTTCGTTTAAAGATAATGTTGCATCCAGTTCGATTTCCTGAGTGAGCATTCTTTCTTCTATAGTTTCTGAAACAATATTTTCAAAACGGTCAATAAATTCCGGAATGTTTTCAAGCTTCATGGTTAGTCCTGCAGCATACATATGACCTCCGTATTGATCAAGAAGGTCTTTGCATGATTCAATAGCATTGTAAATGTCGAAGTCCTTTACAGACCTTGCAGAGCCAGTAGCCATGCCATTGGATTCTGTCAGAATAATGGTAGGCTTATAAAACTTATCAATAAGGCGAGAAGCAACAATTCCAATTACTCCTTTGTGCCATTCAGGATTATATAGTACAGTAGATTTTCTTTTGCTAAACTCCCTGTCATTTTGCACCTGAAGCATTGCTTCACTCGTAATCCTTACATCGAGGTTTCTCCGTTCATCGTTATGTTCTTTAATACGGATTGAGTTTGATATGGCTTCGGTTTTATTTTCAGAAATTAAAAGATCGACTGCATGGCGTGCATCGTGAATACGTCCTGCAGCATTGATTCGTGGTCCGATAATAAAAACAAGGTCACTAATGGAAAGGTTATAATGAGGGTTCGATCGGACACCTTCAGGTGATTCATCATAAAATTTAGGCACATTCTCCATTTCAAGGATAGCCTTAATTCCATGACGAGGGTTACTATTTAGAAGCTTTAATCCATAATAAGCGAGAATTCTGTTTTCTCCTACTAATGGAACAATGTCGGCTGCAATACTTATTGCAACCAGGTCCAGGTATTGTTCTACAACACTAAATGGAATTTTATTCCGAATTGCATAAGCTGTAATCAATTTAAAACCTACTCCGCATCCGGATAGTTCATCGAAGGGATATTTATCATCAGCCCGCTTTGGATCAAGCACAGCAACAGCAGCAGGCAATTCAGAACCGGGACGGTGGTGATCGCAAATAATAAAATCAATGCCTTTTGTTTTGGCATAGGCTACTTTATCGATAGATTTTATTCCGCAATCAAGAGCGACAATGAGCTTGAAATTATTTTCAGAAGCAAAATCAATTCCGGCAGTTGAAATTCCATAACCTTCTTTTTCTCTGTCCGGCAAATAAAAGTCTATGTTGTCATAATATGTTTTCAGAAAAGAATACGTGAGGGCTACGGAAGTTGTACCATCTACATCGTAATCACCATAAATCAATATTTTTTCTTTGTTCTTAATCGCTTTATTCAGTCTGTCAATTGCTTTATCCATATCCTTCATTAAAAAAGGATCGTGGAGGTCATCTATACTTGGACGGAAAAAACTTTTTGCCTCTTCGTAAGACTTAATGCCGCGTTGTATAAGTATTGTAGTAAGAGTTTTGCTAATATTAAGTTCGCTTGATAATGATTCAACAAGCCTGAAGTCAACAGGAGACTTAAGTACCCAGCGTTTTTCTTTTATTTCAAAATCAATCATTGAGTGCAAGTTATATAAAAGGTTTTCTAAAAAATCCTCATTTATTGAAGGAATTGGATTTATTATGTCAATTCACTAATTATTTATGCGAAAAGTACAATCTAATAAGTATAAAATAATAATATAAGGGTAAAATTAATTAACAATATGAAAAAACTATAAAAACTTAGCTATTTTAACCTATCAGGGTGCATTAAAACCCGCAACAACAATAACAATTTCCCCCTTTACTACTTTTGCTGAAAAATAATTGAAGCATTCCAAAAGGCTGCCACGTTTATTTTCTTCGAACATTTTAGAAAGCTCTCTTGAAACGGAAGCCTGCCTGTTTTCGCCAAATACTTTTATAAATTGTTCCAGCGTTTTTACCAAACGAAAAGGAGATTCATAAAATATCATGGTTCGATCTTCTTCTTTGAGTCTTTCCAATCGACTGGATCTTCCTTTTTTGTGAGGAAGGAATCCTTCAAAACAAAATTTGTCGCAGGGTAAGCCTGAGTTAACGAGTGCAGGCACAAAAGCAGTTGGTCCTGGAAGTGTTTCAACATCTACACCTTTACGAATACATTCACGCACTATAAGAAAACCCGGATCTGAAATCCCGGGAGTTCCTGCATCTGATATTAGAGCAATGTTTTGTCCACCGGCAATTCTTTCAACAATATCCTCTACAACCTTATGTTCATTATGCTGATGAAAGGGCTGCATTCTTTTTTCAATGCCAAAGTGTTTTAAGAGATTACCGCTGGTTCGGGTATCTTCCGCCAGAATTAAATCCGATTCTTTTAAAATTCGGATTCCGCGAAAAGTCATGTCTTCAAGATTACCTATAGGAGTTGGAACAAGAAAAAGCTTCGACATTTTCAGGCGTAAAAGCGTCGTTCAATAATTTCAAAAAAAGTTTTTGCAGAAGGTGTCTGCGGATTCCACTTTTTTGATTCAGCTATATCTTTTAATTTTTCCAATGCTTCTTCAGCCGTATTAGAGGAATTAATAACATCAATAGCTGTATTGTACTTACCTGTATCGCCATCAAAAAGAAAATTTATGAATTGGAATTTTTCATTTAAGCCTATGATGGATTTAATGTCTTTTACAGGAATTTTAAGATTTTCCGAAACTGTTTTCTTCATTTCACGGGCAGCAATTTTTTCTCCCAGTGTTTGATGATCTTCAAAACTGCCGGCAAGCGTTGGACTTTCTTTAAAGGCATCGTGATGACCATTCTGTTTAGTAGTAACAGACTGTGTTTTTTCAGATAACTCATTAGAAAACACTGCCATAGGCTTTATTACGGGTTCAGAATGCATGACTTCCCTATTTTCTCTCACAGACACAGGTGATTGAGTTTCCTGAACAATGTCTTTTACTGCCACAAGCGGAGAAACATTTTGATTTACAGCAACTTGCAATTGATTTAATAGTTGAATTGCATTTTCATTACTTAGTTCAAGAGCAATGGAATAAAGGGAGCGAATTTCTCTAAGCAAATTTTCAATTTCAGCTGCATCAGCGGGGGGCGACTGCATCATAATACTTCTGTGTAAATCACGAAGCTTCTCTGTTTGCAATATTATTTGTTGGTGTAATAATGGGATTTTCATATGCATTTTAACGAAACAAATTTAAAGATGTTGTACCAAATTGATGTAAAAGAAATAAAACCTCATTAGGAAAAGAATAGCCGGATTTTGAATTAAACAGTTATTTTTGATCGCTCTTAGTAAATTAACCCATTAAAAAAGAAATTTTACATGTTTCCGGAAAGGTATAAAGTTGGTTTTGTAAAAAAAGGGCATATTGAGCTTATATGCGGTTCAATGTTTTCCGGTAAGACAGAGGAATTAATTCGCCGACTGAAGCGGGCAAAAATTGCAAAGCAGAAAGTTGAAATTTTCAAACCCAGAATAGACATTCGTTACGATGAAGTCAATGTCGTATCGCACGATGCAAATTTCATTCATTCTACTCCGGTTGAATCATCCTCAAAAATTCTTGAGCTGAGTTCCGATGAAGATATAATTGGTATTGACGAAGCGCAATTTTTCGATGAATCCCTTCCTTCGGTTTGTGAAACATTAGCAAATAAAGGTATTCGCGTCATCGTTGCAGGGCTTGATATCGATTACCTGGGGAAGCCGTTCGGTTGCATGCCTGCGCTTTTGGCTATTGCAGAATACGTAACAAAAGTTCACGCTATCTGTATGAATTGCGGAGACCTCGCACATTATTCTCATCGTATTGTTGAGGGCTCTTCACGAATTTTGTTGGGGGAACAGGAAAGTTATATTCCGCTTTGCCGCTCGTGTTATAATAAGGAACGAAATTTAAAGAATGAGTGATTCATTTTATACTATCCGCCAAACAGCTGAAATAGTTTCCGGGGAACTTATTTATCATGCACCAGCCGAAGACAGGATTTCGGATCTGCTTACAGATAGTCGAAAAGTAAACCATGCAGCGGGATCTTTGTTTTTTGCCATCAAAGGAGAACGTCACGACGGGCACCGGTATATTCAGGATTTGTTTAATCAGGGTGTAAGAAACTTCGTTGTTTCAAATTACAATACGGAACTGCAATCTATTGCGGCGAATTTTATTCTTGTCAAAAATCCGCTGGAAGCTCTTCAAAAACTAACAGCATCGCACCGGAAACGTTTTTCAATTCCTGTTCTTGGCATTACCGGAAGTAATGGAAAAACAATAGTAAAAGAATGGCTTTACCAACTCCTCCGCGCCGATAAAAACATTGTCAGAAGTCCGAAAAGTTATAATTCACAAATCGGCGTACCGCTTTCCGTATGGCGCATGAAAGAAGAACATCAGCTGGCAATTTTCGAAGCCGGCATTTCCCTTCCGGGCGAGATGAAAAGGCTTGAAGAAATTATTCACCCGACAATGGGTGCTTTTACAAATATTGGTTCTGCTCATGATGAAAATTTTAAAGATCTTGAAGAAAAGATCAGGGAAAAACTACAATTATTTGTTGGTGTTAATGCTCTGGTTTATTGCAAAGATTATCCGGAATTGCATAAAGAAATCTCGAGTTTCAAATTTCAAAACCCTGACATTCGTTTGTTTACCTGTTCAAGAAGATCTAAAGCTGACCTGCAAGTTGGCAGGATTATGCGTGAGGGTGAAGAAACGGAAATACAAGCCGTATACGAAAACAATTTTATCAACCTGAGGATTCCTTTTACAGACGATGCTTCTGTTGAAAATGCCATAGTATGCTGGTCGTTATTGCTGTTAATGGATTATCCGCATGAAACGATTAAAGAACGAATGCTATATTTAAGTCCGGTAGCCATGCGTCTGGAGATGAAAAACGGAATTAACAATTGTTCCGTAATTAACGACAGCTATAATTCCGATATAGGTTCGCTTACCATTGCTCTGGATTTTCTGAATCAGCAAAAGCAGCATAATAAGAGAACAGTTATTCTTTCTGATATTTTACAAAGCGGAAAGAATGAAGAAAATTTATATAAAGAAGTCGCAGGTTTATTAAAAGCCAAAGGAATCGATCAGCTAATAGGAATCGGTCCGGCAATAAGCCGTCAACAAAATAATTTCGATTTAAATAAAAAGTTTTTCAAATCGACAGAAGATTTTCTGCGCGATTTTTCTCCACCCGATTTCCGTGATGAAACAATTTTACTTAAAGGGGCGCGTCCATTTGGCTTCGAGAAAATAAGCAAGACACTTCAGCAAAAAGCTCATGAGACAGTACTCGAAATCAATTTAAATGCACTGGTACACAATCTAAACTATTACCGCTCCCGCTTAAAGCCTGAAACAAAAATTATGGCCATGGTAAAAGCAACTTCCTATGGAAGCGGGAGCTTTGAAATTGCCAACGTATTGCAATTTCATCATGCCGATTATCTGGCTGTTGCCTATACTGATGAAGGGATTGAATTGCGAAAGTCGGGCATTACGCTTCCTATTATGATAATGAATCCGGAAATTCAAAGTTTTGAGTTAATGCTTCGTTATAAATTGGAACCGGAGATTTATAATTTCCGCCTTTTGAATCAGCTTCAGGATGTTTTAAAAAAACACGAAGGAGATCCGTTCATGATCCATATCAAACTTGATACAGGAATGAACAGACTTGGATTCTCTGAATCAGATATCAATGAACTTGTTGTCAGGTTAAATAACAATAAGCATATAAAGGTTAAAACAATTTTCACCCATCTTGCTTCGAGCGATGAATCAGAACACGATGGATTTACTAAGTTACAGATTCAGCGTTTTGAAATTATGAGCCGAGAGATCATGGAGAACCTTACGTATCCTGTAATGAGGCACATTCTTAACTCATCAGGCATTTTACGATTCAACGAAGCGCAATACGATATGGTTCGAATAGGAATAGGACTTTATGGTTTTTCATCAACTGCAAATGAACAGAGTCAGTTGCAACAGGTAGCTACACTGAAGACAACTATTTCACAGATCAGAAATGTTCCCGCCAATGAAACAATTGGCTATAACAGAAAAGGAAAGCTAAAACGTGATTCTGTAATTGCAACAGTGCCGATTGGATATGCTGATGGTATTAACAGGCGATTCGGTAACGGTAACGGCAAGATGCTAATAAACGGAAAACTGGCTCCTGTTATTGGAAATGTATGTATGGACATGTGCATGCTTGACATAACAGAAATACAAGCTCGCGAGGGAGATGAAGTAATTGTTTTCGGATCCGAATTACCGGTTACCGTAATGGCAGAAGCAATTGGAACTATTCCTTATGAGATTCTGGTAAGTGTTTCACAAAGGGTCAAACGGGTATATTTTCAGGAATAATTTGAAGCGCGTTTACAATTATCAAAAAAATTCCCGCACAACTATATAGGCTTAGGTTAAAAAAACCTGGGCATCTTATTAAAGTTTTTGGTTCTGGCTCCTCTCTTTACATAAGAAACAAAGGTGAGGTTGACTTCAAAAGCATTTGCCGAACCGGCAAGATTGGATAATGACGAATTGTTGATATCATAGCTTAAGCCTAAACCAAGACTATTAAATTCAAAACGGACTGTGGCAACAAAAGCATCCTGCCAGCGGTAAAATAAACCACCGTAAAAATAAGCCTCCTTGGTATAGTTTGTATACCTTGATTTAAACTGAACTTTATTTTTGAGGTATCCGCCGGCTATAATTTCCTTTTGTTTGCCTTGCAGCATTACCATTAACTTAGGACAAAACCACCTTGTATATTCCTTATCAAGACCTATCTCTCCGCTGGAATGAAGCGTAAACCTTTCAGTTAAGGGAGCATCCGACAATGTAAAGAAACTCACATTGGGTCCGCCAATATGTGATATAGATGCACCGATATCAAAAGAATTATTACCATCGGGAATATAATAATACAATAAACCGGCATTTAAGTCGAGGTAAGAAAACTCCTGAAGTTGAATATATTCTTTGGAAGGCAATGAAGGATCAAAAGCATCACCATTCCATTGATTGTCCCAGGTTGCTTTTGTAGCATCCAGCGCTTGTTGATTTAATCCGGTCTGGAAGCCAATGGAAAAAAAATTGTCGCCCTGATCGTCAAGTGCTGTAGTATAAGAAAGCGAAGCTTCAAGAATGGTTGATTTAAATCCAACAGTGCCGGCTTTATCCTGATAGATCATTCCGCCGATTCCGAAATAATTGTTTTTAAGTTTTCCCTTTGCAAGTGGTGCATCACAGGAAAGATGAATGGTTTTATATCCATCACCCAAACCAGACCATTGGCTCCGGTAAATATTACTTATTCTGGCTCGTCCATCAAATATTCCCGTTAGTGCAGGGTTCACCTGTAGAGGGGAATAAGAGAATTGGGAGAAATGTACGTCCTGAGCAACTACACTGAGAGGAAAGAGCAGCCAGATAAGACTAAATAATTTGATAATTTTATGGTGTAAAAATTTCTGCATTGAAATTTTTTTTAACGAATTAATGTAATAGATCCCGAACGTGTAATAGTATCTTTATCGTTATAATTTATTGTGACAACATAGGTATAAGATCCCGGGTTAAGATCTTTCCCTTTATAGGTACCGTCCCAGCCGGTAGAAGGATTGGTTGTTTCAAAAACTTTCTCACCCCATCTGTCGAAGATGGTAAGCCTTAAACCATAAATGTTATTCCCCCGAACGAAAAAGTAATCGTTCGATCCATCCTTATTTGGCGAGAAAGTATTGGGTATAAAAAAATCATTATCATGAAGAATGGTAATGGTAACCTGTCGTGTTGCGGCACAGCCGGTGCCATCATTAATTGAAACTACGTAGA
The DNA here is from genome assembly GCA_031417395.1 of Bacteroidota bacterium. Classification (GTDB taxonomy): domain Bacteria; phylum Bacteroidota; class Bacteroidia; order AKYH767-A; family 2013-40CM-41-45; genus JADKIH01. The sequence goes on along the minus strand of JANOVM010000036.1, from coordinate 180,423 downwards.
CAGTACTAACTGTGGGACTTGCAATAGGACTTGGTCCGGCAGTTGTATCCAGTCCGGTAGAAGGACTCCAGGAATATAAAGCACCACCACCGGCAAACAACTGATAGGAAGATCCAAAATACATTGCAGTATCAGGACTTACAAAAGCATTAGGAATGAACTGAACGTTTACTTCTGAATATTTAACAATGGTATCTGAGCCATATTGATTCGTAACAATCAACTGAACATCGTAAAGACCTTCCTGATTATAGCACACATTAGGACTTGCAGAAGTAGAAGTATCGGGCGTTCCGCCGGGGAAACTCCATTGATAGGAAATAATGGGACCAAAAGAAGAGTTGTCAGAAAAAGATACACAATGTTTAGGACAAAACTGAGTAACGCTGCTATTGAAATCAGCTATTGGCAGGGGGCAGCTGGTAACATTAAGATAATTTGTTTTTGTTAATGTGTCAGCGCCAAATTGGTTAATAGCAATTAGGGTGACAGAATAAACACCGGGAGAATTATAACAAACCGGAGGAGGAGACGGTGATGAACTGGATGAAGGAATTCCCCCGGGGAAACTCCAGCTCCATGCTGTCGCTCCATTGGTGCTGGCGTCTGTAAAAGTAATGCATGATCTTTCACAAAATATAGAATCACTTGCAACGAAATCAGCTGTAGGTTTAGCACAAGGATTTACAATTACAGTAGATGATTTTGTTGATGTTCCGCCGGAAGTGGTTACTGTTAACTGTACAGTGTATGTACCCGGATTGAAATAACACACTGAAGGATTTTGCAAGTTGGAAGTTGGCGTATTGGAACCGGGGAAAGTCCAGCTATATACCGGAAAAGGCCCAACGGTATCGGCCAAAAAGGCTACACAATCGTTGACACAAATATCTGTATCGCTTTGTGTAAAATCAGCCACGGGTGGAGCCGGAATATTAAATACAGAAATGGTGTCAACAGCGAAAGAAGGCCGGCTGTTTGTTGAGCCGCCATTATCGTTTTGCCAGCGAAAACCTATTTTAACATTGGTGGAAGCAGTTATTGTCGGAAGATTAATTGAATAACGTTCCCACTGATATAAACCTGCACCGCAGGAATTATTTGTTCTGGAAGGCACGCCAATATTTTGCCACGTAGTACCATTATAAAAATCAATGAAAACCTTATCGGAATCCACGGGATAGTCGCCAAAATCAAGATAGTTGAAAACTAAAATATTGGTTGAAGATCCGGGAAGAAGAAAAGACGGGGATTCAACTCTCTTTAGTGTTTGAACGGAGTTAGACAGCGTGGTGCCGGGATCGTAAACAGCTCCACAATCTCCTGTTGGACAAATGGTCCCTAAAATTGCATTAGGAGAATTCGGAACATTACCAATGTGCAAGGTTCTATCTGCAATGACAGGATTAATATGGCATCCCGGGGAAGCACAAAGTCCGGGACCTGTTCCGGGTTCAGTAGCACTGATGTACCATTCATTAGCTGCAGAATCATTCACGCCCAGTACTGTAACTGTCCAGAGACCATTGATGCTAATGAATCCGTCTGCTAAGTTTCCCTGTTCACAAAAAGTAACAGGAGGATCATCAAAGGTTTCCTGAAAAACAATTGTTGATTGTGCCTTAACAGTTACTGTCATGGCAATAAGACTGCATAATGATAGAAAGAGTAGTAATCGATAAATCATAATTTAGCTCTTTGTAAAAACCTTACGTTTTTAAAAGCGAAACAAAATACAACTATTTTGGAATAACAAAATAAATCAATTTTTGAATTGTTCAACAAAGCGATAAAGGTTAAAGTCAGACTTTTGAGCCTCTTTTTCGAGTATTTTTCGAATTTCCTGCCTTCCTAATCCATTCATCCTTTGTGTGCTAATCAGTCGAAAGGCTTTTTCAACAAGCAGAAAAACCTTTTTTTCATTGAAGTCTTTTGAAATTCTATGCCGCAGGATAATGTCATAAAGTTCATTAATCCCTTCACCGGTAGTTGCCACAGTATTAAGAACGGGCACTTCCCAGCCTGAGTCAGACTTATGCGCCAATACTTTTTTGAGGTTATTTGCAAACAGGGCGGATCCTTCCCTGTCTGATTTATTGACCAGAAAAATATCGGCAATTTCCATAATGCCTGATTTAAGTGCCTGTATATCATCCCCCGATTCAGGAACTAAAATCACAACTGTTGTATCTGCCAGTCCTGCAATTTCAACTTCTGATTGTCCAACGCCTACAGTTTCAATTACAATGAAGTCGAAATCAGCTGCTCTTAACAGGTCGCACACCTCAATAATTTTCTCTGTTAGTCCGCCAAGGGAACCTCTGGTTGCCATTGAGCGAATAAAAATATTATCGTTGTTAAAATGCTCGGCCATTCGTAAGCGGTCGCCGAGAAGGGAACCCAGGTTAAAGGGAGAAGTCGGATCGACAGCAACTATAGCAGCTTTTTTATTTTCACTTATGATTTTCCGTAAGAAAGCGTTGATAAGTGTACTTTTTCCGGCACCCGGAGGACCTGTAAACCCAATAACGGGAACGTCTTTAGTATCAATGGATTTTAATAATTCTTGAGATCCATCCAAATCATTTTCCACTATAGTAATAGCACGAGCCAGGGACTTACGATCACCACCGACAAGAGCTTTTACCAGGGAAGTAATATTTTCAGTTATATTCGTCAAAGCATGGAGTTGCGGCAAAGAAACAAGAAAGAGAACGCTCTTCAAAAGGGTAATGAGAAATATACCTAACTTGCGGGCGTTGATAAGTTATGATTAAACTTTCTGTCGCTATTATCACCTTTAATGAGGAGCGCAATATAAGCCGCTGCCTTGAATCTTTATCAGGAATAGCCGATGAAATTATCGTTGCAGATTCCGGTTCGACCGATAGAACTGCCGACATCTGTAAAAAATTTAATGCCACAGTTGTACATCATCCATTCAAAGGACATATAGAGCAAAAGAATTTTGCATTAAGTCAATGTACAAATGATTATGTTCTTTCTTTGGATGCCGACGAAGCCCTTTCGCCTGAATTAAAAAAATCTATTCTTAAAATTAAGGAAAATTGGATAAAAGAAGGATATTCCTTTAGCCGATTAACCAATTACTGTGGAAAATGGATAAAGCATTGCGGCTGGTATCCTGATGAAAAACTCCGGCTCTTTAAAAAAAATGCAGGTCAATGGGCAGGCACTAACCCACACGATCAATTTATAATGCATGAAGGCGGGAAAACAGAAAAACTTTCAGGTGATCTTTTGCATTATTCGTATTATTCCATAAAAGAACATTTGGATCAGGTAAACAGATTTACAGAAATAGGTTCTGAAAGTGCTTTCAAACAGGGGAAACGATCGAATCTTGCTTTGATTTTACTTAAGCCTTGTATTCGCTTCATTCGTGATTATATTTTTCATCTTGGTTTTTTAGACGGTTATTATGGATTTGTAATCTGTAAGATTTCTTCTCATGCTACTTTTATTAAGTACGTTAAGCTTTACGAGCTTATGAAAACAAAGCAAGGAAATTGACCGCACAAACAATTCGGAAAATAATTATAAGTCGTACCGATGCCATCGGCGATGTTATCTTAACCTTGCCTTTGGCGGCATTACTTAAAAAAATTTTAGGCAACGATATAAAAATAATTTTTTTCGGCAGAAAATATACGCAACCGGTTATTCATTGCTGCGAAGCTGTTGATGAATTTCTCGATTACGATATTTTTAAATCCTGCTCCGATGCAGAAAAAACAGAATATATTAAAAATTGCGGAGCCGATGTTATCCTGCATGTTTTCCCAAGAAAAGAAATAGCCTCAACCGCTCGAAAAGCGGGAATTCCTTTGAGGATAGGTACTACCAACAGGCTTTATCATTGGTGGACCTGCAATAAACTGGTACGATTAAGCAGGAAAAATTCTCCAATGCATGAAGCGGAATTGAATACCTTTTTGTTGAAGGGACTTGGACATAAAGAAAAACATTTATTGGCAGAACTTTCTGCTTTATACAGTCTGACACGCATTCCTACATTGGACAAAAATATTTCATTGCAACTTGCTCCGAATCTTTTCAAACTTGTCATTCATCCGAAGTCAAATGCCAGTGCTCGCGAATGGAGTTTAGAAAATTACAGCTCCCTTATCGGGCGATTGAATAAAAATAATTTTCAAGTTATTATCACCGGCGGCCAGGGTGAAAAAATTCTTTTAGATGATTGGATAAAAACATTACCGGCAGGTACTGTAAATCTTGCCGGGAGCCTTTCTCTCGACCAGTTAATCGCTTTGCTTAACAGCGTTGACGGAATTGTTGCAGCAAGTACAGGTCCGCTTCACATTGCTGCAGCGCTTGGAAAATATGCATTAGGGATCTACCCTCCTATCCGTCCCATGGATCCGGGCCGTTGGGCTCCTGTAGGAAAGCATGCAGCATTTCTCGTCTCACAAAAACAATGTTCGGATTGCAGAAATTCTCCGGCAGCCTGTCATTGCATTAATGAAATTACCTCCAATGAAGTTGAAGCAGTTATTCTAAATTGGTTGTGATTGAAATTAATCTTTAAGTGGGCGGGAAAACAATAGTACAGAAAAGAATAAAGCAACAAACGTAGCCCCTGCTTGTGTTTCCAGCGTATCTTCTGAAAGCATTGAAAAAAAAGTAATTAGAAAAAACACGGAGAAAAGAAATCCCACCTGTCGGCGGTAATGAAACATTGGGTAAAAAAATGCACAAAGAAAATAGATTAATCCCGGAATACCGAAAGCAACAAGAATGGCCAGGTATTGATTGTGAGCCCTGAGCCTGTGCTTTTCATCGAGTGAACTTTTCATGGATATGTATTGATCACGGTAGGCTTGTGGCATGTCACCTGTTCCAACACCAATAAAAATATTATCAGAAGCTATGCCTATAGCAGCTTTCCAGAACTCAAAACGCTGCGTTACGGAATGTCCGCTGGGATTTCCTCCTTTGATGAATTGATCGAATTCCCACATTATCTGCAGAAACCTGGCCCGTATGCTGGAAATTTCCTGATAATTTACATTGGCAATTCCACGTTCGATTGACTTACGTTCTTTCGGTGTTAACGTACCAACTCCTTCTGCATCTTTTCGCAAGCCTTTGCTGGCCAGGAATCGAATGAGCGTAAACTTCAATGGTTGATTTCTTTCGTCCAGAGAATCAAATGGAATACTACTTAGTTTGTTCCAGCTGGTGCGCATTTCATCATCACAAACATATACCCACACAGGATATCCATTTTCATAAAGTGGTTCTTGCAAATTAAAAAAATAGTAATTTCCTAAAGCTGTTTTTTCCGTTACATCAATCGGATAGGGATGATTGTGATAAAAGTCACGCACAAATTTCTGTAGGATGAGAATAAATACCAGCGGTAAAACCAAAACAGAAGCTGATAAAATAATTTTTGATTTTGGACTTACGGAAGTGTAAATATGGTACAGCAACAATAGCAATCCGGTAAGCGAAAATATGAGCAGTCCGGTTACTGATTCAACGATAATTAAAAATAAAACAAACCAAATGACAAGCATTAAAGCAAGAAATTTGTTCCGTAGTTTAATTTCCTTACGATCATAGAAGGTCAACCATAAAACCGAATAAGCCGACAAGCATACAAAAAGCGAAAAGCGAATGTGTGAAATATTGAAAATAAAAATGTCCCTTATATCGTAAATGTTTCTTTCAATTATGCCCGTCAGTACAGCCATAGAAACGAGGGATGCACAAAATACTGAAGCTATAAAAACATACAATATCCATCGGAAGCGGATGATTGAAAGAGGTTTATTGCCTGCGACAATAAGAGGAAGAAGTAAAAGGGGTAATTTGATTCTGCAATCCTTTATTCCTTCCTGAATGTCTTCCGTCCAAAGTAAACCAATGCAATGCATAAGCCAGATACCGGCCAGAAGCAATGCTGCTTTATTGGCAAAAAACCTTTTTAGTTTATCCTTTACTTCGCCTTCCAGTAAGAAAGCACCTAAGAGGATGAACTGTGACAAACTGGTAACAAAAAGTGAAACAGGAAGTGCTGCAACTAAAAGTAGTAATCCGGCAAAATAAATATAATTTTTTTTAAGGATTTTCCGGTCAACCATACGACTATTGCATCTTAATAAATTTCCGGAATAAATTATTTTATTATTGTTTCCGTTTTGATGGCCTCCCCTTTTACGGGACTCTTCAAAATTTCAGCGTAATGAATACTGTCGCTTAAAACTTCTACTGCTTTATCAAGTTCCAGGTCGTGTATAAGTGCCTGCCTTATTTTTCCGGGCTGGTAAAAATACCGACCGGCAAGTTCTTCTTCCAGCAGGGATAAAATCTCGTTTTTGTTTTTAACGACATCCTCGAGTTTGTTATGGCTAAGTTTCGTTTTGAGCGATTCCCAATCACTTTTCAGCGCTGCATAATAATTTTCATCCTGAGCATTTTTCTTTAAATCGTCGAGGGAACTTTCGCTTTTTGTTGTAAAATCATACTCTTTGTCAGCAATAAAGATTCTGAAATCAGCAAAGTCATTATCCGTAAGTTCAATGATTCCGGATTTCGGGGCTTCGGGATTTTTTCGGAAATACACTGTAGCGAAATCAAAAATCAAATTTTTGGATACGAGACTGGCTGAAATATTACTTAACTTTCTTGGTGAAGTAATAACATCCGGCAAAACTCCACCACCATCGTAAACAATTCTGCCGGCTTTTGTTTTGAATGGTTTGACAAGAGAATCGGGAACTTTGCCCACACTTCCATCTTCATTTCTATGCGTATAATCCAGCGCCTGGATGCATCTTCCGCTCGGAACATAATATTTAGCGGTTGTTAACTTTAACTGAGTATTGTATGAAAGCGAATGTGTATTTTGAACCAAACCTTTACCAAAGGTACGTTGTCCAACAATAACAGCGCGGTCGAAATCCTGCAGGGAACCGGAAACGATTTCAGAAGCAGAAGCAGAAGAGCTGTTTACAAGAATTGCCATAGGAATTTTAGTATCCACCGGTTCATTAATCGCTTTATAGGTTCTATTGTTTTCTCGTATTTTGCCTCTGGTGCTTACAATTTCCAGTCCTTTATCAACAAAAATATTGGATATATTGACTGCTTGATTCAATAAGCCTCCCGGATTTCCTCGTATATCCAGAACTACAGCTTTTAATTTTCCGCCTGCTTCCAATTCTTTCAATGCACTACTAACTTCCTTACCGGCCTGTTCCGTAAAATTATTGAGTTTGATGTAACCGATTCCGTCACGCACCAAACCAAAGTAGGGTACGCTCTTAACTTTTATTTCTTCGCGTGTAAGAACTTTTTCAAAAGGTTTTCCTTTGTCTCTTTGAACCAACAATTTTACTTCTGTGCCCGGCGTTCCTTTAAGTAATCGGCTAACATCGTCTGTTCTTTTACCTCTGGCATCTACACCATCGATTTTCAAAATTACATCGCCGGCGATCAGCCCATTTTTCTGAGCAGGATACCCTTCATATGGTTCGCTGACTACTACAAAATCACCCATTTGTTTTATAACTGCCCCAATACCGCCGTATTGACCTGTTGTAATAAAACGATAATCATCCTTTTCAGATTCAGGAATAAAATTCGTGTACGGATCGAGGCTATTCAGCATTTCATCGATTCCTTTTTTAATCAATTTATTAGAGTCAATAGAATCGACATAATAAATATTGATTTCCCGGAACAGCGATGTAAAAATGTCGAGCTCTTTGGAAAACTCAAAATATTTATCGGTAAAAGCAAAAGTGAAAAAAGAAAAAAGAAAAACCGAAAAAATAATAATTGCGGTTTTAAAACGGTGGTAATTTTTTTTTAGGTTCATTTTATATAGCTTAGGGAAGCGGGTCGTATCCGTGTCCACCCCAGGGATGGCAGCGCAATATCCGTTTCATGGAATAATACATGCCCTTTAACAAGCCATATTTAGTAAAAGCCTGTATAGCATATTGCGAACATGTCGGTTCGAAGCGGCAGTTAACGCCAAGAAACGGTGAAATGGATAATTGATAGAAACGAATTATTCCTGTCAATATCCTAACAATAATTTTTTTTAATTTCTTCAGCAAGATTTGTAAAAATATTTTTTAGTCTACGTTCTGTTTCAATATAGGTCAGCTTGTCTTTTCCCGTAAACACAAAAAGCAAAGCGAATTGCAAAGTGTCCTTTAATTTTAACGTATAAAGGAATGATTTATTTTTCCTGTATGCTTCCCGTAAACGACGTTTTATAAGGTTTCTATCGGTGGCACTTTTGAAATTTCTTTTAGGTACAGTAAATGTGGCCTGAAAAGGAACATTATGAGGAAGAACGGCCGGCAGCCAAATAAGCCTAAGAGGGAAATCATTAATATTTTTCCCTTTAGCAGCAAGTTCCCGGATAATTTTTCTGCTGCAAAGCCTTTCTTTTTTTCTGAAAGTCTGTCGAAGCAGGGATACAGAAACGGGCATTTTACTTATTTGCTTTCTTGATGTAATGTTCAAGCGCCATGGTCATGGATGGGGCTGAAGGAACGGGAGCCTGAATGTCAAGTTTTAATCCTGCATCGAGCACAGCCTGCGCTGTTGTGGGCCCAAAGGCTGCAATTCTGGTATTGTTTTGTTTGAATTTTGGGAAGTTCTTTAAAAGCGAAGTTATTCCTGATGGGCTGAAAAAAACAAGGACATCATAGTTTACATTGGCCAGATCGGAAAGATCGCTGGCAACTGTTTTGTAAATTACAGCTTTAGTGTAATCGATGCTATGAGCATCAAGGGTTTCGAAAATTTCCTGTTTGTGAATATCCGTACAGGGAACAAGAAATTTTTCCTTTTTATGTTTTTTTATCAAGTCCATCAAGTCTGTTATAGTTTGTTTGCCAAAGAAAATTTTTCTTTTTCTATAGACAACAAATTTTTGCAGATAATAGGCTGTTGATTCTGAAACACAAAAGTATTTCATGGATTCCGGTACTGTAACCCGCATTTCATTGCAGATGCGAAAAAAGTTATCCGCTGCATTGCGGCTTGTTAATATTACAGCTGTATGATCCAGTATATTAACCTTGTCTTTCCTGAAGTCTTTAGCAGTAATAGGTTCAACCTGTATAAAGGGTCGAAAATCAATCTTTACACTGAACTTTTTTGAAAGATCAAAATAAGGTGATTTTTCTGTTTCTGGCTTAGGCTGTGTTACAAGGATACTTTTAACCTTTAAAGTCATGCAGAGATTTCCGTTTCGTTAGCAATATCGGACCAAAGGGGTCATTGAACGATAATCCGTATCAAAACCATCAAGGGTGCTATTTCAAGGGTGCAAAGATATAAAAATAAATAGAGCGGAGAGAAAGATGGTGACCCAAATCCAATTTGAATTCCCCTGAAAATTCTCCATCCAAAAGCAGCTGCGATTAGGATAAATGAAACATATAAAAAACCGGAAAAATGAACGGCTCCATTAAAAGCAAGAAGGCAAATAAATGGCAATAAGGCAATTCCGAGAATATTGTTGATCAGAAAAATATTAAAAATGTACATTGATATTTCCTTTTCCTGTTCAAAAAGCCATCCGCAAATTCTCAGGACGAGATATTTTAATGCATAAACTGCAGAAACCACGATTACAAAAAAAATAAATCGCGAAAATCCTGCATCAAGACTTCCAAGTGTCCAATGATATTGTATGCTAAGCAGGTAAATAAATAAAGCTGCTATAAGATTGAAAACAATACTTAGGTAAACAGAAATACGCTGAAAAAAAATGTTTTCATCCCGCACAATCTGATTAGTCAGATTGGTATTTAAAAACGCTTTTATAAGCTGTTGGAAATACCTACTGTAAAAAAATTTTATCCAAGCAAAAAAAGCCAGAATTAATAATAGAACAGGAAATATCCAGTCAGCTGTGTAGTTGTTTCTGAGAACAGGTTCTTTATGAGTTGGAGATAACTCATTACCATGGTATAGAATTACATATTTATTAGGCACTCCGCTTTCTTTTTCTTGAGTGCTTTGCAAAAAAACACTTGTTCTTGCAGCTTCCTTTGCCCCAAAAAGAAATGTATTCCCTGAAGTGTCTAGTAATGAAGTAAGAAAGGGATAATTCATGTTTTGCTTAAACAGGCTTAACTATTATTCGACACGGAAAGTTACGGTTAATAATTTTTTGAAAAAAATTGCCCTTTATGGTGAATTTGGAGGTCTTTTGCCTCCTTCTATCAGACTAAATTTATACTATTTATAATCCCGAACTGATTTTCTTAGAAATCATTTGAAAATAAATCGGGTAGATTAATAAATTCCAACCGAGCTACTTTAGTATATAATAAAAAAAACAGTATTTCTTATAAAGCGAAACTCTGCGTTTAATTATTCCTCGCCCACCGGCACCTTCAAGTCCACTTCACCGGCACTTTCTGTGAGCACATAAGGAATACCACCAATAACACGTTTTCCAAAATTAATATCCCAACCTGTCATTAAGATAAAATATTTTCCTCTTTTCAATCCTTCCAGATGAATGTGATCTTCTCCTGAATCACCGGGAATTACAAGGTCATAATTTGATGGGAGCAAGCCGGGAGATTCAATTGCATTAAATTTAACATAAGCAGTATCCATGTAACCCAGACTGTCACCGTTGATAATGGTATCGGAGTGATGTACAGCATACGCTACAATTGTTGCATTCCCTCCTGTACCGGCACCATATTCACATGTTCCATCGTCTTCTTCTGCTTTTGAATCATAATTAATGGAAACTGGATCCATACAACCTTTCTTTTTGCAGGACGAAAAAGATATTAATACTAAAATAACACTACTAATAATTGCAATATTTTTCATAAAATAATTTATTAGGCAAAGATAATTCTAATTATCATGTCGCATTCTCAAACGTTTGTTTTTTTATTACAGTATGGAAAATATTACAATTTAATGAACTTTTAATTTGCAAATAGTTTATTCAGACTTTTTAACTGATTTCGTATTCTCCTTGCCGAATGGGAACATTCTGGAGATAATAAAACTTAATTTAATCCCTCCCTTTCCCCAACTGTCAACTGTATTAACAAGGTAATCGTTTTCAAGCATTCCAGAAGCATTTGAAAACATTAATGAAAAAACATGTCCGCCGGTTTCTACTTCAAAACCAAGCCCTAAAGCATCGTAATGGGGAAGTGAAAGAAACTCTCTTCCGAAAGTATGAGAGTAATCAGCAATGAAGGAAGCACTTCGGGTAAACTTATACCTGAAACCTCCTGATAAATTATAGGTGTTGTTTTCATCGTCGGCATTGACGAAGTTTCGATGAATCAAACCGGAAGTAAGTACGAGTGAAAAATTTTTTGAAAATTTCCTGGCCAAAATAAGCTGAGCGCAATAGGTGATTCTATAAATATCTTTTCGGAAAATGGAATTATCTTTAATGGAATAAGTTGAATTACCAAAAAGTGTGAGGGCAAATGGAAAGTGATTGTCTGTTGTTTGTTCAAACACTCTGTATTTTACAAGACCTTCGAAGTTCTCATTTCTTTTAGCTCTGCTGATGCCTACCATAAGCTTGTCGGTGATCCCATAGTGAAAAGCAATACGAATGTCTGCCGATTGATCGAAGCCATAAAAATTATGGATACCGCCTCCGCTCTCTTTACCAATATTTCCGAAAAGGTGCCCGATGCGAAAATCCAGATTATTCTTTCTTACTGTTTCATTCGTTTGAATATTAATTATTTTATCTCCCTTGAAAGTGGCAATAATGTTTTCCCTGTGATCAATGACCATTGATTGCAGGGTTTTAAGTAAATCGTCCTGTGCAAAACACCGACTATTATTTACAAACAAAACGAATAATAGTAAACTTGCCGGTAAAATTCTCTTGATCATTTCTTTTTGAATGGTATATAAAATGCCTTCAGTTTTACTTGAATTGTATCGGCGATATTGTTAAACACGAGGCTGGGTTTTGTAATATTATAGTCCTGTAAGGCTACAAAAAATTCAGTGTTCAAAATAATGGAACCATTATCAATTTTGAGTTCGCCTTTTTCGTTGATTTCCTTTGCAACTCCGTGAATGGTAAATTGCCCTTTTGTAGTAACCGTATATGTTCCGGGTTTGGAGTAATCCAATTTTTCATTAATGGTCCCTTTGTAAAGTGCCTGAGGATATTTATCGCTTTCCATATACTTTTCGTTAAAATGCTCCTGCATTAATGCTTTAGCAAATTGAAAACTTCGCATAGGAATCATAAAAGCAATTTCATTGTTTAGGGTATTGAGAATACTGTTTACTGATTTGCTGGTTGCTTTAATGTCCTCTAAAAGTGCATAGGAATAAAATGTTACTTCACCGCTGTCAGCGATAAAAACTGTCTGTGCTGAAACTGCTGAGCAGCAAAACAGAAAGATTATATACAAGATAATTTTACGCATGGTTTATTTTTCAGGAAATTTTTGTTTTATCCAGGTTTTAATAATGAAATAATCGCAAGCATTTAAGTGAATATTAACAGGCATGTGCTGCGGATCATCAAAAGGCAATCCTAATCTGTATTCAAAGGTACCGGCCCGAATACGATTCGCCACTACTTCATACTCTTTGAAATCATAACCTCCAACTTCTTCAGAAGCATGGCATTGTCGAAAATTACAATAAGAATTAAGGATAGGTAAAACGTCTTTAACGAAAGTAAAGGAAGCACTGTCGCACAATTCAGGGCGTCTTACAATAGCTGTATTTTGTTCTTTGGAACAAGAAATAAAAAAAATAGAGATTATTAAAAAATAAAAATATTTCATTCCTGTAAGCAAATATAACTGAATTATTCTTTCAGGCTAACGAGAAATAAATTATTCATGGATGGTGCAACCGATCCTGTTTTCGGTTCCAAAGTTACTAACCAGGATTCAGCATTCTCTACATCTTTTACTCTCTGAATGCTGTGAGAATCCGCTTGAACGGAACCGGCATCAACCGTTTGTCCATTAAAATATGCCCACAATTGGTATTGCATTTCAGCCGGTGGTTCGGGCAAGGACAAAACATCCAGGTATGCATGCCTGTTAAATTTGTTCCAGTATACTCTTGCCTGATAACTGCGCGAAGTATCAATGGGATGAAGTGTAATTACCGTGGATAATTCATCCCGAATAATTAATAAATTGGCCAATGCTTCATCGTATGCAGTTTTAACTACATTGAAGTTAATTGACAATTCATTTTTCTCTTTTAACAGAGCTGTATACCTTTCTTCGGCATCATTCCAGCGGGAATAAAAAAACCATGATGCAAATGTGCTTATTACCAAAGCGGCGAGGCTGGCAGCGATCAGGTATTTATAGGTAAGGGAATGATCTACTGATTCCGCTTTTTTGCTAACCAATAGAGTTGCAGATGCTTCTTCATTTCTACTAAAGTTATTTACAACATTCTCTCTTAATTGAGGTCTGGGATTTAATGAATGAGAAGAAGCATAACTTTCAAGACTCATTTCTACTTTACGAAGTTCTTCTACAATCTCAGGATAAAGAAGACCCATTTTTTCAAAGTCCTTTTTATCTTCAGGAGAAAGAGCATTCATTGCATACAATTCGACAATGCCTGATGATATATATTCTTTTATATTCATTAAGCTATTTGTCCTGAAATATTTCTTTTAATTTTTGTAAAGCCGCATGAGAACGCGACTTTACAGTACCCAATGGAATATTTAATTTTTCAGCAGCTTCGAATTGTGTGAGTCCATGAAAAAATAACAGATCAATAATCATCTTATATTCCGGTTCCAGTTTTTGGGCAATTACTTTTAACTCTATTGCTTCGGGATTAAAGGAGGAAATATTCTCCGAATCTAACATAGATACGTAGCTTTCAGCAGATAAGTTTAAATTCTGTCCATAATTATATTTTGAACTCATCTTTTCAAGGGATAGTTTTCTGGAAACATTTATCATCCAGGTCAATAAACGGCCTTTGGAGGCATCATATTGTTGGAAATCACTCCAAATCTTAGAAAAAGTTTCCTCAAGGGTAATCTCAGCCATATCATGGTCACGGACAATCCTGAAGATTATTCCATACAAAACGGAAGAATATTTATCGTACAATATTCCGGGGGCTAAAGTATTGCGCCCAAAAAGCATTTTTATGAGTGCCTCTTCATCTATTTTTACTTTCATACCCAAAACAAAAATTATCAAATTGCAAGGTAAATAAAGAAAGTAATTATCTGAAAAAAACAGTAATAGGTTATTGAGTGTAATGTTTGCCTAACAATGAACACTATTAACTTTATTTCTTATAAATTTGCACCCTGAATATTACTCCTAATTTACATTTAAATGGCTAGAGATCGTTTCCAATATCACGATTATTTTCAAGTTGATGAATTACTTACAGAAGAACACCGCCTTATCAGAAGCAGTATTCGCGAATGGGTAAAAAGAGAAGTTTCACCTATTGTAGAAGATGCTTGTCAGAAAGCGGAATTCCCAAAACAATGGATTAAAGGTCTGGCTGAAATTGGTGCTTTCGGACCTTATATTCCGGTAGAATATGGCGGCGGTGGTCTTGACCAGATTGCTTATGGTATTATAATGCAGGAACTGGAAAGAGGTGATTCAGGGCTTCGATCAACAGCTTCGGTGCAAAGCTCTTTGGTTATGTATCCAATATTTACATACGGAAGCGAAGAGCAAAGAAAGAAATACCTTCCCAAACTTGCTTCCGGTGAATTTATGGGCTGCTTTGGACTAACAGAGCCGGATTTCGGATCCAATCCTACCGGAATGCTTACCAATTATAAGGATAAAGGCGATCATCTGTTATTGAATGGTTCGAAAATGTGGATCAGTAATGCTCCTTTCGCTGATATTGCTGTTGTATGGGCAAAAGATGAAGAAGGTATCATTCGCGGACTTATTGTTGAGCGCGGAATGAAAGGCTTTACTACACCTGAAACTCATGGCAAATGGTCGTTACGGGCCAGTGCTACAGGAGAACTTGTTTTCGACAATGTAAAAGTTCCTAAAGAAAATCTATTGCCAAATGTAAAAGGCTTGAAGGGTCCGTTAGGATGCCTCAACTCTGCGCGTTACGGAATAAGCTGGGGTGCAATTGGTGCAGCATTGGATTGCTATGATTCTGCACTGCGCTATTCCAAAGAACGTATTCAATTCGGCAAACCTATTGGAGGTTTTCAGTTGACACAGAAAAAGCTTGCTGAAATGATTACAGAAATCACTAAAGCGCAGGTTCTGACCTGGCGACTGGGTGTATTGAAGAATGAAAACAGGGCCACACCTGCTCAAATTTCCATGGCTAAAAGAAACAATGTAAACATGGCTTTGCAGATTGCCAGAGAAGCCAGACAAATACACGGTGGCATGGGAATTACGGGCGAATATCCAATCATGAGACACATGATGAACCTGGAATCTGTTATTACCTATGAAGGCACACACGATATTCATCTTTTGATTACAGGAATGGATATTACAGGACTTGCTGCTTTTGAATAATAATAAAATATTTATTGAAATAAATCACTTGCAATTCTATCTGCCAAAAAACGCCCTTTGCGGGTAAGTATAAAATTTTCTCCTTCTTTAATTATTAGTCCTTCGCTGACTAAGTCCTTCAGCTGACTTGCTGCCATGACATGAGAGACTTCGCCGAATTTCTCCAGGATTAGTGCTGAATCAATACCCCACATCGTTCGTAGAGAGGTTAAAATATATTCATTGAATTTATTTTTTTCGGTAAGCACTTCCCTTTCAAAAGGAATGGAGTTTTCTGAAATGGAGCGAATGTATAGCTGATTGTTTGAAACATTCCACTGTCGCGAAACCCCATCGAAAGAATGCGCTGATGGACCAACGCCCAAGTATTTTTTTCCCTGCCAATAAGAAGTATTGTGCATAGAATATTTTTTATTTCTTGCAAAGTTGCTGATTTCATAATGCTCAAAACCTTCTTTGGCAGCACTATCCATAAGCGTTTCAAAATCCTGTAAAGTTTTTTCATCTTCCAATTCAGGTATCTTTTTTTTTCGAATCATGTCTGCAAGAGTTGTTCTTGGCTCCACCGTCAGGGCATAGCAGGAAAGATGATCTACACCGAGGCTAAAAGCTATTTCCAGATTCTTATTCCATTGCAAAGGCTCTTGATTGGGTAATCCATAGATAAGATCAATGCTGATATTTTTAAAACCTGCTGCCTGTGCATTTTTTACCGATGCTATAGCCTGTTCAGCATTATGCGAACGGTTCATAAAAAGTAGGTCCTCATTATGAAAACTCTGAATACCAATGCTAAGGCGGTTTATTCCTGACTCGAACAACTCCATGCATTTCTCCGGAGTCAGGTTGTCGGGATTTGCTTCCAAAGTAATCTCAACTTTTTCATTGACAGTGTAAAGTTTCCGAACCGCCTTTAGCATGCGGTCAATATCGGATACGTTTAATAGTGATGGAGTTCCTCCGCCAAAATAAATAGTATGAACTGCTTCACCGACTAAATAATCTTTGCGAAGCTCCAGCTCGTGCACTATTGATTCGACCATTGAATCAATAGTCTTGAGGGAAGTTGAAAAATGAAAGTCACAATAGTTACAAGCCTGTCGGCAAAAAGGAATATGGATGTATAATGCAGACACTTATTTATTAAGAACAATGCGAAAAGTAGTTCCCTTATTTATATCGGAGCTTTTAACAAATATTTGTCCGTCGTGATATTCTTCAATGATTCTCTTGCTGAGCGATAAACCAAGTCCCCATCCTCTTTTCTTTGTTGTGTAGCCGGGTTTGAAGATGGTCCGATACGAACTTTTAGGTATTCCTTTTCCTGAATCGCAGATGTCGATATAAACATATTGCTGCTGATCGGTAATATTTACCTGAATCTTCCCTACTCCACTCATGGCATCAAGAGCATTCTTTAAAATATTTTCAATGACCCAATCGAAAAGCGGCACATTTAAGGGTGCAAAAATTTCTACTGCCGGTTCTTTAATTTCGAAAACAGCTTTATCCGAACTCCTTGTCCTTATATACTCTACTGAATGTTTTAGTACATCATAAACATTTACTTTGGTAAGAGCAGGCGCAGCGCCGATTTTAGAAAAACGTTCCGTAATTGTTTGAAGGCGGTTGACGTCCTTTTCAATCTCTGATGTATATTCAAGACTCATACCTTTCATCTTTAAAAATTCAAGCCAGGCGACGAGCGAAGACAATGGAGTGCCCAGCTGGTGGGCTGTTTCTTTAGCCATACCCACCCAGACCTGGTTTTGTTCCGCTTTACGTGAAGTACTGAAAGCCAGATAAGAGACAAAAAGAAAGAGCGTAATAACTGCAAGCTGAAAGAATGGATAATACCTTAAGCGATTCAGCAGGTCGGAGTCTTTGTACAAAATATATTGCCGAAGCTGACCGATTTTAATTTCAATTGGGGGATGCTCCTTCAGCATTATGTCCACCTGCTTTTCAAGGAATTTAGGGTCTAATGATTTCAGGGAGTCGAGATTCCTGTAAGAGATAACCTTAAAACTATCTGTTGCCCATATTACAGGAATTGTATTGTTGTTATTAATTACACTGGAGAGAAAGTTCAGATCAGAATTCTCCTGGGTAACATCGGAAAGGCGTCGTGTAGCTTCAGCCCATAATTCAATTTTTTTTCTTTCTTCTATAGAAAGTTTTTTAACCAGTTTATTGGTATACCAAAGCGAAGCTGCACCAATCAAAAGAGCGGCAATAAGCAGAAGAAGCTTCCAACGTTGTTTCTGAGTGTAAATATTCACTGCAGGGCTTTAAATGATTTAGTTTTAAAAATTTCAGCAAAGATGAAAGATTTTCATTAAACCCAAAATTTATTACTGCGACCAGTCTATCTGTAATTCTTCCTTTTTTTTGGGTTTGGGGAGCTGAACAGAAGGATCTGATTTATATAAGCCGAATTCCTGCTTTAACAAACCTTTTAAATTTTGCTTTTCCCGGACTACATTTTCTTTTATTTTCAGACCGGCTGCCTTGCGGTCGTAACTGAAAGCAGGATTATCAACGGATCCTTTCATGCTAATAAGCAACTTTGTCCTGCCAAGCCCATCATCTGCTATTTCTCCAAATTCAGACGAATTACTATTCGCCTTCTTTCCCAGAACATCAGAAAGTAAGATAGCAAGGTGATAATCAATAGTATTGTCAAAATCGTGTATTCCATTACCTGAAATATTTATTGCAGAAGAATTTATATCCATATTAGGAATAATAATCTTCCTGTTGGCAATGGAAATATTATTCTTCATTGTAGAAAAACGAATATGGTTTAGATCAGGCACATGAATATATTTAGCAAGTTTTTGAATGGGTGAAAAATTAAGTAGTTCTCCATTCTCTATTGTTACAATTGCCGATGAGCGCACGCTGGATGAATTTAACGTAAGATCATTTGACCAGGACGAATAAAACTTTACTTCAGCACTCACATTACCTTTCACATTTTTATCCGTCATTGTTTGTTGGTCAAAGTTCTCCAACTCATAAAAAAGTCGTGTTATGTCAACGCGTGTAAAGCCTGCATCATAAATCATACTTATGCTGTCTCGGCGTGAGGCATTAATATTTGCATCCAAAACCACATCTCCTCCCATGGCTTTAAAGTGAAGATTCCGGGCGGATATTATCTGTTTCTCAAGATTTACACGACCATTAATTTTTTCAGCATTGAAACGTCTGAAAGCAAGTTTGCCGATCTTAACATCCAGATCACACGACAGCCTTGGGTTGAACTTCATGATGTAGCTGGTATCCCCTGAATTTACGGATGATTTATTTACAAGTAGTTCATCCAAATCAGTAATCTGAGAGTTTACAGAAGCGCGGAAATTACCCGACTGGCCCGGAATTAAAAGGAAAGAAATAAAGTTTTTAAATTCTCCGTTGAAACAAAAATCGCTCGACGAAACATTGCCGCAAAAATTCCTGACTTCAATGTCGTTGTTATGCAAAACAAAATTACCACTCATATTTTTAAAAACGAGAGGGTTTTTCTTTAATCTAAAGTTCACCTGACTGATGTCAATGTTGCCGGCTGCTTTAACTTGATTTATGTTACCCTGTCGAATACTTTTAAGTTCCCTTACCTTTCCGGCAAAAGAAACATTCATTGCAAGATTACCACTTAATGATTCAAGGGTATCTGAATGAATGAATGGCATGATCTCTTTCAAGTCAAGCTGTGTTTTGGCCTGAAGGGTAAGAAAAGCATTGGGAAGACCTTCGAGCACCAGGTTTGCCTGTATGGAATGTCCTGCCAATTGAGCATTCATCGAAGGAATCGTTAAGGTATTTACTTTTCCTTCTTTGGCATTTATGTAATTTCCGGAAAGATTAATTTTTGAAAAGGAAGCATCACCGGAAGAAAGGCTTCCATCTTTGACACTAAAGTCCAAACGAACTTCAGGAATATTTTTATGCCCAACAGATCCTTTAATAGATGCACTGAAAAGCACTTTACCCTTAATACTGTACGTATCGGAATATTTTACAAAGGATGGTGGGAGGATTTTTTGAAGGTCGGTTATGGATGCATTCTTAGAACCAACAGCCAGATCTACTATCCAGTCAGAAGCTTTTTCTGCTACTAAACCGGAAGCGGAAAAATCCACACCGCCAATTGCAAGCTGACTTTCCTCAATTTGGTATGTGCCCGCTTTCAAATCAGCAATGAGCGTAGAACGAATAATTACAGGTTTATGATTAACATAATTTTCTCCGTGAATAGAAAGATGATCAATAAACAATTCAGCCTTTGTGCCGAAAGAAAATTTCTCGCTTCCAAAAACACCGGACAACTCAGCGCTTTTTGCCATCATGGCATAATCCTGATTCGATTTTTTATCGATATATTTTAAATAGACGTTTGATAAACCAATTTTTTCTATTCCCACATCCGATGATGCTTGAGTTGTTTCGGCATTTTTCAGGAAATGATAATTGCCATGCCCTTTTTCATCGACATGAATGTTCAGGCAGCCATTGTAAACAAGAACTTTACGAATGGTAACATCATTTTTGAAAACATCGTTGATTTTGAAAAGCAATGAAAGTCTTTTGGCATAAAGGAGTGTGTCCTTTTCTTTTTCCTTTGTAGCTTCTTCAATGAAAACATTTTTCAACTCTATTGATGCAAGCGGGAAATGGCGAAAAACAGAAAAATCAAATTCCTCAACGGTAATTTTTGTATCCAGATTTTTATTTACTTCCTGAATAACAAGTTGCTTAATTTCTTTTCCATAAAAAAAAACAATAAGGGAACCTATCAGGAAAAAGCAAAGGAATATTATGCCTGATATTTTACCAACCGATTTAAGAACCTGCAACAATCGCATAGGCTTTAAACGGAGACAAATTGAAAATGTTGTAGATCAATAATTAAAGGGCTGCAGAATATCTGGCGGTGATTTCCTCCCAGTTAACAACATTCCACCATGCATTAAGGTAGTCTGGACGGCGATTTTGGTAATTCAAATAATATGCATGCTCCCAAACATCAATTCCCATAACTGGAATTCCTTTATTTTCAGCTAAATCCATCAATGGATTATCCTGATTTGGTGTAGATGAAATGGAAAGTTTTTTATCGGCTCCAACAACAAGCCAGGCCCAGCCACTTCCAAAACGAGTGATTCCTGCATTGTTAAGCTTACTTTTAAATTCATCGAAGTTTCCAAATGCTGAATTAATAGCTTCTGCAAGTTTACCGGTTGGGCTTCCACCGCCACCCGGTTTCATTATTGTCCAAAACAAGCTGTGGTTAAAATGTCCACCACCATTATTCCTGACAGCAGCCGGGTATTTTGAAATATTTTTACAAATGTCTTCTATGCTCATCTTTTCCGCATCGGTACCGGCAATTGCATTGTTAAGGTTTGTAACATATGCCTGGTGATGCTTACTATGATGAATTTCCATAGTTCGTGCATCAATGTGAGGTTCTAATGCATTATAAGCGTAAGATAGTTTGGGTAATTCGAATGCCATACGATTGATAAATTAAATTAAGATGTAAAGGTAAAAATAAATGTTGGAAGGAGTACTAAGTACTCTTCAGCTGCCTTTCAAAGCAACTTCTTTTTTCTCAACAAGTTCTAATGCTTTTTTCAAAGTGTTGTCAAGGGAGTGGATAACAGCGTAAAAACCATCATTGCCCCATTTCTGACGAGCAATTAATGCTTTAAGCTGGGTACGAATAATTTCAGAAGAAAATTTTATATCGTGATTATCAGTATTAACACCATTTTTCGTTGCGTAAGAAACAAATTTATCATAAAGCTGATCATCCACTGAAAAGTTCATATTGAAATCTTCAAATGAATTATATTTTTGAAAGGATTGTCTTTTTTGATCGAGGTAATTATAGGCGAATTCTGACACTAACCCTTTACTGCTTACGGCAGAATAGTAACCGGAGGTTCCGGTTGTATCAAGCGATACAAAAATGTCTGGCATAATACCACCGCCGCCATAAACTATATGACCGGCAGGAGTTTTAAATTTTAGAGAATCAGCAAAATGTATACTGTCTGAACTAAGGAGTTCGCCTTTCTTTAATCTTTGAAGTAATTCGTTGCCATAATCTTCATAATTACCTTCATAAGGTTTTTGTATGCAGCGGCCGGTGGGAGTAAAATAGCGTGCAATAGTAAGTCTTATGGCAGAACCGTCAGGAAATTCGCTTTGCTCCTGAACAAGTCCTTTTCCAAAAGATCTTCGTCCCACAATAGTAGCGCGATCCCAATCCTGCAAAGCACCTGAAACTATTTCACTTGCTGAAGCACTTCCTTCATCAATTAAGACAACGAGGCCGCCCTCTTCAAAAAGCCCCCTTGAAGAAGCTTTGTAGGATTCTCTTGGCCTGGAACGACCTTCGGTATATACAATTAATTTGTTATCAGGCAGGTATTCATCAGCCAGTTGTATAGCTGTTTTGAGGTATCCGCCTGGATTGCCGCGCAAATCCAGGACAAGGTTTTTTAATCCTTTTTCTTTCAATTTGGTAAAGCCTTCAAGATATTCTTCATAGGTATTATCGCCGAAATGACTGACTTTAATATAGCCGGTTTCTTTGCTTACCATGTATGAAACATCGACGCTGTGAATGGGGATTTTTCCCCGGGTAATTGTATAGTCTATGTTCTGTCCATTTCTTAAAATATTAACTTTTACTTTTGTTCCGCCCGGCCCGCGTAAAGCCTGCATGACCTGTGTATTGGTTATATGAATGTTGGCAACATTTTTTCCATCAACCTTTACTATTCTATCGCCGGCCTGAATTCCAAGTGCATCAGAAGGCCCGCCGGAAATGGCTGTAACGACCATAATGGTATCTTCCTGAACATGAAATTCTACACCGATGCCGTCAAAATTTCCTTCCAATGGCTCATTCATTGCCTGCAATTCTTCCGCAGGAATGTAAGCTGAATGTGGGTCAAGCTGATGAAGCATGTCTTCAATAGTGTTTTCAACCAGTTTTTTTTGGTTGACCGTGTCAACATATTCCTGATTAATGTAATTTATAATATCATTAATTTTATTGAACTGTCCGGTTTTGAATGAAAAGAATGAATTTGCTCTCCTGTATGGTTCATTCATGCTCATGCCTACATAGATTCCCGAAGCAAGAAGAGCTAAAAAGACAAAGGGCAGCCAGATTTTAAATTTGTTCACTTTACTTTAATTTATTGAGACTTTGTTTAATCCTTATTAAACTCATTTTCCTTAAAAAAGTTTTGTAGAAAGTTACTTTAAACAGTTTCGGGTTTAAGTCCATATTTTTTGACTTCTACACCAAATCGTTTAAGGAAATCCACTCCTTCATCCAGTCCAATTCCTTTATATTCAGCATATGAATTCAAGTAAATGACACGTTTGATGCCCATAGAGTAAATAATCCGGGCACAGGCTAAACAAGGAGATAATGTAACATAAAGAGTACATCCTTCAATGGGAACGCCGTTTTTAGAAGCATATAAAATAGCATTTTGCTCAGCATGCAGCGCCAAAGAACAGCTTCCTTTACTGTCGCGCGGACAACCAACGTCAGGCCATTCTTCGTCACAATTGTGCGTGGCAGCAGGCGGTCCATTATAACCTATAGAAACGATTCGAGTATCCTTAGTCAGGACAGAACCAACCTTAATTTTCACACAATGTGATTTACGCGCCAGATTTTGGGCGAGCTCCATGTAAATTTCATCAAATCCGGGTGTATGCATAGTTTGCAAAGATAACTATTCCACTTCTTTTGAGTATTTTTCTATAAAAATGACTGATTTTAACCATTTTAGCAAATAAAAAACAATGGTGTGATATAAACAGACAATTGTATTTCCCTCCGTTACCAATAAAAGATTTTAAAAATATTTTGGAATTTTAATCGATTTGCTTTTCTTTGATTTTATGCAATCCTTTTTACTTTTGCACAAATAAACCATTATGAAAAATAGTTTTTCAAAAATCTCTTTATTGTCTGTGTTATTAATGACAGCAATTTCCTGCAGCAATAACAAACCTGAGCAAACAACTGTAGATGAGTTTGTGGATACCACAACTTCCGTTCCTGATTCAACAAAAAAGAAAGCACAAGAACTGCTTGACTTTAAATTCTTTTATACGATAGCTAATCTACCTTCTCCGATGGATATGATTAATTCTATCTATCAGAACAAAGTTCCTTTTAATAAAGATCTGTTAAATCCTGCTGATAAAGCTTCTGAATATTCTTCAGCTTTTAAGAAAGCGGTTAATTACGGAATCTATGGTATAGATATGGGTTATGCTGCCTTCTATGGACAAAACCAGGACCTATTGGATTATTATGCCAGCTCCAAAAAAATGGCTGAAAAACTAAGTGTTCAGGAAACGTTTGACCGGTTTACTTCCAGTTTCATGGAAAATGAACAAAACAAAGACTCGCTTTTAAGAATTATTGATAAAGCATACACTGAAACTGATAATTATCTCCGTTCGAATCGTAGGTTAGAAGTTGCTTCTCATGTTCTTGCCGGAAGCATTATGGAAGCACTTTATTTAAGTGTTGAATTAATGAAAAATGCTGATCGCACAAAAGAAAATGAAGACATGTTTGTTAAAATTTATAATGAAAAACTATATATTGATAATCTAGTCAATCTGTTTTCTGACCTCACAAAATATCCGAGTTCTGCTACTTTGCTTGAACAGCTTAAAGGGATCAAAAAAGTTTATGACGAGATAAAATCACCGGAAGAACTTACAAAAGACAATATGGCCAAATTAAGTGCTGTCATTGTACCGGTTAGAAACAGTCTTACTAAGTAAATTCGTATTTCTTTTTTTTCGGGAAACGAAATTTTGATTCGTTAATTAGTTAATTAGTTAATCCGATAACTATCGGATCGTTAATTAGAAAATCCAAATCAGAGTTATGAGTGAAAGAATTCTACAGGCTTTGATGCAGCTTTTCGCAATTGGAGGCGCAATAGAACGCCTTACGAGTCAAAGCCGCCAGGCTGTGGAAGAATTTCTCAGACAGCAGGTAAGTCTAAACCGAATTCAGGAATATTTAAGTCTGTACGACGACTTTGCAGGACGTTCCCAGGGAAGTGATGATTCAACTCTGGTGCGGAAAAAAATTTCCGGCAGCTCTGTAAAAATGCTTCGTATTTGCACTGAAATAAATAAGGAACTTAATACAAGGCAAAAATTTATTGTTTTTTTAAGGCTTGCCGAATTCATGCATTCTTCGCAAGAAGAGATTACAGGAGAAGAAAAAGAGTTTCTTGAAACAGTAGCCAATGTATTTACGATTGAGCCGGAAGAATCTTCGCTTTGCCTTGCTCTGACAGCTCTAGGTTTGTCGAGCGCTTCTCTTGATTCACCTCTCTCTCTATTTGCCGGTGCGGAAAAAACAGAAACATTAAACAAAGCGCATTTTCTTTCCATCCCTGATTTGGAAGGCACCCTGGTCTTCATTTACATGAAGCGTGCGCAGGTTTTTTTCATGCGCTATAACGGACAGGATAAAATTACCGTTAACGGACAACCGGTTGAGAAATCGAATATAATGGTACTGGCTCAGGGGGCAGTTATTCGCAGCACACGAATGCAACCGTTGTATTATTCAAACATTGTACGCAATTTTCTTGGTTCACCTAAAGTAGAATCTTTTACATTCTCCGTTAAGGATCTTGAATATACATTTCCGAATGGTAAAAAAGGGTTGAACAACTTATCCGTCAACATTGAATCGGGCACACTGGCCGGAATTATGGGAGGAAGCGGAGCCGGAAAATCGACCTTGCTGAACATTCTAAACGGAAGTATTAAACCAACTTCCGGAAGTATACTTGTAAATGGCGTTAACCTTTTTGAAAAAGAGGGAATGTTTGAAGGGGTAGTTGGAAACATTCCACAGGATGATCTTTTGATAGAAGAACTAACTGTTTTTCAAAACCTGTATTACAATACCCGACTTTGTTTCGGCAATCTAAACGATGAAGAAATAAATAAAAAGGTTTTTGATGTTTTGGATGCCCTCGGTTTGCTTGAAATCAAGGATTTAAAAGTTGGCAATGTTCTCAATAAAACCATTAGCGGAGGTCAGAGAAAGCGATTGAATATAGGATTGGAGTTGGTGCGTGAACCTTCCATATTGTTTGTAGATGAACCTACTTCAGGATTATCATCACGCGATGCAGAAAATGTTATGGACCTTCTCAAGCAGCTTGCTTTAAACGGTCAGCTGATTTTTGTTGTTATCCATCAGCCTTCTTCAGACATTTTCCGAATGTTTGATCAGTTGCTTATGTTAGATACCGGCGGATACCCTGTTTATTTCGGTAATCCATCCGATGCCATGATTTATTTCAAGAGGCAGATCCATCTTACCGATGCTGAACAAAGCGAATGTCCTGTCTGCGGTAATATTAATCCGGAACAGCTTTTTAATATTTTAGAATTGCATGAAGTAGATGAATTCGGAAAAAGCACAGCAACTCGCCGAATTACTCCTTTGGAATGGAATGAACTTTATTTAAAGAACAGTAAGTCAACTGCTGAAAAAATAAAATCCGGTTTCACGCCTCCGCGTTTTAAGAAAGCTTCTCCTTTCAATCAATGGAAGATTTTTTTTACCCGTGATTTCAAAGCAAGACTCAGCAATAAACAATACATGCTCATCAATATGCTGGAAGCACCTTTGCTTGCAGTAATATTAGGGTTTATCCTTCGCTATTCAAATGGAGGAGAATATAAACTGAGCATTAACCCCAATCTTCCCGCTTATCTTTTTATCGGTGTCATTGTTTCTCTCTTTCTCGGATTGTCGGTTAGTGCTGAAGAAATTATTCGCGACAGAAAAATTCAGCAAAGAGAAAAATTTTTACATCTTAGCCGGACGGGATATTTACTTAGCAAGGTTTGTTTGCTTTTTTTGATTTCCGCAATTCAAGCTGCCCTTTTTGTACTCATTGGAAACTGGATGATGGGAATACACGAAATGAATTGGGTATACTGGATGATCCTCTTCAGTACGAGTTGTTTTGCCAATTTGCTTGGATTGAATATTTCTGCGGGACTGGATTCTGCTGTTACTATTTACATTCTGATTCCATTTCTATTGATTCCGCAAATTTTATTAAGCGGTGTTATTGTACGATTTGAAAAATTGCATCCTGCAATTACTCAGCAGGAAGGAGTTCCGCTTATTGGCAATGTAATGACATCACGCTGGGCGTATGAAGCATTGGCAGTAGAACAATTTTCCAACAATCCTTTTGAAAAAAAGTTTTTTGAGACGGATGCCATTATGAGCCGTGCCACTTATAAAAAAGACTGGTGGATACCGGCGATGCGGGAAAGACTTGACAAATGTTCCCATTTACTGATCAACAAAGCACCTGCCGATTCATTCGAAATACCACTTACTGTTTTGTCAAACGGATTTTCTGAAGAAGCAAAACTGCACACCGGTGAAAATTTTCGATTCCCTACTTCCTTGCAAAAGAATGCTTTTAATGAGGGGACAGCAAAGCAGGGCGGACTTTTATTGGATTCACTGCGGGATTATTACATTGATAAATTTAATTCGGCCAGTGAAGTAAAAGAACAACTGATCAGCAAGATGACTGATACTCCTCAAAAAGCGAAACTCTTTAGCGATTTAAAAAATAAGTTTGAAAATGAAAGTCTGGAGGAAATGGTTAGAAGCAGTAATCAGACAGACAGGCTTGTGGTAACAAATGAAAAAATAATTCAGCGTTTTGAACCGGTGTACCATCAGAATGAATCAGAAGGTTTTTTCAAAGCCCCCTTGTTTTCGTCGGTGAAAAATTTTTCGGGAAAACAATTCAGGACTATGCCGTCGAACCTGGTTGTAATTTGGGGGATGTCGCTTTTACTTTATGTCTTGCTTTATTTTAATGTAATGCGCAGGGTGATAAATGTATTTTCGAAATAGAGTTAAAAAACATTCTAATAGTTTACACTTTAACTTTTATTCAGTTCAAAGGGGACTTTTACGATGGCACGGTAGTCTTCGCCGGCTTCCATCATATCTTCATCGTCGGCATCGTAAAACCAACAGACCAGCACCTTGCTTTTTCCGGAGGTGTTAATGCCTTCAAGTTTTCGAAAAATATCGAGCAGGCATTTGGAAGAACTGGTATTAAAATACTCGAGGCGAACACGGAATTCAGTATTCGCAGCAGGAGACTGCGCATAGTTGTCGAGCCATTCATAAACAGGTTTATAAAACTCCAGTGAATTTTCAGGAATTGATTTACCTTTTATTTCGAGGATGCCATTTTCCGAAGTAAAAATAATGGAAGGAGTTTTGACACTGTCGTTGATGATTAAAGTATTCATACTACTTTTCTATGGAATAATAATTGTTAAACAAAAGAAGGAATAAAGTTCGTTCACTTGCGTGAATTCGTAATTTAATTTGTTGCCTGATTTTCTTGCAAGTTCAATAATGCCAAGTCCGGCTCCTCCTTTACCGGAAAACTCTGATTCGGAAAGTAATTTTTGGTAATGACTTCTTAAATCCTCGGGAGGAAGGCTGTTTATGTGATCCAAATTATTCTTTAATGCTACCACACCTGAATTTTCCATTAGATTTCCTGTGGTAATACTATAAGAATCGTTCGGGTGATTTTTAATTACAAATCCTGTAAAACCGGAATCAACTCTTACTTTCCCATCCGGATTCAACCTGTGATGTAATACATTCTGAAATGATTCAATTAAAATCTGAAAAAATTTTTTCTTTTTACCTGACGGAATTTGTTCATCTTCCATATTTTTTTCCATCATGGAATAAACAGCTTCGAGCAAGCCGGCATTCATCTCACCTTTATAGGCAAAAACAATGTTTGACTCCTCCATATTTTTAAGCAGGTCGTAAACAGAAGATTGAGACATGTCAGGACATTTACTGTTTTAGGAAAAAGGAAGGTTAGAATTCAAAATTAGTTATTTGTTTTAATTAATTCAGGTTCTAAAAAAAAATTGGAAACCATACCGGTTTGATCCGGCTGCGGTTTCCAATTTTTAAACGGCTTACAATCCGTTTATATAACTATTCCTTTACAACAACAAGGTATTTTGATGCGCTCCAGAATTTCTCGGGATTTGTTATCTCAATGCTAACTACCTTATCTTTTTCTTTTGTTAATGTATATGAATCAAGGGGATGAGCTGTAACAAATTTCGCCTGCTTGCTGTCGATAGGAATGCTGCTAAGTTTGGTATAATCGATACGAGTAAACTTCTCATTATCGATATTTGAGCTCAGGCGAGGAGATTTTCCTAAACCCAATAAGCCACCGGTTTTATCGATTACTTTCATTGTTTGCAATTCTTTTGATTTCCCAACAACATAATAGGCAGTATGCAGACTATTGGTTTGCTCATCAATAGTTTTAGCCTGACTTGCAGAAACCTGAGTTAGGGTATCTACGGATGTATGAAGCTGGGCAACTTCCTGATTTAAACCATTAAGTTTATCATTCAAATCAGCTAATTCGCGGTCCTTCTGAGCAATTTGTTCGTTGAGAGTCTGAATCATTTTTTCGAAATGAGCGATTTTCATTCCTGAATTTTTCAGTTTTTTATTCAGTTGATCGATCATATTTCTATTATCATTCATCATTTGATTGATAGCAGCAATATTATCATTAATGCGCTCTTTCGAGGTTTTGTTCAATTCTCCCTGATTGTCGATATTTACATTGATAGTACTTTGTTTACGGGCAATTGAATCAAGGTTACTTTCAATTTCATTAAACGAGGTCATGAAGTCGTTTAGGGATGAATCTCTTTCGTTTATAATCGAAGCTAGAGAGTCTCTCTGACGGTTAGAATTGTCAATTTCGGCTTGTCTGTTATCGCATCCGGTAATTGTGAGAACGATAGCAACGGCATAAATGATTTTTTTCATTTTTTTTGAATTGTTTTTAGTGTGAATTATTATTTACACAAAGAAACTTAGAAAGATGGGAGTTAGAATGATGAAACAGCATTATTTCTCAACAATACGATCTGATTATTGACATAATATCCCCTGTTGAATTCTGTCGCCTAAATGAAATCATCGATCGTACTCAACATAAAAAAAAGAAGCCTTGGCTTAATAAACACATTTTTAAGTGCAAAAACCTCATTTTCAATAACCCTGGGGGATTGTTTAATTGAATTTAAATTTTACGAATAAAACAGAATAATGACTTTTGAATCAGGCAGAAAATTTAAATTTACTTCCCAAAATTCAGGTTAATAAACCCAACCATTCCCTTTTATAAGCCATCTTTAAAGTTATTATGAAAAAGAAAGTTCCCTTAATTGCTCTTATTATTTCCTGCCTTTTTGTTTCTGCAGGAACCTATATCATTACGATTTCGAATGAAAAAAAGCCGCAGGAACTTTATATTAACACCAATCCTACTTGTTCAGCAAGTATGGACCAAATACGGCTAAACTATTACAAGTATGCAAAGCCATTAATTTTGGCCAATGTGAATGAAGAAAGTTCATCATTGACTAATATACGAACAAAGGTTGAACAATATATTTCCCTGGCAAAAAGCAATGGAGTGCTTGAAGATGGTTCCGTATATTTCAGAAGAATGAACGATGGAGCTTGGTTTAACATTAATCCGGAAGGGAAATTTAATCCGGCGAGTATGAGTAAACTTTTTTTCCTTATTACTTATTTGAAGGAAGCAGAAGGAACCCCTTCCGTTATGAATAAGAAAGTATATTTTGAAAAGCATTACTCTGAAGCGTATCCTCAGAATATAAAAGATTTTGAATTAATACCGAAAAATTCTTATTCAGTAAGAGATCTATTGACTTATATGATTAAATATTCAGATAACGATGCAACAGTATTATTGACACAGAATATGAATGTTAAAATTTATAAAAAGTTGTTTTCTGATTTTAATGTTCCACTTCCTGCTGACGTAGGAGAATACTTTATTACATCCTATGATTATTCAAAGTTTCTCCGGTCGCTTTATAATGCTACTTATATTAATCCTGAATTATCTGAATTTGGTTTAAACCTTTTAACGCAAAGTTCTTTTCAAGATGGCATAAAAAAAGGTCTCAATCCGGATATTGAAGTTGCTCACAAATTCGGTGAAAGAATTCTGGGATTGAATGCTCAGCTTCATGAATTCGGTATTGTTTATGTCCAGGGAGAACCCTACTTGCTTGGTGTAATGACTAAAGGTAAATCACTTACCGATTTGTCAAAAATTGTTGCAGATATTTCGCGTATTACCTATACTGAATATCGCATGCTTCCTCAAAGCTAATAAAATAGTCTTTTTTAAGATTATAGGAATCAGCAACAAATTAGCACATCAAAATTTCTCTTTTTTCGAAATTAAATGTTAATTTCGGCCTTTCTGCCCGGGTGGCGGTCCCGATAGCTATCGGGATGGTAGACGCTCGGTTTGAATAAAAAAAAATTACGCCCGGGTGGCGGTCCCGATAGTTATCGGGATGGTAGACACTCGGATTGAATAAAAAAATTCTGCCCGGGTGGCGGTCCCGATAGTTATCGGGATGGTAGACGCTCGGTTTGAATAAAAAAAATTACGCCCGGGTGGCGGAATTGGTAGACGCGTCGGTCTCAAAAACCGATAGTAGTAATGCTGTACCGGTTCGATTCCGGTCCCGGGTACTTTTACAGTCCGAAGTCCGAGTCCGAGTCTGAAGTCATCGTCTGGATTTCGGACTCGGACTCAAGCTCAGACTTTTTTTGATGAGTCTTCTATGCATGAGTTAGATATTCGAACACCTCGGTGTACACATTTCAAAAGCAGGTGGGCAATTAGCTTTTGTTCATCTATTTTTTACTATTTATACATCTTCAATTTCTACATCATTCTAGTACTATTATTAGGATAAAATTTATTCTCCTTTAAATCTTTCAATAAGTTTTGTTTTCATTTCCTCATATTTTTTCAAATTCAGTATATACTTTTTGCTTTTCATTTTTTTTTGTGATTTGCAATGTCCCTTGCTTGTTCGTATTCAAGATCATTAATAGTCAAAAATAATTCCCAATCATCAAATTTTGCAGTGAAGCTTGTTGGAAATAATTTTCCAATATGTTCCTTTAACCTAATTTCTACTTCCTTACAACTTCCTATATAGAAATGATCTCCGGATTTTGAATACAATATGTATACTGTTGCCATCCCTGCAAATAAAGTTGCTTTGAAAGGTAATTACAACCAATATATGATGAATATTGCTTATTGTGGCGGTCCCGATAGCTATCGGGATGGTAGACGCGTCGGTCTCAAAAACCGATAGTAGTAATACTGTACCGGTTCGATCCGATAGCTATCGGATCCGGTCCCGGGTACTTATTCAGTCTGAGTCCGAGTCCGGACTCAAACTCAGATTTTTTTTCGATGAGTTATCTGTGCATGAGTTAGATATTCGGACATTTCGGGGGGTACTTTTACAGTCTGAGTCTGAGTTTGAGTCTGGATTTCGGACTCGGACTTTTTTCGATGAGTGAAATTTTCGGTCACTTCAGCGTGCAGTTTTGTTTCTGTTCCCCTGCTGCGACGGATATGCTTATAATTTTCTTAATAGCACGGCGTTGCTTCGACGGACATTCGTCCGTTGTTTTTTAGCTGTGGATATTCCAGCCAGATGGCAGGCAAGCATCCGCCATTCAAGGCTCATCGTCTTTGTATGCATACATCAGTTTGTGCGTAGCAATCTCTACACTTTTAAGAAACCTTTGCTATCAATTTCTCTATTTAAAGCTGGGAATTATAAGTATGAAACAGAAACGACTATCAATCGACGGGTTGCTGAATATTATTTTTGGCAAAATTAATTTTATCATGGGAAGAGGGTTCCATTTCAATATTCGCAAAGACAAAACTTATTTCATGACGATTACAGTTGTAGATTGGATTGATCTTTTTACTCGTGTAAAACAAAAACAACTCATCGTTGACTCATTGAAGTATTGCCAGGAAAATAAAGGGCTGAATATTTTCGGCTGGTGCTTAATTCCAAGCCATCTGCATCTGATCGCCAACACTAAAATACCATTCGATCTCGACCATGTAGTAAGGGATTTCAAGCGGCACACCTCAAAAAATGCAGTTCTTCTAATTGAGAACGAAGAGGAGAGTCGCCGAGAATTGTTACTTGATAAATTCGCTTACGCAGGTAAAATACATCCCAAAAACAAGAACCATAAAGTTTGGCAGGATAAAAATCATGCGATTGAACTGTACACCGAAAGGGTGACATGACAGAAACTGAATTATTCCCAATAATTATTGGGACAGCTCGGCTCGTAATTATTATCGACTGCCCAATGTTCTGGAAATTGATTGTCTGACACCACCGGTTACTACTGTGTCGAGCAGGAATTTCTTTAATACATGATTACTTCTTAGCAAATTTGATTGCTATTTATAAGACGATGAGCGTTGAAAAGTGGATGCTTGCCTGCCATCTGGCTGGAATATCCACAGCTAAAAACAACGGACAAATGTCCGTCGAAGCAGCGCAAAATTATTTAGCTTTGAGATATGAAAATTAACGACAAATGGTCGACAAGTATGTCGCAGCTGGGGTCTGGAGTCTGAAGTCCGGACTCGGACTCCAACTCAGACTTTTTTTCGATGAGTCATTTATGCATGAGTTAGATATTCGGACACTTCAGTGTACAGCTCTGTTTCTGACACTAATTTTATAAAACTGAAATTTTAAAATTTGAATATGTGCTTTCATTTGAGACAACGCCAAGTGAGAAATTACAGAAAAAAAATTTCTCGACAACAAATTGACCACTGAATTCGAATTGTTAACGACATAATCCCCAACATTAACATAAACCGAGGAACCGGCATTAGTAAAATATGGTAATATCAGCCATAAAATAATTCAATATTTTTAAAAAAACTTGATTCGAATTGCAAAATAGCTCTATATTTATCAAAACAAATCAATCCCCTTGATACGTTTTCTTATCATTTATTTCCTTTTATGTTCTGCCTGTTCTATTCAGGCTCAGGATATTCATTTCTCGCAGTTCTATGCTTCACCACTGACATTGAACCCGGCTGCAACGGGTGATTTCAAGGGCGACTGGCGGATCAATAATATTTACCGTAGTCAATGGAATTCCATCGGCCCGGGTTATATGACCAATGCACTGGGTTTTGATAGACCGGTATATTTAATAGGAGAAAAATTCAGTGGAGGAGTCAACCTAGTTACGGATAAATCAGGCCCGGGAAATCTGTTTGTTACAAAAATCAACCTTTCTGTTGCCTGGCATCGTACCATTAATAAACATGCCTTTCATATAGGCTACCAGGCCGGTTATGTGATGAAGAGTGTAAATGTAACCAACCTCTCCTTCCCGGATCAGTTCAACCAGGAGATCGGCAGCTTTGATACAAAACTGTTATCGTATGACGACAGGCTGAACAATCATTATTCATTCGTCGATATGAATGCCGGAATTGGCTGGAACCGCAAGTTCGGCAAAGTAACGCCAAAGGTCGGATTTGCATTTTTTCATATCAACAGGCCTGCTGATTCATTTTACGGCAATGCTGCCAGACTTAAAGCAAGAAGTGTTCTTACTTTTCATCTTAAATGGGAGCTGAACGAAACCATATATATACAGCCGGACATCCTCTACATGAAGCAGCAGGCAGCTACAGATTTTATTGCAGGAATACGTGCAGGAAGAAAAATGAATGAGAATGCTGCAAATATTACAGGCATTTTCGCCGGACTGCACGCACGAAACACTTTTACTACTGAAACAGATGCTGCAATTATTACAGCAGGGATCAATCTAAAGAATATAGATGTTGGTTTAAGTTATGATGTTAACGTTTCATCATTACAACCTGCTACAAAAAATAAGGGGGCCTTTGAAATATCAATAATATATACTGCTCCGAGTACACGACTCGTTAAAATCAAAATCCCCTGTGACCGCTATTAAACGATTGTTTTACGTTCTGCTGCTCTGCAGTGTGTGTGTTCCTGCATCATCGCAAACTGATGATCTTGCAGGATTAAAGCCATCACAGCTGAAAAGTTTTGGGAAGAATGCAATGAAATTTAACGATTTCACTTCAGCAGTCATGTATTATGAAAAGTATTGTAAGCTTAAACCAAAAGATTATAAAGTTGCTTACCAGCTTGCGGAAGGATATCGTTTATCAAAGAACTATAAGAAAGCAGAAGAAGCTTATAAAAAAGCGTATGAGTTGAAACCTGATAAGAATGCTTTGGCTTTATTTTATTATGGTGCCATGTTGAAATCAAATGGCAAATATGAGGAAGCAGACAAGCAGTTTACAAAATTCAAAAAAGAATACAAAGGCAAAGACAAGGCCGTTTATACATCACAGATCAAGAGTAATGCAAAAGCAGCTGAAAGTGCAAAGACCATTATGAACAAACAGTTGAAGATAGATATTCAACCTTTGGACAGCAGCATTAATACGGCTAACATTGAATTTGCTCCGGTTTTCATTAACGACAGCACAATGATCTATTCATCATTGAAAACAGATAAGACATTTTATAATTTCAATCCTGAAGATTCAATATCCGACGAGCCATTTCGTAAATTATATAAAGCCGAAAAAACAGGCGGAGTATGGCAGGATATAGGATTGCTGGACGGTCCTTTCAATAAAGACGGTTATCATTGTGGTAATGGTACTTTTTCGGATGATGGTAACAGATTTTATTTTACACGTTGCAAAAAGAAACCCAATAATGAAGTTGTTTGTGCAATTTATGTAAGCAGGTTAGAAAATGGTGTTTGGAAGGAACCGGAATCACTCGGCAAAGAGGTGAATGATCCGCAGTATACAGCAACACAGCCGACCATAACATTCGACAATAAAAAGAAAACAGATGTTGTGTATTTTATTTCCAACAGGCCCAATGGCAGAGGCGGACTTGACATCTGGTATACACAGTATGATGCAAAGAAAAAAGAATACCGTACACCTATGAATGCAGGATCAAAGATCAATACAGCAGGTGATGAGTATACTCCTTTTTATGATGCTGATCTTAGTACGATGTATTTCAGTTCTGATGGATGGCCCGGACTTGGAGGTTTGGATATATATAAAAGCAACGGCGAACTAAAGAAGTGGAGCGCTCCTGAAAACATTGGCGCACCAATCAATAGCGGCTCTGATGATCTGTATTATGTCATCAACAAAAAGAATAAGGATTTCGGATTCATTGTTTCAAACAGGCAATCGTCAGCGGTATCGGATAAATTGAGTTGTTGTGATGACATCTTTTCATTCCGTTGGCTTGAATCCCTTCATATGTTTGTAAAAGGTGTTGTTACCGATGGAGACTCTTTGCTGCATCCGTTGCTTGATCTTGCAAAGGTGCAGCTGGAAATCAAGGGGAATGAAGATACCATGTATGTGCCTGTTCAATCCGCCATAACGAATAAGGAAGGGAATTATACTATAGAACTTATTCCCGGAAAAGATTATCGTATAGTTGTAAAGCGTGATGGCTTTTTGAGCAATGAATATACTTTTTCAACCAAAGGAAAAAGGGATGACGAACCAATCCTGATCAATGCTTCACTTTCACGGCCAACAGATGCTGTTATTACCCTGAAAAATGTATACTATGAATACGCCAGTGCTGTACTTACAGAAGAGTCGAAAAATGTACTGGATACTACACTGCTGCGTATCCTGATCAATAATCCTGAGATTATTATAGAAATGGCTTCTCACACTGACAATATCGGTGATGATAAATCGAATTTAAAATTATCGCAGCATCGTGCAGAAAGCGTGGTAAACTATCTTGTATCAAAAGATATCGATAAAGAAAGACTGAAAGCAAAAGGATACGGTGAAAAGCAGCCGATTGCTGCAAACAAGAACCCTGACGGCAGTGATAATCCGGAAGGAAGACAACTGAACAGACGTACGGAATTCAAAATTGTAGGAAAATTGCTTAACGCAAAACTGAAAGAGGATGAGTAGTTTTAATAAAATATACGAACCGATGAAGATCATTACTCTTCTGTTTATTCTTTTTCTTTCAGGAATTAAGGGATACAGCCAAAAATTATGTGGTGTGCAAGTAACTCCTGAAAGAGTTTCTTTTGAGAGGGCTCGCATGCCTTCTCTTCCTCCTTCTCCTGCTTCAACAATATCTAATGCAGTACCAAAATGTTGTCTGGGTAAAACCCTTTCAATGACTATGTGGGTCGTTAAAGACAGTACAGGTCAGCCCAATATTTCTAATGCAACACTTACACAAGCGGTCACTAATCTCAACGCTATTTTTGCACCCATTTGTCTTTCCTTCAGTATTTGTTCCATTAATTATATAGATGACTGGAATTACGACAGTCTTTATTTTCCTGATGAAAATGGGCAGTTGTATGCACTTTACCAGACTGCTAATACAATAAATGTTTATTGGTCACGCACAATAGCTACTGATCCAACCACTACCGTTGCCGGTCTGGGTTCATTGCCCGGAGGCAGCGAGACAATATTTATGACCAAAGGAAGTGCCTTAGGCAAGACTTTCGCGCATGAAACCGGACATTTTTTCGGATTGCATCATACGTTTGAAACATCGTTTGGATCCGAACTGGTAGACGGCAGTAATTGTACAACCGCCGGTGATCTTGTTTGTGATACGCCCGCAGATCCGCACGGAGGGAATACACCAGCCCCTGATTGCCAGCTAGACCCTTATACAAAAGATGCAAATGGCGATTGGTATGTTCCTCAAATAGGCAACATCATGTCTTATTATAGTGATGACTGTTCTTGCGGCTTCACCGTCGGACAATACGATAGGATGTGTCAACAATATCTTACGCTTCGATTTAATCTCTGGTAAATCAATTTTAAAAATGAAACGCTTTAACTTTATATTGTTTTCGCTTTTGCTTTTCACAGGCAGGCAATTGCATGCACAGATATCAGCAAGCGTTACCAGCGGCTGTGCTCCACTCGTTGGAGTAACTTTTAGCTCCCCATCCGGTGCTTCTAACATCGACTGGCAATTTGGTGACGGAACATCTGCCAACATTTCATTTCCCTCTCACACCTATACTTTACCCGGAACGTATGTCGTTCACTTTACGGCAATTGTTTCAGGAAATAATGTAAGTGATTCATTAACGATAAATGTATTCGGAAAGCCATCACCCTATTTCAGGGCTACAACACCGAACTCAGGTTGTTTACCGCTCACCGTAACCTTCCTTGATTCATCTTTCGGTGGTGGCGGTACTGCTATCATTAAAAGAGAGTGGGCATTTGGAGATGGTGGTGTAAATGTTGGTAATGATGCCAATCCGACTTATACGTATACGCTCCAGGGTACGTTCAATGTAACGTTGAAAATAACAGATGCTAACGGCTGCGATTCGTCTTTTGTTCGCACGGCTTATGTCAACACTTCTATTAATCCGACTGCAACACTAAACTCAAATCCCAATCCAATGGCTGCATGTGTGCCGCCGTTAACGGTGACACTGACCGGAAGTAATTCTGTTTCCAATTCAACTACGGGAAGTACAGCGCTTACATACCTATGGACTTTCGGTAATGGTGATTCTTCAACGGTTGCTAACCCGCCTCCGGTTACGTACAGTACTTTAGGAAATTTTGGAATCTCACTAACTGTAACCGACAATAACGGTTGTTCAAAAACAACTTATTCCAATGCCTCAGTCATGCAGCCTATTGCTTCTTTTTATGCAGATAGCGCAGTGAACGATACGGTTTGCAAAACAGTTAAGTTTGTAAATCAATCGACCGTTGGAATATATACATACACCTATGGAGACGGAATAAGCGGTGTAGATACTTTCCATACGTATACGGCGTCAGGAACCTATAATGTAAAGCTGCAGGTACAGGCAGGAGGTTGTGTTGATGATACCACGATTACGATAATTGTTGAAAATGTGGCTGCGCTTTTTACTTCAACACCGACTTACAACTGCTCCTATCCAAGCATTATTAATTACACCAATACATCGGTTAATGCTGTAATGTATCAATGGCTCTTTTATGATAGCACCAAATCAACTCTTACCAATCCCATTGATACAATCGTTCAGACTGATTTTAATCAATATACTATTTTCCCATTAATAAAGTATAATACACAGCTCACTGCAATTTCAGCACATGGCTGCCGCGATTCTATTGTGCAACGAGACACTGTTTACAAACCGACGGCTTTGCTTGCGGCAAGCGTTGCTTATGGGTGTGCCCCTATGAATGTGGTGTTCAGTGATTCAAGTCATTCACTGGAACCAATTACATCCAGGATTTATATTTTTGACGATGGAGGATCGCATGCAGGTAACGACACAACAACAACGCACACTTACACAGCTCCTGGAATTTATCATCCTTATATCATCATAACCAATTCACGTGGTTGTCCTGATACCTCTTTTACGCTGACGATTTACGTCGGGTCGTCTCCCACACCCTCCTTCAGCGTAAGCCCTTCACCAGTATGTGTCCATACACCCGTGCAATTTACCAACAATACACCTTCGGCTGATTCCGCACAATGGATACATTACAACGCCGATGGCGGATTTATGTCACATTGTTATACAGACCCTAATCCCGTGTGGAGTTTTGATAATGTTACGGGAGCGCAAAATATAACGATCCAAGCCTCTTATAATGGCTGCATCGGCAGTACTATTCAAAATTTGATTACAGTAAAGGGGCCTTTGGTGCATTTTTATCCTGTTAATGATTGTGACCAACCTTTTGTGTATTCATTTAAAGGCAGAGTAAGTGATGCAGCAAACTGGACGTGGGAATTTGGTGATGGTCAGACACTCAATACAACTTCTGATACAACACCTTCACATACTTATGCTGCAACAGGCGATTATAATGTAACGCTTATTGGCTTTAATCCTTCAACAGGTTGTCAGCCTGATTCGGAAATGCATACCATACATGTAAGAGATTTACAGGCTGTTATCAGTACCGATACGAATGCCTGTGTGAATGGATCTGTGCTATTTAGTGGTGGTGCATCGCAGGACGTAAATCCTGCTTGTCATGAAGGCTACCTCTGGTATTGGAACGACGGTTCGCCTCCTCATAACAGTCAGGATTCAACGACTACACATGCATTTGGTTCAGGAGGCGACTATTCAGTTAAATTAGTTGTTACCGATATAAATGGTTGTAAAGACAGTGTGAGGCAAAATGTAAATGTCTTTGATATTCAGTCTAAATTCAGTGTCGATAAAACCTATGGCTGTCTTCCACTTACCATCAATTTTACTGACAGCTCGTTTGCTGACACTACCCTCGTTCATTGGCAATGGTCTTTTGGTGATGGAGTAACTTCTCAGCAACAGAGCCCGACACATACCTATACGCAGGCCCCAACATCAGGAGGAAAATTTACTGTAACACTCACAGTAACAGATACCCTTGGATGCAGCAGATCGTTTACTAAATTTATTACTCCATCTATTCCTGATTCATTATTCGGATCAAACATAGTAGGACTTTGTACCGGTGATTCCGTGCATTTTCTTCCCAATGCCAACGTGCCGGCTTATATGTGGTATTTCGGCGATGGTGATAGTTCGTCACAGCAATTTCCATGGCATGTGTATGCTTCCGGAGGATTGTATACAGTTAAACTAATCGTTACCGATTCCATTGGCTGTAAAAACTCCAGAACAGTTCCTGCTTATATTAATGTTCAGGATTATCCTCAGGCAGGCTATGTGAGCAGTGCCGATACAATCTTCAACAAATGTTATCCCTTGCTGGTCAATTATACCGATACTTCTATCAATGTAGCGCCCGGCGTGCGCACATGGGATCTTGGTAATGGATCGCAAGTAATCACAGCATCAACGGTAGGAACTATTTACCAGGCTCCGGGGTCTTACACGGTTTCTCTCATTGTGCAAACAACATTCGGCTGCAAGGATACCGTTGTAAAATCACTATCCGTTGAAGGACCTACCGGTAATTTTGATATTTTTCCGGGTATCATCTGCAAAGGTCAATCCGTAACTTTATCAATAAGGGACACCAGCGATCTTTTGGGTTATATATGGGATTTTGGTGATGGAACTGATACAATAGGAGTTTCACCGGTAACACATACATTTAATATTAATCCATCAAGCGGGCAGACTAACATCGGTCTTGTGATGTGGTCGCCTGATTCAGCCTGTACAGCAACACATACCAACATCCTGAATATACATCCAGTTATTGCAGATTTCTCAATTGCCAATAATGATTCAATATTATGTATAAATGAAGTGAGCACAGTGACGAATCAGTCGCTGAATGCAACTTCTTATAATTGGAATTTCGGCAATGGCATTGTTTACACCGGCGCAAACCCTCTACCTGTCACATACAATACAACAGGAATATATCAGGTTACTCTTACTATAAACGATAATGTAACCGGTTGTCGTGATACAATGGAAAAGAAAATTTTAGTGGCAGCTCTTCCACAAGCAATTGCAACAGGTGGCGACACCTGTCAGGGTTTTTCTG
Organism: Bacteroidota bacterium; assembly: GCA_031417395.1. Lineage (GTDB taxonomy): Bacteria > Bacteroidota > Bacteroidia > AKYH767-A > 2013-40CM-41-45 > JADKIH01. The sequence continues at coordinate 139,253 of JANOVM010000036.1, read as the reverse complement.
TGCAATTGTTTGCATCAGGAGGTAACAAATACCTCTGGCAACCTGCAACTAATCTGAACAATGATACACTTCCGAATCCTGTAGCAACACCCCCTGCAAGTATAACCTATACTGTTCAGGTAACGGATACCAATGGCTGTCGTGATACAGAAACTGTTCCTGTAATTATTTATCAGCCTGCTCCTGAAGTTCACATGGACACAACAATTGTTATTGGTTCTCCTGTTTTGATCGGTTTTGAAATGCCCGATCCGGGATATATATACACATGGAATCCTTCAACTTATTTATCCTGTTCGATTTGTCCGATTCCAATGTCGCATGTGCTGGAAAACACGAATTATGATTTCACTGTTACCGATGGCGCCGGTTGTTTTACTGTTACATCAACGTATGATTTTATCATTAAACCTGTAACATCCATTGATGTGCCGACAGCCTTTACGCCTAATGGTGATCAGGAAAACGATGTAATCTATGTAAATGGATGGGGAATCAAGCAGCTGCTGGAATTCAAAATATACAATCGCTGGGGACAACTGGTTTTTGAATCGAATGATATCATCAAGGGGTGGGATGGTTATTACAAAGGTGAACTTCAACCGCAAGACACTTACGTTTACCAGGCAGAAGTGGAAACCTGGATCAGTGGACAAAAATTGAAGAAGAAGGGAATGTTTGAGTTGATACGCTAGTTAAGTTCACTGCTTCTGTTCACTCACTCTGTTTCTCACACTCACACTCAAACTCAAACTCAAACTGAACTTAGCAGCCTCTTTCTTTCACTAATCAATTTCGAAAACTATTTCCACTTGATGAGCTTTTGTAATTTCTTCCTCAAAAATCCCAAAGATGATTTTTCAATGCATCAAGATCTTTCAATTGAAGAAAGTTAATAGATTTATTTTTTCTATCTGATACATTCTGAGTATTAGCTACAGCTTTTAGCATTTCAGTTACTTCAATATTCGCATTTTTTACTTCAACGAGAATTTGGAGTTCTTGAATTAATTTCAACTTTTCCTTAAAAAATTGATCAGCAAAGGAACGAGAAATAAATTCTACGTCAGTAAAATCCAATTCTACCTGATTAGCATGCAAATTCATTATTCGGCTTACAATCTCAGAAACGACTTCACGGGAGTTGAGGATTTTATCAAACTCCTTTGCAACATTTATGTGGGCGATGTTTTTCATGAACGTTGAAAAGCAATTTTAACGTTTTTGGTTTTTCTTTCGATGAGGTTTAGGAAGTCCAGTGGTACGCAACATTTCGTTTGCTTTTTCGACCTTATCAGGATTTAAGACAATATCATTATATTTATTCAATGACTTATCAATTCGAACGATTGGTACTTTTTTCTTATTCAATTCTTTAATTGTTGTCATTGTATTTCAATCAAGATGATCTCAGCAAATGTTTTATCACTTTTTCTTCTGAAGTTGAAATTTGTTTGAAAGAAAAAAGCTCAAGTTCTGAAATAAAAGAAATCTGAATTTTATAGCCTTTAACCAGTTCACCGATTGTTGTGTTCCCTTGTAATAAATATAGTAGAATATTGGTATCAGCCAAAAGATCACTCCCATTCATCCCGCAAACGTCTTTGAAGTTTTACTGGATCCTCAGAAATTTTCACCTTACCAAAAAAGAGATCCCAAATTTCAATTGATCCCATTTTTCTTAAAGGAAGGTTTCTGAGCAGTTTTTCAAGCTGCTTCCTATTGTCTTTTTTATGAAGTGATAGGATATATACCATAATACAAATCTAAAACGTTGTGATTTGAAAAGCAAATTTTTCATTAGTGATATGCAAATATTCAATTCCCAATTCTCACTCAAACCCCACCCCATCAATCTCCCCCATCACCCTCTCCGTCTCCTTCAAAGCAACCACTATCTTCTGATAATGCTGTAAATCCTCAAAACTCAACTGCCTTTCCTTCCTGTCTTTTAACCATTTCTGCGCCGGCTGGTAACCGCCTATGTAAAACTCCCAAGCAATTTGTGGTACATCGGAAAAATATTGCGTTTCATTAATCCAAATTTTTCCGTTTTCATATTTTATTTTTCCCACCGTATTATTTCCATCTACCGGATATTTCGTAATAAATTTATCTACCGTCTCACTCTCCAGCAAATGCAGCTGCCTCAATTCTCCGCCCAGCTTTACCAGTTACCAGAATGTATCTTCATCTTTTGGAAAGGGAACGCGGGGAAATTTATTTTTAGGATTCTTTGTATTTTATTTTAACGTTTATTTTTTTAGCTGATAACGGCGGTGGATCAGGCAGCCAAATCTGGAAGTTGAAAAAAATATTGCAATAGATATCTCGCAATACGAGACCGGATTTTACTTTCTTCAAACCAGCACTAATAATTACAATCAAACGAGGAAAATTGTATTGGTCCGATAAGAGAAATACAAAAATCCATTTTGCCAGATGTTCTGAAAATCACATTGCCAGATTTAGTGGTAAGGCATAGACTTTACCTGCTCTTTTACTGAATTTTCAGGTCGTACAAAATAATAGTGCAAATTTTGTACAATTAAGAGAATAATAGTAGATTTGCATTACCTTTTAGCGTATCAAATAGACGTAAATATAAGTTTAACATACATCAAAAGGTAATTTTGGATAAAATGACACCAACAAAACATATCACAAAGCAACTTATGCTCATCAAATTACTTGATGAGCAGGAGATAGATATTTTTACTTTAAAAAGCATCAGAAACAAATTTGAAAAAACGATTAAAAATATTGACCTCGCAATAAAAGGATTAACCCAAAAAGGATTCTTAAAACGAATTGAACAAGGTAAATACTGTCGGCATACTTTCCGAAACGAATATGTTATCGGTAATTATCTTGCAAACGATGGTGTAATAGCATACTGGACTGCATTGAATAGGCATGGTCTTACAGAGCAATTCCCTAATTCTATATTTGTACAAACAACCAATGATATAAGAGAAAAAATAATTTTTGGTGTAAAATATAAATTCATTCGTGTTCCAAAACGAAAATTGATTGGATTTAAAATTCAAGGCTCAGGGAACCATCAGTTCCCAATGACAGATTTAGAAAAAACCATAGTGGACTGCTTCGACTTGCCTGAATATTCCGGCGGCTACGCAGAGTTGATACGTGCGTTTAACGCCGCACAACTCGATGCAAAAAAAATGGTAAAATATTGTAAAGCCATTAATAATATAGCTGCTGCTAAGCGTATGGCTTTTCTTGCCGAGTTGTTAAAAAAGGATAACATGGCCGTTTTTATTGATTATGCAAAGGGAATTGTCAATAAAAAATATAATCCTTTTGACCCTATCGGTCTTGATGAAGGAGAATTTGTAAAGGAGTGGACGCTCCGCTTGAATATAAGCAGAGAAGATATTTTAGAAATATGCAATAAGATTTATTAATGATCTCACAACGAGAAATAGAAAGACTGTCTGAAGAATTAAATGTTTCAAAAAACACCATTGATAAGGATTGGGTATTAGGACATTTCATAGATGCTATATACTCCATTAAAGGCTTAAAAGAAACACTAATTTTCAAAGGAGGTACGTGTTTAAAAAAATGTTATCTGCCCGAATACAGGTTTTCAGAGGATTTGGATTTTACTTCATCGAATGAAAATTTCGTATTTACAGAAGACCTGTTAAAAAAAGTAGCAGCACTCGTTACCAAACGAAGTGGAATAGCTTGTCATGTAGTTTCGTTAAAAGATTTAATATTCAAAAATATGAAAACAGGTTATGAGGCTATTATTAAATATTGGGGTGCTGACCATGCCAAAAATGTTGACCCGCCGCCACCTGATAGATGGCAAACAGCTATCAAAATAGAAATTATTCTTTATGAGCTGTTGTTTTTTCCTGCCATAAACAAAAAATTGCTTCATCCATACTCAGACAAACTTTCCGAAAATGCGGGTACAATCCCTTGCTATTCACTTGAAGAAGTTATGTCCGAAAAAATAAGGGCGTTAATGCAGCGCAAATACACAGCTCCCCGTGACTACTACGATATATGGTATTTGAGCAAAAATTATGAATTGGATACCGATAAAATTGTGAAGGCATTTAAAAAGAAAGTGAAATACAAAAACCTTGAATTTACAGGGATAGAGCAATTAATAAATCCAAGACACGAAAAAATATTAAAACACAATTGGAAAAATAGCCTGGAGCATCAAATTCCAAAAGGGGCATTGATGGATTATACAATAGTTATTCCTGAAGTACGCGATTTTTTTGAAAATATATTTTGAGAAATAGAAGAAATTTTGGGTGTCCCTCCTGATTTAGTAAATACGGCTCAGCGGGTGTATTACAGAAAAAATATAATTTAGCGGGTCACTGAAATTATCAGCACATCTTTCCGGTAAGTCAAATGTTAGTTGTGCCATTAATTTAACAAATTTTACTTTAGAAAATTTTTGATTCAGTTTATTCAAACTCTATTTTATTAATCTCCCCCATCACCCTCTCCGTCTCCGCCAGCGCCACCACTATCTTCTGATAATGCTGTATATCCTCAAAACTCAACTGCCTCTCTTTCCTGTCCTTTAACCATTTCTGTGCCGGCTGGTAACCGCCAATGTAAAACTCCCACGCAACTTGCGGCACGTCGGAAAAATATTGCGTTTCATTAATCCATACTTTTCCGTTTTCATATTTTATTTTTCCAACTGTATTATTACCATCTACAGGATATTTCGTAATAAACTTATCTACCGTTTCACTCTCCAGTAAATGCAATTGCCTCAATTCTCCGCCCAATTTTACCAGTTTCCAAAATGTTTCTGCGTCTTTTGGATATGGAACGCGGGGGAAATCTATTTTTAAGAATTCTTTGTATTTTTCTCTGTAGGTGGGGTTGTGGAGGATGGCGTAGATGTAATCTAGGATATCGATGGGGGCGAAAGTGTTTGATATGCTTTCCTTTTCATAAGTGAATTTCAAACCCAATTTTATAACAAATTGATCAACTATTTCCTTTTTAAGGTTGGGGCTTCTTAATTCAGTATTATCTAATGTTGACTGTATTGTTTCTTTCGGATAAATATATAAAGGGAAAATTTGGTTAGCTTCACGACTAGTAGTTGACATTACACAATCATTCGCAGGCAAATTTGTTATAAAGCAATGTCTAAAACCTTCAATAGCTTGTTGTCTAGAATTTAATAAACAATAGTTGTTCTTATTTAGAATATGTTCTAAAATTTCTGTTCTTGGCCTATCGCAAATAATTGAATTAAGAATAGAATATTGATCATCAAACGGTCGATATGCAACTTTGGAAATGAATTTGTCAATATTTTTTTCATTCCTAAGTTTTGCTCTTTGTTGCGATATTTGCCATGAACTTGATTCGTTAATTTTATATTTATCTTTAAGTTCAATATCTGACATTTCATTATTACTAAAATCACTTAACCTCTTTTTTAAATTATTCAGCATTGAATCAACAGCAAATTTGTCTCTATGTGTTTGAAATCCTAAAACATTTGTTGGAAAAATATCTGTTAATTTTAACCAGCTTTCATAAGAGGTAAGATTATTAATATCTTTCTTGACAAAAAAATAATTTGGATTTATATTTTCTAATTCATTAAAAGAAATGGATTTGTATGTATTTCTTAACAAATAATCATATTTAAATTCCCGTTTTCCAAAAAGTTCAAAATGGAAAACTGTCCCAAGTTCATTTTGTTTTTTCTTCCCGGTTTTAATAAATAAATTAATTGAGACTCCTTGCATAATATCGAAAACATTTACATCTGGAGATCCATCTGGGCTAAATTCCTTTTTCTTACTATTGCCATGTAAATCAATAGTAAAAATCTTGTCATAAGTTTTAAGTAAGTTCCATCTCATTCCTCTAAATGTTGGATTATCTAAATAACCATGTGGATTAATAAAACCTAAAACACCTTCTCCATTTTTTTCAATAAAATGTTGTCCATAACGTAAAAATTTTACATAATCATCATTAATCCATTTCGGATTCTTTTCATTTAATTTTTCCTTTCCGCCAGGTTCTTTTTTATAATCTTCCATAAGAGACATAATCCACTCTCCCTTATTTGCGCTTTCTCCACTATACGGCGGATTCCCCATCACCACCATCACAGGCGTATCCCTCTTCACTTGATTGGCTTCATTGGCTTCAGAACTCAGCCAGTTTGAAAATAAAGTTCCTGTTTCTGGATGATGTTCTTCCAGGCTGTTGGTTAAGTAAATTCGGAAACGCTGATCTTTCGTGGGTTTATAACCAGTCTCGGTTAAAAGTAAATCCAATTTAAGATGAGCCATAGCGTAAGAGGCCATAAGTAATTCGAAACCATTCAACCGTGGTATGAGATGCTTCTCAACGTAATTGCTCCAGATGCCTTGCTGGCCTTCAAACTTTTTGTAGATGAGTTTTACTACTTCTGCTAAAAATGTTCCCGTGCCTGTTGCAGGATCGAGGATCTGCACTTTGTGAACTTCTTCTTCGTATTCTCTTTGTCCGGCCTTGAAACGTTTGTCGTGCGTGGGAATTTTTAATTTAATTTTTGTTTTAGTCGTATCGGCTAAGCCATCTTTCAAGTTAAATTCTGTTTTCAGTATATCATCGACGGCGCGGACAATAAAATTAACGACAGGTTCAGGCGTGTACCATACACCGCGCGCTTTCCTTAGTTTGGGATCGTATTCGGATAGAAATGTTTCGTAAAAATGAATGATAGGATCGGTTTGCTGTGTGGATTGTCCGAAATCCTTAATCAGCGCTTTCACATCGACTGCATTAAACAAATCTGCCAGTGCATCAACGATCCATTTAATCCTGCTGTCGAGATCGTAGCCTGCAATGTATTGGAACAATTTCCGCAAAAACGGATTTGATTTAGGAATGAGTTCAGCTGCTTCCTGCCGCGTAAATGTTCCGAGCGACTGGTCATGCAGCCGTGCAGCGAACATTCCGTATGCAATCGTCTGTGCATAGATATCGGCAAATTCTTTTTCGGTAATGTCGTGAATGAGTATCTGTTTAAAAGCTTTCAACTGTTCATGTAAAGTATTGTTTGCCGCCTCGTGCATTTCGAAGGGCTCGCCGTCTGACTTGCCTGTTAAAGCCTTCTCAATGACTTCAGCCAACAGTCTTGCTTTTACTGCCATCATCTCCGCCAGTTTTTTCGCCGACTTAATTGTTTGTCCTTTATAAGCAGAGAAGTCTTTAATTAAATTTGAAAAGTTTTCAAAATTTTCTGAAATAGGAATTACCTTTTTCGGTTCCGTTTTACCGATGTTTATGGTAGTAACCAATTCGCCGTTTTTGAAAAAATGAAAATCGAGGTAATTGGTGATGATAAGATTTTCGAGATATTTTTTATACCGATCAAATTGCTCTTTATTATTTTTATTTAGGAGATCAGCCCCTAAATCTTTGGCTTCGATGTAACCGACGGGAATGTTTTTCTTAGTAAGTATATAATCCGGAGCCCCGCATGCAATGTGTGATGGTTCGTTGGTGACCATCGTTCCCGGCAAAATATTTTCCAGCAATTGCTGCAAGTCTCCGCGATAGCTATGTTCAGTAGAAATTCCCGTTTTGAAACGGTTGTTTAATTTTTGGATGTAATCGGAGATGGTCATAAAGGGATGTAATATAATATTTTAAAAACCGAATCCTAAAAGACAGCGTGAAAAAACTCACCCATGATAAACCCTTGATGCCACAATCAATCCATCCTTAATTTCAAGCACCTCTGCAACATTCAAATTCTCCTCTCCCGGAACAACTCTTGTATATTCCATTAAAACACGATCGTCAGAAGCCGTAATTGTATTTTCCTGATACGTTAATTCCGGTATCCGTTCAAAAGCCTCCTTCCACCAGTTTCTCAAAGCGTCCTTTCCTATAATTTTGCCTTTACTTTCCGGGTTTCTCAGTTTTAATTTGGGGCTGAAATGCTCGGCATTTTCATCGTAAAGGGAAAGGAGCATTTCCAAATTATGTTCATTAAAAGCTGCAAGCCATTTTTTAGCAATGGTATAATTTGTCATTTTCAACTCTATTATTTAAGGACAATGATAAGAAAAGTTAAATATATGGACATTTTTGGAGCCTACGTTTAGTGTGAGTGAGCAGACTGAGTGTGCCAGTGGTTACTTTTCACTCACTCACAGACCCAAATCCAGACTCAGTCTAAATCATTCTATTCCTCAATTCCCCCCTCACCTTCACCCTCACACTCACACTCACACTCACACTCACACTCACACTCACACTCAGACTCAGACTCAGACCCAAACTCAAACTCCCCACTCTAATCATTAAAAAATTACCCCGCCATTCCTATCATAACCCTCTCCCATTTTGCCATACCATTAGCCCTTTTTACTCCTGCCTTGAAAAAAAAAGACGAATCTTCCCCGACTATCCTGACTTCCACTTTACCAATCCCTTCCGACAAATCCGTATAAGCAAACCCTGACTTGATGTTTGGCCGGTCAGTCTTCAAAGCACCACCCATTAGGAAACCCCTGTCAAACCTGGTATTACAGGACCTTGTGCCTTAACAGAAAATTATCCTTCTCTTCACATTAAATGCAAAATGTGCATTTATATTTGTATCATGAAATTCCTGAAGAAGATAAAAACAGCAAAGAGGTTTCGTAACAATACCTCAAAGTACTATTTAAAGGTAGTTCAGTACAACAAAGGAGTATGGGAAGATGCCTGTAATTTTAACCTGGTTACCCAGGAGGCAATCAATAATAAATATAAAAAGCTTGTTGGATTGCGCAAGTTGAAATTTGCTTTACCTGACTTTTTGGTTCGGATATTCTTCTAATTAATATTTTATTTTTGTAAATAACTTTTAGTGAAACACCATCAGTTTTTTAACACTTAAATATCCTTCATTAGAAAATAATACCCAATAGCTGCCGTTTGAAAGGCTTCTAATATCAATCAGAGCTTCCTGATCTTTTAAAATATTTAAAGAAGTGATAACAACCTGTCCGTTTAAATCTACTATTGAAATGATTCCGTCAAAGGGAGATTTAACCTGAATACTGCTGTTTGCCGGAGAAGGATATAAGTCTATTTGAGAATTAATACTCCCATTTTCGTATACAATTGCGGGCAGACTTCCATTCAATTTAATACTGCAGGGATCTCCATTTAAATATGCTGTCAATGAAAACAAATCATTTACGCCAACCATGCCATTTAATAGATTAAATTTTATTGAGACAAGAGAAGTTCCAATGCCATAACTCTGGGTGCCATAGGAAGTAAATCGTACAGTTGAATCTACAGTATTATAAAAAGAAGAGGAAATCATATAGCTAGTCAGATCAATGATTGAATCGTATAAAAGATTGTTATGATTGTATTGAAAAGAAAAGTCCAAGGCAAAAATTGTATCATTGGATAGGACTGAAACAGGGATTTCTACACTATTCGACGTAAACACAGCTTGTGAAAGGTCGAACAAAACAGAATCTAATTGATCAATTGAGGAAGGTTGTATGGCATTGCCCGGAAAACGAAATGTATTTTTTAAAATATCCTTTTCATTCTGCAACTGAAAGGTTTTACCGCTTATAGAAAAACAAAAGGAATAGAATAAAAGGAGGGGCAGTATTAGTTTTTTCATTGAATAGTACTTTAATAAAAATTAAATTTTAAGTATGTGACAATTACTAGTCGTTTCGAATTTTCTGATTTATACTTTCTTTGCTTATTCTAATTAAAGCAAAAAAAGGGCCCCAACCATTAGGACCCTTCTTTAAAAAAAAATAATCAATTACTTACTATTACACTCTTTACTAATGAAGATTTGTTGTTGATTGCCTTTAAAATATATAACCCATTTTGTAAATTCTCTGTATTAATTTCCTGCACTTCAAATGCATTTGCATTCCTTTCTATTACTAATCTTCCCTGAGGATCATAGATTTGGATTTTAGCATTTTCTGAGATCTCAATGTTCATTATCCTGTGGGCAGGATTCGGATATACTTTGATCCAGGAATCATTTAAGTTAGCATTTGGTGCGGACTTTTTCAATTCAACCTCTGACACATCACCGTTTAAATAACCGGATAAAGAGGTTAATTCATTTCCCGAAATGGATGTTCCCAGGAATTTAAATCGAATGTAAAGGATTGAAGTACTTTTTTCAATGTTCTGTAAACTGTATGAAGTAAATCGTAATGTATGATCCATTTCATTATAATTTGACGTACCATAAATGTTTACCGGTAGACCTTTTATTGATTCGAATTGAAGAATGTCTTCGTTAAACATTAATGAAAAGTCAATAGCGTTTATTGTATTCACAGAAGAAACCTCCACAGGAATATCCAAATAACCATCTGAAAGAACAGCATTTGATAAATCAAAAGAAATTTTACCCGGGTTATTCGTTTTAAACAAACCGCCGGAACCAACTGTAGAGAAATTACCATTAATATCACCAATTAGAACTCCTTTGTATGTCATCGAAGTTATTACAGGACAGGTAGCAAAATTGCTTCCCGGTACAGCCAGGCAAAAAGGGACAACAGGAACTCGAGTACTTGAAAACCCTGTACCATTATCCGCCGGAAACGTTGAAGAAATTTGATAGGCAGCACTTGTTGCAACGCTGACAGTATCAATAAACAACCAATCTTTTGAAAGTTGTCCGTTAGATACGCCCTGAGCATTATAATTCCAGGCTTGTTTAAATTCCGGGATCATAAGTACAGCCCTTTGGTTAATTTGCGAAATATCACCGGAGCTAATAACTCCATCTCCATTCACATCTGCGGCAATTATTTGATAAACCGATGGAATAAAAGATGGATCTTGTATTAGAAGTTTTCTTACCAAGAGAGCATCGAAACCATTGATTACAGGCTGCACACTGGTATTTCCCTGAATATCGCGTTCGATAGTAACATCGCTACCATTGGTAGTACTATAATTAAACAGGCCATTAATATCAGGTTGTACTGCGCCGGTTGATTTATTTGTACAAGAAGTATTGTTACCGAAAATATTGGTGATTTTATATAAAGAAGGATTTCCGGAATCATAACCTAAAGGACTATTATTAGACCAAAATTTAAGCGTCCCGCTAAAAGCTGTATCCTTATATGTAATGTATTTTCCGGGATCGACATTTTTTAAGCCAACACCGGGGAAATAACTTTCTTTCAATGACGAAATACTAAAAGTTGCAGAATCTACAGGTCCAAAATTGGCGGTCTTGGCAAATTCAACACAAATTAAATCGCCTAAACCGGAAAAGAATGTATTTGCCGGTGCAGAAGAATTAAAAAACAAGAAGATTTTAATTTTACCATTTGCATTTTCAATTGTGTCAACCACATCGACATAGGCAGGATTGATTAAAGCATTGTTCACAGTTATAACTCCTGTAGGCTGAACCTTGGTATTATTATAGTTCATATTGATATCATAGCCAATGACGTTTTGAACTGTTGCAATTGCTGTAAGTGGAACACAGAAGTTTGAAGCAACACAGATATCCTTTGAAGTAATTAACTTGTAAGGAATGTTCGGATCTGCTATTGAAATCAATACTCCGGATGAAGTAGTAAGTGCATTATTGTTGTCTTTCGCTCTGGCAGTAATATTGGCTGAACCAATGACACTCGTCCAGTTAAAAGAATATGGTGCGGTTGCATCGCTGCCAACCAGTAAGCCATTTATGAAAAATTCAACCAGAGTAATTGTTCCATCAGGATCTAAAGCATCAGCCTGAATATTTACTACGGCCGGAAAAGTAAATAAGTCGCCATTAAGAGGTGCCGTTACACTTACCGTAGGCGGAATGTTACTTCCTGCCGTAATGTTTATTACGGATGAAGTAGTTGTTGCTCCAAGATTATCGGTTGCAACAGCAGTAAGTGTATGTGAACCGGAAGTAACAGTATAGTTCACGGAATAAGGGGATGAATTATCGGTTCCAATTGAAACGGCATCGACAAAAAATTCAACAGATACTATTGTTCCATCATCGGTAGCATTTGCATTAATTGGAATACTAATACCTGTCAGGAATGAAGAACCATTAGCAGGAGATGTAATGTTTACGGTCGGAGGAGGATTACTGTTAATATTTATTGTTACAGGATTAGAAGTCGTCTGACCACCGCTATTATCAGTAGCTTTCGCCGTAAGAACATCTGTACCTGAAGCTGCAGTATAACTAGCTGAAAAAGGTGAAGAGTTGTCAACACCAATAGAAACTCCATCTACAAAAAATTCAACAGAAGCAACTGTTCCATCAGCATCTCCTGCAGTTGCGGAAATTGCAACAGTGCTTCCGGTAAGGAAACTTGCTCCATTGGATGGAGAAGAAATACTGACTGTTGGATTTATATTACTGCCACCCAGGGTACCTGTTAAACTTGCTATTGAAATTTCGCTTCCAACAGGATTTGAAGCTACATAATTCTCAACTCCACCTGTCGATGTTCCAATCTGAATATTTAGTTCATAATGAAACGTGCCATCAGTAGTAATTTGAGCAATCAATACTTTATTTGTTGCAGGAATCGGACCGGTTGATCCATTCAACGATGCCCAAGAGCCGTTAGTAGTTATAAATGTATCATTAACATTACTTAAAGCATCGAAAACATCAAGGTCGGGTTGATTAAGTCCTACAAAAGTAACCGGCTCAGGCGTTCCTGATGTATAAATTCCATCATGAGTTGTTAAAGGAATACCTGCCAGAGGGTCGTTGTTCTGCAAAATGGGCGGCACTGTATTATTAATAACAGTTGCTCCGCCTGCAGCAACATTATCTTCAGATTTCAATATACCAAAACTTCCTGAACATGCTGCACCAACAGAAAGCCATGTGTCAAGCATTATACTATTACCCCTTGCCTGTGTTTTAGTATATGACGGAGTGGTAGCTCCTCTGTCTTCGTTGTTAAAGAAAGCAGTGCTTGTTGTAAACAATAATGTATGAGTAGGTACGCCGTACGCTGCCTGGAATTTATATCCAGGCAACATATCAGCATATATTCTGTAAGTAACGGAGCCTACAGGAAGGGCTCCAACACTACCATTTAAATCAGCAGTATTCGAAATGTAGTATTTCTCGATTATAATATTTTCCAGACCATTTTGAGCATTTGCGAAAAAGCCCATCAAATTGAGAAGTACTGCAATTACTACTTTTTTCATTTCTATTCTATTAATTATTTTCTAAAAACTAATTTTATTGTTATTGAACTTATTATTGACAATTTTGATTGTACTGACCCAACAATTGAAGGAAGTCAATTTGGTTAGTTGTGCCATCACCATTGATATCTGTTGGACAAGGCTGAAGCCCTGTAGTTACACCTAATATAGCAGCATAAGCCCAATCAGATAACCAGTTCTTACCATTAGGATCAAAAGCGCCTCTGTAAGCTGCAGGAGTATAGAAGCCATCAACAGGAGGTGTTGGACATCCGGTAGTTGACAATGCAGGATTAGGAATAGCATCGTATTGATCAGAAACCAAGTTTGAAGTATTGTTTACTAAAAAAGTATAGTCAAAACCAGGAACAGAAGAAACAACATCATTCTTGTCAGTAACAGTAAATTGAGTTATATCCGCCGGGCTACCAAAACCACCGGTGGCATTTTTATCGAGAGCCAAACCATTCGTAACATTAACAAAAGTGTTGCATTTAATTTTTAAACTGTTGCTGCCATTACCGGTGCTATTAGACCAGTTATGATAAGCCTCACTTGTTCCGGTACGGGTACCCAACGCTTTAATAAGGTTAAGACCATATCTCCAATTTGCAAATACAGAATTGTAAATTTCTCCTTCTGTAAGTTCTTTAGCTTCAATTGCTGCAAGTCCGCTGTTATCACTATTCAACGTTGCTTTGCTGTTACCGATCATAGTTACGTTGTAAATAATAGGGTGTGAACGAGGTAATAAATTTGATTTCTGATCATCAGCATCCATTTCAAAGCCGTTATCTGCTTCTAAGCTTGCAGTTGTATTGTCAGTTTTAAGACCAAACATAAATTGCACTTTTCCTGTATAACCATCATCCCAATCGAACATATCATCATTGCCAAATAAAGAAGCATAGTATTTTACGTTAACAGTACCACCGAAAAATTCAATACCGTCATCTGCGCAAGAAACTATTTCAATATGCTCAATGGTAGTTCCTCTTCCGACAGAACCAAGTGTAAGTCCATTGATTTCTGACCCTACAACCAGTATTGCACCGGAATATCTGATAGAAATATATTTTAAAATACCTGAATTATCATTATCATCAAAGGAACCCGTATTCAGATCAACACCAAATTGATCTCTGCTATTGGAAGAAGCGAAACCTTCGATTGTCCCCAAGCCATTTGCAACACATAATTTTCCATCGCCCACACCTGCCTGAAAAGGTCCGTTTGCGGCAAGGGTTAAGTTATTGGATGCTTTACCGCATATTACTACACCACCCCATTGTCCCTTATTTGCAATCGGATAAGTGCCATCTAAATTGTCTGCTTCCGCTGTGAAAACAATTTGACAATCAGGAGTGCCACTGGCATAAATTTTACCACCTCTTTGAACTACTAATGCAGTAACGTTAGCAGCTACAGCATTAAATCTTCCTTTGATAACTGTACCGGGATTAATAGTTAATACTTTTCCATCGGGAACGTATATTTTTTTATCAAGAATATACGTTTTGTCGCAAGTTAAAATTGTATTTGCCAGAAGGTCTCCATCAGTAGCTCCTCCACTAACAGCCAAGGTAGACATCAGAACCGTTGGTCTTGTTGCCACAGCCGGACAACCGCAAGCTGCGCCTAAATCTGTTTGACCATCAACTGTTGAAACGGACGTGTATGCCATAGCAACAGTAAGAATTAATCGAGTAATTGTTTTTTTCATTTTCATGTTTTTATAGTTTTTAAATTTTATGATTGCATTTTTGGATTCTGCAAATATCACTAAGCTTTGTTTACCCAATTGAAAATTAAACTTACTATATCATTACATTATAGTTATTGGAATATTATGTGTTTTAACATAAAGTGAACTAAATGTGAACAGTGAACAAAATTGATCAGGAAATTAAATTCTTGTAACTCAGGAAAATTTTTTCTCCAATTCAATTAACCAAAAAATATTTAGATCTATTTTCTAAATGAATTTAATACTCTAGTCTTTAACACATCGAATACTAAAGCCATAGTTCTTGTCGCAATTAGATCTGTAAATATTTGAATTTTTATAATCGAGATAACGGAAATATGCCTGACTTGTATCTGACAATTCAGAATTCGCCCACCAAAAACCTGTTGCAAAAAGGCCGGGCTCACCCCATTTTCCATTGAAAAGACGGCATCCTCCGGCCAGAGCACTGAAACCACTTTCATTGGTTGACCAAACCCCTGAAAATGTTGTCCAACCGGTTGTTCCTTCTTTTTTTAATTTATCTCCTTCTACATTTCCCCTCCAGCCTTTTTTACCCGCATCCCCTTCGCTCATTCCCAAATATTTTTCGAGTTCCTGCCATTCCTTATCACTTGGTACATGCCAACCGGCAGGAGCAATGTTATTAACGCTGCCAATTGCATACCAGTTATACAATAATCCCGGGGCTTCAGCTTTATTATCAAAAATACAATAAGATGGAATAGTATCTTCCCAACTTTCCGGAGTCTGATGCAATGCAATAGGTAATCCATTTCGGAAAGTTTTTACTTTAAGATTTTCTGCCATCCACCATTGATTTCCGATTTTAACCGTGCGATAAATATTGTTTTCAATATCGGTAACGGTACCGGATTCCATTATTATTGAATCCTTTTCATCTTTTTTGCAGCTATGCAAACAAAGAAAAATAATAGCTAAACTGCCTGTTAAAAATGTTTTATAAATATAATTTGTTCTCATAAAGAAATATTTTATCCGGGTTAGTATACTTAATAAACTTACTTATAGATAAAGAATTTCCTGCTAATGGAAGCACCTTCAGTTTCCAGCTTCAAAAAATATATACCGCTGCTAAAATCTGACACATTCAATTGCTGATAAATATTTCCGGCATCAACATTTTTTCTTTCCTCTCTGACCGCTTTACCATATTGATCATAGATAATAATAGAAACTTCTCCGCTCATTAAGGTATTTCCGGAAATTATAATTTCTTCTGTTGCAGGATTTGGATAAAGAACAAAACTCTCTGAAATAGTTTTTTGAGCACTTAACTGAGGACAAACCACATTAATGTCCCTGTCATTGCAAAGTCCGGGATAGCAGCATAATTCGGGAATATTATAATTAGCCTCCGAGTTATAATTGCAGGCTAATGTATCTGTACAACCAAACACTATTAAATTTTTACATGAATCTGAACTACCACAACTATAAGCAGGGTTGAATTCAAAATAATGAGGGTCTGTACAACCGCACAAGGCGGGGAATTTCAGGAATGGGCATAATCTTTCATCCGATAAAAGTGTGCTGCTATTCGCAACATATTTAATTACCCTGGTTGTTCCTCCCGAAAGTTCTTCTACCTCCAGATTAAGTTCAAAAGAAATTTCTCCCGCAGTAGTCAGCTGTGCAACTAAAACCAAATTACTTCCGGGATCAATACCCCGAACTCCTGAATTTTGAAGACCTGCATTATAACTTATAAATTCAACACCTCTTTTAATTGAACCGAAAATAGAGGAATCTACTCCTGAAATATTATTAATAAAACCATAATCTGCCCAAGAGGATGGAATATCAGACATAGAATCTAGTCCGTCAGCTGTTGTTATTGGAATTCCTGCATTAACATCAGCATTCGCTAATAAACCGGAGGATATACCGGCGCTACCGCCATCGTTATTTACTCCGCCAATAAATGAACCGTTTAAGTCATTGGATTTAACAACTCCGAAATAAGTTTTAGCAGCTACCCTAGTTGCTTGTCCAAGTGTCAACCACGAATCTAATGCAACGGTATTTTCCTGTAATCGTGTTTTACTAAAATCTTTAGCAAAACTTTGTCCATCCATTTTATTGTTAAAAAACGGAGCAGTACTTGAAAATTTAAGAGCATGGTTTGTATCACCATATATTTTTTTAAGCCTGGAACCGGGAGCCAAGTCAACAAAAACCCTATACGTTTTTGAACCAATGGTCAAAATTCCGCCTGTGGTATCTGTTGCATCGATTGCATCGGAAATATAATATGTCTCAACAATTACATTTTCAATTTGGGCAATTGAATTTATAGGTAGAAGTATAACAAACAATATTGATTTAAATAAAATTCTTACCATACGTTTTAAGCTTAGAGTTTATATGAAACACTTACCTGATAATTTGCCCCATAGGCATATCGTTCGTAATCTGTTCTCCATCCATCCGAATGCTTATAAGATTTAATAACCGGTGAATTGAGCAAATCCTTAATTGTGAAACTGACATTAAAATGCTTTCCAAGGGATTTTGTCGTTTTGAAATCAATTAGATGTCTCGGCCTTTCATAGACATTTGAAATCTCTTTTACCGCTGAGGCAATAATTAAACGGGGACCTTGAACATTGTACGATAATGCCAGGGTAAGGCCCAAACTGTCGGAACGGTATGTAAAAATTGAATTTATTACATAAGGTGCCTGACCAAACATGGAACGGGATACGGTATCTAAAAGAATATATGTTTTAACACCTCCATCAAATTCCAATCTTGTTCGAACATATTTCGTGCGCGAATTGACAAGCGTTAAGTTTATTAATAGATCAAAGTGATTACTTACTTTCTTTTTCCCTTCGAGTTCAATACCCAGTACATCAGACTTATCTACATTTTGCCAAGTAAAGCCACCTGATTCAACCAATTCAATTTGATTCTTGAAATGCTTATAAAAAGTGCTAAATGAAATATTATCGTTTGAATTAAAATAATACTCTATTCTGGCGTCGTAGTTATTTATCTGAACCATTTTAAGGTCTGAATTTCCGAAAACGAATTTTCTAAGATCATAATCAAAAGTTGCAACATCCGATAACTCCCTGATACTTGGTCTGGCAACAGTATTGTAATAATTCAAACGCAGATTAATCGGAGCTTCTTCATCATTTCTTATTTTATAAACGAAGTTTACACTTGGAAGTACACTTACTTCATTCAATTTTCCGGGATTAGCAGCAGGATATCCATTGTTATAATATCTTCTTAAATCATTTTGGGCGTAGCCCAATGAATCAAATTCCGTTACATCTGTTAATACATCAGCTTTTTCCAATCTAACACCGCCGGAAAATCTTAATCGGGAAGAAAGATTTAAATCGGTCATTGCAAAAAATGATAATAGTTTACTTTTACCAAAAGTATTATTGGCGGGAGATGTATTTAATACGTAGTAGGTATCAATGGTATTAAAGCTATGACCATAAATATCCGTGTAATTATGTATATCAAAATTACTTAGCAATAAAAAATTATCAATATCCCTATTGGTCAATACTAAAGTAGAATTGGGACCAAAGTTCAAAGCATAATCGTACTGATCACTTTTCTTATTATTAAACTGATAACCACCGCCGAATTTTATTTTCTTCTCAATACCCGGCTTAGAAGAAAGTGGAATTTGGAAAGAAACTCTTGAATCAAAAAGATCATCATTTAAATATCGATAGTACCTGTGAATTCCATCACCAATTGTTCCGCCAATTTGAAAACTATTGGAGATCGGATCTTGGAAGTATTGTAAATTCTTGAAATCCGGAGCACTGCTTTTACCATCTGTATAAGATGCGTTTAATTCCATTTTAATTTTCGAAACGGGAAAATAATTTTCAGATTTAACCTGATAAACTAACTGACGTCTTTGTTCATAATACATACTATTTGTCCACACATAAGTAGACACATCTCTTTTATCAAGAGGATTTTTAACTTTATTAGTCCCAACTAAGTTGGGCATAAATACAAATGAAAAACTATTATTCGGAGAAGGTTTAAAAGATAAATTTACCAAACCATTCCATCCATTTGTTTCTTTACTCAATTCCTGTGTAACTGCAGAAGATAATCCACCATCAAACTTTTCACGGTTTTCTTTTGCATCGGGGTCGTATTGAATAGAACTACCATACTTAAAACCCACGAGATAGCCCAAGGGTTTTCCTAAAAAGCTAATTTGATTTCCTATACTAAATGACTGGCTAAAATTTAAAGGTGCTTTTCTTTTAACGGTATTCCAATTTACAGGAAAGGATTTTCCTGTTTCAGGTACTTTAGAATTTAGTACAGTAAAGGCTTGGGCTTTGTATGGGCCACTCAAATATGCGTCTTTTGCCGTTGCAATGGCATCAGCATCGTTTATAAGGCCGGGAGCCAATAATCCCAATTGAATAAGACCTAATTTAAAATATGTTTCTCCTGTATTTGTACCCTGACCCCAATTATTTTCATTTATTCCTAAAGAATTATAATAAGAACCAAGGCCCAGTGCTAGAAATTCCTGGTATTGACTAGGATTAATAACAGCTGAAACAAATTCTCCATGGTTACGGTTTCTCAAACCATTATCATAGCCGATCCAGTCGGTAGAACTATGCTGAGAAGATATAACATCTTTAAATGTTGATTGATTATTATACCCTAAAGAAGTTTCAACATTTACTGAAAAATTCTCAGGATAGTCTTTGGTTTCAACAGATAAATAAGCTCCGGACCAATCACCCGGTAAATCAGGACTTGCGGTCTTGGTAATAATTATATTATCAATCAGCGTGGATGGAAATAAATCAAGTTTAATATTATTAGTAAAAGGATCAAGGGTTGGAATTACCGATCCGTTTATCGATGTTTTTACGTATCGGTCTCCAATACCCCGAACCGTAATAAAATCATTGTTCGTAGAAACTCCTGAAACTCTGGCTACAGCATTTAATACATTTGCATCCCCCGTTTTTTTAAGTGTCTCAGAAGATATATAATCCAGTGTTGTTGCGGAATTTCTTTTTAATTTCTCAACGTAATAATCTCTGGCTTTTACAGCTTTTGCTGTAACTTCGACTTCTTTCATCTCCTGAGAAGAAGATTTCAAGGTATAATTCCTAACCACGACTTCTCCATTAACCGGATTAACAGCTTCTTCAATTGAAATAAAACCAACGTACTTCAAAACAATTGTCTGTAGACCGGCACTCTGAATTTTGAGTGAATAATTACCGTCTAAGTCGGTTGTAGTGCCAATTCCGGGGTTTGATTTAAGAACAATTGCAACGCCAATAAGTGTTTCACCCTTTTCATCAGTAACTTTTCCGCGCAATACGCCCTGACCATTTGCATAGGCAAACAGTATGAAGTAAAATCCAAAAGCGAAAAACAGTATTTTCATTAACTAACAATTATTGGTTCTAACAAAAGAATCTCCGAAAAAGAACATTCTTCGGAGATGCACAATTCAATTTTATTTTTTAATTATTGCTTTATAAATTTTTTAGTTGTCACTTGATCTTTCGTTGAAAGAACAATGAAATATTGTCCGGATGCTAAAGATGAAATATCAATATATTCAATTTTAAAATCTGACTTAGAACCAAATTCCTTATTTATAAGTTTTCGGCCAAACAAATCATAAATAGAATATCCATTCCACTTAGTTTCATTTTTAGTATTTTCTTTCAATGTTAATATGTCCTTCGCCGGATTAGGGTAAACTTCAAACGAAGACGCTTCAGCTTTAAGGTTACCAACCTGAGTTGTACTTGAATTAAATATTAAAGAAGGAAGAAGAATTTCACTTCCAACAGGATTCTGTGCTACATATTGTTGAACGCCACCCGAGGGTGTGCCAATTTGTATATTCAGTTCAAAGGATAGAATACCGTCGGTAGTAATTTGAGCTATCAATACTTTATTAGTATTGGTGTCAGGACCGATAGAACCGTTAAGGGATGCCCAGGAACCGTTTTGTGTAGTAAATAAAGGACCATTCGTCCCATCATTCTGATTATCAAAAACAGCAATCTCTGTAGATATACCAACAGTTGTTACAGGTTCCGGTGTGCCGGCAATCATTCCATCTTCCAACGTGAGCGGAACTCCAATTGAAGGATCTGCATTAATTAATATACCGTCCGTATTCATAACAGTTCCTGCACTATTATCTTCTGATTTTAGAACACCGAAATTCCCTGCACAAGCAGCCCCTACCGATAACCATGAATCAAGCATTACGGTGTTATGGGAAGCCTGTACTTTAGAATAGGTCGGTGAAGTTGCTCCACGATCTTCATTATTAAAAAACAAAGTTGTTGTCTGAATCCTGAGTTCATGTCCGGGGATTCCAAACGCTGCCTGAAATCTATATCCGGGAAGCATATCTGCATAGATTCTATATGTTACGGATCCGACAGGAAGAATTCCACCTGTAGAGTTTAGAGTTGTGTCGTTAGCATCGGAAACATAATATTTTTCTACAATAATATTTTCCAATCCATTTTGGGCTTGACCCGGTTTGCAAAAAAAGAGAAGGCTTAATCCTAGTAATATTTTTTTCATCTGACTTTAATTTATGTTTAAGGGTTTTGGTGTAAATACCTAAATTACGTGAGGTCAAATGTCAGAATACAAAATATTGCCTGCATAAAACTAATGTTATCTTTAGGTTAATTTGAAGTCCTTTCTTTACGAGAACTTAAAATAATTGCAACAATTTGTTTACAAATGTATTTATATGAAAATGCCGGTTACAGAAACTGAAACCGGCATTTAATAAATCTTACTTATCCTTATTTATTAGGGACGCATTTTCACAACTGTAAAATAAACGTTATTCTCAATTAAACCATAATCAGCAGATTCAACCAATCGATCTCCTGTTACGTCTTCAGGTACATAGCCAAGCTTTGTAACATATACAGCATTTTCCATGTCACCATAATCTTGAGACTCGATAATTCCATCCTGTACCCCTATTATTGCTGTTCCCGCATCCGATATGTCGCCTCCGTAGAATGCATAATACAATCCATCCGGTGTCAGCGATTGATTTCCTCCATAAGCCTTATTGGCTGCGCTACTAAAATCATAATTCAAATTTGCATCAATAACAACAGGATTTGCACTCCAAGTTTCCATGGAATTACGATGACGCAAAACCAAATAATAAGAGCCTCCAACAATATTTCTTAAAAAACGAAATTGTGCTTTACCATTTGTAAATAATATTGCAGTATCTGAATAAACAGTAGCGTAAGGTGAGGTACCGGCAGCTAATTCTAAAAATAAAGAATCACTAAAATTGGGATAAGTTAGAGGGTCGATAGACGCATTCATTAGGCCACCACCAAGATAAAAACCTTCAAGCAACACTTTCAGGTTCAAACTTATCTCCGGTACATTTTGATAAATCAGTGACGGCAACTGAACCTGGCTTCCGGTAGGATTTCTTGCAACATATTGTTGAACCCCGCCTGTTGGTGTACCAATTTGAATATTTAATTCAAAAGAAAAGATACCATCCGTGGTAATTTGGGCAATAAGAACCTTATTATCAGCAGTGGGGCCTGTAGAACCGCTAAGTGAAGACCATGAACCATTAAAAGTAGAGAATAGATTTCCTGTGTTATTTACGTTATCAAAAATTGGTAACAAAGAATTGATTCCCACAAAGGTTACCGCCTGAGGTGAACCTGCAAGGAATCCATCTCTTGATGTTAAAGGAATACCTGCTAATGGATCGTTATTCTGAAGAATTCCATCATTGTTTGTTGTATTTGATGTAGCATTGTCATCAGACTTTAAGACTCCAAAGTTTCCGGAACATGCTGCACCGGCGGATAACCAAGAGTCAAGCATAACAGTATTGCCGGCGGCTTGTGTTTTAGTATATGTAGGAGCTTCATTTCCCCTATCCTCATTATTAAAAAAATTTGTTGTGGTAGATAATTTTAATTCATGCCCCGTTATACCAAATGCAGCCTGAAACTTATAGTTTGGAAGCATATCCACATAAATTCGGTATGTAACTGATCCGGGAGGAAGTACCCCTCCAACAAGATTGAGGTTTGTGTCGTTTTCACTAGAAATATAATATTTCTCGACAATAATACCTTCCAAACCATTCACTGCTTTTGAGGAATGATTTAGAATTAATGATAATAAAATAAGAGTAATTCTTTTCATGTTATTTAGATTTTAAGTGTTTGCGCGTAGAATGTATTTGCTATAATTAAGTGACTGCATTTAATCAAAAGTGAATATGATTAAAGCACACAAATAATACAGCAAAGGTGAGTTTTCAGTTCGACTCCAAATTAAAATTGCTATTAACCTTTTGTTAAGTCATAACCAATACAAAGTAAACAGTGCGTTAATAAAAGGTTTTAGACAGTGCGCCTATTCCAAAGAAAAAACCATTTTGAGAAAAACAATAATACTTAAGACATAAGAAAATTTTCTTTACCAGTAAAATTTAAATTAATTTTTACCTGTATGGTTTTTTGTTTTCAAAAAAAAGGTTGAAGCATAATTATATACTTCAACCTAAACAATAACGCAAAATGGCAATTAGGCACTTTCCTTACAAAAAAAACAGTAAAAATATCTGGCCCTTTTTATCTAACAGTCTTCCTTCTGACAGCTTTCTTAACGGCAGGTTTAGATGAAATAGTTTTGGCTTTTGCTAAATTTCCGTTCTTTTTTTCAGCTCGTTTAAGTTCCTTTCCAAATTTTTTCAAGAGTTGCTTAGCCAGAGATTTAATTTTCTTTCCCGATTCCAAAGTTGCGTCCATATTATATTTCGATAATACACTTTCAATACCGGATACAACTTCTTGTTTAATTTTTTTCTTAGATGTGTTCTTAGTTTCCATAATTTAAAATATTTATAGGGTAATATTACTGCTTTTTTCACAATACAAAAATTTTTTCTTAGTAACATACAATTAACTGTTCATTAACATTGGGCGAAAAGCGAATACTTAGTACTAAAGTTCGGCGCTGTTCATTCCGGGAATAGTTAATGAACTAATATACTTCCCTTAACATACCACCAGATATGTACGAATACTTTTGCATTGAACTCCTTAACGAGTTTTTAAAATCAGGAAGCAAAATCACATATACAACTTCAACCTATGGAATATATAAATGATGATTCATTGATTGGACCAATTTTAAAATCCAACTCATTTTCTTCAGTTAATTTCAATGATACAAAGGAAGATCAAATGATTAATAATTGTTATGAAGGTGATTTAGTGTTTTCCCAATATTATAGTCGGTTGATCAAACATAATAGATTTGACTCGGAAAATAAAAAAGATCGATATTTCATTATTGAAATTGAAGACTCTTTCAAATACGACACAAAAGATTTGCTTATCATTGCAAGGGAGCATATGGAAAACAATGACATGATTGCGTTAAATCTCTATGAAGTCAATTCAAGAACGATGTATACTGTTCAGAAAATAGAAATGGGGTACTCTATTTTTAATAGTCTAAACCTTTAGGAAAAAAATATTTCCCTAACTAAAATATAAATCCCCATTGCCAGAATAAACCATCCAAAAGCCGGTTTTAATTTGTCGCCGTGAATTTTCTTTCCGAATTCGAAACCAATAAAGATTCCCGAGACACTAAACAACGATATCATAAATAAAAATTTGTAATCTATAGGCACTCCGGAGAAAACATCAATGGAGAAACCCACGAAAGAATTGATGGCTATTATTAACAATGAAGTTCCAATGGCAATTTTCATGGGCAGTCTGGCCAAAACAACCAGAACAGGAATAATAAGGAAGCCTCCGCCAATACCCAAAAAACCTGTCAGGAATCCTACTACTAATCCATCAAGCATAACTTTTGAAATATGCCTCTCTTCTCCGGATTTTGTTTCCTGAACATCTGAAGTACGGCTTCGAATCATGGATTTAGCCGAAGCGATCATTATGATTGCAAAAACAACAAGAATTAGTACGTCTTTGGTAAATAAGAAATTCCCGAATTTGAAAATCTCTTCCGGAACAAGTGGCATCAGAAACTTCCTTGTAACCGCTATAGCAACCATAGAGGGTATGGAAAAATAAAATGCAATCTGCAGACTTATAAGTTTATTGTTGAAATACTTTATGGATCCGATAAATGCAGCAATTCCAACAATAAAAAGAGAATAGCCTGTTGCAATCGTGGGCTTGACTCCAAAAACATAGACTAAAACAGGAACCGTCATTATAGAACCTCCCCCGCCAATAAGTCCGAGGGATATTCCAATCAAAATAGATAATAAATATCCTAAAGGGTGCATAATGCTCTGCGGTTGGAAAGAAGACTGAAACTGTTCGTTACCTTAGAATAAAACACTTTGTGATATACTGAATTTAGATAAGAAGCTGGTTGCACTAAAATGTATTGAATCCTAATATGAAAATGCAAGGTAAGAAATATGTCATGGCCCTATTTAATATCAGCATAAATTGTAAAACATTTTTGTTTATATTCCGGATAACCCTTTTTTATTTGCGCTTATCTTGCTATCAATGTTGAATTGCTGATCAATAACAGCTGCTTCAAAAATATACGATTTAAGCAAATCAATATCAATTTGCTTTAGGGCTGTAAAAGTCTTCCAATAAACCTGCTTTCTTTCATCCTTCTCCAGGTAACCAATATCATCAACTAATAAATTTCCGTACGTAAAACCAAAACGAACACCTTCATATGTTTTCCTTTTTCCCCATAAAACAGATGCTGGCCAGATAAAGCATATATTTTTATTCCTTTTGAAAAACGGAACATTATAAGAAAGTTTTTCCTCAACTCCCTGAATGCAATTGAAAACAATCTTTCTAAGAAACTGAACAATTTCAAGTTCCTCGACCGGCAAATAGTCCAAAAACTCCTCCACTGATTGAAAGGAAACTTTTTGCATTTTATTTTTTTCCCTCACGCTCATAAAGATTATATTTTAAAGTTTCGAGGTCAATTATTTTATAATTTGATATAGCATCCGGATACAAACCTTTGTCCAAAATTAAATAGCTGCTTATCCCTTCTGTTTCCAGGCTGATACTGAAATACCGTATAAGGTAGCATTGCAAGTCCCATTGATTCCACATTTGTTCAGGAATGGATGCCGTTGAATGCGTCGGAATAATTTTACCAAATAAATAAACATCGTGGAGCAGCTCTTTATTCCTGCCCGTTTTACCTTTCTGCATCAAAGCAAAAGTTGTTGTGCTGAAAAATAACACAAACGATATAATTAAAAACATAGCGAAGGTGATTTTTGCTGTATTTATCCGTAACAATAAATTCGAGATGACGGGGGCAATTAAAATAGAAAAGCCAATAGCGAAAAACGGAAGAGCCGGAACAAAGTAAAAGCCCTTCTGTACCATTGTCAACATTAAAGGAGCTGATGCTGCAAAACCGGTAAGTATAAAAAAAAGGAAATCTTTGAAAGAAGCGGAAAACTTAAAATCGATTCTTTTCATTTTAGAAACTACCATCAAAATAATTACCACTCCGATTTGAGGCAAAAGTTCCGTGAACAATCGAATCAAAATAAAAAACCTATTATCCACTGTCGGGTCTTCACTCATTCTGTGAATCACTCTCTTAAAAAAATAAGTCGACAAACTTTCCCTGCTTTCGGGAATTAAAAACAATATTACATATATTAAAAAAAGGACAACTAAACTTATGGATGTTTGTTTAATCATTTTAGAAAAATCTTTCCGTGAAACTACTATCCAATATAAAAATGGCACTACTACGGGAAAAAATCCGGGTATACCTTTGCTCAGGGTTGCCAAAAAAACAAAGACTCCGGCAAAAATACATTTTGTTATTTCAATATTAGGAGAGATTGCAGCTTTAAATATTATTAGTACAGCACAAAGAGTGAAAATCCCCATAGTATTTTCATGCATGTTGTTGGAATATGACCAAAAACAAATAGGAATAGTTATCCAAAGAATAATGGGTAACCATCCGAGCTTTCTCATAGCTTCATTCTTCCTGTAAATTTCTTTCCACAACATGTTTATTAATGCAGCTGAAATGCACATGGTTAGAAAAGTGTAAAACCGCTCCACGTATAGGCTATCGCCAAATAGCTTAAAGAAGATGGCTTGTATTCCAAAAACAAGCGGTGGCTGTTCATGAAATGAAGACAAACCTGCTATGTTGTGTAAGCTGAATTGAGGAAACCAAAAGGAACCAATTCCCATGCTTAAATTATGAGAGACACTTGTATATAATACGGCATCCATAAACATGCCATCTTTGATAAGCGTTGGCAGTGTGAGGCCAATTAAAAAAGTAAAAGCAATCAACCAAAAAGGCGTTTGTCGGTTTTGCAGAATAGATTTAATCAAGATGCTGAAATCTAAAGAAATTTATTTGAACTCCTTACAAATGTATGCATTCTAATGCAAGATTGATTTAGAGTTATTTCTCTTTGCTTTTCTATAATTCTAGAAGTAGTATTTATTATTGCCTTTATTTTTTCTGTGGGAAAAATCATGCAGGTGTTGTTTTACCACAAAGTACACTAAGTTCTCAACAGAGGGCACAAAAACATCTTGTATTTTAGAGGAATGGCTGAGAATTAATTTAAAAAAGCGATTTCCCCTCCGCTGATTTCTGCTTCGCCTTGCCAGTCAGATAAAACAATAAATCCTTCTTTATTCAATGCTTCACAACCTTGATCCGGAAAAAATCTTAAGCGTTTTTTTAATCAACCTTTACAAACTTTTTCCTTAACATTTTATTTCCGCTCTCTATTACTAATTGATAAACACCGGAAGCAAGATTTGATATTGATAAATTCGTTTTACTGTCCTGAGCCTCTGTATTAAAGATGATTCTGCCATTTATATCAACTATACGAATTTGAGCGTTCTGCTCAAACGGTGTTTCAACTGTCAGCGTTTGTTGGGCAGGATTTGGAGAAAGAAAAATTGATTCCATTCCATCTGCTTCCGAAGTTGATGACAGTAAGCAAAAAACATTCTGGCCGGGATTAGACGCATTGGTAATGAAAGAAACACTATTCGACAATGAGGCTGCCAAAGCTTCAATCGATCCCGCACTGTCCGTATACAAAGCAGTTGTGTTTTGATTAACTATATCCAAAGAAGCAATGCCTACCTGACATGGACTTGTATTGGTAGCATACTTTACAGCATAAGCACTGCCTAAAGAATCGGTTGCAGTAAAAATATAACCGGCCTGTACCAAACCTGTTGAAGAATAAAAAGAAGCAAGTGCTCTTGCATTACCGGTAGCTGTTCCTGCAAAAAGTGCACTGCCGGTTAATGTACCATCCATGGGATTTAATGGAAGATAAAGCGCATTCTCATAACCTGAACTGCTTAATGAATATCCGGATAAAATCAATGAACTTCCTGTAGAGTTGACAGCAATGCTATACGTCCTTTCTGCAATGGAAGTACCGTATGTATAATTTATCAGATTGCTTGTTCCAAGTGAATTTACTTTGAGCAGCCAACCATCCTGATTTCCACTTAACGTATTGGTGCTTGCAGAGCCTGAGAAATAATAATCCCCTGCTGAATCTTGCCAACCTTTGTAGAGGATTTCCGAAAGTGAACCGCCTGTTCGTTTAGACCAGTTAACACCTCCGGCACTATCGGTTTTTACCATATAGCCATCGAAATTAATTCCCGGAGGTGCTTGGGTATAACCGGAAAGTATATAGCCATAATCGCTCGTCTGACTAATACCGTTAAACTCCTGATTTACGTTTTGTGAATACGTTTTGCTCCATGAATAAATACCGTTGCCATCCGTTTTTAATACATAGCCTGATTTAAGTGCTGAGCCAAAAGAATAGGTATAGCCCGCAACAACAATATTTCCCTGGGCATCGATTATCATATCGTTTCCTTCATCGATGTCATTCCCTCCATAACTTTTACTCCACAAGATTGTGCCATCGGACTGAGTGCGGATAAGAAAAATATCGTCGTAGGGAATGCTGTCGAGAAAAGTATATCCCATCATAACAATTTCTCCATTAGAAGCAGCTGCCACCTTAATACCAAAAGCATCAATAGGGTATTCGTAAGTTTTACTCCATATAAGAGAACCTTGCAGATCCATCTTAACTAAAAAAAGTTTAGATATTTTGCTTACAGTATCCGTAGTGTTTCCTAAAAAAACATATCCGCTATCGGGAGTTTCGCATCCGCTAAGAAACTCTGCACTTGCATCGGGGAAGCCGATTGATTGTTTAAATTGTGTATCGGCAGAAGCAGTAATTGAAACAAACAAAAGCAGATTTAAAAAAAGAATTTTGATTTTCATGATATGGGATTTAATGTTTATAAAACAGTTTACTCCTGCAAATATCAAAAAAGGATTTTAAACTCTACCCTTTTTTACAATTCAGCAATTACTTCAATGAATACCCTTTCCAACCCGGGCGGATTTCAATCTGAAATGTGTGCTAAAAATGTGATTTTGGGCTCGCAATTAGTGTTTCAATACACAGGATCAGTTTTAAATGCCAGGAGGTACATTTTCAGATATTCGGGCTTTTTGAATTAAATCATTTTCTCTTCTTAAAAAATTCGATAAAAAGGCATTGTTTTATAGAGAATAATCACAATAATATTTGCCTTTTACGCCTGATTTTCTTTTCTTTGCAGCCCGAAATTCAGGGGCATGGAAATGGAACGCAACGTAAAAATATTCTCCGGTACTGCGACACGGTATTTGGCCGAAAACATAGCACATGCTTATGGAGTCCCATTAGGAAAGGTTAATGTAGCGCGTTTCAGCGATGGCGAATTTTCACCTGCATTCGATGAATCTGTGAGAGGATATGATGTTTTCATCATTCAATCAACCTTTTCACCATCGGATAACCTGATGGAATTGCTTATGCTTATTGATGCTGCAAAAAGAGCTTCTGCTCATTATATAACTGCAGTAATCCCTTATTTCGGCTTTGCACGTTCTGACAGGAAAGACAAGCCAAGAGTTGCCATTGCGGCAAAACTTGTTGCAAATCTGCTAAGTGCTGCAGGAGTTACAAGGATAATGACAATGGACCTCCACGCTCCACAAATTCAAGGATTTTTTGACATTCCTGTTGATCACCTGGAGCCTTCTTCATTGTTTGTGCCTTATCTCGAGTCTCTTAATTTACCTAATTTAACTGTTGCAGCTCCTGATATGGGCGGTGTTAACAGGGCCAGAGGCTATGCTAAATATTTCAATGCAGAAATGGTAATCTGCGACAAGCAGCGCAAAAAAGCAAATGAAATTGATGCTATGACTGTAATCGGAGAAGTTGAAGGAAGAGATATCGTTCTTGTCGATGACATTGTAGATACTGCAGGAACTTTAACTAAGGCTGCTGAAATGCTTTTCGATAAAGGAGCTAGTAGTGTGCGTGCGCTTTGCACTCATGCCGTTCTTTCAGGAAACGCTTATGACAGAATACGTAAATCAAAACTTACAGAACTTGTTGTAACAGATACAATACCTCTGCGACAGGAATGTGATAAAATAAAAGTTATTCCAACTGCAGAACTCTTTGCAAGAATTATTAGAAGGGTTTATGTTTATGAGAGTATTAGTCAGTTGTTCCTGGTCTAGTACTTAGTAAAAAAATAAAAGATATACAAAAGAAAAAGGACTAAAAATTATTACAAAATAACTAAGTACTATGTACTAAGTACTAAATACTAATAACAACTAAATAATAAAAAAAAATGAAATCAATTTCAATTAGCGGAACAAAAAGAGCAGCCCAGACTAAGCAGGAAACAAAGCAACTGCGGGCAGAGGGTAAGGTTCCGTGTGTGCTTTATGGTGGAAAAGAACAATACCATTTCAGTGCGCCGGCGAGCTCCTTCAAAGGATTGGTGTACACACCTGAAGTACATACGGTTGAATTGGATATCGATGGCGCAAAATTTAATGCCATTATGAAAGACATTCAGTTTCATGCTGTAAGTGATAAAATACTTCATATCGACTTTCTGGAATTAAGCGATGCGAAGAAAGTAACTATTGAAATTCCTGTTAGAATAAAAGGAAATTCTGTAGGTGTACGTGCTGGTGGACAGTTAATCAATAAAATAAGAAAACTTAAGATTTCAGCATTGCCTAAAGATCTTCCTGATCTGGTTGAACTAAAAATCGATGATATGAATATCGGCGACAGCGTTCGTGTACGTGATATTAAAGTCAAAGGTGTAGAGTTTTTAGATTCTCCTAACAATGTAATTACAGCTGTGAAAACAACTCGTGTCGTTGTTGAAGATAAAACAGCTGCTCCGGCTGCTGCCGCTGCTGCTCCGGCTGCAGGTGCTGCTGCTGCAGGTGCTGCTGCTCCGGCTGCAAAAGCTCCTGCGAAAGATGAGAAAAAGAAATAATTTTTCAGATCATAAAAAAAACCCTGTACTATTGTTCAGGGTTTTTTTTTGTCCATTAGAAAACTGTATCCGATATTTGATCATACCGGCAATCGACCGCTTATTTTAAATAGTAAATAGTAAAAAATAAACTACATCATTCATGTCTAAATTTCTAATTGCAGGACTTGGAAACATAGGTGAAGAATACAGCTTTACAAGGCATAACATTGGCTTTGAAGTGGCAGATGCTTTAGCTAAATCGCTTTTACGTGAAGAGGATAAAACAAATACGCGTCTTTTTGCAAACGATAAACTTGCCATGATCAACCATTCCCGTTACAAAGGGAAACAGCTAGTGATTATTAAGCCGACGACATATATGAACCTAAGCGGCAAAGCTGTTAATTATTGGATGCAGGCAGAAAAAACTTCACCGGAACACTTGCTGGTTGTAACAGACGATCTAGCATTACCATTTGGTACTCTTCGAATGAAGAAGAAAGGAAGCGACGGTGGACACAACGGCTTGAACGATATTGCAGGAACATTAAACACAACGGAATATGCCCGGCTTCGGTTTGGAATCGGCAGTGAATTCTCCAAAGGAAAGCAAGTCAATTATGTTTTAGGTCATTGGAATGAGGAAGAGAAAAAGACTTTGGACGAAAGAATTGAAAAAGCAGTAGAAATGATAAAAAGCTATGTTGCAATCGGTATCGATAGAACAATGACCTTATTCAATAACAAATAGGTTAATTTCTCAATTCACAAAAGCCGGTTTTCCCTTTCCTTTTTTAAACAGAAAACTGTCATTTTTCATATTAATAATTCTGATTATTAATTGATTACATTAAAATTGAGATGAAAAGACAACTTTCCTTTAGATATATTCATAATCGCTCTCAGATAAATCTTCTTTATGATTGCATCATTTGGATTAATTAGCATTAATTCGTTACTTTGAGGTTAATTAAAACACCAATTTGTTAAAAAACCCAATATGAAAAAAATCATTACTTCATTATACATTATTCTCTTTATTTTTTCTGCACAAAATTCGTTTTCTCAAACAGGACTAAGCATTAACGAAGTTGATTACGATCAGCCTGCAACAGATACTGCAGAATTCATTGAACTTTATAATTCATCCCTTAACGCTATCGATCTTGGCGGTTATTCAATTGTATTGGTAAATGGAAACAATACTACACCATACGATACAATTGCATTGCCATCACAATTACTTAATCCGGGAAGCTATTTTGTTATTTGCGGCAGTATGAATTTCGTACCTAACAGTAATTTGGTTTTATCGGTTCCTTCAAATATTATTCAAAATGGTTCTCCTGATGCTATTGCAATTGTTGACAACATATCATCAGCTATTATTGATGTAGTAAGTTATGAAGGCACTGTAGCCGGTTATTTTGAAACATCAGGAATGCCTGCAGGTGCAAATTCAGATACCCTTGTTCCTTTTACCGGTATTGGTCGTTTTCCTGATGGTCACGATACCAACGATAATTCTGCCGATTTTCATCTTGCCTGTATAACACCGGGCACGGCAAATGTCAATGCAAATACCAATTGCTCTCAACCTTTAAATGTAAGATCAATTGATAATATTAAACCTTTTAATATTTATCCGAATCCTTCCAGAGGAATAAGCATTATTGATTTTAAAGGCTCTGTTTTAAGAAACGCTTCTTTAACACTCAATAATTTATTAGGAAAAGAAATTAAGAAGATAGCTCTAAAAGGAAGTGAGACTGCTTTCCAGATTGATTTAACTGAATATCCTGACGGAGTTTATTTTGTGAAATTGAAGTCGGATAATGGTGAGAGTACTCACCGTATTATCTTGCGTAAATAAATTAATTATAAAAAATTAAACCCTGTTGGTTTTTCATAAATCAACGGGGTTTTTTCTTTATTATAAACAGCAATTAAATTTCCAAATTATTTAATGCAGTCCGCATATCAACCTTTTCACTTATCAGACCATTAATACTGTCAATAGATATACGCTCCTGTTTCATAGTGTCACGATCACGTATTGTTACGGTATTGTCCTCAAGTGTTTGATGATCGACAGTAATACAATAAGGAGTTCCAATGGCATCCTGTCTGCGGTAGCGTTTTCCAATGGAGTCTTTGTCTTCTGAAACACAGAGGTGATCTGCTCTTAAGCGATTAAAAATTTCAGCTGCTTTTTCATCCAGTCCGTCTTTTTTTACAAGCGGTAAAACGGCGCATTTAACGGGAGACAGAAATGGCGGAATTGATAAAACAACTCTTTCGCTGCCATCTTCGAGTTTTTCTTCTTTATAACATTGAGAAAGTACGGAAAGGAACATTCTGTCGAGGCCAACAGAGGTTTCCAGTACATAAGGAATATAGCTTTCATTTAATTCAGGATCGAAATATTGCTGCTTCTTTCCTGAGAATTTTTCGTGATTGCGTAAATCGAAATCGGTTCGTGAGTGAATGCCTTCCAGTTCTTTGAAGCCAAATGGAAATTCAAATTCAATGTCGCAGGCTGCATTGGCATAATGCGCTAGCTTAAGATGATCGTGGAAGCGATGTTTACCTGCGGGAAAGCCCAGTGACTGATGCCACTTCATACGTTTTTCTTTCCAGTATTTATACCATTCCATTTCCGTTCCCGGGCGAATGAAAAACTGCATTTCCATTTGTTCGAATTCGCGCATTCGGAAAATAAATTGCCGGGCAACGATTTCATTACGGAATGCTTTACCGGTTTGGGCAATGCCGAAAGGAATTTTCATCCTTCCCGTTTTCTGAACATTCAGGAAATTGACAAAAATACCCTGCGCAGTTTCCGGACGGAGATAAATAGTATTTGACTCATCGGTAACTGAACCCAGCTGTGTACTGAACATTAGATTAAACTGACGTACGTCTGTCCAGTTGCGTGTACCGCTTACAGGACAAACGATTTCAAGATCGACGATTATTTGTTTTACATCGGCAAGGTCGTTATCCTCCAGTGCTTTCTTGAAGCGGGTATTGATAGTATCAATTTTGCTTTGATTTTCGAGAACACGAGGATTTGTTGTACGATACTGTTCTTCATTGAAGGAATCACCGAATTTTGTTCGCGCTTTTTCAACTTCCTTATTAATCTTTCCTTCAATTTTCGCCAAGTGTTCTTCAATAAGAACATCGGCGCGATATCTTTTTTTCGAATCTTTATTATCGATGAGCGGATCATTAAAAGCATCGACGTGTCCGGATGCTTTCCAAATGGTCGGATGCATAAAAATAGCAGAATCGAGGCCGACGATATTGTCATTCATCTGTACCATTGATTTCCACCAGTAATCGCGGATGTTCTTTTTGAGTTCGACACCGTTCTGACCGTAATCATAGACAGCGCTAAGTCCGTCATAAATTTCGCTCGATTGAAAAATAAAGCCGTATTCCTTTGAATGGGAAATGATGTTTTTGAAGAGTTCTTCTGTAGTTAGCATGGGGCTAAAGTACGAAGTACTTGGTACTTGGTAGTTAGTACTTAGTATTTAGTTCTTAGTATTTAGTAATTAGAGTTTTAGTTGCCTTATAATTAATATTTTAAATTGCTGAAAAATGTATATCTGATTGGGACTTTGTAATAATTTTTGTACAAACTCAATTTTTTATGACCTTATTTAGATAGAACCAATAGAAGATTGGCTTAAAAACCTAAACTGGTAACCGCATCAAGTAATAAGTATTTTGCAGATAAAGTAATCACTTCATTAAAACAAATCTCGAATTAACCTTTTGATTATGTATTGTTAAAGAAATCGTATAAACTCCATTGGTTAAATCAGATAAATTAATATTACTAAAATCCTGTTTGCTCAGTAGCTGCTTTGTAAAAACAATTTCTCCCATGGTATTATATACAATAAACTTATCTTTTGATGTTAAAAACGATTCATCAAACTTAATATTAATTATGCCTGTTGAAGGATTTGGAAAAATAGTTAATAAAACATTTTTCTCCGTTACCGGATCAATGCCAATATGTAAACTGTCACAAACACTGCCCGGCAACGAGCCCAATGCATAGTTAGGAGTATTAGGCATACTAAAAGCATTGAAATCTGGTAAAATAAAACTATGCTGTGTGACTCTGCAATCTAGACCGGCACTGTCTGGTGCGTGAATCTCATGAAACACATTAGACCCCTGAGCCGTTGAAACATAAATTTTATTATCAGGTGCCAATTTCATCATTAAATTTATTGTTCTAAATCCCTGTGATGTATGAAAATTATCGTATGTAGAAACTATTGTTTTTGATGCTGCAATGTCTGAAGCTAACATATCCAATTGAAAAATATGAAAATTATTACATACATATAAGTAACGACCGGATGCCGAAAATGCACAGTTAATTGTAGCTAAATTCGCTGTGTCATTAAAGTATACATAAACAGGATTAGTTAAATCACCCGTACACCTATTAAAATCAAAAATATTTAAGGTTGTATCATAATTTAAATAAGCAAATTTTTCTCCATTCTGTGAAAACACACCTGTGCCCCAAACATCTATACTGTGAGATATTACAGAGCCGATCTTAATGTTTTGGTTTAATAGAATTGTATCTGGAGTTAAAAGGTATTCATAAAATCTATCGCTCCATAATTCATGCACAAATATCCACCAGTCACGACCATTAGCGTGTTTACATGCAGTAATCCTTCCGGCTACCAATGTATCATTAATTAGCAGAATGTTTTTATTATTTGTAAAATCACCTCTGCCACTATCTAAAGGCATATTTATTTCACTATAATAAAGATTCAAGGGTCTTTCATAGCTCCAATTATTAATCGAGAACCAATCACCGCTTAAATGAAAAATAATATATACATCTGGCTTATCAGGCCATGGAAGAATTAATGCCCCCTGCATTATTCCTGAGCCATATGGATAGGTATCATTATTTTCATCACCCGGATTAAAACCTGCGGTTCCAGGCATCATTTGATGTAAGCGATTTGAAACATAATTGCCATTAGTATAAAAAAGAATTTGACCATTAGTGTCGCAGATGCTGGCATTAGCAAGAAAAAATGCCATGGGCCTTAAAAGTGAAAATGTGTCTGCATTACCCGAATTGAAGTCTACACCGAATTGAGGGTAGCCAGGTGCAGCTGCGGCTCCTAACATCCACATATTCTCCCTTTTACTTTCCTGACTGAAAGAAATCAAAGAGAGAAGATTAAAAAATAAGAATAGCTTTATTTTTTTCATAGGTGATAAAAAAAGGAGGCAGGTAAAAGACACCTGCCTCCATAATTTTAATGTATAATTGAGACTTTACCTATTACCTTGTTTACATCCAAATTGCTAATTCTGATTACATAAATTCCATTTTGAAATTGATGTGTATCAATCTTTTGTTGATTGGTATTGTTTTCAATTTTTTGAGAATAAACAATCTCTGCACGACTATTGATTATGGATAATGTTCCATTTGACTCTATATCATTTAAGAAGTTTATTGTCAATATGTCTGAAACAGGATTTGGGGAAATATAGACGGATACATCCTTTGAAGCGTTTCCCGGTTTTTCAATTCTATAATTTGACAAATTATTACACAATTGAACGTCGTCAAAAAACAATTCGGGGTTTAAATAATTTGCTAAAGAACGTGCCTGAAATACTGCAGGGCCTTTAATGTATGGACAGGAATTTGCAATAATCATAATTTAAATTATCTGAGTTAATGTAAAATTGAAAATTAACATTCATTTCATCAAAACAATCCTCGAATTAACCTTTTGATTATTTATAGTTATAGTAATAGTATAAACCCCATTAGACAAATCAGATAAATTAATATTGCTAAAATCCTGCCTGCTCTTCAGCTGCTTTGTAAAAACTATTTCACCTATGGTATTATATACAATAAACTTATCTTTTGAAGTTAAAAACGATTCATCAAACTTAATATTAATTATGCCTGTAGAAGGATTTGGAAAAATAGTTAATAAAGCATTTTTATCATTTACAGGATCAATGCCTATATGTAAACTATCACAAACACTTCCCGACAATGGACCCAAAGCATAGTTAGGAGTATTAGGCATACTAAAAGCATTGAATTCGGGTAAAATAAAACTATGCTGTGTGACTCTGCAATCCAGACCGGCACTGTCTGGTGCGTGGATCTCGTGAAAGATATTAGACCCTTGAGCAGTAGAAACGTAAATTTTATTATCAGGAGCTAATTTCATCATTAAATTTATCGTTCTTAATCCTTGTGAAGTATGAAAATTATCGTATGTTGAAACAATTGTTTTTGATGCTGCAATGTCTGATGCTAACAAATCCAATTGGAAAATATGGAAGTTATTACATAGATATAAGTAATGGCCCGATTTCGAAAATGCACAGTTAATCATGGCTAAATTTACTGTGTCATTAAAATATACATAAACAGGATTAGTTAATTCACCGGTACATCTATTGAAATCAAAAATATTTAATGTTGTATCATAATTTAAATAAGCAAATTTTTCTCCATTCTGTGAAAACAAACCTGTGCCAATTACATCCATAGTGTGAGTTATTTCAGAACCGATATCAATACTTTTGTATAATGATATACTATCAGGAGTAAGCAGAAATTCATAGAATCTATCGCTCCATAATTCATGCGCCAATATCCACCAGTCACGACCATTGGCATGTTTACATGCTGTAATCCTTCCGGACACTAATGTATCATTGATTAATAATACGTTTTTATTACTTGTAAAATCCCCTTTACCGCTATCTAAAAGCATATTAATTTCGCTAAAATAAAAATTCAATGGTCTTTCATAAAACACATTATTAATCCAGAACTTATCAGCATTTAAATGAAATATGGCATATATGTCCGATTTGTCGGGCCAAGGGAGAATTAATGCTCCCTGCATTGAACCAGATCCATATGGATAAGTATCGTTATTTTCATCACCAGGGTTAAAACCAGCTGTACCCGGCATCATTTGATGAAAACGGTTTGCCAAATAATTACCATTTGTATAAAAAAGTATCTGACCATTAGTGTCGCATATGCTGGCATTGGTTGCGAAAAAAGCCATAGGTCTTAACAATGAAAAGGTATCTGCATTTCCTGAATTGAAGTCGACGCCGAATTGAGGATAACCGGGTGCTGCAGCAGCTCCTAACATCCATATATTTTCTCTTTTGCTTTCTTGACTAAATGAACAAAAATAGAGAAGATTAAAAAACAGAAATAATATTATTTTTTTCATAATAAAAAACAGGAGGCAGATAAAAAATATCTGCCTCCATTTTTTTAATGTATTATTGAAACTTTACCAATTACTTTGTATACGTCTAAATTGCTAATTCTAATTACATAAATTCCATTTTGCAATGTATGTGTATCAATCTTTTGTTGATTGGTATTGCTTTCAATTTTTTGTGAATAAACAATCTCTCCACGACTATTAATTATGGATAATATTCCATCTGACTCCATATCATTTAAGAAGTTTATAGTCAATATGTCCGAAACAGGATTTGGGGAGATATAGACGGATATATCCTTTGAAGCGTTACCCGGTTTTCCAATTCTATAACTTGACAAATTATTACACAATTGAACGTCATCAAAAAACAATTCGCCGTTTAAATAATTTGCTAAAGAACGTGCCTGGAAAACTGCAGGACCTTTAATGTATGGGCAGGAATTTGCAATACTCATAATAGAATTTATTTGTGCATTCGTAAATTCATAATCTTTCCTCAAAACCTTATTAAGAATAATTTCATTAATTGTTTTTTGCACTGCCTCGTAATCCGCTTCCGGTATAATATTACTATTTCTGGCATCACTGTTATCAATTAAAGTTTGAATTAATGCCTCTGACGATCCTAATTCTCTTTCCTTTGCAATATTTTTCAAGTCATTGGTTATTTCTCCAAATTTTCCTTTATTATTATATTGTGTACTATCCATGAAATTTTCAAGAATAATACTGCTGTCAAGTAAGGCTGAATCAACCTTTAACTTTTCGTAAAGTCTTTTTTCTTTATCCCATTGAATTATTTCTTCATCTATTGAAAAGCCTGCATCACTATTCAGAACAATATTTTCATCATTAATTGAAAAATTACTACTACCGCCGCCACCTGTATTGCCACAGTTTATGCAAATGTAGGGATCAAATCCCGTAGCAATGTATGGAGCAAATGGACTTCCACTTAAAGTTAAGTTTACAAGTGGTTCATATATTCCTGAATTAACCCAAAGTCCATTAAACGGTGGAAAAGATTTTATGGTCATTGTAGCAGCATGCCAAAAATTACCTGCTGCATCTCTACCATAGAATAAATTACCGGGTGAATTATTGGTGCCATTAACAATTCCTTGAATTCCGATATCAGAAGGAATCTGGTTAACATAATCTCCTAATAATAAACCATCGTATAAATTAAGCAGGTTATTTCCGTAAAATTCAGTGGTAAGGCAGTTTCCCACAAATTCATATCCAAACCTGCTTTCGTTTGCATAATTACAACTGACAATATTATCCTTTGACGAGTTTAGGTAAAAGCTCCTCATTCGTTTTCCTAAGAAATTATTGGCAGGATAAAATGGGCCTGTCGAATAGTTGCAGTCAATCGTATTTCCTATACCATTTTCCATATAGAATCCCTACAAATCCTTTGTGGAAATAGGAAGATGAAAATGATTTAGAGTTATTGCATTATTAGTATAGAAACTTCCATTATTGTTCCGTGTAACAATTCCCAGAGTTGAATAACTTACGATTACGTTATTTATTACCTTTGCATTGCAGGATATTGACGCATCATTGATATTTATTCCCCAACGGTAACTGTTACCATTGTCAATAGTAGTTATGTAATTATTTTTAATATCCATTGAAGATTGTTGATTTAAATTACTGAATATTCCGTATGCGGTAGCATTAATAACATTATTAATTATACTATGCGAATGGTTTGTTGATTCTTTAACTTCTATAGCAATACTATTATTATTGGTAATATCATTTCCATTAACTACGCTGTTTAAATTGCCTTTTAATAAAACACTTCTAAAACAATTTAAAAATGTATTTGTTTGAATTATATTGCCGTTATTCGTTCCTCCAATAGTAATATTATTTTGGGATAAAGATATTGGTGTCTCCCCATACACAGCGCTTCCAATAAAGCTACCATAGAACTGATACCCCCCTGTATTTTTTATATTCTCAAAACCGCAATTTAAAACATCGAGCTGACTATGAAAGCCATAAATACCAACGTTAAAATCATGAAACCAATTGCCGTCTCCTGAATTTTGTGAGAAGGGAATTGCATATAGTGAACTTGTGGGATCCAATTCATGAAATTCAAAACCAGCAAATGATTTATTGTTTTGAGGTGAAGGATAAGTTCCACCTAAATTTGCGATTTGTCCATGAAAATTTTGGCCCATAAATCTGCCTGACACCAACGGTAAACTGCCATCGAATTCATTGTTATTTAAGCTTCCTATAAAGTGATTAATATTTATTGTTGGCGGGCCATAAATACATACATAATTTCTTGAAAATTTAGAATCGGAAAGATAAAGGGTCATTTTACTATTTATAGTGATGCCATATTCAGCGTCCTGCAAGCTTGAATTCTGTTCCATCGTTAACGTTCCTTCCGGTCCAATCACAATACCCTTCCACATATTATCACAAGCACCGTAGATTTGTGTATTCGTGTATATTTGTCCCAAATTTAAGCCTCCGGCAGCCGGAGTATAAATTATACTCCCTACATCCATTATTAATGTACAATTGTCGAAAAACACAGGTGTTAAGAAAAGATTTAACTCACCGCGAATAAATATAGTTGCATTGGTAATAAAAATCCTATCCTGAGATACAGGTACAGAATAGTTAGTTGGGTGAATTGCTTTAGCCAATTTATAAATATCGAGGGAATTATTTATAATGAAATCTCTTTCATTAATGTCGATTGCTTCATGTACTCCCGGAATTTCGCAATCACACGACTGTAAAAATAAAACACTTTCACAAGACGTACCAAAGCTAACTGTGATTGAATGCGTTCCAGTCCATTGAGGATCCCAAATTACTTCAGCAGATGTGGTATTTGATGAAGGTGTGCAGATTCCACCAATGCATGACCAATTATAAACTGTTAAGCCAACGACGTTTTGAATAAAATATGTGCAAGAAGGTTTAGTTAAAGCATCACACTTAGAAATGGGACCCATAATTGTTGGTAATTCAGGATATTTACAATTGGCTAAAACTTTTGGAGAATGAAAATTAATAAAAAGTATAAATAAAATCAGGATGATTTTCTTAAAATGAAAATCATAAAAAATTTGCTTTAGGTTTTGATAATTTTTTCTTTTTGAGGGGAGGGAATTTGATTTCATGATTTTTTATTTAAAAAAAGATTAAACTGAAAAGTTGACTATACCCAAAGATAACTGATTTGTTTAATATTTATGTAAATTTTTAAAATTAATCCACTCATTCCTTTAAAAAAGTTCAAAGAACAGGTTCCTAAGTACTAAGTACTAATTCCTAAATACTACCTTTACCCACATGATAGCCATAGGAAAAGCCCTCGTCTCAGAAGATGTAATTGAAAAACAATTTGTGTGTGACCTGAATGCCTGCAAAGGAGCTTGCTGTGTGAAGGGTGACTACGGTGCGCCTTTGGAAAAGGAGGAGCTGACGATCATGGATGAAATTTATGAAAAAGTAAAACCCTATTTAAGAGAAGAAGGAATTAAAGCCATTGAAAAGCAAGGGAAATATCTTCTGTATGAAAAAAAAGAATGGGTAACGCCCCTGGTGAAAGGAAAAGAATGCGCGTATACAATATTTGAAAAAGGAATTGCCAAATGCGGCATTGAAAAAGCGTATTACGAAGGAAAAATTGAATGGAAGAAACCCATTTCCTGTCACCTCTACCCTATTCGCATTACCAAACAAAAAAATGGCATGGAAGCCGTTAATTACGACCGCTGGAACATTTGTAATCCGGCTTGCAAATTAGGCGATAGTCTTAAATTGCCTGTTTTTAAATTCTTAAAGGATTCGCTTATTCGTCAATATGGTGAAGACTGGTATAAAGAACTGGAAATTGCTGCTGATCTTTTGAGTAAAGAAGTAAAAAGTAAATAAGGAATTTCATTAATCCTTTTTCTTCTGTTTTTTACTGATTCTTACCCTGTAAATTGTTTTATTATTTGAAGCGCTTTTGAATAAAAATTTATCACCAGCCTTTTATTTTTTTTTGCTTTTGCTACCAACTTCATTTTCAATTCTCCTGCCTCATTTTCGACTTAAATGTCGTTCCGATTGATTTCTGCAAGTACGAGTTTTAAACAAATTGTGTTAAGAACACTGCAATGCCTTATACAGCAAGGGTTATGGAAACTGAAACCTATTTTTAAACATTTGGCGGTGTATAATTGTCCATAAAATTTCTTAATAAGTCTTGCATATCGATTTTAAAAAAAGAATTTTTGTTCACCGTATCAGAAAGCTCTGAAAAGGTAATTCAACGTATAATTTAAAGAAAAGAGTAAATATCTTTTCATAAGGCATAAAGCTCTGGCTTTAGCCATATGCAGAGAGGAGGAATCGTCACCCCTAATCAGAACGTAACACACACACTAAACACCACATAATACCACTAAACC
This sequence comes from Bacteroidota bacterium, assembly GCA_031417395.1. GTDB lineage: Bacteria > Bacteroidota > Bacteroidia > AKYH767-A > 2013-40CM-41-45 > JADKIH01. Next base: position 96,109 of record JANOVM010000036.1, on the reverse strand, counting down.
ACCTTTTATATGCAGAAAGAACTTCTTTTAGAAGAAAATAAAGACCGCTTCGTATTGTTTCCTATTAAATACCCGAAAATCTGGGAAATGTATAAAAAAGCTGAACAGAGTTTCTGGACAGCGGAGGAAGTTGATTTACAAACAGACTTAAAAGACTGGACGCGCCTCAACGACGGTGAACGTCACTTTATTAAACATGTACTGGCTTTCTTTGCAGCCAGTGATGGAATTGTAAACGAAAACCTGGCTATCAATTTCATGCGTGAAGTGCAGCTTCCGGAAGCACGTTGTTTTTATGGCTTTCAGATAATGATGGAAAACATCCATTCAGAGATGTATTCATTGTTGATTGATACATATATTAAAGACCCGGCTGAAAAAACGCATCTATTACATGCAATTGATACTGTTCCCTGCGTTACTAAAAAAGCTGAATGGGCTCTTCGTTGGATTGGCAATGGAACTTTCGCTGAGAGACTTATCGCTTTTGCTGCTGTTGAAGGAATTTTCTTCAGCGGTTCATTTTGCTCAATTTTCTGGCTTAAAAAACGCGGATTAATGCCGGGGCTCAGCACCTCAAATGAATTCATCTCCCGTGATGAAGGTATGCATTGCGATTTCGCTTGCTTGTTATACGATATGCTCGAACATAAACTTCCTAAAGAGCAGGTTGTTTCTATCATTCGCGATGCTGTAGCTTGTGAGCATGAATTTGTTACGGATGCCCTTCCGGTTTCTCTCATCGGCATGAATTCAAAAATGATGTGCCAGTATATAGAATTTGTTGCCGATCGCTTATTAGTTTCATTAGGCTGCGGTAAAATTTATAATAGTACAAATCCGTTTGACTTTATGGAGATGATTTCTCTCCAGGGAAAAACCAACTTCTTTGAAAAGAGAGTAAGCGAATACAAAAAAGCTTCTGTCGGACAGCAGCAATCGGAAAATGTTTTCAAACTCGACGAAGACTTTTAATTCTTCCTGTGTCTAAGCATTTTCGTTAGACATAGAACCACATAGAGTAAAAATAAAATTTCAATTATTTTATAATTGAATAATAAGTTCACCACCACAAAAACCGTTTTTCAATGTTTGTACTAAAAAGAGATGGGAGAAAAGAAGCTGTTAAATTTGACAAAGTAACAGCACGTATTCAAAAACTTGCTTATGGACTTTCAGAGCATGTCGACACTTTCGCTGTTGCTCAGAAAGTTATAGAAGGGATTTTCGATGGTGTAACCACTTCACAACTCGACAACCTGGCTGCAGAAATCGCTGCTTCTATGACGACTCGTCATCCGGATTTTGCATTGCTTGCTGCTCGTATTGCTGTGAGCAACCTGCATAAAAACACTAAGAAGTCTTTTAGTGCTGTTATGAAAGATATGTATGAATATATCGATGATCATACTGGAAAGAAAGCCCCGCTTTTATCCGACGATGTTTTCGAAATCATCTGGAAAAACCGTGATGTTCTCGATTCGACAATTATTTATGACAGAGATTTTGGCTACGATTATTTTGGATTTAAAACACTTGAGAAATCATACCTGTTGAAAATCAACGGCCAGATTGCCGAACGCCCGCAGCATATGATTATGCGTGTAGCTATTGGCATTCATAAAGAAGATATAGAAGCTGCTATTGAGACCTACAATCTCATGAGCGAACGTTGGTTTACACATGCCACTCCTACCCTTTTCAATGCAGGCAGTCCGAAACCGCAACTTAGTTCCTGCTTCCTTTTACAAATGAAGGACGACAGTATTGATGGCATCTATGATACATTGAAAAACTGTGCAAAGATTTCTCAATCTGCCGGTGGCATCGGTCTTAGCATTCATAACATTCGCGCTACAGGTTCTTATATTCGTGGAACTAATGGAACATCAAACGGCATCGTTCCTATGCTTCGTGTATTCAACGATACTGCACGTTATGTAGATCAGGGCGGAGGAAAAAGAAAAGGTTCTTTTGCTGTCTATCTCGAACCGTGGCATGCCGATATCTTTGATTTTCTTGAACTAAAGAAAAATCATGGTAAAGAAGAAAATCGTGCACGTGATTTATTCTATGCACTTTGGATACCGGATCTTTTTATGGAACGCGTGGAAGCAGACGGCGAATGGAGCCTTTTCTGTCCAAATGAAGCACCGGGATTATGTGATACATACGGTGATAAGTTCCGCGATCTATACCTGAAATACGAAAGCGAAGGGCGCCAGCGCAAAACAGTTAAAGCACAAGAGCTGTGGTTTGCCATTATGGAATCTCAGATTGAAACAGGTACTCCATACATGCTTTACAAAGATGCATGCAATGAAAAAAGCAATCAGAAAAATTTAGGGACCATAAAAAGTTCAAACCTCTGCACAGAAATCATGGAATATACAGCAGCCGATGAAATCGCTGTTTGTAACCTGGCTTCCATTGCTCTGCCGCGTTTTGTAATCAATGGAAAATTTGATCATCAGCGTTTGTTCGAAATCACCTATGTGGTTACGAAAAACCTGAACAAAGTTATAGACGTCAATTACTACCCTGTTGAAGAAGCACGTCGCAGCAATATGCGCCACCGCCCAATTGGTATTGGCGTGCAGGGTTTAGCCGATGCTTTCATCCTACTTCGCATGCCTTTTGAAAGTGATGAAGCACGTGAACTCAATCGTGAAATACACGAAACGATTTACTATGCTGCAATGACTGCCTCTAAAGATCTTGCAAAAGTTAATGGAGCTTATGAAACCTACAATGGTTCCCCTGTATCGCAAGGAATATTCCAATACGATATGTGGAATGTTAAACCGGGAAACCGCTGGGAATGGGATGTATTGAAAGAAGAAGTTAAAAAATATGGTGTTAGAAATTCCCTGCTTCTTGCTCCAATGCCAACAGCAAGTACTTCACAGATTCTGGGCAATAACGAATGTTTTGAACCCTATACTTCCAATATTTATTCGCGCCGCGTATTAAGCGGAGAGTTTCCTATCGTCAACAAACACCTTTTAAAAGACCTGGTGAAACTTGATTTATGGAGCGAGTCGATGAAGAATAAAATTATCGCTGCCAACGGTTCCGTACAAAACATTGAAGAAATTCCTCAGGATCTGAAAGAAATTTACAAGACGGTTTGGGAAATAAAACAGCGTACCATCATTGATATGGCGGCCGACCGCGGCGCTTACATCTGCCAAAGCCAGTCGTTGAATCTGTTTATTCAGGATGCCAACTTTGCAAAACTTACTTCCATGCATTTCTACGCCTGGAAGAAAGGACTAAAAACCGGCATGTATTATCTGCGTACGAAATCAGCTGCCGACGCAGTTAAGTTCACAATCGATCAAAGCTACCTCAAACAAGCACAGGAATCTGCCGCTATCAGTAATGCAACATTAACTGCTATCAGCAAAGAAGAAGCCTTTGCACAAATGGCCTGCTCACTCGACGATCCTGAGTCTTGTGAAGCATGTGGAAGTTGATATTTGTTTTTGATAATAATAGCCCTCTTGTTTTTAATTACAAGGGGGTTTTTTTTTAATAAAAGAACCGACATATATGCTGTTGTCGTGCTGTATAGGAAAAACAACCTTTGACTATTTAAAAAAACATCATTGTTATTGCTTACAATGATGATATGTATGGCAGGGTGAGAGGGAAAACCATACGAACATAAGGCGCAAGCCTTTTTCTTCATAGTTACTGCTTGTTTGCAGTCAATAAAATATGCTGGTCTCTTTACTATAAGGAGCCCAAGGGCAGAGTATCAATTCTCACGCGCCCAACGGATTTGTATTGTACAATCTTTCCTGGCCTGAAAATGAAATCCCAAAACCTAATCGTTATACGTTTGCCTTTCGCTCCGAAGATTCTTTCATAATTAATTTCAAATTTATTATCTTTGGACTATGACATCTCAACAGCTAAAACACGAGTTAATTTCCTGGCTGACCCAATTAAAGGATAAGAAGCTATTAAAGTCAATTGCTTCCATAAAAGATTCTGTTGAATCAGGCGATTGGTATTCTGAACTTTCTTCAAAACAAAAAAAATCGATTGAACGAGGAATACGCAATCATAAAAAGGGAAATACTTTGACCAGTAAAGAATTCTGGCAACGGTATGAGAAATAAAATTGAGGTAATTTGGTCCCTTGAATCTGCTATAGGCCTACACAAAACACTAGTGTTGCCACAACACTTTTTTTCTCTATTCTTAATATTATTTTAAAAAAGTGCTGTGGCAATACCCCGGGCATTAGTAGTATAGCTGTTAATTTATCAGAGGTTAATTACATCTTTAGGTAATAAATCGAATAAAGTCGGGGCTGAAATGAATAGTGTGTTTCATATCTTATTCATTGTAAAATAGTTGGGAAAAAACGCCTTTTATTATAGCCCTGAAATACTTTTAATCTGCTTGAATAATAATCCTTGTACTTAATACTTTGTACTTTGTACTTACTACTTTACCCGCTACATTTGTGCCGTAATTCCTATCAAATATGATTGCTGCTTTCAAAATGTTTTACACCACTGTTGGGCGTAAATTGGTGATGGCTTTAACAGGCCTTTTTCTAGTCGTTTTTCTTCTCGAGCATTTATACGGAAATCTTTTGCTGTATAAAATGGATGGTGGAGAATCCTTTATCAGTTACGGAGATTTTCTTGTAAATAATTTAATTATCCGAACCATTGAATATGTACTTTTTGCAGGCATTATCATTCATATTATTGATGCTCTTTTCCTTACTCTAAGTAATAGAAAAGCAAGACCCATAAATTATTCAATGAGCCACCAAGGACAAAACAGCAGCTGGTTTTCCAGGAATATGGGCCTCACAGGCACTATTATTCTAGTCTTTCTTGTTATTCACCTGCGTACGTTCTTTTTCCCGCACAGGTTTGGTGCACCGGAGACAACGATGGCACAGGATGTCGCTACAGCGTTTCAATCAAATTGGTATGCTGCATTTTATTTAGTATCAATGGTATTACTGGGTGCCCACCTCAATCACGGCTTTCAATCGGCTCTACAGACACTTGGAGTAAACAATATGAAGTACAGAAGTTCGATCAAAGCTATGGGAACAGTTCTTTCACTAATTTTCATGGTTGGCTTTGCTTCATTTCCTATCATGTTTTACTTTGATTTTTTTGGTGTTGCAACCAACATCCTTCAACATTAATATATAAGATCTTTCCATCGATAAATAAATCCTATGAATAAATTGAATTCCAATATTCCCGAAGGCGATCTTGAAACGAAGTGGAGTAAGTATAAATCGACTGTTAAACTGGTTAACCCTGCAAACAAAAGGAAAATTGAAATCCTTGTTGTAGGTTCAGGTCTTGCCGGAGGATCTGCAGCAGCAAGTCTTGCAGAACTTGGCTATTCCGTAAAATGCTTTTGTTTTCAGGATAGTCCACGCAGAGCGCACAGTATTGCAGCTCAGGGAGGAATCAATGCAGCAAAGAATTATTCAAACGATGGCGATAGTGTTTACAGACTTTTTTACGATACCGTTAAAGGCGGCGATTATCGTTCACGTGAAGCCAATGTTTACCGACTTGCTGAAATAAGTACATCGATCATTGATCAGTGTGTAGCACAAGGGGTTACTTTTGCACGCGAATACGGTGGACTTCTGGACAACCGTTCATTCGGCGGTGTGCAGGTATCACGAACATTTTACGCACGCGGACAAACCGGACAACAATTGCTACTTGGAGCTTACAGTGCTTTATCACGCCAAGTTGCTAAAGGAAATTTAAAAATGTACAACCGTCATGAAATGGTTGACCTCGTAAAAATCGATGGCAAAGCACGCGGCCTTATTGTACGTGATCTTGTTACAGGAAAGATGGAGCGCCATTTTGGTCATGCAGTTATTCTTGCAACCGGCGGTTACGGAAATGTGTTTTACCTTTCCACCAATGCCATGGGTTCTAATACAACTGCAATCTGGAAAGCATATAAGCAAGGCGCTTTTTTCGGTAATCCCTGCTTCACACAAATACACCCTACTTGTATTCCTGTTTCAGGAGATTATCAATCGAAGCTTACGCTCATGAGTGAAAGTTTACGTAACGATGGAAGAGTATGGGTTCCTAAAGAAATCGGTGATAAAAGAAAACCCGAAGATATTCCCGATGAAGAACGCGATTATTATTTAGAAAGAAGATATCCTGCTTTTGGAAACCTTGTTCCGCGCGATGTTGCTTCCCGCGCTGCTAAGCAAGCGTGTGATGAAGGTCGTGGAGTTGGTCCTTCCGGACTTGCTGTTTATCTCGACTTTCGCGATAGTATAAACCGTCTCGGCCGACATGTAATAAGCGAGCGTTACGGAAACCTTTTTGAAATGTATGCTAAAATTACAGGCGATGATCCTTACAAAACGCCAATGCGTATTTATCCTGCAGTACATTATACCATGGGTGGGTTGTGGGTAGATTACAACCTGATGACTACGATTCCCGGATTGTATGCTTTAGGAGAATGTAACTTCAGCGATCATGGCGCCAACCGTCTGGGTGCTTCAGCGCTTATGCAAGGACTTGCAGATGGATATTTCGTTATACCGTATACTATAGGGGATTATTTAGCAGATGAAATACGTGTACCTGCTATTCCGACCACACATCCTGCATTCGAAGAAGCAGAAAAAAATGCAACCGACAGAATCAATAAATTAAAAACCATCAACGGTAAACAATCTGTTGAAGAGCTGCATAAAAAACTCGGAAGAATTATTTGGGATTATTGCGGCATGGCAAGAAATGAAGCCGGCCTTACAAAAGCGCTTCAGATGGTAAAGGATCTTAAAAAAGAATTCTGGAGTGATGTTAAGATTCCGGGTGATACAAATGAATTTAATCCCGAATTAGATAAAGCCGGTCGCGTTGCAGATTTCATTGAACTGGGTGAGCTAATGATTACCGATGCACTTATGCGTCGTGAATCGTGCGGCGGACATTTCCGTGAAGAATCACAAACAGAAGACGGCGAAGCCAAACGCGACGACGATAACTTCAGCTTCGTTGCAGCGTGGGAATTTAACGGCGAAGATCAGCCGGCACAATTAAATAAAGAACCACTGCAGTTTGATGTTGTGCATCCGACGCAGCGATCGTATAAATAATTTGAGAATTAAAAAAAATGTCCGAAACAATCAACCTCAAACTCAAAATCTGGCGCCAGAAGAATGCTTCTACTGCCGGACGTTTTGAATTTTATGACATGCAAGGCGTGAGTACGCACATGTCTTTTCTGGAAATGCTTGATGTATTGAATGAAAAATTAATACGCGAAGGAAAAGAGCCTGTGGCTTTTGATCACGATTGCAGAGAAGGAATTTGCGGCATGTGCAGTATGTATATTAACGGTCGCGCACACGGCATGCTTAAAGGTACAACAACGTGTCAGCTTCATATGCGTCATTTCGCCAATGGAGAAACAGTAACCATTGAACCCTGGAGAGCTGCAGCTTTTCCTGTAATTAAAGACCTAGTAGTAAACCGCAGTGCTTTTGACAAGATCATTCAGGCAGGTGGTTATATTTCTGTTAATACCGGTAATGCAGTTGATGCAAATAGTATTCCCATTGAAAAAGCAAAAGCTGACGAAGCTTTCGATGCTGCTGCCTGTATAGGTTGCGGTGCTTGTGTTGCTGCCTGTAAAAATGCCTCTGCAATGCTTTTTTTATCAGCAAAAGTTTCTCAATTCTCTTTACTTCCACAGGGAGCTCCTGAACGACATACCCGTGTTCTTAAAATGGTAAAAGCCCATGATGAAGCCGGCTTTGGAGCCTGCACAAATACGGGAGCTTGTGAGGCTGAATGTCCGAAAGAGATTTCGATTTCACATATTGCACGATTGAACAGGGAGTATTTGGTGGCGGGGTTGACGGAGAAGGGTAATTAGTTAATAAACTATCCAATTGCTATACTCTTAACGGTAGGTTTTTGTGAATTTTATCAAGTATAAATAATAGTTAATATATGTAACTATTATTTATTTGAAATATTAATTTTAACTATATTTTTTTATATAAAAAAGTTTATTATTTACGACGAACCGAGTCTTACATTCATGGCGATTGTAAACCTTATTACCTTAGTAACAAAAATCAGATCCCAATAAACTTACCTTATTACCTTATTGCCAAATTAAAAGTATCCTATTTTAAAAATTGAATACGACAACCTTATTTTAAAAAGTTTATTATTTACGACGAACTGAGTCTTAAATTCATGGCGATTGTAAACCTTATTACCTTAGCAACAAAAATCAGATCCCAATAAACTTACCTTATTACCTTATTGCCAAATTAAAAGTATCCAATTATTAAAATTGAATACGACGACCATTGCACTCATTTTACTTTAATCAATCCGAACACAACAAGAAAAAAAAACAATTAAAGAAGAGAATGATGACTTAATCAAGCATTATCACAGAGGAATAAAATGGGAAATAAGGTAATAAGGTAATCTATGGTGATATTATGTCTTTTTACTAAGGTAATAAGGTTTTATGAACCGAAATAATCCAAAACTACATTAATTATAACGAATTTATGATTTTATAAATTCCAATTTATCAAAAAATATTTGAAAATAATTTTTTTCGAAAATTCATTTTACATTCAAAGGTGATGATGAGTTTACAAATACGTGACCTTTTAAAACAAATTTCATAGTGAATTTCAATTTATTTATAGACTTTCCCGCTTATTAATTGGAAACTCTTATCTTTATTAAAATTCAACGTATGAAAACAACGCTACTTTCCCTTCTCTTTCTTGTAAGCACTAATTTGTTTGCTCAAATAACTACGCTTCCGTATCCTCCCGGATTGATGCCTAATCCAAATAATACAAAGAGGGTAATTCGTGTTTCGCCGGATGATCATATTTGGACGGGGTATAAAAATTACGGAGTAACGGAATACGATGGAACATCGTGGAAATATTATAATGACACCAACGGACTTCCATCCAATAATGTAAGCTCTATTGCTTTTCAGGGTAATATAAAATGGATAGGAACTAATAATAGTCTGTTTAAAACGGACGGATTAAATCTGACTACCTATAATACACTAAACACTCCCCTTCCTTCGAATAACATTTTAAATTTATTTGTGAGCGATACTACACTTTGGGTGGCAACAGACAGAGGTGCTGTTTCGATTAATGGTTCTTCTTTTGTAATTTTTAATACAGCCAATTCGCCCTTGCAATCGGATACAGTTTTATGTTTTGCTGAAAACACCTTTGGTGTATACATTTCAGACAGCAAAGGAATTAATGTCCTAACCTCCACGGGATGGAAAGGTACTTCACCGAATATTTCACCTGTTTACAGATTAACTTCCGATCAAAACCAGAATATTTATTCATACAATTATCAAATCAAGGATACGGTTTTTCAAAAAATAAGAATGCAATCCAATCCGTGCTTGTTCAACAATCTCGTTGTACAACCAATTAATTTTTTAGGAGCTACTGATCCAAATAAGACATTCGCCGTTTCCAATTATTCTAATCTCAATGATTTATACCTGCTTGAATTTAATTCTCAAAATTCTTTAAGCAATGCCTACCCTATTCAAGGCCCCTATTCTGCAGCTCTTGCCAATGACTCTGTCGATTTGTTTGACTACAATAGTTTAGGAGAACTGATCTTTGCAGAAAACTCATCCGATATTTATAAGTTAAACATAAATGGAATTTCTCCGGCTCTTCAACCCGATACATGTCCTTACCTGGATATTAACCAGGTTCAGGCAAGAGTATGGAATAATGGAAGTATGTTTTATGATTTAACAGGAAACCCTCTTTACGAAGTCCCGAAAGGCTCTGGCAAATCATCGATTTTTGCCGAAGGATTATGGATTGGCGGAAAAGATCAGCAGGGAAAATTACACCTTGCTGCTCAAACATACAGGCAAAGCGGAAATGACTTCTGGCCGGGACCGTTGGATACAACGGATGCTACCATTAATCCGGGTGCATTTCAACAGTATGACCGATTATGGAAAATTGAACGCTATACGGTAAATGAATTCATTTCGAAATTTCAGGATGGATCTGTAGCGAATGGAAGCTATACTATCCCTTCCATAATTTTAAACTGGCCTGCCCATGGAAGCGGTAATTATTCGCGAAAGTTGGCTCCTTTTATAGACCATAATCTGGATGGAGTTTACAATCCTTATGACGGCGATTATCCGGACATGAAAGGCGACCAGATGCTTTGGTGGGTTTTTAATGATAATAGATCCAATCATTCTGAAACCAATGCACAATATAATCTAGGCGTAGAAATTCACGGATCGGCATATGCTTACAACTGCCCGGCTTTGTCAGGCACCGATACTGTTATTAATTATACAACCTTCTATCATTATGATTTTATTAATAGAAGCGATACGGATTATCATGATGTCTATATTGGTGTTTACACAGATGTTGATCTGGGAATTTCTTTAGATGATTTTGTTGGCTGTGATACAACTCTTGATATAGCATTTGCTTTAAATGGCGATGACGATGATTCTTTAAATCCACTTCCTCATGAAGATGACAGGGGCTATGGTTTACACCCGCCTATGATTAATCTCGCTTTACTAAAAGGACCGGAACCGGTTCCAAACGATGGTCTCGATAATAATCACAATGGGGTAACCGATGAAGTGGGTGAAAATTGCATGTTGAATTATTTCATTTCATCCAATAATGACTTTACTGTTGTAGGGAACCCTTATACTGCACAACAATTTTATTTTCGAATGAATGGAATCTGGAAAGATAGTGTACCGTTGACCTATGGAGGAAACGGTTATAATCCATCATCAACAGACTATACTCAATACATGTACAGTGGAAACCCTTATGATACATCAGGCTGGTCTGAATATCATCCTTGTACGGGCTGTAGTCCAAACACTCCTTCCGACAGGCGCTCTAATGTTTCCTCCGGACCATTTAATCTTCCTGCAAATGGAATACGTTCAATCGACTATGCCTATGTATATACTCGGGAACCAAATTTTCCAAATGGACAATTAACATCATTCGCTGTCAATCGTGAACAGGTTATGCGTATTAAACATTTCTTCGAATCAGACAGTTTTCCCTGTAAACATCTTATTGGCATCGATGAACTTGCTGAAAATAATTTTCAACTGAAACTATATCCAAATCCTGCACACGACGAAATTTATGTTTCATTAACGGATAAAGTAAAAGGCAAAAACACATTCCGGGTTACCGATGTAACAGGCAAAAATGTAATGCCTGCTTTTGTTGTTACCACTTCAGACTTTAGATTAAATATTTCAGGATTAAAACCGGGAATGTATTTTATCACTATGAAAAATGAGCGTACCAATTATATCGGTAAGTTTGTTGTGGAATAATTTGAGGATTTAGGTTTATTGCATGAGGAACAGGACTTCTTTACTTAAAGATTAGGCCTTCCTTCCGTTTTTTGGGCAAAAACACTATTTTGCATCAATAATTAATTACTATTAGACTAAACCAAACGATTACTTTTATCGTGTTTATTTGTATAACCATTAATTAATCAAAAACCCCTTTACTATGAAAAAAAATCTACTTCTTTCCTTATTCGCCCTCTTGCTACTAGCCGGTGAACTTAGGGCTCAATGTGTCGCTTCATTTACTTATTCCGGAGGACCTGCTGTGCCTGCAGTTATTTCATTTGTTAATACCTCTACGGGATCTCAACCATTAACTTACCAATGGAGTTTTGGTGATGGAAGCAGCTCTAATCTTCCAAATCCAACACATACTTACGTTGCAGGTGGCGTGTATTATGTAAGCCTAACTATAAGTGATGGCTTAGGTTGTACAGACTCTTCTACTGTTGCAGTTTCATTAAATGTAGCACCGGGTGTGGTCATACAGTATTTCGATGATTCCCTGTACTATTTTTGTACGACACCTGCTTCTGAAGACTTCTATTTTTCCGGTGGTGCTTTCGGTTACCTGCCAACCGATTCCATAAAATTCAATTTTATTTTTGGTGATGGAACAGACAGCACTTTTTATCAATCAACTGCTAATTCATCTTTTTATGGAATGGTTACTCATATTTATACCAATGCAGGAAATTACAATCCTCAACTTATAGTAACAGGCCCTGATTTAGCTGCCGATACAATGAATGCCAATCCAATTATAGTTGGAGCTACATGCGGAAGTATAACAGGAACTATTTACCAGGACATAAATAACAATTGTATTTACGATGCCGGTGATATACTATTGCCTTATGTTTCTCTCACTATTTATGATGGAAGCACCGTAGTAGGCTGGGCAAGTTCTGATTCAAACGGAGTTTATTCTTTTAACGTACCTACAGGTCCAAGCTATACCATTCAGGTTAATACTCTGGGAGGATATTATTATCATCTTACTTCTACCTGTCCACCATCGGGAAGTATTAGCGTAAGTTCGCTTCCTTCCTCCGGAAATGATTTCGGACTTACTTGTCCGCCGGGATTTGACCTTCAGGGTTTTGTAAGCGGCTGGGGATTCCGTCCGGGATTTACAACAAGCGTATGCATTTATGCTTACAATCAATTTTGCAATACACCAAACGGTCAGATAGAAATAATACTTGATCCTGATTTGACACCACTACCGGATACGACAGGAATTGGCTATACAATCACCGGACAAACGGTTACATTACCAATAAGCAGTCCTGATTTAAATTGGTCATTCTGCATTCCTGTTACAGTTGCAACCAATGCACAAATAGGAGATAGTATATGTATCACCATGAACCTTACACCGGTTTTAGGAGATTCAATTCCTTCCAATAACACACAAACGTTTTGTTTTCCTGTCAGAAATTCCTGGGATCCGAATGATAAGTATGTAATTCCTTCAGGCGATGGAGGACAGGGAGCTATTCGTCCGAATACAGACCTAACCTATACCATACGTTTCCAGAATACAGGAAATGCTGAAGCGATTAATATTTATATCCTCGATACCCTTGATGCAAGCCTTGATCCAACTTCTTTGGAAGTTATTGCTACAAGCCATACCATGCATTGGTCTATTCTTACAGGAAATATTATTCGCTTTAACTACGACAATATTATGCTCCTCGACAGTAATGCCAATGAACCTGCAAGTCATGGTTACGTTACTTACAGAATCAAACAAAATAACAACGTTGCACATTTAACACAGATTCAGAATTCAGCCTCCATTTATTTTGATTTCAATCCTCCGATTTATACGAATAAGACAGTGAATACGGTTGACATGTTCCTTTCCATTTCCAAAACGGAAAATAATTCTTCCTTAATGAATATTTATCCTAATCCATCGAATGAAAAATGTCAGTTATTTTTTAAAGACCAGAACACCAGAAAGCTTATTGTTACAGATGTTTTTGGAAAAGAAGTTTTCAAAAACACTTTCCGTTCGGAATCCTATACAATAAATACTGCTAAATTCGCTGCCGGATTATATACTGTCAGAATAATTGAATCCGATAATTCAGAAGTTATATCTAAGTTGATAGTTAAACATTAGAACAAAAATTAAATAATATTAAAAGCGGCGAAAATTAACGGCCGCTTTTAATATTATTTATTTCATCAGATTTTAGACATGTCTTTCTTTAATTCATTCATTTTTATTTAAAACATATTTCTTTAACTCCAATCAATAATTCCATTTTAATTTCTAATTATCAAATTCCCTTATACAATGAAAAAAAAACTACTCCTTCTGTTTCTGATTGTTTTCCTTTTCACAGGCAACCTCTATGCTCAATGTGTTGCAAACTTTAACTACACTGTCGTTCAACCGTCGTCATCAGTCGTAGCCTTCGCCAATGGTTCTACTGGTTCAGGGCCTATGACCTATACCTGGGATTTCGGTGATGGTGATTCATCAAATCTGACGAATCCTACACATACTTATTCAGGTGTAGGTATATACAACGCATGCCTTACAATATACGACAGCCTCGGATGTTCAGACTTTATTTGTCAGAATGTACCTGTTAATTTTACACCATTTGTATCATTACAGTTTTTTGATGACTCACTTTTCTATTATTGCACAGTTCCGGCAGCAGAAGACTTTTATTATTACGGCTATACAAACGGATATTTACCTACTGATTCTATAAAATTTGAAGTTCTGTTTGGCGATGGAATCGACAGCGTTTTTTATCTATCTGCTGCGAATATTCAAATAAATGGGATGTTCACTCATATCTATACTAATGCAGGAAGTTATATCCCTTCCCTTATTATGACAGGTCCGAATCAGCAGGCAGATACGGTAGTAGCGAATCAAATAGTCGTTGCATCAACATGTGGAAATATTTCCGGTATTGTTTACCAGGATATAAATAATAATTGCATTTACGATGCCGGTGATATTCTGTTGCCCAACATTTCTCTAACTCTTTTGAATGGAACAACATTAGGCGGTTGGGCAAGCACTGATTCCAATGGGGTCTATTCGTTTAACGTACCTGTCGGATCAACCTATACTGTTCAGGTAAATGCACCGAATGGATATTCTGTGCATTTTACTCCTTCCTGTCCGCTTTCAGGGATACAAACTGTAAGTACAATACCTTCAACAGGAAACGACTTCGGCTTAAACTGTCCTCCCGGTTTTGATCTTCGCAGTTGGGCAAGCGGCTGGAGATTCCGTCCGGGTTTTACGGGAAGTCTTTGTGTTCATGCATTCAATCAATTTTGCAATACCCCTAACGGACAAATTGAATTAGTATTCGATGCTGACCTGACTCCATTACCCGACACAGCAGGTATTGGTTATACAGTCAACGGACAAACAGTAACATTTCCTATCAGCAGTCCTGATCTATACTGGTCTTTCTGTCTTCCTGTGCAAGTTTCTCCCAATGCCAATATAGGCGACAGTGTTTGTGTGACGGTAAACCTTACTCCTGTTGCAGGAGATTCCATTCCTTCCAACAATTCTCAAACATTTTGTTTTCCCGTCGTAAATTCCTGGGATCCGAATGATAAGTATGTTACACCATCCGGAGAGGGAGTACAAGGTTCCGTAAGACCAAATACCGATCTTACCTATACCATTCGTTTCCAAAATACGGGAAATGCTGAAGCTTATAATACATATATACTTGACACCATTGATCAGAATCTGGATATATCATCTATTGAAGTAATTGCGACCAGTCACACAATGCATTGGTCTTTACTTACCGGAAACATTATTCGCTTTAACTACGACAACATTATGCTTCCCGATAGCAATGCCAATGAACCTGCCAGTCATGGTTATGTTTCCTATAAGATAAAACAAAACAATAATGTAGCTCATTTAACACAGATTCAAAATTCCGCTTCCATTTATTTTGACTTCAATCAACCGATTTATACGAATATGACGGTGAATACTGTTGATCAGTTTCTTTCTATTTCTCAACCTGAAAATTCTTCTTCACAGATCAATGTATTTCCAAATCCATCGAATGAAAAATGTCAGCTATTTTTTAATAACCGGCAATTAAGAAAAATCATTGTTACCGATGCCATGGGAAAAGAAGTACTTAAGGGCTCCTTCAGTACTGAATCGCATATTATAAATACATCAAGGTTACCGGAAGGCATTTATACCATAAAGGTAATAGGTGAAAATAAAACAGAAGGAATATCTAAGATAGTTGTTTTTCATTAAGCGTAAAGTTTGTTAACTTAAAAGGTGGCGGAAAGTATTCGCCACCTTTTTTTGTTTTCATACATGTTGTTCAATATAAGTATGAAATATGAAAATTTGCCAATTTAAACGTTTGAATATTGCTACATACATTACTGCCCATTTTGAAATATAGAATTATTATTATACTTTGCATAAAGAGTTAATACCCACATCCAATCCCGAAATATGCGCAACCAGTCGCGCCAACCCCTCCTAATAGAAATTTCACGAAACGGTCGCGGGAACGGAAACGTTACCGGTCATGCTAAAAGATGACACAGCAGACAAAAAAGGAACAATAAAACAACAGACAAAATGCCAATGCTTCGCAAAATAAAAAGAGCTGCAAACCAACGCACAAATCAACACAGTTTGCAGCACATTTTATTTTGCCCAACAGCACCCAAGCCCACCCACCACCCGACTTCCTGACGAGTTTAAAGACTGTTGATAAAATCTTTCAAATTTATTGCGACCAAGACAAAAATACTTTTTACATTTGACAATAATTGTCAAGTTAATATTTTCAAATTGAAAACGACCGGAGAAATAATCAGAGAGAAAAGAGAGAAAAAAGGGCTGCTATTGCGACACGTTTCTGCTCAACTCGACATTGACACAGCTATACTGAGTAAGATTGAACGAGGAGAAAGAAAAGCAACTCGTGACCAGATAACCAAGTTAGCTAACATTCTTGAACTCGACAAGGAATCGTTACTTATTCAATATTTAAGCGAAAAAATTCTTTACGAAATTCAAGACGAAGATTTTGGAATTCAAGCACTGAAGGTTGCTGAAAAACAAATCAAATACAAAATGATGAGAAAATTATGAAAGATAAAAAAACACAACTACAAATCTCTGATTTGAAAAAACTTTATAATTCTCCATTACCCTCAAATAGAAATGGGGCATTATACAATGCCTTTTCATATCCAACTAAAATATCACCAGAATCAATCGGAATATTTATTGCTTGTCACACCGATGTAGGTGCTACCGTTTTAGACCCTTTTGCAGGCAGTGGAACAACTGGATTAGCTACAATGCTATGCGACAAACCAACCCAATTTATGATTGATACTGCAAAAAGCCTTTGTCTTAATCCAAAATGGGGTAAACGTAATGCAGTTTTATATGAACTTAGTACGTTAGGTGCATTTGTAAGTAATGTTATGTGTAATCCACCTTCTCCGGATAAATTTGAAAAGCTTGCTCAAAAATTATTAAAAGATGTTGAAATCGAGGTTGGTAATATTTATTCAGTCGTTGATAATGATGGTAATGAAGGAATCATCAGATATGTGATTTGGTCCGATGTTTTGGAGTGTACCAAATGTAAAAAGGAATCCACTTTTTGGGATATTGCCGTAACTCAAAAACCGCTTAGTATTTCATCAAACTTTAAATGCCCTCACTGTAAACATAGTGATGCAATAAATAATATACACCGTGCAACTGAAAACTCTTGGGATATAATTCTAAATAAAAATCATGTTGCTAAGAAAAGAATACCTGTAAAAATTTATGGTCGTACGGGCAAGAAATCATGGAGCCGTCTTGTTACAAAAAAGGATATTAGTCATTTTAAAAACTGTTTATCACCTATTGAGATAATTAGCTTTCCTAAGCATGAAATTAATTGGGGCGTTTTGTATCGCAAAGGTTATCATACTGGTATATCACATCTTCACCATTTCTACACCGACAGAAATGCTGTTGTTTTTTCAAGGTTATGGAATAAAATAAGCAGCTATCCTTTAGAGTATCAAGATGCTTTAAAGTTTCTTCTACTTAGTTATAACTCCTCTCATTCAACTTTAATGACACGGGTGGTTGTAAAAAAGAATAGTACTGATTTTGTAATTACAGGTTCTCAGTCGGGTGTTTTATATATAAGTGGCTTGCCTATTGAGAAAAACATACTTGAAGGAGTTAGACGTAAAATATCTACTCTAAAACAAGCTTTTAAACTTGTGGAAAATAGTGAGAGTAAAGTGCGGGTTTATAATTCAAGTAGTACCAAGATAGAACTTCCTGAGCAAACAGTTGACTATGTTTTTACAGATCCACCATTTGGTGATTACATACCCTACTCTGAAATAAATCAAATTAATGAGGCTTGGTTAGGAAAATTAACCAATCAAAAAGATGAAGCAATAATGAATGTTGCTCAAAAAAAGGGAATAGATGAATATAGACAGCTTATGCAGTCAGTATTTTCCGAAGTCAACAGAGTTCTTAAAAATAATGGATCAGTTAGTCTCGTATTTCATTCAGCAAAAGCTGAAATCTGGCAAGCTTTAATTGATTCGTACCAAAGGTCAAATTTCACTGTGGTTACATCAAGTATACTTGATAAAATACAAAGTAGTTTTAAACAGGTAATCTCAAATGTGAAGGTTCAGGGTGACCCTTTATTGCTGCTTTCTAAATCAGAAACAGTATCACAAAAAAAGTCAGCAATTAAAAAGGATTATGATTCTGCTTTAATTAAGAAGATTATTAGTAATGCCTTTTTAATATCAAACAATCATGATGAACAAACACCTGAGAGGCTTTTCTCAAGATATATAAATGCTTGTTTGGAATTAGGGAAGCCGGTTTTATTTGATGCAGGTGAATTCTACAGCATAATTAAACATGAATTGCCTAAAACTCAATATTCAATTTAACCAGTTTTATTTTGGAAGTGATACAAACGAAAATATCAAACAAAAAGGAATTAGGCCAGTATTTCTCTGGCAGGTCAGTGGCATGTTTACTGGCAGACTTGGCAAAGTGTGCTAATGCAAAAAATATCATTGACCCAATGTGTGGTATTGGTGATATGTTTTTAAACTTCACAAAGAATTTTGAATCATCAACAAATTTGACAGGTATTGAAATTGATACAGATGTTTATGGAAATTTACAAAGAAGAATTGGCGATTTCCCATCCATTAATTTACTCAATGGTAATGCCTTTAGTACAGAAATATTAAAACAATTATTGCCACAAGGCTACGATTTAGTAATTACTAACCCTCCTTATGTTCGTTATCAAACGATTAATAAAGTTGAGCAAGGTTATCCTTCTACTCTTAACATAAATGAAATTCGGAGTAATTTAATTGAGTGTTTGAACCATTTTGAAACAATAGATAAGGTTGACAAAGATTACTTTAAACTAATAATTTCAAACTTATCAGGGCTTTCTGACCTTGCTGTTCCTTCATGGATTTTATGTGCTGTATTGGTAAAAGAGGGTGGCAAGATTGCAATGGTTGTTCCAGAAACCTGGCTAAATAGAGATTACGCCTTAATTGTAAAATATCTTTTATCTCGTTGGTTTAAAATTGAATATATAATAGAGGATGCAAACTCTACATGGTTTCAGCCTGCACAGGTCAAAACCACTTTAATTGTTGCGGAAAGGATAAAAAGAAAAAAATCTTTGATCTCATGGGACGATGAAAAGTTCATCTATTCAGCAATATATTCAAAGGCAATAACTGCTAACAGTTTGGTCGGAAATATATTTCCAGAAAGCATTTCACCTGAGCTTGATTTTATTAAAGCCATTGACAATGAAGTATCAGTAAAAGGTTTATTTGAAAGCAAAAGTATTTCCATAAGAAACTTTGCCAATGATTTGAAGTTCTCAATTACCACTCAAAAATGGTATAAATTATTTGAAGAAGATTATACAGGCAAAAAGCTGGTTAGTAATGGAATAAAATCATCTTCTTCTCTTAGAGATTGGTATGAAGATGTAAAAATTAGTTTTTGTCATCTTCAAGATATAGGTGTAGCAGTAAGTCAGGGTTTAAGGACTGGTGCGAATAATTTTTTCTATCTGAATTACAAATTGGCAACCAATGAAGAAATTTTAGTAGCCCCACACAAGCGATTTAAGCTGCTTCCCTTCCATATTAATAGAAAATACTTCAGGGAAGTAGTAAGAAAACAGTCGGAACTTGATAACACTTTTACAGTGAATGAAGTTAAGTCAGATGGGGTTGTTCTATCCTTACAATCTTTTGCTCTAATAGAGGATATTTCATTTGTTGAAAAATGCAATGCCGCATTTCATAACAAGTATGACGAGATTCCAGAACCTTTAGCTAATTATATAAGGAAGGTGTCAACATTTAAAAATGGAAATAAAACTACTGATAAATTAATTCCAGATCTATCAGCTGTAAAGCCAAATGTAAAAAAATGGAATGAAAAAAAAGCGAATGAGATTCCAAGATTTTGGTACTCACTGCCAGAGTTTACAAAGCGACACTTCCCCGACTTATTTATTCCAAGAGTAAATACCGGAACCGTAAAGACAAGGTTGAATAACGAATCTAAATATCTTATTGATGCCAATTTTTCTTCTCTCTGGATTTCTGATAAAAAGTCACCTCACAATAATTATTCATTGCTTGCTTTATTAAATAGCACATGGGCGACTGTAGCAATGGAAGAATATGGAACAGTCATGGGTGGTGGAGCTTTAAAATTAGAGGCCACACAATTGAAGAAAATCCCATTCCCCATATTAAATACTGCATTGATTAGTAGTCTCACGATTCTTGGAGAAAATTTATCAGCCCCAGATGTAAATACTGAAAGATTAATATTTGAAATAGATTCTATTATTCTTAATGCTTTTGGATTTGGGACTAATGTCTTTCAAAAACTCAATGATCTTTCAATAATAAAGCAAACACTTTTAAAAAAGAGAATTCGTAAATGAATGTAACAATAATAAATACCGTATCCGCACAGCAAAGTCTTTCTGACAGCCTTCAATTGATGGCAGAAGGGAAAAATGAGCAAGTGATTCGGGATAGTTTTACATCCCACTTGCGTCAAGTTTTTCCGGAATCACCAAGTTGGGTAGTCAGGCATATTCAAGGTAGCGAAGCGGCAGTAAAAATAATCAAAGGTACAAAAGGCAGCACTGGCTTTGTTGACAATCTCGTTGACTTAACAGCTATTGAATACGAAGGCGACTTGACTATTAGCTCTAAGTATAATACTGGTTACAATCAGGTAAAAGACTATTGCTCAAGCTTAGTAAATCAAGGGCATGACCCGGAACTAATTATCGGGATTTTATCTGATACTGTTCGGTGGTATGCTTATGAGATTGATTTGTCTCAATTGCCTATGGATGCTTGTAGTAGAGACAATATCATTCTGAAACAGATTGAATTTATAGATTGTTCCGTTGTATCAGAAAAAACCGCTAATGATTTAACAAAATTTCTTTTAAAATATCTTGGTCGTATTGGGGCAAGGCCTGTTTCAGCATATTCAATTGCTAAAGATTTAGGGTTTGAAAGCAGGTTTTGTCAAGGGCATATAGCTTCACTTTCTACAATAGTTACAAATGCTTTTTCTGCTAATCCGAAATATGCAAAGCTCATTTCAGATTTGTGGTGCAGCTTTGTTAGCTATCTCAGAGAGGAAGGAAGGTCAGATCAATTTGATTTAAAGACCTACGTTGACGAATATTATATTCTTACATTAGGTAAACTGATATGTGCGAATTATTTGGAACAGAAAGCTCTGAGTTCTGATGATACGGAACTCAGTTCTATCATTAATGGTAACTTTTTTGAGAATAAGGGGTTAATAAATTTTGTTGAGTATGATTATTTTGGATGGATAAATTCTCAACCACATATTGCTTCAATTATTCCTATTGCAAGAACAATTCAACAAGATTTGGTTGCCTACGATTTTAATTCAAATCCAAGTGAAGATTTATTTGGAAAGTTAATGGCCCAGTTGGCAAACCGTTCTCAAAGACTGTTGCTTGGCCAGGAATGGACACCGGGTTGGCTTTCCCATAAGCTTGTAGCTCGTGTTGTATCAGGTATAGCCCAAACTGAACCATTGCGTCTTATAGACATGTGTTGTGGCTCCGGTTCAATGATAGTAGAAACATTAGGAATTGCTAAGCAACGCATTCTTTCTGCGACTGGACATTTAACAAAAGAGAATCAAATACATCTTCTCACTCAATCCATAACGGGTTTCGATATTGATCCATTAGCAGTTATGCTCTCAAAGATTAACTGGGTCTTAGCAGCAAAGGATTGGATACAACCACTTGGAGCCTTTCAAATTTCAATTCCAGTTTATCATGCTGATTCACTTTTTGCTATAACTCCAATATCAAATAACATTGATGATGCAGATAAAAATGTTTATTCATTAAGGATCGCAGAATATTCTATTGATTTACCTGATTATCTTATTTCGCCTAAGTACCGTGACTTTTTTGATAGTTTAATTGATGTAAGTTATAGAATAGTAGTATCGTCTCATAATAACGCATCCTTATCGGTGAGTAGAGAAGATATAGTTACTCATATAGATGCCATCAAATCTGCAGTATCAGTAGATTTTGATGAAAGTCAAACAGAAGAGGTTTTTAATTTCTTTAGTCAGCTTGTTTCTAAAATTGATATATTAAATAGGGATGGCAGGAATGGGATATGGGTTTATATCCTTAGAAATAGTTTCCGACCTGGTTTGGTATTAGGTCAGTTTAATGGACTTGTTTCAAATCCACCTTGGCTTGCATTGAGTAAAGTTGCTAATAATCCGTATCAATTTATTTTAAAAAAGATGGCGGAAGATTTTGACATTAAACCATCAGGCTCTTCACATTTACACATTGAACTTGCAACGATTTTTCTTCTCTATGCTATCCAGCAATATTTAGTTGATGATGCACAAATTGGTTGTATAGTACCTGACACAATACTAAATGGGCATCACCATAACCCCTTTAGAAAATTTCAGTTTGTTACTTCAAAAAGAGCTGTACCTTTTGAAATAAACGAATTATGGAAGGTTCAAGAACATGTATTCAAAAACAAAGCAGTTATACTATTTGGGCTTAAGAACGAGCCCGATGTTAATTCTGATGAACCATTTCCAGGGCAAATAGTATTTGAAAATCAACTACCCACCGAAATAGTTTTCTATAAAAATAAACAAGGCAATCGTACAGCATGGAGTGAAAATGAGTTAACAGATGATGATGCTGGTTTTTATGTACCGGCTAATTTTAGACAAGGTGCAGATATAATGCCTCGAAATTTACTTTTCTATGAAGCTACCCCAACAGGAAATCCTCTCCTTTTTAATGTTCAATCTATTAATCCAACAACAAGCAATCTTGCTTTCACAGTAAAGGACGCAAAGAAGCATCAAGATTTTACATTAGGCCCGAGAATAATGCCAAGTGACCTTTTCTTTAATGTAATAACTTCAAATTTGCTTACACCTTTTGACATTGCTGAATTTCAGAAAGCATTATTACCTATTAAAAAGAATGTTGCAAACGAATGGGAAGTTCTATCAACTGCTGCTATAATTGCTAAGGGTGCAATTGTTAGAAATACATTTGATTCCATTTGCAGAACTATCGATCCTCAGACCGGCACTATAAACACTCTATTCTCTTTAATTGACACAAGAGGAAAACTCACACAGCAGATTATTTCACCTACAGGATATATAGTAATGACAGGTGCAGGTGGTGGCAAAGTTTGTTCTGGATATATTAATATTCAAAATTTTGATGCTGCAAGATTAATACTCGACCAGACTGTTTATTGGACTCAGGTAACTACAGAAGATGAAGCTATTTATTTAACTGGTTTATTAAATAGCGATGCCATAAGTTCAATAATTAAGGATTTTCAACCTCGTGGAGCATTTGGAGAACGCCATGTCCACAAACTACCTTTTGGGGTAACTCCACCATATGATGCAATGCAGGCTGCACATCAGGATGTTGTTCAAAAGACAAGGAATTTGATTGCTGAATATCAACAATTAAAGGCAACTACGCCAGCCATTGTTGAAGTACTTAACCCTAATTCAGGGGCATTAAGCAGACGCAGAAGAATTTTATTGCTCGCTATAAAAAATTTAAGCTCATATAATGAATATGAAGAAGCATGTATTGCATTATATGGGTTATAGGGCTAATAAAATACCAACGCTATTGGTGGCACATTTGCAAAACCGCACAAGCCCAAGCTAAAGCCAAGTTTTGCAAAAGAGCCACCAAACCAACGCACCAATACATAGCAACATGTGCAGACAACAAAACGACAGAAAAGAAGCACGAACCGGTAACACGGGTTTGGCAAAAGTGGCGGTTCAGTGCTCCGCAGACACATTAGTGGTTAATCAAACATTGGTTCTCAACATCATCATTTGTGGTGAAAATCGCCACCTTCGCCAAGCCCGAAAAAGTTAGCTGTAAGCAAAAATGACTTTAGTAATTGCACATAAACTCAAGGACAAAATCACTTTCTCATCGGACTCAAGACTATCCTTTGACGGACAAGGTGCGTTTGACAAAGGAATTAAAATTTTCAAAGTACAATTTAGACTCCGCGGACCCGCAAAATCGAAAGAGGACTTTAATAAATATGAATTTGAACACGACTACGGACTTGCAATTATTGGCAGTTCGGTAAATGCCTATACGGTAAAAGAATCAATTGCAGAACTTTTGCCAAATCTGCAATATATGACCAATTTTTCCGATGTTTCTTTTTTTTCACTCGCTGACCTAATCCTCAAAGTATACAGAGACGTGTCTACAGAGTTAAGCAGTACACAGCGTGAAAGGGGACTTTCTGAAATATTACTTGGCGGTTTTTGCATAAGAAAAGGACGAGTTCGATTAGTTCGGTTTTTTCCAATCATAAAACCTGACACGATTGAATATACTTACGATGAAATTTTACCAGAAGATGGAATAGCATTCTTTGGTTCGGCAAAAAAACTAGGAGAGAAAATATACGAAGAAGATAAGACTTTAAAACCACTTCAAATTATTGAAAGGGCTATAGCTTCAGGTGAGGACAATTCAATTGGAGGAAATCCCCAATGTGGTGCATTCTATGGAGAAAATTTTAAAATAAATGGGGTGCTAAAAAAGAAACTTAATGAAGACGGACAAACTTATACAACGACACATTATTTACGTGGTTTTGAGTTAGACCAGTCAGAAGCACACAAGAAATATCCTTATTTGTTTGTTTCGTATGGTTATACACCTATTGACTAGACAAGACACTACTCGATGAAACGATTCATAGACGACAATGGAATTTTTGAAATTAAAGTTCCGACAACTTGGAAATATTCACTAAAAGACGCAAAGGTTCACACCTTTCAAGAATACGAAATTTGGAAATCTGACGCTTTTCAGCTTTCAATTAGGAAAATAAAAGACGAGGCCGAAAAAAATAATTTCCTGCAAAGAAGTAAATCTTTACTTGTTTCAAAAATTAGTGACTTAGAATATTATAGCTTTCCGGACGTAGGCGACAAAGACTTTACAACAAAAACTTGGACACGAATATTTGAAGACAAAATTGTTCTGTTCACGCTGACACATCCTAATAATCCTGACAAAGACTTAGACGGCAGGTCAATTGAAAAAAGATTCAAAGGGTTTATTCCATAATAAAAACATTTAGACTAATAGATGAAACGAAAAGTGCGAATGAAAATAATTCCTACAGGTTTGATATGTTCTTGCAAGGTGTGGGGGCGACTTCTTTAATTCTCAACAGAGCTGTAGAAAATAAAGCTTTTATTGAAGCGACTTGTATAATTGCAAATCAAATTGACGCATTGCTTAGAATTGGAATTATTCTAAAAAATCAAATTGTAAATAGTAATAGAGAAATTCAAACAGAATGGATTTATCAAGGTTTATCGGACAAGAAAAAATCAGAAAAAGAAATTTATAAAAAATCATTAGACTTAGGAGTAATAGACCCAACATTTTTAAATGACCTTTATACGCTATATGACGACAGAAACAGAGTGATTCATAGGTTTATTATTTCTGAAATCACATTGGCAGAAGTTGAAGAAATTGCGTACAAATATCACATTAAGGCTGAAGCTCTGAATAAAACTATTTACGACATAGAAGCTGAACAAATAAAACTAAATGTTGGTATGACAACAATAGGAAATGGGAAAGAGAACGTAAATCATTTGGACTATATAAAAGGTAAAATTGGAAAGCTAAATTATTTCGACGACAAGGACAATGCTAAATAAATGCCTACAGCTAACATATAAGGATTAACCACAGCTTACCCTTTCGCGAAGGTGCGCTTTAATTCTGTGTTGAACTGATGTGAAGGTAGCCCTACTTCTGGCGGAGTGAATATTTACTTTGCAATTTTAAATGTATGAAGAAGTGTTTTCAAAATAAAAGGATTGAAGGCGCACAGGTGTTAATAGATCGGAATTATTTTTTCAATTTTTTTACAGACTACCGTTTTTATCGGTGTGAAAATATTCGTTACTTTTAGTTTTTGCAAGAACTGACGTTAATGGCAACATTATAACAAAAAAGAATTAAGTAACTGACAATTAACATGACAAATTCAAAATAAAACTAAATGACATTTCTTAAATTCAAATTTTTACTATTTCTATTTACTTGCTTTTTCTCTAATGTGTTGCTGGCACAAAAAATAGATAGTACCGGAATAACCATTGCAGAGATTAAAATAATTCATTCAACTATCTTGAATGAGGATAGAAAACTTTATGTTTACAATCCTGTAAATCATTCTGAGCCGCTTCCGGTTATCTATTTAATGGATGGTGAAATGATTTCAGTCGTGGCCGGTATTGTAGATTTCCTTTCACAAACTAATCAGCTGCCTCCAATGATAGTGGTTGGCATTGGCAATTATGAGTATGACAGATTTCGTGATTTAACTGCTACCCACAGCTTTTGGCAGATGAATGGAACAACAGATAGTATAAATTTAAAAACCTCTGGCGGTGGCGAAAGCTTCTTGAAATTTATAAAGGATGAAGTAATGCCATATATAGAGAAGAATTACAAAACCTCACCCAACAAAATATTTTTTGGTCATTCATTAGGTGGTTTAATGTCTTCTTACTGTTTGTTAAATCATCCGGAAATGTTTAATTCCTACATTGCTGTTAGTCCCGCTCTTTGGTGGGACAAAGAATCCATTTTCAAAAACTCAGACTTACTATTCAAAAACAAGGATTATAATAATAAGACAATATTTTTTAGTGATGGCAATGAAGGTGCTGAATTTAATAAAGCGGTTATTAAATTCCATACATTACTTCAACAGAAAAAAATAACAGGATTAAGATATAAATATATTCCCTATCCGGAAGAAACACACAATTCTGAAGTAGTTAAAGCAACACAGGACGGATTAAATTTTGTCTTCGAAAACTGGAAACCGGCTAAGTCCGACACAACTGTTGACTTGATAATAAAGTTCTACCAAAAACGCTCGGAGCAAAATGGATTTCAGGAATTGCCACCGGAACAAATAATGAATGAAATGGGATACAAATTTTTAAACGCACCAAACAAATTAGATGAAGCAATAAGGTGTTTTGAATTAAATACTAAGAATTATCCAACGTCATTTAATGCTTTTGACAGCTTGGGTGATGGCTATTCGGCAAAGGGCGACAAAGTAAGAGCAATTGCAGCATACAAAAAATCAATTGCAATTAATCCAAATGTAGAGGTGACACAGAAGAAATTGAAAGCGCTGGAATAAATGCAGCAGCATTTATCAATAGAATAATTAAGAAAATGAAAGCAATTATATATACCCAATATGGCCCCCCGGAAGTTGCCAAATTAATGGATGTCCCTAAGCCAATACCAAAAGACAATGAAGTATTAATCAAGGTCTATTCATCTACAGTAAACCGTACAGATTCCGGGTTTCGCAGTGCAGAATATTTTATTTCGCGGTTTTGGAGCGGGCTATTTCGGCCAAAATGTCAAATACTGGGCTGTGAGTTCGCCGGAATAATAGAAGAAATTGGAAAGAGCGTAACGACATTTAAAAAAGGAGATAAAGTTTTTGGCTATAATGACAAAACCTTTGGAGGACATGCAGAATATTTAACTATTGCTGAAAACGCTGCCGTAACAATCCTTCCCAATAATTTAAACTTTGACGAAGCTGCACCGATAACTGAAGGGGCTCACTATGCATTGAATAATATTAAAGCATCAAAAATAGAGAAAGGACAAAGCGCTTTAGTATACGGGGCAACAGGCGCTATCGGCTCTTCTGCCGTTCAACTCTTAAAACATTTTGGAGTAAAAACAACAGCTGTCTGTAATACAAAAAATGTAAATTTGGTAAAATCTCTTGGAGCGGATACTGTGATTGATTACCAAACACAGGATTTCACCAAAACAGATAATAAATTTCATTTCATTTTTGATGCTGTAGGAAAAAGCTCTTTTGGTCAGTGTAAACCCTTGCTGACAGAAAAAGGAATTTATATTTCAACAGAATTAGGGAAAAATGCCGAAAATGTATTTTTTGCTCTTTTATCCAAATTTACAAGGGGCAAAAAAGTTTTATTTCCAATTCCAACAATTAATAAAGAGGTTGTTATATTTTTCAAAACTCTAATTGAAAAAGGTGAATACAAACCTGTAATTGACCGATTCTATAAATTAGAGCAAATTGTTGAAGCATATAAATATGTTGAGTCCGGACAGAAAACCGGTAATGTTGTTATTAAAATAATTGAATAAAATAAATGTTAGTTTTGTGAAATAAAAATCAGCTAAATGAAAAAGGTATTAATCTGGGTAGCCATCATCGCCCGCTAGGAGTAGTCTTAGCGCGAGTAGTTCCTTTGATAAATGAACAGACATCCATTCGCGCGGACTACGACTTACATTTCCATTACTATCAACTGTAAAACAAGGAATGCAATTCAATAAGTTAAACTTTGACAGGCCCCTTCATGCCCGCATAGTCTCTTGCGTTGCTGTATAAATAATCTTCCGGCTTGCTTACATAAACCTCTTCTACCGGATTGTTATTTCCCGATAATTATTGGGAGTAATTAATTTTAGACTATGTAAATTTTGGTGAATAAACTTCGACAGGATGATTACCCTTCTGTCAAATCTGGTAATTTTAATTTCTTGGTTTTTTTTCACCTGCATCTTTAAATATTGGCAAAAGCCATGAAGATGCAAGTTTGAAATACATTGGTATTACAAAACATAAAGATGAAGACGTAGGACTATACGACACAGTACTTAGTAGAAAGGATTATGAAGATAGTTTTGTAAATGAACCGGCAGAAGATTATAAGAAGTAAACATCGTGAAGGTGTAATCGCATTTGAAAGCTGAACAAGCCCAAGGATGCGTTGGGTTAAAAGCATTTCATGTTTAAAGAATTTTTAGCTTCAAATAACTAGTAAATATACTTTAGAAACGCTTTTTAGGTTGATTCAATATAGGAGAATGCTATTGCTAATAAAGTGGGATTGTTATTCAATCCTATTATTTGTTACCGGTTTTATAATTTGAAAATAATCATTACTTTTAGTTTTTAAACGAACTAACCGTTTGTGGCATTTTAAAGGACTAAACACAAAAAAAAATGAAAATACTGTTGACTGCAATACTTTTAGGGATTAGTGTCTTAACTATTCAAGCTCAAATCGTACAATTGAAATTCACAACATTTGAAAAATATTTAACCCAAAACTATACCTTGGAAAAAATAAAGACCGCGCTATCCAAAAATTATTCTCTTGTTAAACAAGGCGAGACTGAATGGAAGTTTAGAGACGATTCTAAATCTTGGGAAGCATTGGTTTATGTTCAATTTGATATGTCAACCAGGAAAATCAAACGAATACAATTTACAGCTCCAGAAAATCGCGTCTTTGAATTTATGGACGAACTAAAAAAAACGCTTGGCTACAATCTAATAGGCACTGAAGATAAAATGGATATGTACGAAAACAAAGCAAAAAAATTAAAAGCAATGATTGAACCTGGAGATTTTATTGCCCCAGGAATTGCAGTTTTTCAACTTGTTAAAATGTAACAGGTAAATGTAGTATACATTTATCATATTAATAGAAATGACCAATTTACTCAATACACAAAACATCACAAGTGAATTTACAAACCCCAAAGGGCTAGTACTAGTTTACCCAAAAGACTTACCCGACAACCGTTCTGAATTAATCAATTTTTATAATGACTTTATTAAAACTGTTCTTGGAACAAAAATACTTAGCGAATTAACTTTGGTTGTTCGCCCAACTGCTCGGCTCGAATTAGAAAATTTTCTTAATGAACTAAATACGGAAACAAAGATTAATGTTTTAGAGTCAAAAACAGTTCAAGATGTTTGGGTAAGAGATTTTTGTCCTATATATTTTAAAAACAATAGTGTCGTTAAGGCTCTATATAACCCCAGTTATTTTAGTTCTCAACACATTAAGTATGCTGACATAGATGATAAAGTTGGAATTGAGATTGCAACCTATTTAAAGCTGCATCTGAATTATTTTGTCAAAAATGACAAAACAAATTTAATATTAGACGGTGGTAATCTTATTCATAACGGAAACGGAGTTGGTGTTGTATCAAATAGAGTAATTTCTGATAACGAAGATGTTTTCATTGATGGTTTAAAGGAAATTTTCAAATCTAAACTTAACATTTCTGATTTAATAATTGTACCAGTCGAACCGGGAGATAAAACAGGACACGTTGATGGAATGATGAGATTCATCAATGAAAAAACAGTCTTAGTGGCATCATATCCCAATCAGTACAGTGACAACCATGACTATATAAGCGAAAAAGACTATCGAACAGGAAAAGACTTTTTGAATACGATTGCTGACTACATGACACAAAAATCATTAAACGTAATTCGAATCGATCATTCAATTCTCTTAAAGACTGGAAAATTCCCAAGTGCATTTGGTAACTATATTAACTATTTAAGAATTGGGGGCACTGTATTCTTACCTCAATATAATATTCCCCAAGACAAAAATGCAGTTGACTTATTTAAAATGAAATTCCCAAGCCTTAACACTGTGTCTATTACAACTGACATAGAAAAATTAGCAAAGCACGGTGGAGTACTTAACTGCATATCTTGGCAATATTATTGACAAGATAAAACGCCTAAGAACAGCCTTTGGGCAATATTGATTATGTTGTGCAAGTTATTGTTTACCTTTTTAAGAATTGAAGTATAACTATTAATTTTCGAATCATTTTTCCTGTATTAAAATACGCTCAGTTTTCTACATAAAAGTTTAATTTCGTCGTGTTTAATTAATTTGAAATTTTAATTTCATTTTAAGAAATTTTAGTTTCAAGGAGCTAATATTACGGATACATTCTATATTTTGTAGAAATGTGCTGTGTCAACTCCCGGAACATTTTCTGTAATTGAAATAACATTAAGTTTCTTTATTAATTAAAAAAATAAATATCATGGCAAAAACAAACATCTACCTCAACTTTCAAGGAAATGCCGAAGAAGCGTTTAACCTTTACAAATCAGTTTTCAAAACAGAGTGAGCTGCTCCTATTTTGCGAATGGGCGATATGCCTCAAAAAGAAGGCATGCCGCAGCTTTCAGATGTGGAGAAAAAAATGGTAATGCATGTATCGCTTCCAATATTAGGAGGTACAAAAATTATGGGAACAGACATGCTTGAAAGCATGGGACACAAATTAACGATTGGCAACAATACAACCATTAGCTTAGAACCCGATACAAAAGAAGAAGCAGACAGAATATATAAGGCGCTTTCTCAGGGTGAAACAGACTGTGTTTCTCCTCACGACGAATTTTGGGGATATTGGGGCGTATGCCTTGACAGGTTTGGAATTCGGTGGATGTTTAATGTTTCTAATCAGCAATACAAATAAAAACGAAGCAATTATAATTGCCAAAGAAAATCCTGAATTTGAATATGTTCCTTCCGCAACCATTGAAATAAGATCCATAAAAACTAAAGAGGTTGAGACTGGTTTTATTTCCCCGACAAAAAAATAAAACGTTTTGGCAGAGGGTTTTCTGTTTCAAAAATTCTCCAATGCAAGCCCGGAACCATTATCTCTAATTTTATGAAAACTTTCAAGAAAATATTTAAAATTTTGACTTTGACAATTTTATTTGCCTGCAACCTTCAAACAAATAATAATGCGCTTGGCCCTATGCCTGTGATTGAGACCAAAAGTTATTTAGAAGTTAACAATCAAGTTCAGGAAATACTACAAAAAAACAATGGATATTTCCCTATAATAGTTTATAACAAGTTGAAAGGAACAAAACATTTAATCTATTTATGGGAACAACATGGAAATGATCCAAAAGACAATAGATTTGATACCATTCAAAAATATATTTCACTTTTCAAACCATCATTAATATTAAACGAAGGCGGACAGGTTTCTGATAGCATACGTTTTACTACCAGAGAAGAGGCTATTCAAAAAAAGGAACCATTGGATTTTTAAAATTTTTAGCCGATTCTTTTAAGATAAAACTGCAAAATGCGGATTGCCCTGATAGTATTGAAATTACAGGGCTTTTAAAAAAATATGATAGCAATCAGATTCTTTATTTTTTAGTTATGCAGAGATTTATTCCTCAATTTGTTTCTGGTTATAATGATGCTAAAGATTTGAATTTTGAATATAATTATTTTATTGAAAAATATATTAAACTTAGATGCAAAATCATTCTTTCAGACAAAGAAAGTTTATGGCTCTACTTTGAAAACTTGTATAAGGTTAACAATGAAAATAAAACTATTGACTTAAATAATTTTGAATTGGCGCAAACAGAATTTGACCGGGTACCGTTTAGTGAAATCCAAAGTAATTCTTTACAAATTCGAGACAGTGTAATTTTAAGAAATATTTACAATAGCTTTCAATATAATGAGAATGTCTTAATTGTTTTTGGTGCCAGACATTTATTAGCTCAAAAACCAACTTTAGACAAAATATTTAATTAATTTTAAAATACATGAATTCCAATCCCGATTATAAAATATACAGTTCAAGAATAGTAAATGCATCTGTAGAGTCAGTTTATAATGCTTTTGCTAATCCATTGCATTTACAAAGCTGGTGGGGACCTGAAGGATTTACAAATACTATTCATGAATTTGACTTACGGCCTGAAGGAAAGCGGACTTTGACTATGCATGGACCGGAAAATGGTCATTACGAAAACTCATCTATATTTAAAACAGTTTTGCCCAACAAATTAATTTCCTGGAAAAGGGTCTCTCAGCCAATATTCGATATGGAAGTGGAATTTGCATACATCAATGATTCAAAGTCTAAAATATCTTTTAGAATGATTTTCAATACCGCCGAAGAATGTGAAAAAATCAAACGATTTGTAATTCCCAAAAATGAAGAAAACTTTGATCGGTTGGAAAGAGAATTAATTAATCTGGCAAAATAATATGGTTTCCGGTACTGAAATGCTTATACCCGATGATATATTATCGTTAAAAATTAGAATTTTATGAATCAATAGTAGGTTTGTTTTTACTATATTTGAGGTGAGGTAATTGAAACTAGGAAAATTACAGTTTGCGTATATTCTTGACGACCACATGATCCTCTAATGATTACGACTATTACTATTTGATTAATCAAAATTATGAAAAGTCTCGGAATTACATTTAAAAGAAAGTCTATCGAGCAAGTGTTTGTTGGAATTATCGCCGGTTGGATGATTGGACTTTGCATAAGTTACTTAAACATTTTTGGCAGTAGCGAAAATGCACCTTTAATTTGTGCCTTGGGGGGTGGGATCGTTGCACTCGGACGACTTTTAAAGCAACAAAAATAGTTCGTAAAGAATTTCCTTTCTTGACTTTTAGTATATTTAACTTTTCTAAATTTAACAAATATGGCTATCTGTCTTATTTAAGCACCGAAAAACTAATAACATAATAATCTATCTAATAAAAAAATATATGAAAAAATATTTATTACTACTGACATTTGCATTTGCTGTAATACATTCTACAGCACAAACAACCATTACCGTAATGGATAGTATTATTTATTTTGATGGTTATGCTGCATTTGTCACCAATCCTCCTCCGCCTGCCGGCGTAATAAAACATTCAAATGATTTATTTGCAAGAAAACTGACAAGCACTGAACTTCTTTCCATCGGTACTACTTTGCAGATGAATGTTACCATTAAAGCATTATGTGATAATTATGACAGGATTGGAAATGTGAATATGGCTTTAGTTCCCATCGGTTCTGCGACATATACTCCGGATAGCGTGCAGCGCATTGAACTTGGAAGATTTATTACTCCTTTTATGAATAAAAACATTCAACCTGATTCAGTTCCTTTTACTTTTAATGTAGACAATGTTGCCATGCTTTTGAAAGATACTGCCATAACAAATAATTTTGATATATGGATCGAGCTGTCTTTATTTGGAGTTCCATACGCTGCTCAAACACAAGTGGCCGGCTGCTCCGGACGTAACGATGTCTTTATGGGGAAACTGGAATTTGTAACAAACGCCTCTGCTCTTCCTCAAAATACAAATGTTTTGATACCCTTATTCTTTAAAAACAATTTCAATAACTATCAGACCGATGCGACTGACACTATTGGAAAAACAACAAAGACCATATCGTTTAATGTTCCCAATAATTTAACAGACGCTGCCTTTTTTCTCATTACATCCAATCATGGTTCAAATACCGGTGGTGAAGAATACATTAGAAGATGGCATTACGCCTATTTTGATAGTTCTTTAGTTCTTTCCTACAGGCCGGGGCGTCCGACCTGTGAGCCATTCCGCCAATACAATACCCAGGCTAATGGAATTTATGGCCCATCGGCTAAATCCAGCGCTCAGTGGCAATCATTTAGTAATTGGTGTCCGGGAGATGTAATAGATATAAGAAGAATTAATCTGGGTCCTGTTACTGCCGGTAATCACACATTTTTAATCCGTGTTCCGGCAGCAGTATTTACCGGACAACAGGGAAATTTTCCGTTATCGCTTTATTTTCAGGGAACCACTACAGGAATAATTTCAAGTATAGATAAAAACATGGAAGAAAATAATTTGTTTTCTATTTATCCGAATCCTTCTACCGGAGAATTTAAAATTGATCTTTTTACTGACTTTGCGGAAATAATAGTCACAGACATGTTTGGAAAACAAATAATAAAAAATCAAACAACGGAAAATTCGACAATCTTAAACCTTGATGTTAACGGCTTATACATAGTTTACATTAAAACAAAACTTGGCATAACAACAAGAAAAATAATAGTAAACCGTTAAAATATTTAGTTGTTATTGTCATTATTACTTCAAAAATAATTGCATGAAAAAAGTACTAATTTGGACAGCCGCGATTTTGTTTCTGCTGCTTTCTTTTCGGATCTATTGGAAATATTATAACATCTATAGTGAAGGTAACCGCTCCGGAATTCTACAAAAGTTTTCTAAGAAAGGAGACATTTTTAAAACTTACGAAGGTGAACTGGTTATGAGCAGCATTACCAGCAATATCAATGCAACAATTGCTTCAGAAAAATTCTTCTTTTCGGTCAAAGAGGACAGCATTGCTAAACAGATGTTTGATCTTGAAGGAAAACATGTTACGTTACATTATGAACAAAAAAGAGGCCATCTGCCCTGGAATGGCGAAACAGACTATTTCGTAAATGGTATAAAAATAAATGATTAGCCGTTAGTTGGAAATTCTTTAGTCGATTGAATGAGATATTTCTTCAGTTATTACCGCCTCAATTGTTTCATTGAATAAGTATCTATATTTTTTCTTATCATTTTAAAATTAAACTCCCAATATCTTAATAAAATTCTCGTTCTTATTCGAGAACCAATCTATTTGTATCGATTAAATAATTTAGACTTTACTTAATTTTACTAATGCAATAAAAAAATATTGCTGCCCTAATGAATAAGTTAATTTCTCTTACAACTTTCTTTGCAATAATCGCTATGCTTCTTATTGCTGATGAAGCCATTTCATGCAGCATGTACAAAGTAACGGTGAACGAAAAAACAATGGTCGGTACAAACTTTGATGCTTACTATTTGACACCGGTGATATGGTTCGAAAACAAAGAAAAGTCAGAAGAATATGGTGCAGTTTTTACAGGTGGAAGATTTGATGGAGCTAATGGTTACGCTCCTCAATCAGGAATGAATGAATTTGGACTTACATTTTCCAGACTTGCAGCGCCTCCCCCGGAAAAAGTATTAAGCGTTAGTTCAAACAAAAAGATAATTTCCAATCCAACTCAATACTTAAAAGACATTTTACATAAATGCAAAACCACCAAGGATGTATATGATTACATAAATAACTTTGATCATTCTTATTTCATAGAAGATGTTTTTATTTATATTGAAAAATCAGGCAAGTGTTTAATTGTCGAGTCAAATACAATGCATTTTGATAACAATGCCAAATATGTTTTATCAAATTTCTGCCCATCCAACACTAAGGAATCAGATGCTCTTAAATTAAATCGTTATAGAAATGGAGTAAATTTTCTTAAAAACAAAATTGATACAAGCCTTGCCTTTTGCACAGCATTATCAGATACAATGCATGTGTGCAGGAAGAAAATTGGCGATGGCACATTGCTTACTTCTATCTGGTACCTGAACGATGGTAAAACTTTTCTTTATTTTTATCACGATTACAGTCGTGTCGTTCAATTTAATTTAAAAGATGAATTGGCAAAAGGAAA
Source organism: Bacteroidota bacterium (assembly GCA_031417395.1). GTDB lineage: Bacteria > Bacteroidota > Bacteroidia > AKYH767-A > 2013-40CM-41-45 > JADKIH01. The sequence goes on along the minus strand of JANOVM010000036.1, from coordinate 59,722 downwards.
CCACCTTTTGAATATTACAAATCTGTTTCCACAAAATGCAGAATTTGAAAAGTTAATTAATTACAAAATTCCTCAGAATAGTATTGCAATAATGCTGTTTCTGCTATTTTGCGCAGGTTTGTTTACATTTTCAGCCTTATTTTTTCTTTTCAGTTATTTGAGAACTAAAAATAAAATAAAACTATTATTAGTTCCATTGGGTTTCATCATGCTATATTATCTATATGTTCTAGCAAGAAATCGCTACATTTTCTATTTTCCAGCCCCTTATAAGGACTATAAATTCTCCATGCTGAACATTGCTGCATACATTCCTTTCCTTCTTTTACTGCTTATTATTCCCTTATTAATAACAAACTTCAGATTGTTCAAAGAACACAATTGGCGCAGCTTTTCAAAATGGCTTTTCACGTTAAACAATATTGCTTATTCTGTTTTGCTGGTTTTATTTTTTTACTGGGGATTATTTAGTATTTTCAAATAACAAACTCAATACAAATATTAAGGCTACTAAGCTAAGATTATACTGCAAATGGTAATGGTTTTTGAAATTTTAGATCAATTTTATTTTTCAATTCTTTACTATTGATTAAAATAAAATGAGTGCAATGGTTATTGTATTCAACTTTCATGATAGTATACTTTCAATAAGGTAATAAGGTTAGTTCGTGGGGAGTTGATTCTTGTTACTAAGGTAATAAGGTTTACAATCATCATGGATATAAGGCAAAGTTAATTGCAGATAAAATATTTCCTTAGATGGCAAATGTTTCAAATTTTGGATGTTAGTGTAAACCATCGATTATTTAAGGAATATAAGACCTTATTACCTTAGTAACAAAACAGAATAACCAATAAAGACCTTATTACCTTATTCCTATTTTATTCCTCTTCTATAATTCCTGTTTAACGCATCATACTCTTCTTTAAATTTTTTCCAATATCGAGCTAGGGTTGATTAAAATAAAATTGGTGCAATGGTTGTTGTGTTCAATTTTTATGATAGTATACTTTCAGAAAGGTAATAAGGTTAGTTCGTGGGGAGTTGATTCTTGTTACTAAGGTTATAAGGTTTACAATCATAATGGATATAAGGCAAAGTTAATTGCAGATAATAAACTTCCTTTAAATAAAATAATAGTTGGTTATGCTAAATACTTCAAATAATAAATAAATAAATAAATTAACTATTTTTGATTGCTTAATTAAATTTATAAAAACCTATCGCCCTGAACATATATGAAAATTACACTTCCCACACTAACATTATTAATTCTCCTTTTCGGATGCAGAGAAGTAAAAGAAAATAATAATGATAAAAATACTAACTTAAAGAATAGCATTAAATTTTATTCCACATCAGTTAATGACACCTTTGATATATCTATTAGCCTGCCGAATGATTACTATTCTGCCACAAAAGAAACATATCCCATAGTCTATCTCCTGGACGCGAATTTGTACTTTGATATTGTTGCTACAATATTTAAAAATTATTCAGAGGTCGGCTTGCTTCCTCCTGCTATATTAGTTGGTATCGGCTATAAAGATATGCAATCAATGGACTCCTTGCGAAGCAGAGATTTCACTTTCCCCATTGCCATTCCGGAATATGAAATGAGCTTGAGCGGCGGAGCAGATAAATTTTTATCGTTTATTAATAACGAACTCATTCCGGACAATGATTCTAAATACAGGGTTGATAAAAGTAAAAGAATTTTAATGGGACATTCCTTAGGAGGATATTTTACGCTCTATGCAATGCAGCAAAGTCTTTTAAATAAAAACACGATGTTCCATGGTTATATTGGAGCTAGTCCCTCTACAGACTACAATCATAACTACATACTTAAAGAATTTGAAAAATTAACGGAAAACAATCAGACTAATATAAAATCGTATATCACTTTCGGCGGACTCGAAGACGAAGAGGAAGAAGACTCAACACAGTTAAAAACAAATATCGTACTTTCATCGCTTTCAAAATCATTGAAGGAAAATAATAAAATTAATTTCAAAGGCGACATCTATTCAAACCTTTTACATATGGATACATCTTTACCGACGTTTGTCAAAGGGTTGCAGTGGACATTAAACTGGGGTGATTAAAATTATAATCCTTTACAACCGGCTAAGCAATAGAAAAATGATTGAATATTAATACGTGAATTAAAGGGTAAGTCCGTACTGAACCCCTATAACATAATCATTGCTGTTATTTTTGTTATTAAAATCGTGCTGAATGAGATAATAAATACCGACGCTATGCACCCTATTGAATTCATAATTTAACCCTCCATTATACCTCATCCGGTTAAACAAATTATTTCCCTCCTTATAGGTAGGGTTGTTTAATTGATAGAAAAACTCAGCAGCAATGAAAGGAGTAATTTTCCCCAATTGATAATTGATTTCAAATTTGTGTCTTAGTAGACTTTCAACCTTTTTGCCATTTTCACTTGAATAATATTCGCTAACCTGTCCCTGGGTACGAAGTCTGTAGCTAAATGACCAATCATTAATTTTATACCGATAGGAAGCATCAAAATACAAACGATGCGTTTTGCTGAAATAAAGATCGTCTTCATTCTTAGTAATAAAACGATATACAAAGGAAAACTTAAACGATTTAACTTTATAGTTAATGCCCAGATTTGAATAAAGTAAATTTATTCTGGAAATATTATCGAACAATCTGAACTCTTCATCTAATCCAACGCTCCATCTCTTGGTTAATTTTTTGTCTATGCTTACTGTCATCCATAGACCGGCATCCTTTGGAATAGATTCAGCAGCAGTATCCAGCGAAATCAATAGTAAAAATGCCCAAAATATTTTCTTCATTTTATAATGCCTAAATCGATGAAATAACAAAATCAGTGTTCAAATTTATGAATTTGAAATGGATATTATACTTCAAAATTATCAAAATGGTTGTGAAAAGCGGTTTATTTAAAAATGAACTATTTTTTTCCGATGTAAAGTGCCGAAAACACTTTCTATTAAAAGAATATAAGTTCCCTTATTTAAAAAAGTAAGGTCTATTTCAACCGTATTAGTATTTAATCCGGATTCTGAAAAAATATTGTTTCCTTCAGAAGTAAAAATGAGAAAGTTTTTTATTGGAACTTCCTCCATAATTTTAATAATACCGGTTGATGGATTAGGAAAAACAACTAGCGTACTATTCTTCTCTTTTGATTCGATTCCTGTGCCTGCATTCGGACTAATGAGCCGGACAGAATGATTATTATAATCAGCTACATATAAGATCTTCCCTGCGGAGTCAATTAAAACTATTCCACGAGGAAAATTGAATGTTGCCTGAGAATCGACTCCGTTGACAAATGATTGTACACCACTGCCTGCATAGGTTACCACTGTTCCACTTGAAAAGCTTGCTTTACGGATTCGGTTATTGAAGGTGTCACCAATGTACAATTCATTACTACCGGTATCAATGAATAATTCCGTAGGCGTATTTAATCGCGAAAGACTCAAAGTAACGTCGAGAAAACTACCATTGCCCGGACCTACGGGACCACTGCCGATGAGAGTAGTAACAATTCGTGCAGTATCGATCTTGCGAATGCGGTGATTGTATGCGTCGGCCACATAAAGATTTCCATATTGATCAATAGTCATTCCTGCCGGTGTATAAAACCTGGCTGAAGTATCAGCGCCATCTATAAGTGAACCAATACTACTAACACCCATTGCCACTCCCCCGCCTGCATATGTACTAACATTTCCGGAAGGGTCTATTTTTCGGATACGATGATTCCAGCTATCACTCACAAAAATGTTTCCTGCAGGATCGATGCAAATTCCACGTGGGTAATTAAATCTTGCAGTTGAATGACTGCCATCTAAATAACCGGCAGTGCCACTTCCTGCTATTGTACTTACTATTCCTTGAATTGAAATTTTTCGAATACGCTGATTTAAAAAATCGCTGACGTAAACATTCCCTGAATCATCCACACAGAGATCGGAAGGATTATTAAATAAGGCAGAATCTGCAGAGCCATCTTTATAACCAGCCGCACCGGTTCCCGCATAGGTAATAACGGTTCCGAAAGTTGTATTGATTTTTCTGATGCAATTGTTATTTGCATCGGCAATATAAATATTGCGGCATTTATCAATGCACATTCCAAATGGACCGTTAAAAGTGGCGCTATCAATGGGACCACTGATGAATCCGGAAGTTCCGCTTCCTGAATAGGTTGTTACGAAATTTTGCGCTTGTGAATTACCAGAGCAAAATAAAATTATGCAAAGAATTATATTGTAGGTTGTGCGCATTAAATAATCCGGTTCAAAATCTCAACTGATCATATCAAAGATAGTAAAGTAAAAATTAGATTTAACGGAAGACTAAAATAATTAGCAACCAAATTATTTTGCTAATTCATTCTAAGGATGAATAACCACTACAGTATAATAGACATTATTTTCCATTAATCCATAATCAGCTGACTCTACTACTCCATCGCCTGTAATATCTTCAGGTATATACCCGGTAAGTGTAAAATAAACAGCGCCCTCCATGTCGGAATAATCCTGTGATTCAATCACACCATCCTGATAACTGCGCCCGAGCTGAACATCTGAAACATCTCCGCTGTATAAAGCAAAATTTCCATCACCCAGATTTCTTAAATTATTGCCGTAAGCACTGTTTAGTGCATCAGCAAAAGAGTATGAAATAACAGAACCGGTAAATGTTACCGGACCGGCACTCCATGTTGTAATGGAATTTCGATGTTTCAAAACGAGGTAATAGCTATTATTATCAGTGAACGAAGAGAAAATAAAACTTCCGTACCCATTAGTGGAAATCAATCCTTTTACACTTTGTATTAAATCATAAGGTGGAACTGAACGATGTAATTCAACAGTGACTGTATCACAAATTGTTTGATTGTTTGTCAGACCAGTATTATATAGGACGGGAGTCATAGCTCCATTGGATACATAGTAGCCTTCAATATATGCTCTTATGTTCAAAGTTACCGGCGATGATTCATCTATAAGTCCGTCGCAATCGTCATCCTGATTGTTATTAAATATTTCCGCTGTACTGCAACCCTCCATATCATTTACATCAAGCAGGAATACCTGATTGCCGGCTGAACTTCCCCAATCGATGTTGCGATACGTGCGGTAGACATTACCAAGGGAATCTATATAGCGAAAAGTTACTTTGCCGGGTTTAGAATCTGTACCTCCCGTAAGTATATTGGGAATTGAAGCCCATGTTCTTGTTCCCCAAAAAGCGCCATTAACAATATTCAAAGGTGGTCCTGCAGGAAAACCATCGTGGTCGATATATATCTGTCCTCCTTTCGAATTTAATAATCCGCCAAATACACCTGTAGTATTTCGCAACTGACTTCCCATTATTCTATAAGCCGTTGTAGTTGTTGTGCCAAAAGTAAATTGCAATTTGTAAAGTCCGAACGGAGTCATGTTCAAAACATAATCCGCAGTATCTCCTCCCGGCCATGGAGTAAGGTCATTGTCTGTAGTAAAACTTACTGCGTCACTTCCAAATCCACTGGGATTATTAGAAATTGTCAAATTTCTTTGCCAGAAAATGGAGTCCTTAAAATTTTTAACCGACCCTGAACCGGTACTTCCATTTAAACTATAATAAACCCAGGAACCGGTATTGTAATTATAGTAAGCCCAATCGCTGCCATTGGAAAACGTTTCATAATAGTGTAAATATTGAAAAATAATATATTCAGACCATGGATAATGCTGTGTTCGTACCCAACTTTTCTTCCCGGGTTGAATAGTACAATCAAATATTCTTTGCTTACCAATCCAGTCTGCAACAGGCTTATTTTCGACACTCGTTATTACAGATGACAATAAATTAATCAGTAGGCTTCTTGTCGGAGTAGCAAAATGATGAGTGTTGAGATAATTGTAATAAGCCAGGTTAAATTTTTTAAAAATCAAAGAATCTTCCAGTTGAATTTTCCTCATGGCTGCAGCGCCCATTTCATACCGTTCCCAATGAAGGTTCATTCCTCCATAGTCGCTCCAGAAATCTTCTGTACTAATATTTGAAACATTTCTGAAATCATAATCCCAATCCATAGAGGATCCGAAAAGATAGGATGAGTTCACCAGGGAATCGTTAGGATACAATCGTACGTACCTGTTCATGCAGGCATAACTTACTCCCTGGGCGAAGGATTCTTCGAAGCCGCTTAACTTTGGATTGTAACTCCAGTTTGAATCCATGGCGAGAATTACATCATCCCGGAAAGCGTGAATTAACTCATGCGTGAGAAGCTGAGGATAAAAAGAATCGTCCTTATGAATTTCATTGGAAGAAGGAAAATAAATATTAGACCCGGAGTAATAAAGATTTCTGACCAATGTAATCGTATTGGGCCTCGATGGCGGACCATAAATTTCTTTAATGATGGGAAGCATGCGGGAAATAAAAGAATTGTACTTAGCAATTTGTGCAGCACTCCAACCGGCTATTACCGTAGATCCATTAACATCGTAACCTTGCGGAGCATATTGTATAGTAATGTTGTTGGTTGTATCGCCTAAATTATCCCAATTCATAACAATAGGCGCCGTGCTAACAGAATTGCTATTTAATCCTGCTCCATTGACGGCATAAATAGTAAAATAAAAAACAGAGCCTTCTGCAATATTCAGATTTTTTAAACTGAAAGATTGAGTTACAGTATTTGTTCCAAGGCTTTGCCAGTATCGGATATTGGAAAGTCCAGGTGCAGTACCGATAGCAAAAGCATAATAATTAATGCCTGATTCAACATCAACGGAAGCATTAAACCTAACATAGACACTAAATATACCGGAAGTAGTGGCAACTAAATTTGAGGGATCACTTGGCGGAGTAATATCGGCAATAAGAGTGTTGGTTTTAGCATGGGAAGTCAGGTTTGGGACATGATAGTAATCCTGTAAAGGATATTCCGTTCTCATTGATGCATTGGAAGGATTATTAATCTCTGCTTTAATTGAAGCGGTCTTATTTTCTAAATCGTAAATGGCAGAAGGAACAGGCGAAGCAATTGGTTGGGCATTTACTACAGGATTGAGGCAAAATAGAAAAATAAAAATGCAGATGTTCTTTCTTACAAAGTCCGGTAGAATAGTATTAAAAGAATTTGCTAATTTCTGATTCACAATAATAATAATTAATAAATCTGTTAATTAATTAGCCAATTAAACAAAAAATATGAAAAATCAAATTATAGAATAAAGATGATTTTAATGCATTACGATAAATTTTCTAAATAACGTACTATTAATCGATAAATAATAAACACCATTTACAAAACCGGAAACATCAATACTTAAAAATAAATTTTTCGTCTTACCCTCTTTAAGTAGACTTCCCTCGTAGTCGAATATTTTGAAGTCTGAATTCGAGGGAATATTTCCTACAGCACTTAATATGTCATTGCACGGATTAGGGAAAATGGCTATCGACTGTTTGACAGCAACAGGATCAATTCCTGTTGATAAACTGTCGCATGCTGATCCATACATCGGGCCAAGCAGAAAGTTTGGGTTGTTAGGTAAATTCCAATACGTTCTTTTTCCTCCTAAGTAAAAGCTAAAAGGAGAAAAATTACATCCTGTGCCGTATATATCAGGGTTGTTAATCACTCCAAGATTTTCATTATAAATATTTCTGCAAGTATCCGCATACCTCCAGCCATATTCATATAAGCATGTGAAATATATTTTATCATCCGGTCCCCGCTTTAGCATACCGCCACTTGCCGGAACTTTTTCACAATACAATTTCTGAACAGTACTTCCCGGATTGGAGTTTGTAATATCAAATTGATATAACCTTAAAGAATCACCAAAAATATTATCCGTAACGGAGACATACAATAAATTACCATTGGGTGAAAACTCACATCCAAAATAATATGGATTTGGAATTGGCAGGGTAATTTTAACAGGTGTACTAATTACACCACTACAACGATCAAAGTTGTATGTTTCTATAAATCCTGAATAACTTGCTAATGCAATTTTATCTCCTGCCTTCGAAATACTGATACTGCCACCGTCACTGTTACCATTAGTCCCTACATTATACTCAAATGGACCAATTATTGAGTCAGGTGTAAAAAGAAATGAATTCCATCGGTTAGAATTATCCCAATTCCTACATATTAACCACCAGTCTCTACCATTTCCATGCCTTACGGCATTTATTCCTCCTTGTATTTTATTATCGGAAAGTGTTAATTTAATATTTTTTTGAATTACGATGCCAGTATCTAGATTATAATATGGATCTATAATGGAATAGTACACTCCGGCATAAGTTGAAAATGTTATTTGAATTAAGTAAAATAAATTTTGACTATTAGGCTTAGGAAATATTGTCATGCCATCGTGCATATCTCCTATTAAAGAATCGCCATTATCCATCAAAGAGTGGTATTTATTATGAACAGCGGTCGTTAGTAAAGTGCCTTGTAACCACCTTGGCCAATAAAAACTATGTGCATAAAAAAATAAACCGTGAGCACTGTCACCGATAGAAGCACACGACCACGCATTGTCCATATATGATTCGAATGGAGTCGGTACTGCTGGGTTTGAAAAATCAATTCCTGCACTATCTCCAAAGCACCAATACCGACCCCAATCCTGTCCATTTACAGAATGCAAATTGAATATAATAAAAAATGACAATAAATATTTTTTCAATGAATACTATTTTGAAATTATTAATTTTCCAATAATTGATTTGCTTTCTCCAATAGCTATTAAATTATAAACATAAAATCCTTCTTTTAGGTGAAACTGATATTCCTTATTTCCACTTGAAACGCTAAACTTTGTTGTTAAATTACCAAGAATATCGTAAACTTCCAAATTATATTCCAAATCGCTTGAGGTTATATTTATTTCTCCATTTGAAGGGTTCGGGTATATGGAAACGCCTTTAGGTTCATTAGTTGAATTAGATACAGTTCTTCCAATTTTTGATTCACATCCATCTTCATCATCAATATCCAAATTCAAATACGATCTGGCCCACAACACTGCCTCACCGCCTAAAATACTATTTTGACAGGCTATTTCTCCAAGGTCGAATAAGTCTCCAGAGGACAATTCAATATTCTGCAAAATTTTATTGAGCACAAGCCCCAAGTATAATATTTTATTTTCTTCAATTTGATTGTCAGGAGTGATATTTTCTAAATCAGAAATTGCTGTAGCAATAATTTCATCAAATTCTTCTTCAGATGCAGGATCTGAATCAAATGCAATGTTTTCAAGCCTAATTAACTTAGCAAGATTGGAATTATCCTGTTCATCAAACCAAGTTATATATATTTCATTATCTAAATACTCATCATTTATTATTAAGTAGCGAAATAGCTCTGCTTTTAAATTGTACCAATACTCATCTTCATTTTCTTCAAATGAATAACTTCCATTTATTATTGGGTCAATATCACGTTCCCTTACCAAAAATAAATTTACGTTACATTGGCTATTATCTACAGATGTCAGATTGGGAGTAATTAAAAATACATTTGAATAGGGGAATGTTTCATTTCCGGTACTTGAAGTCCCTTTATAGTACCAACGAGCAGTCGCAGCGACTGCACCTTGCATTCTATAATATGAATTATTAAGTGGATTAAACGAATTGTCATTTGTCGCTGATGAACCTCCCTGATCATTAATAAAACTAGGCGAATTTGTTGTACCAAAATAAAATGCCTCCGGACAGGACGAGGGCAGATTACATTCAAACTGAGTTCCATTATTTACACCAATGGAATGAATACCTCTATAAGCAGTACCTGTATTATCAAAAGTATTATAATTTATTTTACCAAAAGTATATCTATTTGCCCGAACACCAATGACCCTGTTATAAATACTTGTATGAAGGTTATGAATATTATTTCCCTGAACATTAGCTCCAAGAATATTTATCAATTCCATTCCTGTATATTGAGTGGCCGGGGCGCTGTTATGTATATAAATTTCATTATCAATAATTCCAAAATTAGTTGACAGGTTATTTGCTCTTATTGCAGTGCGGCAGTTTCGAATTTCATTATTATTTATATAAACATTCTGTTGATAAATATTTGAATTATTTAAATCAATACCTAAAGTAGAATTATACGATAAGTCATCAGATGGATTAAAATAATTATACTGAATGATTCCGCTACTTACTTTTTGACATCGATAGAGTTGTATTCCCATGTCAAATTTAAATAAAGTGTTAAAACTAATATCAATGCTTATTGGAAAAGCAATGTTTCCGGAAGATTGTATGTTTTGGATTTTAATCGGCTTCTCTACTTCATTAAAATAATTATTTTGAATTATAGTATTTGTTCGATTCAATACATTGATCCCCCAATACTGTGAATTAGAGAATGAATTTCCATCAGAAGGACTTGCGCCACCAATTAAAAGGTTGTTTACACTTCCTGCATTTTCAACAGATATTACGTAAGGGTAAGAACTATTCGAAGTGTTTGTGAATCCGCAATAGTCGAAAGAATTATTCTGAATTTGTAAATTCATATTATATCCGTAAATAGCTGTTGTTAAATTATCAAACAAATTCGTATTTTTTGAACCATCGCCAATGATTTTACTGCCACTCTCACTTCCGAAAATTCCAAATGTCGACTCATCATTGTAAGGAGCTAGTACATATGGCCCCCGCGTAGAAGGGTTATTACTTGTTGCATAACAAGTAATTTGTGTTCCATACATTTCTAATGTACTTGTTGATGTATTTGCGCCATCAAAATAAATTGCAGTATTGTTTTTATTTAGAAATGAATTTTCAATAAGTATTCCATTTGATGATGCATTCCATATTAATATATCAGCGTCTTCCATAATTGAACCATTAACAATTTCCAATGATCTGGGATATGATCCTAAATTTGATCCATTCCAAAGATGAATTCCGGCCCATACATTAGTTTGATCACAGGAAAGTACATGAGTATTATTAAATGTTAATTTTTTATTAGAATTTACCGTAATATTCGCTCCATTCTGCATGTATAAAGTACAACCGGTAAATGAAACTACTCCGTCAATAGTTAAATTTCCTGAAACGCAATAAGCAGTATTACTATAGGTACCACTACTTAAAGTTCCACTCAATGATGAAGAACAACTTCCTGCTGCGCACACTTGTGACAAAACCAATTCACACTTTATTAGTAGTATTAATAAAAACAGGGTTTTCAAAGTTAACTTTTTCATAATTTTATTTTTAAAACGTTTATACCAAAATAGATTTAAATAGAAACAATAATCCATGTTTCCTTTATTACAGTTTTAATTATTTTATATATCACTGTGAAAAGGAAATATCCTTTATAAACTAAGAGGTATCAACGAAAACAATTGAACGAAATAAATGATTTAGTGACCTTTCCTTAAAAAAACACAAGCAAGAAAATTTATTTCTAACGACTTGCTTTCCATATAACAAACGAGGAAACGAGGAAACGAGGAAACGAGGAAACGAGGAAACGAGGAAACGAGGAAACGAGGAAACGAGGAAACGAGGAAACGAGGAAACGAGGAAACGAGGAAACGAGGAAACGAATTTCATAATTGAATAAAAAATTTATACAAATTGACGGAAATAAAACTATGAATGTCAAATAAAGTTATCAACAGTCATTAAAATTGAAAAATTGACCAATTAATCTCCACAACACTTAATAGTCATGCAGGAAATGGTAACTCAATTTCATTCCGTCATGAAACGCACTTTAGAAAGCCTTCATTGCTATTGCTATTTAATCTACCGGTTGACTTCCCGATAGGTGTATTTTTTTGCGAAAGGCACAAAATAAAAATTAAAAAAAATGATTGTTAAATTAATTTCATCAATGCAAAAGTGAAAAATGGCCAACATACGTATGCACCTTATCACAAACATCCGTAACATTTATTCTATATACATAAACATCTTCCTGTGCCTGTTTTCCGTTTATTGTAGAATCCCATCCTTTTAAAACATCATCTGTCGTATAAATTAAAAGTCCCCATCGATCGTAAATGTCCATTTTGAATTTTGTTACTCCTTCTGTTTTAGGAATGAAGACATCGTTCATTTCATCGTTATTGGGTGTGAAAGCATTTGGAATCCAGAAATTATAAAACTCATCTACCTCAAGAGTACCTGAAATTGAGTCGACACATCCTTTATCTGTTACTGCAAGCAAACTGACTTTAAAAAAACCTGTATAACCAAATTGGTGAATAGGAGAAAAATCGGTAGAATATTTTTCGTCGCCAAAATCCCAAAACCATGAAACACTGTTCGATGAATTATTTACAAATTTAGCAAAAGGAAGAACGTCGCAATTGGAGGGAAGTTCAAAGAGCGCAGTTGGCATTGGATAAACACTAATGGCATTGGAATATATATCAGAGCAGCCATGAATATCGGTTATTTTAAGATCGACTGTATGACTGCCGGGTGTCTGAAATAAATGAGAAGCATTTCTATTATTTGTTTGCGCACTGCCATCAAAAAACCATGTATAGGATGTAATTGGAAAGGGAGCCAGAGAATTATTAAAAAGATGAAGTGAGTCTGTCAAACATACTCCTGCTCCGGTAAATGAAGCAATAGGTACAGGATAAACATTAACATTATTCGTAATAGTATTCGCACAATTGTAATCTGAAATAGCCGACAACCGAACATTAAAATTTCCCGTTAAGCTATAGGTATGTGACGGACTAAATAAATTAGATGTATTGCCATCTCCAAAATCCCAATTCCACGAAGCAACAGAACCTGATGAAATACTTGAGTTATTTACAAAATCTGTAACTTCAGTAAAACATTTATCATTGCCTGTAAAGCTGCAAACCGGTTTAGGACTCACGCGTATATTCACCTTGAAAGTATCTGTTGAACCACCGCAATCAGAATATAATTTAATCGGATAAACTCCCGGAGTGTTGAATGAATAACGTATGGTATCAATATCCCCACTATACAGGATTCCATCAATATTCCATTTTTGCATACATACTAATCCCATAGTTGTTATATTGAAAAAATTGACAGTATCGTTTACACAAACCACTGTATCACTGGCTTGAAATATGGGAACAGTACTGCATGACAAACATGTAAATGCATCTGTTGGGAAATAAGGTGAAACAACAGAGGCCGATATACTGTCTGTAATTATTCCCGGAGCAACAGACCCGGCCGAATCAATTGAAAGTACTATAGCTGAATCGGTTATTAGAGGAGAATTGTACTGACAGCAAACTACTCCAACAGAATCTGTCCTGATAAAAAGAGGATCCATAGAAAGATCAAAATTTCCGAAGACAGGAGATGTAGTATATGCATTAATTAAAAAAGTATGATCGTCGTTGAAGCGTAGTCCGATGCCTTTGTCCCTTTCCATTCCTCCGTAGGTTTTAGCCCAAATGAATCTTCCAACAGTATCTAGATTTAATAATAAGATATCACGTTCCAACATATCTTCTGCCAATACAGCAGGATTCGATGCTATTAATGCAGGATAACTATTTGTATTCCCAATAATAGCATATCCATTTGCAGTCTTGACAATATCTCTTGCTTGCTCCGATCCTGCATCACCGATTATTCGTGACCAGATTACACTGCCATCGTTTTTGCTAAGCTTTGCACAAAGTATATCATCACTACCAGCTACTGATGTTTGACCAATAATGACAAATGAACTGTCTGAAGCATCATATATAGCTTTCGATCCCCAGCTCTGGTAATCTATCTCTGCATAACCAACGCCTCCATATGTCTTGCCCCAGATCAAGTTACCTGTTGAGTCAAGCATCATGGCTGAAAAATCTTTTCCGGGAATATTATACGTTGAGTTAATAAAAATATTTCCATTGCTCTGTACAAGAGCCGTAATTGGATAATCGCCTAATCCGGTAATTGTCTTTGACCATAAAACGCTTCCCATGGAGTCGCATCTCATTAAGCCAAACTCTCCGGTTACAGTCATAGTAGTAACTACCAGATCTCCATTTGCGCATTCGTCTATGGAAAGCGTCCAGCTTGTATTATTATATCGCTTCTCCCATAAAAGATTTCCGTTTATGTCCAACTCAATAATCATTCCCTTTGAATTGTATAAACCAACAACGAGAAGATGATTATTGTTTTTCAGGTGAATGCTCTTACCCCCTTCAATGGCCGGTGTGCCGATGAGTCTCATCCATACCAATGCTCCGCAGGCATCCACACGGTAAACGTAAACATCGCAATCGCCTGCGCTGCCATTTCCTTCGTGCTGACCGGTCCCAACAAATCCACCATCAGGCAGACTTATTAGTCCGAGCGAACCCTGCATTCCGGAAAGATTATATTTTCTATAAAAAGTATTTACCTGTGCGGAGGCACAAATAGTAAATAAAGAAAATATAAGTAAAATTCTAAAACGCATTTTATTTTATGATCTCCCTGACAATAATATTTTTTCTTTCGTATCCCGTTTTCTCGGCAGCTACCAAAAGTTGTTCTTTCATGTTTGTAATTGGTACAGTAAATTCAACATGAATTACCAGATCGTCCGTGCGCCAGACATTGCAGGAATCGATTGAATGAATCCTTTGCATGTATTTCGGCGAAAGAAACGGGCACATGAATGCATTAGCTTCAGCCGATAACTCATACGACCGATATGTTTTCAATTGCATGCCTCCGGGTAAACCCTGACTCTGCTGAGCATTCACCGTTCCATACAATCCAAGAAATAAAAACACGATATTAAAGTAAAGTTTCAAATTACTTTTATGATTTTTTTTCATGAATTTTTCGACCATTTTCAAATTTAGATTCCGGACTCCTTGATTTTGAAGAGTCCGTTTTAATTAAACAATTACTTCCTTATAATGTTGCAAGCCATTTCCTGTATTTCCGGAAATTGTAATTTTGATTATATATTTATTATTTAATTCTATGAATACCTTACATAAATTAATTAATTAAATAATTTGCATCAATGTTCTTGAACTTCTCAGGATTCACAGGGCTTTTGAGCACGATTTGCCCTAGTCCTTTAATTTTACAAAGGTCTACAGAGATTTAGGATAGAAAATTAAATTTACACCTTTCACAAAAAATAAATACCCCTGAAATGCCCTATTTATAGGCTTTTTAGAGGTTTCTAAAATGTCACTTTAAAAACAATGGCATAAACCATGACATAAATCCAACCTCTTTCTTCACCCAATTCAGGTGAAAATATTACAATTATTCGCAGGAAAAAGGGGTTCCTTAAAAACGATATACCAGATAATATTAATAAAATAATAAAGCAGATTTTAATTTATTGGAATATTAATCTACTATTTCTATTGTTTTCGGAATATAAAACCTTATTAGCTTAGTAACGAAATGAACTAACTCACAAACTATCTTATTACCTTTTTTCCATTTTATTCTTCCTTGACAATACCTGATTATACTCCGAACGGGAAGGTTTTGTGATTTTTTAAAATGAATGGAAAAAAAGCAGATAAGAATAATATTTACATTTAAACTTCTAAAGTTCTCATACACTTCGGCTACGTTCAGTGTGCTCCCTTCGGCTACATTCAGCGACAATTCGGCTACCCTTCGGCTGCGCTCAGGGACCGGGGATCAATTTTAATCTTGGCTTCGGCTGCGCTCTGCCGAACTTCTAGAAAACAGTTACCATTTTAATGCATATCAAAGAGAAAAAATTCAAGGATTAACCAGAGCATAAAAGATTGAACCGATCAAATAAAATATCAAAATGCCTGAGCTCTTGCATCCATGCCATGATTATTTTCATTTTAAGATTAATAATTCGAATCGCTCAAGTCAAAAAGCTCATTTGAAGACTAACAATTAGATCAAAGCTCGGCAGAGCGCAGCCGAAGGGCCTTTCTTGAGTCGAAGTGGGTTTCCTAAACGTAGTCAAATGTATACCCAGTGAAACCGAAGGATGGTTCAAGAGCGCAGCCGTAGTATAGTCATTATACCAGCTTCGAAATACATTTATGCAAATCATAAAACCTGCCCGTTCGAAGTATAACTCATTATTCCTTTCCGTAAATGTACTTTTGTGCTGTTCGGATTGATTAACATAAAATGAGTACAATGGTTGTTGTAATTAATTTCCATAATAGGATCCTTTCAATACTACAATCTTATTCCAAGAACAAGTATATCATCCACCTGGGTTGATTCGCCCTTCCATTTTGTAAAATAATCCGTTAACTGTTTTTCCTGCTCCTTCATGGAAAGGCTCTGCATGCCCGCTAGAAGTTCCTTGAAATTTTTGGATAATAATTTTTTTCCATTTATCCCACCGAACTGATCTACAAAACCATCGCTGAACATATATAAAGTATCTCCTTTTTGAATTGACATTTCATGATTTGTAAACGAAACTCTGTCGGTTCGAAATCCGCCTATTGCAATTTTATCGGCTTTTATTTCATTCAATGTTCCATTTCTAAAGTACCATAACGGACGGTTGGCTCCTGCATACTGGAGATTCATATCTTTGAGATCAATGGCGCAAAGCGAAATATCCATACCGTCGTTTATTTCTGTTTCATTTTGTTTTAATGCAAGAGAGATTCCAGTATTAAGATCGTTTAAGATTTCAGCCGGGCGCGTTATACCTCTTTCGTTAACGATCTGATTTATCAGTGCGCTTCCAATCATACTCATAAAAGCACCGGTAACACCGTGACCTGTGCAATCGGCAACGGAAATAATTACTCTTCCGTCTCTTTGAGAAAAAGAATAAAAGTCACCGCTTACAATATCTTTCGGCCAATAAATGATAAATGAATCCTTAAGACTTTGAAAAATTACTTTTGTTTCAGGAAGAATGGCTTCCTGAATTCTTCTGGCATACATTAAATTGTCGAATATGTCGCGGTTCTTTTGTTCAATAACTGCTTTTTGCTTTACAACTTCTTCCGTCCGAATGGTGACCATATTTTCAAGATCTTCTTTCTGGCTTTCGAGAATTCTTTTCTTTTCATTTTCCTGCTCAACCGTTCGATTAAATAACAGTTTGATTTCATCGATTTGCTCCTGAAGCTTTCTATTCATACGCGCAAAATCCCTGGCAAGGTAAATTGTCATTGACAATGAAACACTCATAAGAATAGAATAACCAAAAAATTCACCCGAATGATCGTCAATCATTTCTGAGACTTCATGCATACCGCTTTTTTCCAGAACCCAGCTAACGATTGTAAGAATGATCAGCCCGATTATCGGAAAAAATAAACCAAAAATAAAAATTCGCGATCCCTCTTTTTTAGTAACCCAGGCACGAATAAATACACGTATGGTTTCTATAAAGCTTCCAAAAATGTAAAAAGTGAATAGTACACTAATTGTATCTTCCAGCTTGAAAACATAAATACTTAAAATTGCTGCTACAAAAGTTCCGGCAAGAATCCAGAACATTAGTAAAAGTCGTTTGTAAAATACTTCGTAAAGAATTCCAAGAAAAAAAAGCGGCATTAGCATTATTGAAATAAGAACTATTTTTATCATATTCACTATTGTTTCCAGTTGCACTCCGGAAACTGTAGTATAAAAACCAAAGCTTATAAGAAAAAGAAGGAACGTAAATAGACTATAATAAAGATTAGTTCTGCTTCTTCGATAATAAAGAAACAGCGTGAGATGAAAAATGCTCAGAACAATAAAAATGCCGCAGAAAAATATTGGAATAGTAAATATTCTGATGTCATCTTTTTCCTCAATCGCTTTCTGCATCGATATAAGTTCAGCCTGAAAATTATGAATAAAGTTATTCGTATGTAAATTAAGGAAGCCGAATTTAACATTAGGCCCTAAACTCGAAGTCCTAATAACTATAATATGCCGGCCGCTTTTCAATCCCGGTAAAGAGATAACGACAGGAATAATGGTAAATCCTGAAACTACATCCTTTTCTGTTTTGCCTAATTTACCCAAAGAGTGTATTAATTTTCCATCGATAAATACCTCACAGGCATTGTTTGTACGAAGGCGCAGTGCAAGAGGTAAATTATCAATTGTGCTGTCAATAATAAAAGAACACCGGTACATTAGAATCCCTTTGTAAGAATTTAATTTCGTCTTAGCGTCTTCAACGGAATCAACATCTAATTCCCAGCTGCTATCATCGAAATTAATTGAAACTGCTGAACGATTATCCCCTTTGAAATATTTCCAGTAATTTTCAAGTGGACGCCCTGATTTAAAATTACGTACGTTAATCGTGTCCCCGGGTAAACTTTCTGAAAATGAAATTTCCGGTACTATTAAAAGTAAAAAGAAAAATGTTAAAAATATTTTTTTCAAATCCCTAACAATAAATATAAATTAAAAATATTTATCCTGAAAATGTAATCTATTTTTACAAATTAAGGAATCGAGCTAATTTATATTAATATTTGGGTGTTGGCAAATTATATGGAAAATAAAATTACTTCCTATACCCAATTCGGTATTTAACCCCCGTAACCAACCCGGTTGACACTTGCGAAATTGACTCATCATTAAAAAGAGATGTCAGCCCTCTATTATAGTCTGCTGCCATATAAATTCCCCATGAACGGGACAATGCGTAAGAAAGTCCGGCCTGCACACCTGCAGAGAAAACCATTTTCCTTAGACTGCCTGTATACTGATAATCCAAACGTTTATCATTGATATAAACTGAATACTTATTCAAATACTCCGCTGCCATTGTTATTGCTATTTCAGGTGTTAATCTGCCTCCTGAAAATTTATATGTGAGAGACAAAGGGAATCGTATGAATTGAAATTCCGTACGTGTAGAAAAGTATACTTTTTTTTCCGGTGTTTGGACCGGTGTGAGTGTGGCGGATATTGGGAATAGCTCCATATTATCCGAACCGAAATAAACTAAATTAAAATCACTCCCGCTTCCATTCAAATCACCGGATGGTGCAACAATGGTATAAGAATTATCAGGGTCGCCGGGATCTCCGTTAAGGATAATGGTATGTTCCGATTTTTCATTTGATCCCTTTGTTGCCGAAAATATTCCTGTTGAAATACGCCATCTTGAATTGATGTCGTAACCAACACCACAACCCAATGAAAAACGGTTCATGCTTTTGTAATCAATAGGACTCTCTTCACTATTTGTTTTTTCTGAAAAAGAAGAATTAACAATACCTCCTTCAGCGAATAAACTCCAGCGCGAGAGCATTTTCTCTTTTTTGTGATTATTCTCTCTTGTTAAAATATCCGGTGATGTTGATTCAACACTTAAAGAATTCCAATGAGATGGAAGCTTGAGTAAATCGTCATCGAAAATTGCTGTTCTATTATAGGCTGAAAGATTGTTACTATTGTTAATTGTCAAATCCGGTTTAGTGACTGATTGATTGACTGCGCCTTTATTTCTATTATGGCTTTTTGAATCCAAATAATTGATGCCTTTACCGGTATTATTATCAGGCTTGAATTGAACTGAAGCTATATCCTTTTGATGATTATTTATGTTTTGGCTGCCGCTTTCAGGTGCTTTTTTGACCTCCTTATTCAAAGGTTCCACTGAATAATTGATTTCTTCCTTTTCAACGGCAGTGAATCTTGATTTATTGCTTTGGCCCCATTTCAATGCCAGACCGGCCAAAAGTAAAGCAGGAAAAAACCATAATAAAAAGTAGCGGCGTTTCTTTTTAACAGGAAGATTTTTTTCAATATTCTTCCAAACTTCCGGTGAAGGTTCATATTCAAATTTATCAAATGCTTCTCTCCGGTTCTTTTTCATTTTGATTTCACCGTTAGTATTGAATTATATTTTGTTAATTTATTTTGCAGTATTCTTCTTGCTCCTGAATATTGCGACTTACTTGTTCCTGCTGATATGCCCAGATGCGCAGCTATTTCTTTATGTGTATAACCTTCTACTGCATACATATTAAAAACAGTTCTGTAACCGGGCGATAATTCCCGAATTGCCTGAATGAGTTCCTCTACGTCAACTTGATCCAGAAAATCCGACTCCTCAGCAGTTTCTTCATAATCGCTCATATCGTTTAATACCAGAAGATGATTCTTTTTTCTAAAACTGTCGTAAATTGTGCTTAATACAATTCGGCGAATCCAGCCTTCCAGTGAACCTTCGTTTCTGTACTGATGAAGTTTTGAATAAATACGGATAAAAGCATCCTGCAAAATGTCTTCTGCTTCTTCTTTACTTTTTGAGTATCGGTAGCAAACTCCCATCATTTTTTTGCAGTATTTAAGATACAGTAATTCCTGGTAACGCCTGTCACCCTTCAGACAACCTTTTACTAAATCAGCTTCTCCGGAATTCATTCTGTTTACTTAAAAACACTATTAGCTTTTTATTATTCGTGCAGCATATGTTTGCTTTTTGCTTTTGTATACCAATATCCACATGCCACTATGCAATTGAGAAATATCATAAACCATTCTAACTTCATCAGGGTTTACAATATAACCTTCTGCATTTGAATTATCAAGTAGTAGTTCATTTAAAACTACTTTTTTACCAATTCCATCATAAGCCTCAACCGTAAATTCATTTTTTTCAAAAAAAATCGATCGAACAACAATCTTATCCTTGCAAGGGTTTGGATAAAGAGAAAAGTTAAAATCATTGACAGGCGGTATGCCAAGTGAAAAATCAAACTCCAGATCATCGAAAGAAATTCCGGAAGTAAATACTGTTCCTCCTTCAATTGAAATGTCACAAGAATCAGCAACTGCAAGATTTTGGGAGATAGGAATAATAAAAGGAACATAGCCTGAAGTGCTTCCGGCATATTCTACACTATAACCACTATCTACAACTACCTGATTATAATAAAGGCGAACAGAAATTATTACTGAATCATTCGCCAGAACATTTTTTTTATAATATCCACCTAAATTAAAAGGTCGCGTACTTAAAGGAAAGCCTGTCCACAAATGAGGAACTAACCCACCTCCATTTGCAACCTTTACAGCTAAATTTCCTGAATAAGCATCTGAATCAACTACAACACCGGGTGCTAACAAAGAATTATTGTTCGTCTCCCAAGCCTCAGGGTAATCAAACCAGGTAACCGTTAACCATCGTTCAAATCCGGCATTGGGTATAGTATCCGGTATGAATGCGAAAGAAATTTCTGTTGAAAATAAAATCGAGAAGATTAAATAGATCCTTTTCATGGCCTTGCAGATTAAGGGGTTTATCTTTAAGACGGGAAAAAACAATAAAGGGTTGTATGGAATAATAATTTTAAGCCGGCACTTGCTTCTTTGTCCAGGAATCCTTCAATGCAACCGTCTGATTGAAAATCAATTTACCGGGAATTGAATCCTTGTCGGCACAAAAATATCCCTTTCGGATAAATTGAAATTTATCTCCTGCCTTTGCATTTTTCAGAAAAGGTTCAGCGTATGCACCGGTAATCACTTCGAGGCTGTTAGGATTAATATAATCTTTAAAGTCACCTTCTTCAGCAGAAGGATTTTCATGAATAAATAATCTATCGTACATGCGGACTTCACAAGGGATAGCATGCTGACAACTCACCCAATGAATGGTTCCTTTAACATTCACACCGCTGGTATCGTGACCGCTTTTGCTTTCGGGAATATAGCTGCAATGTATTTCAGTAATATTACCGGAAGCGTCTTTCGAAAAAGACTCGCAGCGGATAATGTATGCGCTCTTTAAGCGTACCATCAGCCCGGGGCCTAATCGGAAATATTTCTTTCCCGGGTTTTCCATAAAATCGTCTCTTTCAATGTACAATTCTCTGCTGAAAGGGATGTCGCGCTCTCCGCTGTTTTCGGCTTCGGGATTATTTTCACCGGTTAGTACTTCTGTCTTTCCTTCAGGATAATTATCGATAATGAGTTTTACCGGATCCAAAATAGCCATGATACGGTTTGCTTTTTTATTCAGGTCTTCGCGCACACAAAATTCAAGTAAGCCAACATCGATGACATTTTCGCGGCGGGCAACACCAATGCGGTCACAGAAATTGCGAATGCTTTCCGGAGTATAACCTCTTCGCCTCATGCCGCTGAGCGTTGGCATTCGGGGATCGTCCCAGCCGGAAACATGTTTTTCATTGACCAGCTGCAACAATTTCCTTTTGCTCATTACGGTATAATTCAGATTCAGGCGGGCGAATTCATACTGGCGGCTCGGAAAAATTTCAAGATTCTGAATGAACCATTCGTACAATGGACGGTGAACTTCAAACTCAAGCGTGCATATGGAATGAGTAATCGTTTCAATGGAATCACATTGGCCGTGTGCAAAATCATACATTGGATAAATGCACCAGGCATTTTCTGTACGATGGTGATGGGCATGTTTAATCCTGTACATAAGCGGATCGCGCAAATGCATATTCGGTGAAGTCAAATCTATTTTAGCCCGCAAAACTTTTTCTCCATCTTTAAACTCACCTTTACGCATCCGTTCAAAAAGATCGATATTTTCCTCCACGCTCCTGTTCCGAAAAGGGCTTTCTTTACCGGGCTCTGTGGGACTACCTTTTGCGGCGGCAATCATTTCAGCAGTAGAATCATCTACATATGCAAGTCCTTTACGTATCAGCGTGACAGCAAAATTGTAAATCGTTTCAAAATAATCAGAAGCATAAAATTCATTAGCCCATTGAAATCCCAGCCAGCGAATATCTTCTTTTATACTTTCAACATATTCTGTTTCTTCCTTTTCGGGATTGGTATCGTCAAAGCGGAGGTTAGTCCGACCATTAAATTCTTTAGCAAGTCCAAAATTCAGGCAAATTGATTTTGCATGACCGATGTGCAGATATCCATTAGGTTCAGGAGGGAATCGCGTAAGTACCCTTCCATCGTTCTTCTTTGATTTTATATCGTCCCGTATAATCTCCTCGAGGAAATTAGGTCCTTTTTCAGTAAGCATATTAATTTACAATTTTTATTAAAACGTCAAATTATGGGTTACAAGGTCTGAAAATAAATGGATGTTTTTGCTTAAAGAATGACTTGTTTGAACGGATTAAAAGTTCATTAAAGTGAATTTCCGGCATAATAACAAGTTTAATAATTACTACTTTTAGAGATTGAAACTAATATCCGAGATAAATAGGAATATGGTTGTAATATTTTAATTTTTTTTGTGTATTTTTTTTGTGTAACAAGCTAAAAATCAATAATTAAAGCTTTACCGATTTTACTTTTTTATAAAAGTCCTCTAATTCAAACGAAAACAAAGAAAATTAAAAAATAATAAACTAAAAAATTGAAAGAAAGAGGAGAGAATACAAAAACATTTTATAGAGAGATTTCGTTTTTTAAAGGATAATAATATTTACATCGATGAAAAAAAATCAATTACTTCAGACATTTTTTATAATCTTTTCTACACTGGTATCATTCAATTCACAGGCTCAGACTTATCAATGGGCTAAGAATGGATATTCAGAGGGGTATGATAATGGAAATTGTATTACCACAGACGATTCAGCAAATGTATACGCTGCAGGACAAATAGAATACTCTGCAAATTTTAATGGCGTTATTCTGAATTCTGCCGGAAAACATGACATACTGGTTGGGAAATACGATAAAGCCGGAAATATGAAATGGTTGAAACGTGCAGGTGGAATTGGCGGTGATGTTGCCTGGGGAATCGGCGTAGATAAATTTCACAACGTTTATGTTACCGGTGAAATAGAAAAGACGGCAGGTTTTGGTCCCGGAGATTCACTTACATCTGCAGGATCCAATGATATTTTTCTTATTAAGTATAATAGTGCAGGAAATTTAGTTTGGATTAGGAATATAGGCAGCATTAACGATGATAAAGGAAGAGGATTGGTTGTAGATGAAAACGGATATTGTTACATAACCGGATACTTTACCGGTACTGTTGATTTCGGACCTTATACATTATTCTGCAATGGAGGGAATGATGCTTTTATTGCCAAATATACTCCTGATGGCAATTGTGTCTGGGCAAATAAAGCCGGCGGCACAAAAGAAGATCGCGGTCGTGGAATTGCATTGAGCCCAAGCGGTCATGTTTATTTAGTAGGTACATTTTCCCAATCCATTACTTTTAATAGTACTAATTACACTTCTGCAAGTAATAACAGTGGTTTTATAGCAAAGTATGATACTTCAGGAAATTTTCTTTGGAATAGTGTTGTCTCAGCTTGTTGCGATACAACTTATTATAGAAGCGTTGCTTGTGATCCTTCGGGAAATGCATATGTTATTGGGTACTTCATGAATTCAACTACTATAGGCACTACGAATTTAACTTCCGATGGAAACACTGATGTACTTATGGCGAAATATTCCCCATCAGGAAATGTTCTTTGGGCTAAACAGGAAGGTGGCATGTATGAAGATATAGGTAACCATCTCGCTTATGATGATAGAAGAGATTTGTTATATACAATAGGAATGTATGACTATCAGGCTGATTTTGGAACCGTTCATTTGAATAGTGCCGGAAACCGTGATGTTTACACGGCAACCTATGATCCGGATGGTGTAATTCAATGGGCAAGAAGTGCCGGAGGATCTGCAAGGGATGTTGGAATGGCTGTAGCTTTCGATTCTCTTGGATATATCTATCAAACCGGCTTTTATAATACCAGTGCTAACTTTGATGCCAATTATTTAAATGGTGATACACTTGCTGATTTTTTTGTAACTAAACTTTCGCCGGCTCCGGCTCCCCAGCCTACAGTTGCTTCTTCTTCCCTTTCTTCTCAATTAATAAATTGTAACAACATTCAGCTAAATTGGACACAGGGGAACGGAACTAAAAGAATTGTAGTCGCACGCGCACTTCAATCTACAAATTCTTTACCGGTAGATGGTACTGATTATACAGGTAATTCCGTATTTGGAAGCGGAAACAATATTGGAAATGCTAATTATGTAGTTTATAATGGAACAGGAAATTCAGTTCTAATAACCGGACTAACAACCGGCGTGGAGTATGTTCTTTCTGTTTATGAATATAATGGAGATTATTCTTCCATTAATTTTAACACCTCGCAATTCACCTCAACATCATTCCTGGTGAATGCATTTGCCTTTAACATTAATTCATCAGTACCTGCAATTTGTCCTGGCGGACAATCAACGCTTACTGCCAGTGGTGCATTATCGTATCAATGGTCGCCTTCGACCGGACTTTCATCTACTACCGGAACTTCTGTTATTGCTTCGCCTGCAAATACAACAACTTATTCAGTGGATGCTGTAAACAATAGCGGATGTCATTCCATTCAAAAAGTAATCGTACAGGTTAGAACATTGCCTGCTGTACAATACAATAATGTTGTACAGGCTTGTAAAAACGGATCGTCATTCCAATTAACAGGTGGCAATCCTTCAGGAGGAACTTACAGTGGCAGCGGAGTATCGAATGGTTCGTTTAATCCATCAACAGCTTCAACCGGACAACATATTATAAATTATACATACACCGACGCCAATGGTTGTTCGGCTTCTGATACCTCTTCGGTTTTTGTCAACATGCCGCCTACTATTTCAATGCCGGCCTTCCCTGCAGTTTGTGCAGGCGCACAGCCTTTGACATTATCCGGTGCCACACCTTCAGGTGGAGTTTATACTGGAACTGCAGTTAGTGCAGGCGCTTTTAATCCACAACTTGCCGGACCGGGAACCTTTGTCATTACCTATACTTATGCCAATCAAATCGGATGTCAAAATACCGGTAATGCAAGCATAGTCGTTAACCCTAACTCTCCTACAAGTATAACTGCTGTTCCTGCTTTGTGTGAAAATGCTTCTTCAGTAACACTTTCTGCAAATCCTCCGGGAGGAATATTCTCGGGGACAGGAGTGAGTTCAAATACATTTTCTCCTTCTATTGCAGGAGCGGGAAATCATACAATAACCTATAATGCTTCAGCGAGTAATAATTGCATAAGTCCAACTTCAATTTCAATTACAGTAAAACCTTTACCAAATGTTACTCTGTCCGCACTTTCATCTACTTGCATTAACGGTCAACCCATTATACTTAGTGGCGGTTCACCAACAGGCGGAACGTATTCAGGAACCGGAGTAAGTTCAGGGTCTTTTAATCCATCGACTGCGGGTATGGGAAATCATACCATCAGCTACAGTGTCACCGGCGGTAATGGCTGTTCCAATACAGCATCAGCAACCCTTGTAGTAAATGCTTTGCCAACTGTAACATTGTCGCCATTCATTACTCTATGCACCAACAATCAGTCTGTTCCACTAACAGGAGGTATTCCGGCCGGAGGAGTTTATACGGGAACCGGTGTAGCAAATAATATTTTCAACCCTTCTGTTTCAGGGAGTGGAAATTTCCCAATTACTTATCAGTACACAAATGCACAGGGATGTAGCAATCAGGCACAACAAAATCTTACTGTGAATGCACCACCAACAGTTTCCTTAAGCCTTCCTGCAAACCTTTGTAACAACGATGCTCCTCTTACTCTTACCGGGGGCAACCCGCAAGGCGGGAGTTACCTCGGACAAAACATTGTAAATGGAATCTTTGATCCTTATGCTGTCTCTGCCGGATCCTATACGATTATATATACCTACACTGATCCTTCCGGCTGCAAAGGAACAAAATCAGCAACCATTAATGTACTTGCTAATCCAACCGTTAATCTTGGACAGGACACTTCTATTTGCATGGGCAATGCACTTACGCTGAATGCCGGACCCGGATTCTCTTCGTATCAATGGACGAATGGAATTAACACTCAAACGAATACTGTAAGCAGTAATGTTTCAGGAACACTAAATTTTGCCGTAACTGTTGTTGACGGGTTTAATTGTGCGGGAACCGATGCTATCAATGTTAACTTCGATGTGTGCAGTGGTGTTTCAAACCTATCTACAGATTATCCCTGGTACTATATTTATCCCAATCCGTTTAAAACAAATTTCACGATGTTCAGTGAGAAAAAACTTTCAATCCGGGTATTTGATGTAAGTGGAAGATTACTTCAATCAATAGATCTTAAAGGCTCTTTAGAAGTAGGAGAAAACCTTAATCCGGGAATATATTTTATTGAAGCTGTATATAATAACACGAAAAAAATTCAAAAGGTTATTAAAGCTGAATAATACAAATAGTAACTGGTTTTTGTTTCTTGTGAAATATAAATTCGCTGGTAACCGGTTTATTTGCTTTTGATCTTGGTGAGTGGTAGTTTTAAGATTCTAAATAAGCCATTTCACGTTCCTGATGAAATTTAATTTAAAAGTAATAGTCCAAACTTTTATTCTACCGGTTTTTTTTCTAATAAGCAATTCTTGCTTTAATAGAATTGATTCCCCCCGAGCCTTTTATTTCTGGCGCTCTTCTTTTGCATTAACTTCGGAAGAAAGTAAAATGTTGTCGACTCTAAAAGTAAATAAACTCTATCTCCATTTTTTTGATATCAAGTACGACGAAAATACTAAAACAGAAATTCCACACGCAGTCATAAAATTTAAAGATGATACGTTACCATTAGTGGAGATTATTCCGGTCGTATATATTGAAAATAGCATTTTTAAAAATAAAACAGATTCTGCTTGCCGGATTCTGGCTTCCAAAACGATAGAATTAATAAATAAAATTTGCAGCTATAAAAAGATAACTCCTAAAGAAATACAGTTTGATTGTGACTGGACAGAGTCCACCAAATTAGCTTACTTTAAGTTTTTAACTACAGCAAAAGAATTTCTGCCGCAAAAGATACAACTTTCTGTAACGCTTCGTCTACACCAGATAAAATTTCCTTTGATGACAGGCATACCTCCCGTTGACCGTGGAACGCTCATGTTTTATAATATGGGCAATTTTAATCCGGCTGAATCGGATAATAGCATACTAAATTTAAATCAGGCAAATAATTATATTAATTCCCTTAAAGATTATCCTTTAGCTCTTGATATTGCCTTGCCGCTTTACAGCTGGGCTGTTGTTTTCCGCAACGGCAAGCCAATAGATATCCTTCATGAGTTTGACGGGAATTCAGTATCTTCCCTTCCTGAATTGAAAGCATTAAATAAAAATGTTTTTACCGCTAAAACAGGTTTTTATTTTAATTCTGTTTACATTCAGCAAAATGACATTATCAAAATTGAAGAAATTTTATCCGCTCAACTCCAACAGGCCGCAGAAATGCTCTCCGGTAACATTAAAAAAGAAAATCGGACCATTATATTCTTTGACCTGAATGAAAAAACATTTAATCGAATCGGCCGGCATGAGATGGAAACCGTTTTTAATAATTTTAATTAGTCTTACCCTACTTCCTTGTTCTTACACTGAGTTAAAAAGTTGTACAGACGGATATGATAATGTTATAGAAGACATTACTCTTTTCGATGTACAGCACCCAACCTTTGATATATTCAAAGTCTTTTTACCAAACATGTTTGATAATGGGATTTTTCAATATGGCCGCGACAATGAAGATTCATTGAATACCTTGGAATGGTCAAAGTATTTTAAGAATAAAATCACCACAGATTCTATACAAGCACTTTTATATTCCGCTTCTTTGCCTGATTTAAATAATTTGCTCCTAAATTCCAAAGCAAAATCTAATAAAGCAGCCATTGAATATTTTATTCTATTACGCGACAGCACCACTCAGTATAAACGCGATCCCGATACGTACTCTTGGGAATATCATCCAAACCTTGACTCTTCTCAATATCTGGCAACTATTTCGCTTTGTAAAAAACGTTTTTACGACGCCGGCAACAATTTTCTTAAACAGCGTTATGGCTATCTTACACTTCGGCTATTGCGTTTTAATTGTCAATACGATGAATGTATCGATTGGTATAAAAGCAATTTATCTTCTGTGCATTTAGAGGGTACATTAAAATACAGAAGTCTTCAATATTATGCCGGTGCTTTATATCACAAAGAAAAATATGCCGAAGCCAATTATTATTTCAGTCGCATATTTGATGAGTATCCTGCACGTGCAGGTCAAGCAGCTTTCGACTTTCGGCCCAACACTATGAACGACTGGAATGCAACCATAGCATTAGCGAAAAATAATCATGAAAAAGAAGTTTTGTATTTTCTATTTGGCAGATCGGACCCCATGCAGGCATTAAAAAACACGATAGCAATTAATCCAAATTCAATTTATATACCCTTCTTATTGAAACGTCTGGTAAATAATGTTGAAGATGCCAGCCGGGAAGTTTACCGAACCGGCCCTGCCATTAATTTTTCATGGTATGATGAAAATGGCACAACATACAATTCTGACAGCTGCTATGCTTGTATTTACGGCTCTTCTCTTATGGGTAAACAGGATAATACAGAAGTTGCCAGACAGTTTGTAAATGAAACAGCTTTAGAATTTTCAACTCGTGACAAGGCGCTTTGGACAGCTGCAGCTGCTTATCTGAATTTGCTCCTGAATAAAAACCAGGATGCGTATACTATGATTCAACGGACAATTGCTCTCAATAATAAAACAAACAACCTGGATGATGAAATCAAAATACTTCAGACAATTTATACCATTAAGACAACAAAAATCATTGATGAAAAGACTGAAGAAGTTTTTAGTGAAATCATTTCGAGTCCGGCAATTAATAAAAAACATGATAATGAATATGGTTCACCAATAAATAGTGTGAATGCCTATTGTATGCAATTGATAAGTGATACTTACGTTAGACAAGGGGATTCATTAAAGGCGGAGTTATGCAGCCGTACGAATCACTTATATTATAAAAACAATACCAGAGTCCGGCTTGAAAGAATGAAAGATTTTCTTTCCAAAAAAGATTTTACTGCGTGGGAGCGTTACCTAAGTCAATCATACTCCTATAATTTAAACGATATACTCGAAAGTATCGTTACCGTTAAATTATACGAGCATAAATTTGAAGATGCGCTCAAATTGCTAAACAAAATTGAATCCTACAATCCGCAGGAACTTTATGGAGATCCATTTATTATTCATATTATTGATTGCCACGATTGCGACTTTGAACTCCCTCAAAAAATAAAATACACAAAAAAGACTTTTCTTGAAAAAATGATTACGCTTTCCAATCTGATTGAGACTGATAAAAACCTGAAAAAGAAAAGCGAATTTTGTTTCGAGTATGCCAACGGCTTATACAATATGTCCTATGCAGGCAATGCCCGCCTGCTTTCTGAATGCTTAATTACCAATATGGCGAATGAAGATGACTATTTTATAGAAGAGTTAAACCTTAGTGCTGATTTTCGATCTGATTTTTGGAAACTGTATAACGATTGCAGTGAAGCTGAAAAATGGTATGCTAAAGCGCTGTATTACTCGTCAGACAATGAATTCAAGGCTAAATGTACCTGGATGATTGCTAAATGTCAGTTACAAAAATTCTATACCAACACTACCAATCCAATAACCGGTAGTGAGGTATATGAATTTGATGCATATAAAACCTTAAAGGCTGCATATTCAAATACTGACTATTATAAATCCGTAATCAAAGAATGTGAATACTTTAGAGATTTTGCTTTAAAGTAGGCCGCACTTTGCTTTATAATTAATAAATTAAAAAATCTTTAAATCCATTAAATTGAATTTTACAAACGGATTATTTTTTAGCAAAAATTCAGTTTTCAAATTATTTCTTTGGATATTTATTTTCTGTTATCCATTGAAATCTGTTTCAATGATTTCAGATAGTCTTAGGCCGGTAAAAAAAGAGGCGAATTTTTCTCGTAGTTTTTATTTAACCTTTGAATATGGAACTGACAAAGAATATCAAGGTCGTTCTGCAGGTGATAAGCAAGCCTATTTCTCGCCATCACTTACTTATGAAGCACCATCAGGTTTTTATACTTCTTTTGCGGCAGACAGACTACTAAGCCCGTATAATAGCTGGGATGAAAGAGATTTTACTTTAGGATGGACATTCAAACTTTCAAAAAGAGTGGATCTGTTTATGTCATACACGCATATGAATTTTAAAGACGAAAGCGTTTTGTTGCAATCGAGTCTATCGAATAACCTGGAGGCAATGTTACTTAGGAATTCAAAATATCTTACCTCAAGATTCTACTTCGATTTTAGTTTTGGCAAAGGAAAAACTCCAAACGATTATAGCCTTACATTTGAAAACTCGCATGATTTTGTTTTTGAAAACCTATTTACGAAAGATAATGATGCTCTAAAAATAAAACCTCTGGTAATTCTTAGAGCAGGCACATTAAATTTTTATAAGTTTCATCTTAAAAATCCTCTTGAAAGACCTTCCTTGCGAAATCTGGCTGTGGATGTGAATACTAAATTCAATTTTACAGGACTAGAATTACTCTTACCGGTTGAATATCAAATTGGCCGCTTTTCCTTTGAACCTGCCATACACTATTCTATTCCTCTGAACCAGCCGAAAATTTATTACGCAAGCCCTAAAACTTATTTCACGGGTTCCATTTCCTTTTTCTTTATTTAATTGCCAAATTCCCAATTCATTTGTTGCATGTATGAAGAAGTCATGAATACACAATAAATTCATGAAAAGTCAAAATGTAATATTCACCTTTACACCATAAATTAAAAACAAAATACTATGAAAAAATTAATGGCTATTGCTTTTATGTGCATGTTTACGATTTCTGTATTTGCACAAACATCAACAGGAACTCAGGCTCCTCAGGTTACTCCTGCTAATCAGCCTGCAGTAAAATCTTCCATGCCTCAAGGCAAAGTACAAAAAGAAAAAATGGAAAAAATGGATGAGAAAAATGGAAAAATGAAAGAGAAGATTTCTGAAGCAAAAGAAAATGTAAAAGATGACAAAGAAGAAATTGAAGAAGAAAGATCGTCAATTAAAAAAGACAAAGAAGAAATGAAAGAAGAGAAAGAAATGGTTAAGGATCGTAAAAAAGACATGAAAAAAAATAAAAGAAAGGCTCATCCTGCTCACCCCGCGCATCCCGCTCATCCCGCTCATCCGAATCATCCTGTTCACCCCGGAAATTCTTCACACCCACCAGTAAAACCTTCAACTCCGGCTCCAACTCCAACTCCTGCTCCTGCTCCTTCACAACCGGAACATCCTGAACAAAAATCCAATTAATATTTTTCCTGTTTTTAGAAAAAGCTGTCTGAATAAGGCGGCTTTTTTTATTTCACCATTAAACTGATTTCAGCTATTTTCTTTTATACAATTTCAAATTATCGTTATCATTCAAAATTAAATCGTAATTCGAATCCAAAGTATTTTTGATCGAAGTGGTGCAGCTATCATCCAATGGATTGTAATTCCAGGTAACTATATAATCGATGTTATGATTAGTGTTTTTTTCAAAATTTTGTATGTCTGCACAAAGAGGCAATCTGCCATTAAAACTTCCGAGCAAAGCAACAGGGTTTCTTCCCTTTTTCCATTCAAGGGGAAAGTGTGGCATGCCGGCTTCGTAATTATCAAGTACTAAAATATTTTTAACCGTTCCTGTGTAATTGAATAGGTTGGTGTGCATCCAGTTATTTGAATAATTCAACGGAAGCAAAATGCTATTTTCCTTTATTAAAGAGGTAATTTTCATGGCTTGTTTTGTATCATCATTCAGCGATTTCATAATTGGCTGGTAATAAATAAATTTTAATATCATCCAGCCGGATATAATAAAAGGAATAGAAAATTTCTGCCATGCTGATAACTGAAGCGTACTTATCCATATTATAACAAATAGAAAAAAGAACAATTCAAATCTGAATTTTATTACCCCACCGGTTGCTGCCTGATCAGGAATAACAAAAAAGAACAACAACATTAAACAGGCTGCAAGCGCCCAATAATGTGGCATTTGATAAATTGGTCCGGTAAATCGGTTTGATTCTGCCTGTTTTTTGGAATTCCTTATTAA
Organism: Bacteroidota bacterium; assembly: GCA_031417395.1. Classification (GTDB taxonomy): domain Bacteria; phylum Bacteroidota; class Bacteroidia; order AKYH767-A; family 2013-40CM-41-45; genus JADKIH01. Next base: position 26,771 of record JANOVM010000036.1, on the reverse strand, counting down.
TGAAGTAATCAGTAATATCATCAGGAAACAAAATATTACTAAAGCATATCCATTTTCAGGATAATACTGAAACGTAATAATGGAAGAAATGTATACTAAGAACTCAATCAATTTAACAAGTGTAACATCCGATGGCCCCGGTGGTGCAAATAACTTATTCGAAAAATAAACGGATGCCAATAACAGTGACGGAGCCAGCGATAAAAAAAGTGGCACAAGAGAAAACAAGAAACCCCTTATTCCTTCTTTTCTTTTTTTAATCATGAATGTAAATACGAGTGCAAGGGTTATTAAAATTACAAAGACTCCAAAAGCAAGCAGGTGAGAAAAATAAAGTAATAAGCTAAACCCAAGAATCCAATAATATTTTCTTTCCCCGTTATTTTCGAATAAGGGCAATATAATACTAAGGCCAGCGAAAAGAGCTGTTACGCCGGCCAGAAAATTATACAATCCGCCGAAAAAGAAATACGAAAAAATAAAAGGCAGGACAAGTAAAGCGACAAATCCATTTTCTTTATTAATTTTTTTAAGAAGCCTTCTGAAAAAAATCGGAAAAAGAATAATATACAATCCAAGAAATATTTTTTCTGCAACGTACGGTTTAATAAAAGAACTTAAAACAGAAATTATAAAATGACCCGTCCAATTGGGTTCGGGAAAACTTTTAAGATTGATGAAATCTGCTGTTAATATATTTCCGGATATTATACGGCCAATAAGGCAGGCATTATAAACGTGAGCGGGTCCGTCATGTGTAAATATATAGGTCAGACTGAATATGGGCCAAAGGAGTAGAAGTATTATTCCATAAAAAATAAAGCCTGAAACATACTTTTTATTTTCATTAATCATTCCCCATTTTTCTAAATGCAATAAAAAAATCAAACGGTGTGCATTAAATTTCGAAACTATCAGTTTCTTCTCCCTCATCCGGCAATTGCTCCAATTCATCTGAATTGCTTTCTGAATGATCAGAGGGAGTCAGGTATTTCATGAACAAGCCGGCTTTCAGGTTTCTTTTATATTCATCCTGCAGCCATTTGACATAACTTTCAGAAGTTTTACTAAGACAGCGTCCATAAATCCGAACGCGGTAATCAATTTCTTCTTTTAAAAGCTCTGCAAGCGACAAGGCTTCTTCCAGGTCTATACTATTTTCAATGCACATATTCCGATGCTGCTCAATAGAACGGTCAATGACGACTCTTGGTCTATGGTGGCTGCCAATAACTTTTTTATGTTCTTCTTTGACATTGAAATCTATAACTTCAGATTTACTGAATCTTAATCTGAGTGTTTCCGGCATTACATATTTGTAAGCCCTTTCAATTTCTTCATCACTTTTTAGTCCCTGTAAATGCAGCTCAGGAGAGCGGAAAATGCTCATCCAGTCAATAGAGTCCTCCCACAAGCCAAAGCGGCTAAGGTTATTTCCCAAATCAATAACAGTAAATTCTTTTTTGTTGCCAAGAATACGGGATCCTCTTCCAATCATTTGAAAGTAAAGCGTGAGAGATTTGGTCGCCCGGTTAAGAATGATGCTTTCTACGGTTGGTTCATCAAAACCCGTTGTAAGGATACTTACAGAAGTAAGTATGGCATCGGGTTTTTCGCGAAACCATTGGAGGATATCTCTTCTTTCGCGGGCTGTATTGGTATTATCAAGATGCTTTATCTGATAACCGGCCTGACGAAACGTTGCATAAACATGCTTTGACGTTTCAATACCATTATTAAAGATAAGTGTCTTTTTTCCAAAACTTCTTTCCTGATATGCGCTTAGCAGTTTATCCTGCATGGCACTATTGTTATAAAGCCTTTCGCTCGAACTTACAGTATAGTCACCATTGATACCGACTTTTAAGGATGTTAATCCGACGTGATAGCTATACGTTGTTGCTTTTGCCAAAAAACCCATTCCAATGAGTGAAGAAATTGATTCGCCTACAATAAGTTCATCGTAATTATCCTTCATGGGAAGGTTGATGTTGGAACTTAGCGGAGTTGCTGTAACACCAAGCATTACACCCTTTTCATAAAACTTAAATAATTTTCCAAATGAATTGTAGTGTGCTTCATCAACAATCATTAGTCCAATGCTGTCCAGATCCAGAATCTTATCTCTAAGCCTGTTATTCAGCGTTTCAACCATAGCAACAAAACACATATAATCGTTTGGGACGGGAAGTTCTTTAACCTCACTATTAATCACCTTGTTTTTCACGCCAAACTCATTGAGCATTTGATGGGTTTGTCCGCATAGCTCTATCCTGTGCGTTAGTATTAACACCTTTTTTCCTGTTGCTTCAATAAATCTCCTTGCTATTTCTGAAAAAATTACTGTTTTGCCCCCACCGGTAGGAAGCTGATATAAAAGGCAATAATTGGTATGATGTTCATTAAATCTTTGCAATATCTGATCAATGGCACCTTGCTGATAAGCATAGAGCTTTTTTCCTATGGCCTGATCAGGCGTTTCCGGAAATTTTGAATTATCTAATCGCATCGTTGATTTTGTGGTTACAAAGATACGATCAAATTAGAGTTATAGAAATAGTTTTTCCGATCCAATTAATCAGGGGTAGTTACCTCTTCTCGTACTCGGATATTTTTTTTGTTTTTGATTCTTTCGAGGTAAGGTAAATAGTAATTATTAATGAAATTCGGTTTGGAGTTATGAAAAGAAGTAACACCTCCAATTAAGTAAAGGAAATATATATAATACCACGCAAAATCAATTTGATATTTTAAAAAACCTGCCCGTGCACTGCGCGGGAAAAGATGGTGATTATTATGCCATTCACCTGCTACAATTCCCGGCCAGTATTGATTAACAGAAAAATCATTGTGATTAAAATCCACACCATCCAACTGCTCATCTTTTCCTCTTCCATGGCCATTAAAATTAAACGTGCGAACACCGACCGCCCAGAAAAAAGCACCACCAAATAATGTACATGCCAATACCATTCCGCCAAGCAAGTAAAAAACAGCGAACCAAAAAACAAGATTGAGCAGCATTCCCGCAACGGTGCTTAATGGATTTGAAACAGAACCCCAGCGTTGATATTGAGCATACGTATTACATTTAACTCCTGTATGACTCATAAATCCCGCCACCCTTGCATAATCACTTTCACTTAAATTGCGGTTGATTAACTGATGATTTACATCGGCAAGAAAGCAATATAAAAATCCTCCATGGGCATTATACGGATCTCCGGGCATATCCGATTTTGCATGATGAACGTGATGGGACACTACATAGATTTCTTCCGGTAACATTTTAGGCACTAAATTTTTCGTAATGAAGCGCCAGAAATTATTTTTAAATGTATAAGCCTGATGAGTAGAATAGCGATGATACCATATTGTACCGTGCGTACCCATGACGATCATACCGTATAAAAATCCAACGATAATTAATTTATAACTAAAATAATTTATGGCGAAGATCACCACAAAAGGGAATAACAATAAAACGCTTCCCCAACAGGCTAATGGAAGCCAGTTTTTTCTTGTTTTAAAGATGTTGAAACGAGAGAAGAATTCTTTTAAGAGCTGCTTTTTTGTCGGCTTAACAAGCTCGCCGTTTTCATCCATCCAACCGTATTTAGGTTCTTCCAGGATGTTATCAATAAATGACATACTTTATTATCTTTTTTAGGAAAACAGTTATGGTTGAAGTTGAATAAAAAACAAGTCTCCAATAAATTAGAAACATCAGGATTTTATCAAAAAATACAACTTTTGCTTTCTTATTTGAAACAATGTATGCATATTTTTCGAATTCCGATTAAAGAAAATTTTCAAAAACAGAATTTTATTCACTGAATGCCTTTTAAACAATTTATTCGATAAAATTGAATAAAATTAGATTGGAATAGCGATTTTAAGATTGAAAAAATCCATTATTATAGAACTATAATCAAGTATCATCACAAATTCTCTTTTATTATTCTGAAAATCACATAATAACAAAATATTAAACGTATCTTTAAAGAATATACACGTTTTCACTTAAAGAATTTATAGAATGAACAGAGAAAATTTAGAAAGCTCATGGGGCGATATTTCCGATAAATTAAGAAACCGTTTTCCGAAATTAACTTCTTTAGATATCATTTATGTCAAAGGACAAGAAGAGGACTTATTGAAAAGAATTGAATTTAAACTTAAAAAAACAAGGCTGGAAGTTTTGACTCTGATCGGTACACTTTAATACAATATTTCAATCCTATCATTTTTGTTCTTGGGATTAGGATTCGTGAATTTTTATTTCTGAAAATATTATTTATTTTTATGAAATAAATTTCGAAACATTTATGAAAATACTAGTTCCTATTGATTTCACTGATATTACTGAAAATGCTTTACGATATGCTATAGGATTGACTGATGTTTTATCAGTTACTAATATTCTATTGTTTCATGTTGTTTCATCAGAAAAGGATGCTGCCACAGCTTTGTTCAACCTTAATTCTCTTATTCAAAAGCATAAAGACAGCACCAGAGCTACTATAGAAAGCTGCGTAAAACCCGGAAATATTTTCGATCAGATTGGAAATACCGCCGATGAATTAAAGGCTTCTTTGATTATCATGGGAACGCATGGCATTAAAGGGATGCAGAAAATTATTGGCTCTAAAGCAATGAAGGTAATTACTCAATCCAAAACACCCTACATTGTTATTCAAAAATTACCCTATAAAGAAATAAAAAAGATCTTAATCCCCGTTGACTACACAAAAGAGATAAAACAACTTCTTCCTCTAATCGAATCTCTCAACGAAAAGTTCAAAGCAACGTTATTGCTCACAAAACAAAAATCAACAGATGATTTTATTAATAACAAAATAAACTATAACCTTACTTATTTTAAATCATACTTGAAAGACAATAATATACCGTTTGCAGAATCCGGAACCTATACATCGTCCTCAAAATATAAAGATGTATTAGCAACTGCAAATTCATCGGGCGTGGATTTAATTGTTACCACTATTGATCCGGAAACAAATATTACCGATTACATCATGGGTGTTGAAGAACAAAAACTTGTGGCAAATGAAACACAGTTACCGGTATTGTGTGTCAATATTAAGCACTTTATGAGTGGACGTGGGATTTTTGAGTCTCTCGGCTGATTTCCAAAGTCAGATAGTATTCTCCTTGTTCATCAAATAATATAAGCACAAAAAGTAAAACCTGAATCAATACTGTTTCAATTTCTTAAAATAGTATCCGCCTTTTTCGGCTCCCCAAACCTGCTCGTCTTTTTCATTAAACCCCTGATCCCAGCTTAGCAGGAGATCTTCAGATATTGTAACCTGAGAAGTAGCATACGTTGCTCCTTTCCTGTCGCTGGGACAGTTCTTCCCTACGGTTCCTCCGGCATAAACATTATCCTTGGTTTTCTTTAATATCACAGAGCAACCTTCTTTCTCCAAGAGCGAATCGAGAGGAAGCAATTCAACAGATTCCGGTTTACCGGTAAATCGCAAAGGATCTTTAAGTAAATAAATTACACTTTCAAAAGTCCCTTCATTCTGTTTCAGGTGATATACACGCTGACGATACGGCTTATCAAGATAACCATTCATGGCCTGTTCAACATAAAACCAATATCCATCTTTTCTGTCTTTCCAGATGGGAATTATCTGTAATCGAATGTCAAAATAATTTACGGTATCCTTTTCATGTTGTGCTTCGCTGCTATAAGAGCCTGCCATTAAATGAGCGAGGTTTCTTAATTCAGCGGTTTGTGGGAATACCTGAAAAGGCATAAGTATAATTAATGCTTTGAAAAATAAAATAGTTGTTCTTTTCATAAATTTCGATTAATCATTGCAACATTCGATTCGAATAATAGTAAATTTATTTGAAACATCATACATTGAATAGACAATATAATCTGCAAAATGACCTTAATTCAATCAGAACTATCATAAAAACGTAAATTTTGAATTTTTAAAAAATACTTCAATCCTTTTTTACCATTTACACAGTAATTATATCCATTCACACATTATGATTATGTATTAAAATATCTCTCCGTAGATTTGAATCGTATTTATTAAATCACTTTAGTAAATGCACTAATCTTTCAGTAATAGTTTATGCTCTTAATTGGATTAATGACAATTAAGAAAACCACACGAACCCACATAATAATCTGAGACTGACTGATTAGTATTACGCTCAAAACAGGAAGAAAGAAAACTATTGTTTGGCTTGTTTTTTTCTTGCTTGACTTAAGAAACACACCTTTAATCAGCAAGTTTGAATCAAAAGTATTCTCAATCCTTCATGCAGCAGAAAGGTCGCTTTGAAAGGCGGCCTTTTATTTTTATGTACCGGAATTAAAAGAAACAAACCATTCCAACACTTTTAATATGAATGATTGAAAACTTTCTTTTATTATTGTATAGCTTTAATAAAGTTCAATCCATTTTATGAATATATGCATAATAGATGATGAGAAGCCTAACAGAGCAGGCTTAAAATTATTAATAGAACAATACTGTCCGGGCTTTACGGTAGTCGCTGAAGCAGATTCAGCAGAAAGCGCAAGAATCACATTGAATAATGTAAAAGCAGATATCCTTTTGCTTGACATCCACATGCCCAAAGAAAGTGGTTTCGATTTTTTAATCTCAATAGGAAAGAATAAATACCAGGTGGTATTTATAACGGCTTTTGGAGAATATGCCATACGGGCTTTCCGTGCAAATGCCGTTGATTATCTTTTAAAACCAATAGACCCCAAAGAACTCATTGAAGCCCTTGAAAAATGTAGACAACGTTTCAAACAATTTAATGAAAAAAACAATTCCAACGAAGAAGTTTATTATAATTCTATTCAAAATACTGCCGGTGATTTATCTGCAAATGGATACTCCAACCGATTAACTCTTCCCAATAAACAAGGTTTCAATATTGTTCCCATCGATGACATTATATACCTTGAGGCCGGAGGCAACTATACCATCCTTCACCTGGATAAGCCGGAACAATTGGTTGTAAGCCGAACGCTCAGGGAATTTGAAGGAATCATTGATCCGGCTATATTTTTCAGGGTTCATAAATCTGCAATTATCAATTTAAATCATGTAAAGGAATACTCCAGTGTGGATGGTCATTTTGTAATAATGAAAAATGGCAATAAAGTAATGGTAAGCAGAAGGCGACTGGATGAATTTATGCTAGTGATTAATCAGCTTTCAAAAAGAATTTAACTTCCAGCCGGTATGCGATATTTGCTTTTTTTCATTTTATATTTTCTTTTTGAATTACATACTATATACGGTCAGAGTTATCCATATCGCCACTATACAGTAGATGACGGATTAAACAGTAATACCGTTTACGATGTTATACAGGATACAAAAGGGTTTATATGGTTTGCAACCTCCGCCGGAGTTTGCCGGTTCGATGGGAATCGCTTTAAAAAGTTTACGGTTGATGATGGTCTCGCCGATAACGAAGTGTTGAAAATTAAACTGGATGAAAAAGGGAGATTATGGCTATTGAATTTTAATGGAACCATTTCCATCATTGAGGGAGAAAGTGTAATTGCTGATTCTTCTTATCCTTTTTTAAAAAAAATTGGTCCGGGATTTTATTTTTACGAAATGTTTTTCGACAGCTTAGGACAATACTGGCTAATGAACAAAAGTCCAAAAGGCATTAAAGTAATTCTGCCGGCAACTGTAGAAAATCTGAATTATGATTCTGTTCCAATCTTTCAGACAAATTTGGGAAACTGGAAAAATTCAACATCTAATCTGCAGCAAGTTAATCCAGGTGCGGAAAATTATCCTTCCAAAGCCAAATTACTACAATGGTGTTATTATAAAGATTCCATGCTTGTTATGCTTTCAGATTCAGGAATTATCACTGTTGACCGAAACAATAGTGTTGAAAGAACATATGTGGATTACCCTCTGCCGGTTTTACCTTCTAAGATATACTGCGATGACAAACTTGGTTTCTGGGTAACAGGAACGAAAAATGGTGTTTTCTTCTATGAGAAAACAAAAGAAGGTTATAAACTTTTTGATGTTTTTTTAAAGGGAGAGTTTGTCACATCCGTACTTAAAGATAATGAAGGAAATATTTGGTTTACCATTCACGGAGGAGGTGTAATCATGCTACCCTGGAATTTTAAATCCGTATTATCCTATTCTAAAAATGAAGGACTTAAAGACAATGAGGTTTATGCAATAACTGTTGATAAAAAAAACAGAATTTGGTTTGGCCATAAATACGGTTTAGTAGATAGAATTGATCGCGGTAAATTTGAATACTTAAAAGTACCTAACCTTTCGAACAACCTGGGAAGGGTTTTAAAAATTGCAGAACATCCTATGGGCTATATGATTATTGCCGGCGATGACGGAATGAGTTTTGTTAAACAGTCAGCCGGTAAAGATAAACCAATACCCGTTAAATTTTCAATGCCGGAAAGAGTTACGGAGATTCAACCCATAAAAGATTTCTTCATAACAGATTCCGGAGATGTTCTTATAGTCAGTCAGGTTGCTATTCATTCAATCAGTGGAAAAGATATTGCCACAGAGCACTTTGTAGCAAACCGCCTCAGTCTTCCCATAAAGCGATATTATGCCGTGTGCACTGATTCAATAGGCAATATCTGGTTTTCAGATTTTGACGGAGTTGGAAGAATAAAAAATAATATTCCGGTTTCACTAAAGAACATTCACCCTTTGCTGGGTAAACGCATCGTTGACATGTGTGCTTTTGACGGGAAAATACTACTTTCTGTTTTAGGTTACGGATTATTATTGCTGGATAACGACAGTATTGTAAAACATTTTACAATAGCAGATGGTTTATTAAGTAATAATTGTGTCAGACTTTTTCAAAAGAAAGAAAAAGTTTATGCGTGTACCAATGAAGGATTAAACATTATTTCTCAAGACTCAAATAAAGATTACACTATTCTTCGGGTTACAACAGCTGATGGATTAATCTCCAACCAGATTAATGACATTTATGCTGATGATAAAAACATTTATGTTGCTACTTTGAAAGGAACATCTGTTATTAATGAGCGTTCGATCAAACAGCAAATTACACCTCTGCCGGTTGTATATTTTACCAAGGTTCTTTGGCAGGGAAAAGACATAACAAAATTAAAAAGTCCAAAGATTGGATACATCGATAAGTATCTTCGATTTGATTTCATTTCACCCTACTTCATTTTCCCGCAAGGAGTCATTTATCAATATAATTTAAACAATGGAAACTGGATTTCTACTGTAAATACTACCCTTGAATTTAATTCATTGATTCCGGGTGAATACACATTGCAAATACGGGCAAGGCATTCGGATTCTGAATGGAGCAGGCCCATCGATTACTCCTTCATCATTCTGCAGCCATTTTATGCAACCAATTGGTTTTACTTATTACTCTTACTCATGTTAATAACATCAATGGCTATAATCTATGGTTTGAGAATACGAAGGATGCGCAAGGAACAAGATGTAAAATTAGAATACGAACAAAAGATAAATTACCTGCAAAACCAGGCATTGCAGGCAATGGTAAATCCGCATTTTATTTTTAATTCTTTAAGTGCCATACAGCAGCAAATCAATGCAGGAAATTCACTGAAAGCCGGAAGCTATCTTTCACGGTTTGCCAAACTGCTTCGAAAAAATCTGGAAACAATAAATGAAAATAATATTAGCCTTTCAGAAGAAATTGATCGATTAAATTTATACCTTGAGTCTGAAAAAATGAGGCTGGAGGAAAAACTGGAATATGAAATTAAAACTTCTTTGAATATCCCCGCGGGTGAGATTATGATTCCATCAATGGTTCTTCAGCCATTATTGGAAAACGCCATTTGGCATGGAATCCTTCCAAAGGGAGGCGGAATGTTAAAAATAAATATTGATGCCGATAATTCCTTTTTAAAAATAATTATCGAAGACAATGGAATCGGTATTAACCAGTCTTCAAAATTACCCGAAAACGATTCTAGCCGTAAACATTTTGGCATGAAAATAACTCGTGAAAGGCTGGTCTTGTTAGAGAAAAAGCTGAAAAAGCAGGTTGATTTTATTATTACCGACCTCAGTATTGAAGGAAAAACAGGTACCAGGGTATATATTAGTCTGCCCCTAATAACTATCGACTGACTTTTCAAAACCGTTAAAAGGTTTCTTCCCTCCGTTTGTATCGTTTGTTTTACCGTTTATATGTTTTCCTGTATATATAATAGTGAATTAAAATAAATTAGAGAAAAATTATAGGACATCTGTAATTTTTGGCAAATAAATAATTATTTAATTTAAAAACCATTTTTATGAAAAGACTTCTAATTAACAGCCTGTTTATTTTTTGTTTGATTACTTCATTACAAGCCCAGGTTACAAATTCAGTAACGGAAGGACTTTGGCCAACTGTATTTCAATATAACGACAAGCAGCCTGCTTTTCGAAAGGACGTATTAACCTTAACGGATGAAAAAGGAGAGAATGTATTATTGAATAATGTTATTTTAAATCAAGTAGAGAAAGATCTGACCGGAACAGAACATTATCGATACAGCCAAAACTCCAACGGCATTCTTATAGAAAATGCCTCTTGGATAGTACATGCTAAAAATGGAAAAGTCATAAGTCAAAATGGTAAATTAGTTAAAACGTTTCCTGCTGATCTGAAATCCAAACCAATGCTTAAAGCTAAAGCTGCGCTTCTAAAAGCAACTGAATTTGTTGGTGCAGAAGAGTTCAAATGGGAAAATAAAGACGAAGAAGATTTTCTAAAAAAGGAACAAAACAATCCAAATGCGACTTTTTATCCAAAAGCAGATTTAGTGTATTACAGTGGTGAAAATGAACTGACACCTTCAGCACTTCGTCTTGCCTATAAGTTCGACATTTATGCTAATAAACCAATGAGTCGTCAGTTTGTTTTTGTGGATGCTCAAACAGGAAATGTATTGGGAAAAAGAAACCTTATAAGAGAATCGAATGCCACAGGTACAGCAATTACTGCTTATAGCGGCACACAGATTATTGTTACTGATTATACAGGTTCTTTATACAGGCTAAAAGAAATTAACAGAGGCACGGGAAATGGTATTATTAATACTTACAACCTTCAGAAAGGTGTAAATTACAGTGTAGCCGTCGATTTTACCGATTTAGACAATAACTGGAACAATATCAATGTAAACCAGGATGAATATGCAACCGATGCCCATTGGGGAACAGAAAAAACCTATGATTATTATTTAATAAAACATAACAGAAACAGTATTGATAATGCAGGGTTCCCTTTAAATAGTTATGTGCATTACAGTTCAAATTATTTTAATGCATTTTGGGATGGTACGCGCATGACATACGGTGATGGAAGTTCTACAAATGGTTATAAGCCATTAACGGCTCTGGATGTATGCGGACATGAAATTACACATGGCGTAACCGAACGCACTTCAAACCTCGTTTATTCCTACGAAAGCGGCGCAATGAATGAAGGCTTCAGCGATATTTTTGGAACAGCAATTGAATGGTATTCACGGCCGGGAAGTGCTGACTGGATAATTGGCGGTGACTTTTATCCGATCCGCAGCATGAGTAATCCAAACACTTATTCTCATCCTGACACTTATTTGGGAACCTCCTGGTATACCGGCTCCGGTGATGAGGGCGGTGTGCACACGAACAGCGGAGTTCTAAATTATTGGTTTTACCTACTTGTAAACGGCGGATCCGGAACTAACGATCATGGCGTCGCTTACTCAGTGACAGGCATAGGAATGACGAATGCAGCTGCAATAGCATACTTGTTAAATACATCCTATCTGATTTCAACATCAACCTATGCTGATGCTCGTATTCTCGGAATTCAGGCAGCTTCAAATTTGTTTGGTCCCGGAAGCCCTCAGGCTATTCAGACAGCTAATGCATGGACAGCAGTTGGTTTGTATGCTCCAACTTGCGCTGATGTTACAGGCCTGATTGAATCAAATCTCTCTGAATTTTCAGCTCAATTAAATTGGGATCCTACACCCGGAGCAGTTTATTACCTGGTCGATTACAAGCTTCACTCAAGTGCTACATGGATTAATTTTGGCGGTACTACATCTACTCATGTTTCATTGTCCGGACTCACATCAACAACAGCATACGACTGGCGGGTAAAAAGTAGTTGTTCCGCTAATTATAGTTTTGCTCAGTTTTCAACATTAGCGCCTGAATGCGGCATACCGGGCAACCTGGGTGCTACTGTCAATGGAACTACAGTGGTTCTGGAATGGGACCATTCTTCTTATGCTCAAAGATATCATGTAGAGTTTAAGGGGCCTCTTGACATTAACTGGATTGATTCAGGATGGGTTACCACTAATTCTAAAACACTTTCAGGCCTTGCCAACAATACATTATACTTATGGAGAATTGAATCAGAATGCAGTTTTGATACAAGTGCGTATGCACAATCACAATTTCTCACCGATGCTGCTTCATGCGGAACACCAACAGGTATAAATGTAAGTTACCTTCCCGGACTTACAACGATGCTTACCTGGAATGAAGTACCGGGAGCAGTAAGATACCGTGTACAAATAAAATGGCCATATGGCAGCTGGAATGGCGCTGACAGAGATGAATATATTACAAATGATTCCTTGTCTATTGTTGGTTTTATGTCAGGCATGAACCTCGACTGGCGTGTTCGTGCCGAATGCGCAGATAATTTAAGCAACTATTCAGTATCAACAATATCAACACCGTGTCCTGCTCCGGTATCCATATCTTTTTCAGGGATTACTTCTTCATCAGCAACGGTAACATGGGCATCATCTGGTGCTAATTCAATTTTTGGGTATGAAGTATATTACAAATTATCCACTGCAGCCTCCTGGACCTATGCCACAACCACAGCAAGTACGACCGTTTTATTATCAGGTTTATTGGCAGGAAAAAATTACTTGTGTCAAATAAGGCAGCGCTGCTATAATTTTAACAGCAGCTACATACAAGGATCTTTTACAACCTTATGCTCCGCCGCTCCTTCATTATTAGCTGCAACAGAGGTAAAAACAAATGGTGCAAAAATTACCTGGGCTGCAGTACCGGGTGCTGTTTCCTATACACTGCAGTATAAAACTGCTGCTGCAACGACATTTACTGATATACCGGGAATAACAACTACCTCTTACACCTTTACGGGATTAACAGCGAATACCGGATACAATTACAGAGTACGTACAAATTGTACAATCGGAACTAGTCCGTACACCTCAACTCAAAATTTCACTACCTATTGTATTTCTTCCGGCAACAACAACAACGAATGGATTGACTACTTTAGTTTAGGTGCACTGGCACGTGGGTCTTCCAGAGAAATCGGAGGTTATATACATACAGGTTTAACTACTAACCTAGTTATAGGCTCAACAGGAAATGCCGGGCAAATCAGTGCAGGTTTCTCCGGATCTACAAAAAAACAATTGTATGCCATTTATATTGATCTGAATCGTAATGGAAGTTTTGCAGATGTTGGCGAAAAAGTTGTAGGTACTTCCACGCTTGCCAATGGAAATATTTATAATTTCACATTGAATGTTCCTCCCGGCGCTTCTCCCGGCGTTACCGGTTTGCGAGTAGTGATGCTTAGAGAAGTATCCGGTTTAACATTAAGTCTGTGCTTAACAACTTATAGAGGAGAAACAGAAGATTATTTTGTAAATCTCACTTCACCTACAGCGTTTTCTGCAGATGAGCCTTCTGTAACAACGGAGAAGAAAACAATTGAAGGAGCCGGCATTTCAGTTTATCCGAATCCATCGGATGGTAATTTTACCATTGAAATGGAAGACAAATCCTATGCAAGTTATTACGAAGTTTTTAGTATGACCGGTGAAAGGATTCAGGAAATGAAGATTGAATCCGATGATGCTATTCAATTGAATATTTCAAGACAGCCTGCAGGCATTTATTTTCTGCGAATCATTGACACAATTGGAAACTCTAATACTTTTAAACTGATAAAACAATAATATTTTAGCCATAAACGCCGGCACTTACAATTAATTAAAATTGTAAGTGCCGGCTCTTTTTTATCAAAATCATTCATTGATAAATTTGATAACATTTATATAATCTAAGGATCAACACCGGGAAAATCTTAACTTTGGCGCAACAAGATCTTTTAGATGACCAAACAAACCATCAAGGAATTACTTCTTCATATTGAAATTTTCAAAGACATACCCGAGGATTTATTAAATGAATTTGCGGGCAGACTGAAAATAATTACTTTCAATCCGGATACGCCTATTATCCACAAGGGTGAAGACGGCGATTCTATGTTCGTAATTGCAAACGGAAAGGTAAAAATCCACGATGGTGAGCATGTTGTTGCATACATGGAAACCGGTAATTTTTTCGGTGAGTTTTCTCTTCTGGACGCTGCGCCGCGCTCCATGTCTGTTACCGCTGTGGGCTATTTGGAAATTATTTCCATTAGCAGGGAATTATTTTTTGGCTTGCTTCAAAGTCAGCCTGAAGTGGCCAAAAAGATAGTTAGTGCTCTGACTAAAAGACTTAGAGGTCAAAATGAATCCATCATCAATCAGCTGAAAACACGCGAAGCCGAACTTTCAAGGCTGGTTGATGAACGAACGAAAGAACTTAAAGTCAAGAATGAAGAAATTACCATTAAGAATCGTGAGATAACGGATAATGTAAATTATGCAAGGAGAATTCAAACCGCCATTCTTCCTGATGATAAAACAATTTTCAATTCCTTTCCGCAATCTTTTGCGCTGTATATGCCAAAAGATATTGTAAGTGGTGATTACTATTCATTTTTCCATGACAGAGAAAGTGCTATTATTATCGCTGCAGATTGTACAGGACATGGCGTAACCGGAGCATTCTTAAGTGTTGTAGGCAATTCTCTCCTGACACAAATTGTCAATGAAAAAAAGATTACTGATCCGGGAAAAATTTTAGACTGTCTTAAAGAAGAGGTCATCAAAACACTGAATCAGAGAAACAGTGATTCGACCGATGGCATGGACGTGGCCGTTTGCAAGGTTGACTTTAAAAAAAATATTTTACAATATGCAGGTGCGAACAGACCTTTGTGGCTTATTCGGAACAATGAAATTCTGATTTGCCCTCCGGACAAATTCCCTGTCGGTGGCTTGCAAATAGTGCATGAAGAAAATTTTAAAACGCATGAAGTATTTCTTGAGAAAAACGACACCTTTTATATTTTTACCGATGGTTTTGCCGATCAATTTGGCGGTATAGACGGGAAAAAATTAATGACTAAAAAATTTAAGGAAATATTACTTTCCATACAGCATCTTAGCATGGCCGATCAAAAAAAGTTTTTGAAAAGTGTATTTGAAAAATGGAAAGGTAATAATGAACAGGTAGATGATGTGTTGGTGATTGGTGTTAGGCTGTAATAGCCTGGATTGAATAAACTTATAAACTTCTGGTTTTTCAGAGAACAAAATATTCTGACTATTAAATACAAATTTTTTAAAAACTACACTAAAATTCACCATAACAACAAGATTTATAATAAATAAAAATTCACTTTTACACATTAATCTAATAAGAAAATAATGAAAAAATTAGCTCTATCCGCAATAGTATTCATATTTATGGTATCTGTATCGTGTAAAAAAGATAATGTTGATGATGCAGAGGTTTCAATTTTTCTTCAGGATGCTCCTGCTTTAAGCTATGATAAAATTAAAATTGAATTGAAAGGAGTTTCCATCTATTCACAGACAGCAGGTTCCTGGGTTTCACTTAATGTAACAAATGGAGTTTTTGACCTGCTAACTTTAAATAGTACTAATCAGGCTTTTCTGGGTAAAATCAAGTTAGTAGGTGGAAATATTTCACAGCTTCAGCTAAGTATAGGTAATCAGAATACTGTAACTGTCGGTGGTATTAATTACCCGTTAGTTCTTGATTCAACTGATTTTGATAAATTAAAAGTGAAAATTGATAACAATATCAATGGCGGAACTTCTTATAAACTCACAATTGATTTTAAAGCACAGGAATCAATAGATAACAGTGGTAATGTTTATAAGCTAAAAGCTTCTTTGAAAATAACTGTTAAGGAGATTTAGAATTATCCGATTCTCTCTGTGTTAGTATATTATTTTTTTCTTGTACACATTCACACCATCACTGATAGAAATAAAGTAAATCCCTTTTGGAAGAAATGGTAATTCAATGGAAATAAAATGAAGACCTTGCTCAGCAAGGGCGGATTTGTTTTTATAAATCTTTCCAAGCACATCTGTAAAAGTGTATGTAATAGTTTTTTTGTATTTACTTTCCAAATATAACGAAACTGTTTGCTGATGATAATCTGCTGTTGCTTGTAAAACAGTTAAATCGTCGTTATTGATTTTTACCGGTATGACTTCTGAAAAACTTTTCTTTCCATCAAAATCTACTTGTTCAAGCCGGTAATATACTATAGTTTCTGTTCCGGGGTTTTCATCGATTAAAGAATAGTCTCTTACAATTTTTGACTGACCGGCCCCCACCACTTTTCCTACTTCAGAAAAAATAGTACCATCAGTACTTTTCCATATTATGAAATAATCGTTATTTATTTCAGTAGCTGTTCTCCATTGCAGTTTCACCTTGTTGTCAAAAATCCTGTATGCTGTAAAAGAAAGTAATTCAATAGGAAGTGTAGAAACACCAACGGGACAAAGTGTTGTTGTATCGGTCAAATTCGGTTGAGAGGTCATTATAACAGGACTCATATTGATGCCTGATAAAGCTAATGGAAAACGATTTTGAACGATTACACCGGGAATCATCTCAACCAACGATCCGGGATTTTTACATGGAATTAAACCGAAATTATCGGTCTTCATAAGGATCGACCCTGCCATCACCTTTTTACCGGTAAAAATATAGCCGCCGTCGCTTGTTCTTCGTCCGGAGCGTGAACCCACGGTTGCAGCACCGTCGTTGGAATAGGTCCGTGACCACTCCACATTAAAATTCACATCGGTCTTAAGAAGCTGAGCAAGCATACCAAAATCGCTGTAACCTCCCATTCCTGTAAAGAAAAATCCACCATCCGGTGTTTGCTCAACGGATGAAAAGCCGCTCTGAAAAATTTGCGGTGGTGCTGAATCAAAATACTTTACATCAATTATACTTCCAGTACTGTTTATTTTAAGAATATATGGGTAGTTATATTGATTCAGTGACTGATCCTTGTCCATGCTGCCGGCAATAATATAATCACCTGAAGAACTTTCGATAATATCAAGTCCTACTGAAAAGCTTATCATCGTATTATCATGCTCGTATGACTTAGCCCAGATAACATCACCTGAAGCATTTGTGCGGATCACATATACATCTGCAGCATGAGATCCTGCTGTTGTTCCAACTAAAACATAGCCGCTGTCAGAAGTCTGGCGAACTACCCAGGGAAATGGTTCACCCGTATCGAGATCGCGTACAGCCAGTTCATATTTTTTATCCCAAAGATTAGTACCGTTAGGGTCGGTTTTGATCAGCATTGCATAAGTCGCACCTGTCAGGCTAAACGGCATGGCATCATGGAAACCGGAAATAATAAAACCACCGTCAAATGTTGGGCGCACACAAAAGCCAAGTTCGTCTTTACCTGTATCGTATACTTTAGACCATTTTATGATTCCGCTTGTATCTGTTTTAACCAAAATTATATCGTTGCTGTCGGGCGGCCAAACGGTTTCGTGGTTACTTCGTCCGGTAATGATGTATCCGCTATCTGCCAGGGGCTCCATCCATGTCGCTACTGTTCGCGAACCCGGGATGCCCAGTATTTTTTCAAAGATCAATGTTCCATCTGATGTTGTTTTAATTAAATGAATATTCGTAGAAGCGATGGGAGACATGTTAAACCAATTGAAGTTGTAATAAAAATCAGTTCCACCTGCCACTACCAAAGAATTTCCATTCACTTCACGAACCGAATATCCAAAATTTCCTGCATTATAGGTTTTAAGAAAAGTAATGGGTTGAGAACTTCCGGAAAAGCTCAACGTTGAAACAATTACAATAAACGATAAATAAAATTTCATATGGTTGAAAAACATGTTTAAATCATACACTCATTTAGGATTACATTAAAGCTAATGAAAAATGCTGAATTGTTCCGAAAATGATTTTACGGATTTAGATATTTTTGGCGAGTGGACTAATTTGTTGGGCGAGTAATTACTGCATGTACATCAGATGATCAAAGAAATGCCATAGCATGTCTAACGATTTTGTAATTAGGAGGTCCGACTGTGTAATTCCGCTGTTATTTTTTTACTTTCCTTCCCACTTTTTGTCACTTAAAAAGCACACCAAAAAATTAATTCAATTATTACTTATTACATTTTATTTTTAGCATACATGAAAAATAATTTATTCAAAATCATCTTCTTCATTTATAGTATAAGAAGCCTCTTCCGTCTTAACAGAATGAGAAACAGCATGCAAAATAAACTCAAGTTCATTTTCTGTCATATTTCGCCAGGAACCGATAGCCAGATTATCAAGAGAAATATTCATAATCCGTGTGCGTTGTAATTTTTTCACTTCGTAATCCAGATAGGTGCACATCCTCCTGATTTGCCGGTTTAATCCCTGAGTTAGAATAATTCTAAAAACATAATCATTCACTTTTTCAACCTTACATTTTTTAGTGACAGTATTTAATATTGGGATTCCATTCGACATTTCATTTATGAAAGTATTAGTTATGTTTTTGTTTACAGAAACCAAATATTCCTTCTCGTGATTGTTTCCGGCACGTAGTATTTTGTTTACAATATTACCATCGGATGTTAAGAAAATCAGTCCTTCAGAAGCTTTGTCGAGTCGCCCGATTGGAAATATCCTATTGGGATGTTTTATAAAATCAATAATATTGTTGCCGGTATTTTTATCTGTTGTACAAATAATTCCAACGGGTTTATTAAAAATTATATAAACCGGTTTTTCTTTAACTGATATTGTTATGCCATCAACTGCAATGGAATCGCTTGCGGTGACCTTTTCTCCCAATACACCAATATTTCCGTTTATGGTTACCCTTCCCTGCTCAATTAATTTATCCGCTTCTCTCCTGGAGCAATAGCCGGTGTCGCTAATAGCTTTGTTTAATCGTAAAGATTCTGAATTATTAATGGTCATGGGTACTAATTTATTATTTCCTGTAATATGCTTATCTGTAAATAAAATTTAGCTGCAAAAAACACTAATCCATGACTTAATTTCTGAAGCTTGCTCATCATTGATTAGTCCATCAATATATTAAATAAAACGACGTATCTGATATTTGAAATCATAATTTTTCAAATGGCACTTTTGAAATCATTTTACGTTTGCCTTCTTAATAGTTTTTTATC
The DNA here is from genome assembly GCA_031417395.1 of Bacteroidota bacterium. GTDB lineage: Bacteria > Bacteroidota > Bacteroidia > AKYH767-A > 2013-40CM-41-45 > JADKIH01. The sequence continues at coordinate 7,333 of JANOVM010000036.1, read as the reverse complement.
TTTACATCCTAAAATAAAATTATGCAAGAAAGAAGGAGGAAGCCTGCCAATGTAATTACTTACATAATAATTATTGTTTTGGGGTTGGCTGCACTAGGAATTAAAAAGTGCAGGGAACATAAAACTGACTATCCTGAGCGGACGGTAACCACGACATCGGGAGAATGGCGGCATCATAAACTTATCTATACATCACATGCACGCTGCAGAATGGAATGCAGAGATATTTCAGAAGATGAAGTGAATTACATTTTAGAAACCGGCACCATTAACGAAGCAAAAAGTAAAGAAGAGAATGAAGAAGCAGATGGCCATTGCCCGACATACGCTTTAGAAGGTAATACAAAAGATGGTCAGCATGTAAGGATTGTTTTTGGTGCTTGTGAAAAAATCACCAAGGTTATTACAACAATTGATTTAGGTGTGGAACATGCCTGCAATTGCCGTTGAAGAGAGTATACAAAATCATTCTTTACCCATCTGCCTTTTAAGAATATTTTCCTGGTTAATTCTATTTTGTAATATTCTCACATAATCACGGCCGTTTTTATTTCCATATTTTGTATAGGAATTCTGAGCCCAGGTTAAAGCAGTACCGTATTCTCCCATTACCTCATAACCCACTGCAATATTGTAAGCAAGTTTTCCTGCTTCCTTTGTGTCTGCTTTATCTACTCCTTTTTTCCATTCATCAATAGCCTGTTCCCATTGCGCGACATCGGCAAACCGTGAACCGGTGGCAACTTCAGGAGCGTGTTTAGCTTTACCATAAAACGGTCTGGCTAAGCGCATAGGCAAAGGAGATATTTTATAAGCATAATCTTCACCAACCATGTCAGCAAGGTATTTATTGGCATTTGATTTAGAAATCAGCAAAGCCAAAGCATCCATTGGAGTAGCACCGGCGCCTTCCCAGGAATTGCTTTTATCAACCAATTGTTCATCGACAATAGTTTTGCTCTTACTGTAATAAGTCCGTATTCCCATTTTAACTTTACCAAGACCTTGAGCATAGAATTCATTATACTCTACTTCTTTCTTGTTAGCGCCTTCACCAACAAACTTCTTCTTAATCCTTTTTCCATTGGTTACAATAAAATTGGAATCGTATACTTCGAGACACACCACAATATCTGCCTGATTATTTACACAAAGCTGATCAACAACAGTCCAACTTAATGGTAAAGGAAAACTTGCTGTCATGCTATTTCCTTCGAGTCTTTCAGGAAGAATTTTTACATTAAAACGAGGTGAATTATCTAAGGTACTCTTAAGTGTCATTAATGCCTGGTGTGCAGCATTTCTATCGTCATTGGGCATTTCCCCTGTAAGGATACCCTCAATCACATTCAGCGTTCCATTTTTGAATTTTGTCCTGTCTACCAGAAGAATGGTATTGGCTTCGGCAGGAAGAGTAATTTCTGCCGGACGGGTTACATTAAAAGAAACTGTTCTTGAAGGTCCTCCGCAGGAAGAAAAAATATAAGCAACAAGGCCAAATACGAATAAAATAATACGACTTAGTTTCATGTGATTTTTTGATTTGCATTAATTAAGTAAAAACGAAAGAGAAAAATAATTGTTTCGTTAAAAAATTCAAAAAGCAATTGTTAAGCCAAATTAATCCTTGAACATTAATTAGCATTTTTTGATAAAAATTCGACAAAAAAATGAATTTCCCTTCATAAAAACACCTTACAAGCTTGTAAACCTTACGCCTTTGTATCATTCCACCGTAACATTGTCCTGTATTTAAAAACATCAATTATGAAAAACAAGAAAACCTACTATCTTTTAATTCTGGACCGCTCGGGTTCCATGCAGGATTGCGCTAATGAAACAATCTCAGGATTTAATGAGCAAATCCAGATGATCAGCGATTTGCAGAAACGACACCCGGAACAGGAATTCAGAGTGTCGCTGACTGTTTTTAATCACATGGTCGAACATGCATTTGAAACAGTGGATATTCATAATGTAAAAGAATTGTCTCACCACAATTATATTCCGGGTGGTTCTACAGCTCTTCTGGATGCAATTGGCGGCAGTGTGATTCGGCTAAAACATGCAATTAATGATGAAATCGAGCGTGATGAAGCAACTGCAGTTGTTGTAATACTTACCGACGGTTATGAAAATGCTTCCAAAGAGTTTTCTTTCGAAAGAGTAAGTAAAATGATTAAGGAACTGGAGAAAAGTGATTCCTGGACATTTAGTTTCCTTGGTACAACACTTGATTCCATTGAAACTGCTAAGATGATGAACATTAATCCGCTTAATGCTGCCATCTATGATAAATCGACAATGCGTAAAACCTATCAGGATCTTGCAGTATCTATGGATGAATATATGGAAGCAAAAAGTGATGGAATAAAAAAGAAATCTTTTCTCAAAAAGTAAAACAGTTTTATTTATTCATTTTTCGAAAGTAATTGCGTCGCTAATCGAATTACACAATTAAAATGCAGTTAGCCGCTTCGATACCATTCGGGGCGGCCCTGCTTATTTATGATCTTCTAAGATTGACGCAAAAGATTATTAAATATGAATGAAAATCAAGCTCAACGTTACTCCTATTTTACTACTTTTATGATGATCGATCAAAAATGAAAATCCACCTCCTCCGCTCATCCGAATTAGATGAAAATCTATTCGAATATGTATTAGAAATCGTTGAAAGATATTCCGGCCCATTGGAATTTATCCCAAGCATTTCCGATATTAAATTTACCGAAGATAAAATAAAACGAAAGAAATTTAAAAAGGATCAATTTGAAAGGCAGGATGAAATTGCAGTATATAAACGCAGTGCAATGTTTATTGATAATGAAATGGCTCAATGGCCACCGGAATATCCCGCTCATATTGAAAGCATAGATTGGGAAACAATTTTTAGCAAAATCAATCAATATCGTTCTGAAAAAAATATTGACATTGACGAGGTATTACTTCTGTTTACCGATTTTGCAAACGATAAAAACTGGTTTTCTGCCTGGGATCCATCCGGAGCTAAAAATGCTTTTGTTCATACTGCTCAATGGGAATTTTTTCTTCCGTGTGATCAGCGTTTCCCGATTTCCTATCAAGTGATGGTAACTCTTTTGCAGGGGATGCTATTTAAAAATCAAGCGGAAGCAAAAAAACATTTACACAAGGAGCCGAAAGGATGTGTGAACGATTTTTGCAAAGATAAAACACAAATTACGTTGAAGCTTCGAACGGCAGATATTTGTCCGGATTGTCAGCGACTGCTTTATGAAAAGAAAGTTGATCCACGCATTACTGACCAAGTTTTGCGCACACTCGATGCCATTCGGTCACAAATGCTTTTTCGTGAGCGTTATAAAACCACTTTACAGCCAAGTCGTCTTGAAATACGCGGCCCCATGAAACGTATTTATTTTACGGATCTTAGTGATGTTGAATTGAAGCTTACACCTTTGGAACGATTGGTTTACCTTCTTTTCCTGGAACACACCGATGGACTTCATCTTTCTGAAGTAAGCGATCACAGGGAATGGATTGAAGATATGTACAGGCAAATAGGCAACTCCCGCACTGTCGCTGAATTTAGAAATAGTATAGATCAGCTTTTGGATCCGACGGAGAATTCAATGAATGAGAAAATGTCTAAAATCAGGAGAAAGATAGTATCACTTGTTGGGGAAGATCTGGCGGAGCACTATGTTATTGATGGATTGAAGAATGAGAAGAAGAGGATTTTGTTGGATAGGGGGTTGGTGAAGAGAGCGCATTGAGAGGATGTAAAATTAACACGGAGGCACAGAGGAGCTCCGTGGAACTCGGTGCCTCTGTGCCTCGTGTTAAAATAATAAAATGGTTTTAAAAACTTTATTTCGTTATCGCTTTATAAAACTTTTCGACATTGATTTATTATCGTTTTCTAAAGTGAGGTAATAAATTCCTGAACGGAGATCAGAAACATCTATAGAGAAGTTTCCTTTTTCATCGGTTATTACCTGAAGTGAGCGGATCGTTTGACCCAATTCATTTCTGAGGGTTGTTCTCCAGTTTTTATTTAACTCCTGTTCGTACGTATGAACTTTCAGAGTAGAATTTACAGGGTTCGGATAGAGATTAAAATCAGGACCGGTGTTTGCAATGAATTTCACTCCGGTGGCAATATCGTTTACACTGGTAATATGCGTTGAGAAAACTCCGCTGCCATGTGTGCCAATGACAACAAGTCCATCGCTTACTCGTGTGTCGATCATATCAACGACGGAACGGCCAATGCTATTCAATCCTTGCTGAGTCCAGACTGTTGCTCCTGAAATAAGGGTGTCGGTTGAATATAATCCGGTGCTTGTAGCCACCAGATAAACAACACCGTCGCTGACAGGAAGTATACTGGCCCATCGGCAAGAAGGTCCATTACCACTACCTGTTGCACTCTGTTCAAGATTGCCGGCAACTTTAATAAATGAAGTTCCGCCATCGGAAGAATAAAATAAACTGTATATAGAGTAATTTGAGAAAACAACCATTAACTGATCTGCATTCAACGGGTTGACTGCAATACAGCTTACAAAACCGGAAGCAGGAAAAAGAGATGAAGTAATTCCAACTTTAGAAGGAGTTCCTGTATTTACATTATCAATTTTATAAACATTATGCTTATCTGTACCGAAGTATAAACGATTGGGAGGATTCGTTGAAATTGCCAGTGCTGTTATATCTTCACCGACACCTGTTACGCTATCCGGGAACTGAACCCAATTGGTAGAAATGGAATCCCATTGATTAGTAAGTGCAATGCCTGAAAGATCATCGTTCCTCCAGATGTGAGTGCCGGCACACATATACAATAGGTTATTATTATTGGGATCCAATACAAAAGGATTAATAAACTGGTAACCCTTTGCACCAATTGGATCAAAGCGACGGTATGCTGTCATATTACCATTTGCATCAACAGTTGCTTTTGCCATTCTTCCTTTTTGTTTAGAGAAATAATAGTATTGTCCGCCGTTGCTTATCTGACAATAAGAACCATCACCATCTATTGAATGTGTCCAGGGATCTGTTGAGAGCGTTGAATTCGTAAAATAGGTACCATTGTCCTGCAGTCCGCCGATCACAATATCGTTTGTACTACCATGATCAACAGCTACAGTGTAAAACTGTGAAGTGATATAACCATCGTTTCTCTCTGACCACACTATGGGTGTTGCAGTGTTGTCCATTGTTTTTGAAACACCTCCATCGCAACCGGAATACATAATGTTGGGATTGGAAGGAAGGAAAGCTAACATATGCTGATCAGGGTGATGGCCCGGATATTCATTTACAAATGGAAGCGCTGCGCCAATTTCATATCCACCAACAACATCGGTATGAGTTGAGTCTGCAAAACCTGTTGTAGATCGGAAAATATTTGTTCCTCCAATAAACACAATGTTTGAATTTCCTGGTTTTACTCTTACTACTACATCGTAACCACTTTGCGTATTCAATCCGTTAAAGACGCCAATATTACCGGGTAAATTGGGAGTCAGATCAGTCCAAATCCCACCGGCTCCGCTGCCATTGCCTGAAACGTACTGATACTTCCATAGACTGTTCCATAAGGTATCATTTTCGTAATCGGTACTAATCCTTCCATATCCGGGAGTAGGGCCAAAGAAATATACTGTTTTCGGATCGTTGGGATCGACACCGATACCGAGACGATCATACACTGCAGGAAAGCCGGGTGGGAGAATATCTACGAAGTTGGTTCCATCTGCAGAGCGCCAAATACCTTTCTGAGGTCCATCGCTGCTAAGTGAAGCATAAACAACTCCGGAATCGGCAACAGCAACATCAGCAAAGTAGCAAGAGGTGGATAAGCTACCAGCATTCCCGTGAACAAGCGTCCATATTGATCCTCCGTTTGAACTTCTATAAATTGCATCATAGCAAGCAGCATAAACTACATCGTTGACTGTGTCGAATGGATCCGTTACAACATTCCATGTAACATCCCAAACATCGTCGAAAGTTTGAGGAGTGCCTGTGACAGTGCTCGCCAGAGAAGTCCAGGTAACACCACTATCAAGTGATTTATACATTCCATTTCCTAAATAAAAAGCTCCGCCACCACTGGCAGAAGTACCATACGCTTCTCCACTAAGGTAATACCAAACATTCTGATGGCCAGAACGTGTATCCTGTGCAATAGCATTCACACCTGGATAGCTGTTTACCGGCGTGGTCCGTGTCCAACTGGTGCCACCATCGGTACTTCTCCACATACCTGCACTTACTCCTCCGGCCAGAATATTATTTTCATTTGCTGCATCGATTGCAAAAGCACGTGTGCGACCCCCAACATTCCATGGACCACGGAAATCCCAGACACCATTTGTATTGCTGCGTTTAGAAACATTCGATGAAGCATCGTTAGGCAGTGTAGCTGCAAAAGCGAGTTCCTTCTCACGAATCATAGCAGGAATGCGACCTGTAACCGGATCTCTGAGGCGTTTCCATTCCCAGGTTTTCCTTGAGAGGGCATCGTCTTCAGCACCTTCTCCGCTTCCGTGGCTGCGGCCCTTATAACTGAACGGTGTTGACTTATGTTGACAGGAAGTGAGAGATAGAATTAATAATAGGGAGAAGTAGATATATTTCATGGGCTTTGAATTGATGTATTTGAATTAGTAAATAAAGATACGGAAAAAGTAATAACCAAATTTAATTTGGTTATACTTCGAACGGGCAGGTTTTATGATTTGAATAAATATATTTCGAATCTGGCTAATGACCATCCTTCGGCTACCTCTGGAACCATCCTTCGGCTCTGGAACCATCCTTCGGCTACGTTCTGCGAACATCCTTCGGCTTAAGGAACGGCCCTTCGGCTGCGCTCAGGGACCGGAGTTGTATTTTTATTTGGCTTCGACTACGCTCAGCCGTGCTTTGATCTAATTAATAATCTGCGAAGGAAGCTTCTTTGATTAGAGTAATTCGAATTATAATTCTTAAAATGAGAATGATTTTGGCATTGATGCAAGAGCTCAGGTTTTTTGATATTTTATTTGATGAGTGCTATCTTTTTTGCTCAATTTTATCCTTGATTTTTTCTTCTCTTTGTTATGCGTGAAAATGTTAAATGTTTTCTAGAAGCTCGGCTGAGCGCAGCCGAAGCCAAAATTAAAATTGATCGCCGGTCCCTGAGCGCAGTCGAAGGGCTGACTCGTCCTGAAAAAAGTTTACAGTTTAGTTAGATAATCCTGTAATAGATTTACAGTTGTCCTTTAGTCCTGAAACCGGTTTACAAATGTAGTTTGTTTCCGGTAATAATTCTTCCATAGTTTTTCTGTTTTAATTT
>JANOVM010000035.1:0-11299 GCA_031417395.1 Bacteroidota bacterium | reverse complement strand
GTCGACGATAGCAATGGCTGTACTACCGATGCCTGCAATACTTCCACAGGGGCTATCACACATACTGCAATTAATATTAGCGACAGTAATGCCTGCACAACGGATGCTTGTGCTACATCTACGGGAGTTATTACCCATACTGCAATTAGTGTTGACGATGGCAATGCTTGTACTGACGATGCCTGCAATACTTCCACAGGAGCTATCACACACATAGCCGTAAGTGTCGATGACGGAGATGGCTGTACCACTGATGCCTGCAATACTTCCACAGGGGCTATTACACATACTGCAATTAATATTAGCGACGGTAATTCCTGTACAACGGATGCTTGTGCTACATCTACCGGAGTTATTACTCATACTGCAATTAGTGTTGACGATGGCAATGCTTGTACTGCCGATGCCTGCAATACTTCCACCGGAGCTGTCACACATATAGCCGTAAGTGTCGACGATGGAAATGGCTGTACCATCGATGCCTGCAATACTTCCACAGGGGTTATTACCTATACTATAATTAGTGTTGACGATGGCAATGCCTGTACCATCGATGCCTGCAATACTTCAACCGGAGTTATTACGAATACGGCAATACCTATAGATGATGGCAATGCTTGTAGTGATGATGTCTGCAATACTTTAACAGGAATAATTACTCATACAAATAGTAGTGTTGATGACGGCAATGCATGCACAACTGATGCCTGCAACACATTATCAGGCAGCGTTACTCATGAAGTTATAATTATTGACGACAATGATGCCTGTACCTTGGATGCCTGCAATACTGCAACAGGTATTATAACTCACTCTATAATTAGCAGCGATGATGGAAATGCCTGTACAACCGACGTCTGTGACTCGGCCACAGGCCAAATCACCAATAGCGCTTTTAATATTGACGATGGCAATGCCTGCACAACAGATTTCTGCAATTCTTTAACCGGAACAATCGATCACATTCCTGTTAATCCTGAAGACAATAATATCTGCACATTGGATGGCTGCGACTCTGTTACCGGTATTTTTCATTCAGTTCCGCCAGAAATATGCAATAACGGAATCGACGACAATTGCAATGGAAATATTGACGAAGGATGCACTGTAACCCTCCAAATAAGAATTTTTATAGAAGGATATTATAGAGGCAATAACACAATGATTGCTGTAATCGATCCCATTAACTACCCCGCTCTGTGCGATACAATTGATGTGGAATTGCGAAACCCGGCTTTTCCTTTTGGTGTCGAATTCCATTCTAAAAATACTATTGATGTTGACGGCTATGGCTCTTTCAACTTTCCATCTTCTGTTTCAGGGATGGATTATTTAATTTCTATTCATCAACGAAACACCCTTAATACCTGGAGCGCTGCTGCAGTGCATTTTGGTTCTACATTAGTAAATTATACTTTTACGGATGCGTCGAACAAAGCTTTTGGAAACAATCTGCATGATCTGGGTGACGGTAATTTTGCGCTTTTCAGTGGTGATGTAAATCAAAATGGAACCATTGATATTATTGATTTCTCTGCAGACTTAATGCATGCTTCTCTTTTCGAAACAGGCTATTCTGCATTTGATTTAACCGGCGATGCTTTTATAGAATCAGCGGACATTAGTGTGATTGAAAATAATATTGGGAAGGTTTCGATAAGGCCGTAAATGTTTTAAAAAAAATCTTATCGAACAACAGTCACCGAACCAACATACGAATGTTTCTCATCCATTTTATCGGTTACCAGTATCCTGTAAACATAAACGTCATTCTGAACGGTCTCTTTTATTCTGCCGTCCCAGGGTTTAAAATATTCCGATGTTTCATAAATCTTTTTTCCCCATCGGTCATAAATGGACATTTCAATGTCTTTTATATTGATGCCATAGCCCTGGAAGAAATCATTGACACCATCACCATTGGGAGTAAAAGAATTCGGAATAAAAAATTCCATTCCTTCGTTGATTTCAATAAATCCGCGAGTCGTATCAATACAACCACCGGCATTGGTGGCTATTAACATGATTTCATAAGTTCCTGTTTTGGCATATGTGTGAGATTCATTGACGAAATGCCCTGTTGTACTGTCGCCGAAATCCCAATAATATGTTTGCGCATTGATGGATTCATTTAAAAAAGAAATGATAGGAGCCGTAATTGATGCCACTTTAGGTGTAGGTGTAAATTGTGCAGTAGGCACTGCATGAACAGTAAGGTATTTTCTTTTTGTTACTGTTGCTTTACATCCATTGTTTGTTATTCCGGTAAGCGAAACATCAAATTGTCCCGGAGTTGTAAGTGTAAATAAAGGCTCCGGTGCATTGGATGTCGGGCCATTGCTTATCTGCCAGGTGTAAGTATACGTTGAATCTGTTATCAATGTCATATCTGCATTTAAAGGAGAACAAGCCTGTAGATTGTCTGCGCTGAAATCAAAAACCGGTTCAGGATAAATTTCAATTGCATGGCTCACCGAAGGCATGGAGCAGCTCCCTGAGGTTGCATTAAGAACAACGTTATGATTTCCCAGAGCATTAAAAGTTACTCCTTGCGGCGTAGGCAAATTTGATGTAGCTGGATTGGCATTACTTCCAAAGTTCCATTGAAATGTTGAACCTGACGGATAACTTCCCTGAATTGAAAAATCAAAACTATTACCGTTCATGCATTTGCCCGGCGGTGTAACAAAATCAACAAGGATGCCCGGATTGATAATTACTTTTACTGCATCTGTTGAGGAACATCCAATGGGTGATGTTACTTTAAGAATATAATCGTTATCAACAGAAACATTTCCTGCATTATTAATTGTAGCTGTAGGATTGGCAATGGTTGGATCATTGAGTCCTGTTGAAGGTGACCATTGGTATGTATATCCGGCTTGTCCGGCACTTCCAAGAAAGACAGGATAACCCGGACAAACAGCAGTATCATTACCTGCAACAGCAACCGGTATCGGGGCAACATTAACCTGCAGGCTATTGGGTTGCGACAAACAACCATTGTCATCGACAGTTAAAGTAACAGTTGCTAATCCCGGATTTTGCCAGCTTGCAGTATACGGCCCTGCGCCACTGCCTGAATGTATTTGTCCGCCGCCAAAATTCCAGTTATAAGTGGCAGTTGGACCGGCCGTACCGTTGAAAGAAATTTGCAATGAGTCACCGGTACAAACATTTGGTGGTAATGAAAAGGAAGCAACAGGATTGTTGGAAATTGTAACGGACTGAGAAGCGTTTCCTGAACAGCCCGGACTGGAAGCAATTACTGAGATTGAATCCTGACCGGAATTAGGAAATGAAATTTGATAAGGCCCCGCCCCGCTTCCCGAAAGAACATTTGCAGAACCAAAATTCCATTGATAACTGCCGGCTGCATTTCCTGTATAATCCACAGTCATGGTTTGTCCGGCACAAGCTGTCGGTGGAGTAATGGTAAACGATGCCGATGGCGCCGGATCAACAGTAACTTTTACAGTATCCGTAAAAAGGCATGTTCCATTGTTTCCAATTATTACATAAGAATATGTTATCGGACTTGCTGTAGTATTAGTAAGCGTAACGGTTGGATTAGAAACAGTACTGCTGCTCAAGCCTGTTGGAGGGCTCCAGTTATAAGTATATCCTGCTGCAGTAATGGCTCCAATATTTGCACTTGCTCCGGAACAAAAATTCAAATCCGGACCGGCATTGACAACAGGGTTAGAGCTAAAACTTCCTGCTTCAATAAATACACCTGAATCAAAAGCACCGTCACCGGCATCAGCAATCATTAATTTAATATGATAAACTTTACAAGGTTGAATAGTTGCTGAAGCTGTAAGGGGAACAGTAAAGCCATCGAGTTCAATGGTCGGTCCGCTTGTATTGTCAACGTATAAACTCGAATATCCTAATCCACAATTAGGTCCGGGTGTGCCTCCTGAACTTCCCGGTACTCCCGGATTTACTGTATTAATGGCAACGGGAGTTGTTGTAGACGGAATCAAAGCCATATTTTGAGTACCCGTTATTCCGGGTCCGGAAATAAAAAAAGCAAAGACATCGTTGTATTGCGAACAAACATATTCGGGGTATTCTTCTGAGCCAAATACGTATCGAAAACTAATAGTTGGGCTTTGCGCCATAAAATCAAATTGTAGAATGCATGCATCGTGTGTAACAATCGGATTTGCAGCATACAAATTCGCCAGACTATCTAAAATTGTGTCCCCTGGTAAATACATATCGGCTCCGGCGTTATTTGATACATTCGGCCCTATTGCAAAAGAAGCATCTCCTGTAGCAAGCATAATACCTGTATTAATACCTAAATTAGTACCGGTTGCTGAGAAGGAAGCTTTCATGGATGTATCACCGGTAAAGTTTACATTAAAAATGGTTACCCCGGGACCCGAAATAGCATTTGCCATTTGCTGAGGTGTAAGGGTTTTGTTTAATACTAATTGAGAATTTGATTTTGCTATAAAGCCGAAAAAAAATAGGATTAAAACAAAGCACTTTTTCATGATAGAGAAAGTTTAGTATTTACAATAAAATTAATCTTCTGGTATTACAGTAATAAAAATATGAAATTAGCCGACATGAAGCAATAATATATTTTTTTCTTCGAAAAAATAAAAAAAACAAAGATTTGTTGCTGATTGGGAGTAAGCTTTCCTAAATATGAAGTGCTTTTATTTGTAGAAGCATATGTGACAAACATCAGAAAGTGTAGGTAATTTTTTCGGATTATTAATGTTATCCGTTTTAGCGTAGCCCTTTTATTAAAAAAGTTAATTTAGTTTTAAGTTTACCTAATTTAACTAAGTTCATTTTATTTCCTAATTTTTTTGATGTATTTTTATGCAAGCTTGAATAAGACTTTTTTCTAAAGGAAGGGGAATTTATTTCTTGGTTAAAATAAATAGCATAATTTAAAATGATAAAATTGAAAATATTTCCTTTTGTATATTTTATATTAATGACGGCATATTCATTTTCGCAGTCATTAGGAAATTATCCATCTCCTTCAGTAAGTGTCGGTGGTAATATTTCCATAACCCCAAGTGCTGTTCCTTCCAATACAACCAGGATATCCGTTTCCGCTTCAACAAAATTTACAGGATTGTTGACTGCAAAAGCTTCTTCCGGCATAGTTACTATTACAGATGCTAAACCGGTAGGAAGTTATACCATAACCGTTAAAGCATTTAGTTCGTCCGGAGGAAGCTCAACAAAAACTTTTACACTTACCGTTAACAAGCCTGGATGTAGTCAGGGTAATTTCAGCGGCAACAGTCAGATTGCTGCCGGCCCAAACCAAAACAATATTGCTTTAGGTGATTTTAATAATGACGGAAAGCAGGATATGGCAATGGCTCATGAAGGATTTAATACTTTATCCATTCGCATGGGCGATGGTCATGGAGGATTTAGCGGAAATACAGAAATCGCTGTAAGTTCCCACCCATACAGCCTCGCAATAGGCGATTTTAACAACGATGGAAAGCAGGATATTGCAAATACAAATCAGGGCAACGACAGAGTTACAGTCCTTTTGGGAAATGGTCTGGGTGGTTTCACTTTAAATCAAACCATTAGCGTTGATGTGGGTCCTGTAGCAATAGCAATTGGTGATTTTAATAGCGATGGAAATCAGGATATCGTAACTGCTAATCTCAATGCCAGTAATGTTTCCATTTTAATGGGAAGTGCATCGGGCTCTTTTAGTTCAAGGACCGATTTTTCTGTTGCTGCTTACCCTGCATCTGTAGCCATTGGTGATTTTAATGCCGACGGTAAACAAGACCTTGCTACATCCAGCGGAGGTAACAGTACTATTTCAATTCGATTGGGAAATGGTTTGGGCAGTTTTTCCGGAACTACAGAAGTTCCTGTTGGACAAAATCCATACTGCGTTACCATTGGTGATTTTAATCACGATGGTAATCAGGATTTAGCTTCAGCGAATTATCTTGCAAATTCCATTTCTATACGTTTAGGAAATGGCTTTGGTGGTTTCAGCGGCAATACTGAAATACCGGTGGGATATAATCCATACAATATTGCAGTAGGAAATTTTAATGGTGATGCTAATGAAGATTTGGTAACAGCGAATTATTTTGGAAATACGGTTTCTGTAAGAATGGGTGATGGCTTAGGCGGATTTTCAGGAACTACTGAAATTCCTGCAGGGTCCTATCCCATTTGTGTAGTAGTTGGAGATTTTAACAACGATGGATTGCAGGAACTCGCCGTAGCAAATTATATCGATCAAACTGTTTCAATTCGAATGGGAGTTCCCGGAGTTCCGCCTGCAGTCTTATCATTCAGTAACGGTCCGTTTTGCGAAGGACTCGATCTTCAGTTGAATGCAAGCGGAGGCGCTTTATATTCATGGACGGGTCCAAACGGTTTTATTTCTACAGACCAGAACCCTATTATTTACGGTTCTTCGGTAAATAATTCAGGACTTTATACAGCAGTTGTTACAAGCGCTACCAATTGCACTGCTACAACTTCTACATCTGTAAATGTAAATACCTTGCCTGTAGTTTCAATAGCATTGCCTAATGATACCATTTGTGATTTCGACCCCATTGTTGCCTTAAGCGGCTCACCTATCGGTGGTAGCTTTTATGGAACAGGCATACAAGGAAATGAGTTTAATCCTTTGGTTTCAGGTGTTGGCGCTTTTCCCGTTACCTATGTTTATACCAATGCTTACGGATGCACCGATTCCAGTTCGGATAAAATGCATGTATTGTTATGTACAGGCATTGCGGAAAATAATGCCCATTGGGATTTCAGTATTTACCCGAATCCGATAAGAGAAAGCTTTACTATGGACCTTTCCAATGTTAATGGTACTTTCCGGACTGAGCTAATTACACCGGAGGGTAAAGTGATTAAGTCGTGGAATGCAGAAGGAAATGAAAAGCAAACATTCTCTGCAGCAGGTATTGCAGCAGGTATTTATGTTCTTAAGCTTTTTTCAAATAACCATTCAGCTATAGTACAGTTTGTAAAACAGTAGTATAACTTTAAAATCAGGCTTTAGTTGGAGTGCGTCCTTGGCCTTGCATACGATTTCTTTTTTGGAGAATTCGAACTACTGTGGCCTGGTTTCGATCCCGGACGAGCAGGACGCTGTGGTCGCTGTTGTTTAGGAGCTTTTACGGGATTGTGGTCCATTAAAGGATAAGGATGATTATCAATAACAGGAACTTTTTTGCCCATCAGTTTTTCAATATCACGCAAGTATTCTTTTTCTTCAGCATCGCAAAATGAAATTGCTGATCCTTTTGCACCGGCGCGGCCTGTTCTTCCAATTCTATGAATGTAGGTTTCCGGAATGTTTGGCATTTCAAAATTGATGACCATTTCCAGTTCATCAACATCAATTCCACGGGCTGCAATATCTGTTGCCACTAATACACGTGTAGTTTGATTCTTAAAATTTGTCAATGCGCGTTGTCTGGCATTTTGTGCCTTATTGCCATGAATCGCTTCTGATTTAATATTATTTTTAACCAGCATCTTTACTACTTTGTCGGCGCCGTGTTTGGTACGGGTAAAGACCAGAGCAGTTTTGATGTTTTTATCTTCAAGAATTTTCAGCAATAAATTATACTTGTTTCCCTTATCGATAAAATATAACGTTTGTTGAATTAGGTCTGCAGTTGAAGTAACCGGTTTCACTTCTACCTTGGAAGGAAGATGAAGTATGGTGCCTGCAAGTGTTACAATTTCCGGAGGCATGGTAGCGGAGAAAAATAGCGACTGTCTTTTCTTAGGAAGGGCAGTCAATAATTTTTTCACATCATGAATAAAACCCATGTCAAGCATGCGATCGGCTTCATCCAGTACAAATATTTGTACGTCGTGCAGGTTAATGTATCCCTGATTCATCAGGTCAAGCAGTCGGCCCGGAGTTGCTACAAGTATATCCACACCTCTTTGCAATGCTGCTACCTGAGGATTTTGATTGACGCCGCCAAATATGACGGTACAGGTTAAATGCGTATGTCTTCCGTAATTTTTAAAGCTTTCACCAATTTGAATGGCAAGCTCGCGCGTAGGCGTTACTATAAGACTTCTGATTTTTTTCTTCTTATCCTGCGATTTGTTCTCGCTCAATAATTGAAGAATAGGAATAGCAAAAGCAGCTGTTTTTCCAGTGCCGGTTTGGGCACATCCCAGCAGATCGGTTCCTTGTAAAACAATAGGAATAGCTTTTATCTGAATGGGCGTAGGAGTGGTGTAACCTTCTTCTTGCAATGATTTAAGAATAGGTTCGATGATGTTTAATGATTTAAAAGGCAAAATTTAGGGGGTTTTTTAAAAAAACAGGCTAAATAACCTGATTTCGTATGCCCGGAATATCCGGGATTTTATAATTATTGCAAGATACAACATATTTTTCGGGAATAAAAATTTATTAACAATGGGAGTAAAATGGTTTTGTTACAATAAGTGCAAAATGTTGCATTCAATTTTTATATTCATGGATCTAAGCCAAAATCCTAAACGAAATAATGCCTATTCTAAAATGTTACTTATAATAAAAAACGAAAAACTTTTAATAATCTCCAATTGCCTTAATCATATTCTTTAAATTAGCTTAATAAAATAATAGCTAACTTTGAATGTATCCTTTTTGTTAATTTTCATAACAGTCTTTAATAATTCAAAAACTAAAACCAACTATCATGAAAAAAGCACTACTTCTTTTTATTTCTTTAGCAGTGCATTATTCCATTTTTGCACAAACGCTTTCACCGTTTGTAATTTCCTCTTCCGGAAATTATACTCTTGCAGGCGGCACATCCCTTTCATCAACTATAGGAGAGAGTACAATGATTCAGACATTTTCATCCGGATCAAATATTTTAACGCAAGGGTTTCAGCAACCCAATGATCTTTCTGTAGGTATAGAGGGTCCGGAGAATTATTTTGCTATTCTTTGGTATCCCAATCCTTCCGCAGGGCTGCTCAGTTTGGAAAGTGATTTTCCCTGGGCAGGTCGATTTTCTTATCGTATTATTGATGCCATTGGCCGTGTGGTTTATCAGGCAGAAGCAAAAGTTGACCGCGGTCGGTATAAGCAAATAATTTCTTTATATTCATTGGCGGACGGACTCTATCATGTAGAGACAACTCTTGAAAATGAAACAACAAATCGCATTTTTACTCAAGTAGATATTTTAAGTATTATTCATTAAAAAATAAATCCATGAAAAACTTCAAACTTAGTTTCGGTTGCACACTGTTCATTTTATTCTTTTTGAATTCCACTTTCTTGTTTTCACAGGGAAGAGGTCTTCTCGCTCCTGCATCCCTTATAAATTATCAGGCCGTTGCACGTAATAGCGTCGGTAACATACTGATCAATCAAAATGTAAAAGTTCGTTTTAATATTCACGATGGTTTAGCCGGTGGTCCGATAGCGTATCAGGAAAATCAAAGCCTAACCACCAATCAGTTTGGACTAATTACCACTTTTATTGGCTCGGGAACTGCTACGATTGGTACATTCTCCTCAATATCCTGGTCGGGCAGCGCAAAATTTTTACAAGTTGAATTGGACCCTTCCGGCGGAAGTGCTTATGTTGATATGGGAACAACACAAGTGGTGTCAGTGCCATATGCTTTCTATTCCGATAAAGCGTTGACTTCTTATGACAATGCATGGACACACACCGGCCAGGATATTTATAATAATAACTCCGGTAAGGTTGGTATTGGTGTAAACCCGCCTGCGGATAAACTTCATGTTGAAGACGATGCTACTCCAAGTAATTTTGGTATTGTCCATATTAAAAATAATGCAACAGGTACGAACGATGCATTTGGTTTATATAGCGAATCCGTACCCTCCGATTTCTATGGAACGGGAGGCTACTTCAAAGGTGGATATCGTGGTATACGTGCTGTAGTAAATCCAACCGGTAGTCAAAATTATATCGGTGTTTCTGCAGAAGTTTTGGGTGGCACTGGTTTTAACACGGCAGTGGATGCAAGTTCAGATGTAGTTGGCGTTTATGCCACAGCAGCCGGAGTAGGAAAGGCTTTGTCGCAATATCATGGATCATCTTTCCTTGAAACTGCCGGTATCCATGGACAAGCGAATAATTATACATCTTCTACAGGAATAGCATACGGTATATTGGGAGAATCGTTTAGCCCAACAAGCCATATTAATTGCGGTGTTTATGGTTATGCATCTCAAGCTGCCGGCGGGACCAACCCCCGTAATTACGGAGTTTATGGTGTTACTGATGGAACAAATGGATTGGCAGTATTAGGGGTTAGTGAAAATACGGGTGATGCTCGCGCCCTTGAAGGCGACGTTCTTCAGGGAACTACACAAACAGGTATCTTTACGTATGTTGCATCTTCTGCTCCCGGCAATTATGCAGGATATTTCAGCGGCCCTATTTATGCTACTACTGCAAGCGCAGGAATTAAAGCCTTTAAAATTGATCATCCTTTAGATCCGGCAAATAAGTTTTTGTATCACTCTTCAGTTGAGAGTCCGGATATGATGAATATTTATGACGGAAATATTACTACCGATGCCAATGGAAATGCAAAGGTTGAATTGCCTTCCTACTTTGAATCGTTAAACAAAGATTTCCGATATCAACTTACCTGTATAGGAACATTTGCTCAGGCAATTGTTGCTAAAAAAATTGAAAATAATATTTTCTACATAAAAACCGATAAACCCAATGTAGAAGTGAGCTGGATGGTTACAGGAATTCGTCATGATGCTGTTGCAGAAAAATACCGCATTGTACCTGAAGTTGCTAAAACAGAAAATGAAAAAGGAAAGTACCTTATTCCTGAAGCATATGGAATGCCTGCTTCAGCAGCCATGCTTTTGCCAAGTAATACTCCAAAGGGCAATGGCAATAATAAAATTTTCAACCACGAAAAGGCAGAAAAAAAATAGAAGAAAAAAATCTATTTCTAAAGAGCGCAGAATTTATTTCGGCGCTCTTTTTTTATGTTCTTTGTTATTAGCATAGAAAGAAGTATACTTCTAATGGGCGGGTTTTAGGATTTGTATAAATAAATTTCGAAGCTGGTTTCGAATCTGGTGAATGACCGTCCTTCGGCTGCGCTCTGGAGCCATCCTTCGGTAATGCTCAGGGACCATCCTTCGGCTGAGGGAACTGCCTGTCTTGTCCTGAAATAGGTTTACACTAAAAAGTGTAAAAATGGACAAAAAAATTATTCAAAAAGCGGGTAAATTTTATTCTGAATCAGAAAGACATCAGATAATTCAGGAATATCTTTCAAGTGGATGTAC
>JANOVM010000034.1:0-134207 GCA_031417395.1 Bacteroidota bacterium | reverse complement strand
AATTACATTGATTGTTATGCTAACAGTACCTGTACAGCCATTCGGATCCGTATAGGTTACTGTGATGACATGAGGACCTAATGTATTTGGATGGAAATAGTTTCCAACAACTCCCGGTCCGGAGAAAACCCATGAACCGGTAGTAGAAGTAATCGGAACCTGTGTATTATTAATAGTAACATAAATATTATTCGCATCCAAGAAAATCGAATCACTATTCAGACAAACATCAGCAAATACAACCGGCCAATCGAGGTGAACAGGTGGCAGAACATTTATGCAAACAGTATCCGTGTCGCAGCAAATAACACCCGGGAATATAGGATCCGGGCAACAGCAAATAACCATATAACAGGTTGATTGTTGCGGGAAGACATCGATGATAGGACCCGGTCCAATGTAGAAAG
Source organism: Bacteroidota bacterium (assembly GCA_031417395.1). Taxonomy (GTDB): domain Bacteria; phylum Bacteroidota; class Bacteroidia; order AKYH767-A; family 2013-40CM-41-45; genus JADKIH01. Next base: position 133,800 of record JANOVM010000034.1, on the reverse strand, counting down.
CTCCTGTGGCAGCAAGCTGATACCATTCTGAATTTCCGCTGCAACCATCTGCACTTAGAATTACATAGCTTCCGGCGCAAATAGTTGTATCGTTTCCTGCATCAACCTGACACGATGTTCCACAACAGAAAATTACATTTATGTTAATGAAGGCTGTTCCCGTGCATCCATTAGAATCGGTATAAAGTACAGTGATTAAGTGCGGGCCTAAAGTGGTCGGGTGGAAATAATTTCCAATTACGCCCGGTCCTGAAAATACCCATGTGCCATTCGTAGAGGTAATCGGAACAGGAACATTATTGATTAGAACAAAAATGTTATTGGCATTTAAGAATACAGAATCACCATTCAGGCAGACGTCAGCATAAATTGCCGGCCAGCTAATAATAACCGGTGGACGAACATTGATACAAACAGTATCTGTATCACAACAAATTACACCGGGGAATACCGGATCCGGGCAACAACAAACAACCATGTAACAGGTTGATTGTTGCGGGAAGACATCGATGATAGGACCCGGTCCAATGTAGAAAGCTCCTGTGGCAGCAAGCTGATACCATTCTGAATTTCCACTACAACCTTCTGCATTTAGAATTACATAGCTTCCGGCGCAAATAGTTGTATCGTTTCCTGCATCAACCTGACACGATGTTCCACAACAGAAAATTACATTTATGTTAATGAAGGCTGTTCCCGTGCATCCATTTGAATCAGTATAAAGTACAGTGATTAAGTGCGGACCTAAAGTGGTTGGATAAAAATAATTACCAACTACGCCCGGTCCTGAAAATACCCATGTGCCATTCGTAGAGGTAATCGGAACAGGAACATTATTGATTAGTACAAAAATGTTATTGGCATTTAGGAAAACAGAATCACCATTCAGGCAGACGTCAGCGTATGTTGCCGGCCAGCTTATAATAACCGGTGGACGAACATTTATACAAACTGTATCCGTGTCGCAGCAAATAACATCAGGATATATTGGATCCGGGCAACAACAAATGACCATATAACATGTTGTTTGTTGAGGAATGACATCGATAATCGGTCCTTGTCCAATAAAGAATGCGCCGGCGGCTACGAGCTGATACCATTGGGAGTTTCCACTGCAACCTTGTGCATTTAGAATTGCAACACCTCCGGCGCAAATGGTAGTATCGCTTCCTGCATCTACATGACAGGAGGTTCCGCAGCAATAAATTACATTAATAGTAACAAAAGCAGTACCTGTACAACCATTTGAATCAGTATAGAGCACAGTAATTAAATGCAGGCCTAAGGTAGTTGGGTGGAAATAATTTCCAACCACACCAAGTCCGGAGAATACCCAGGTTCCGTTTGTAGAAGTTATCGGAACAGGGACATTATTAATTAAAACAAAAATATTATTGGCATCTAATAATACAGAATCGCCATTCAGACAGACATCAGCATAAATAGTCGGCCAGGTAATTTTTGGTAATGGATTAACGTTAATGCAAACCGTATCAGTATCGCAACAACACGTTCCTGCATTGCAGCAGATGACTACATAGCACGTAGTCTGCAATGGAGCAACATCAATTATTGGTCCATTGGCAAGGAAGATTAATGAATCACCTGAAATGATATTCCATTGTGGAATTGAATTACATCCTTCAGCATGAAGAGGAACGATTGTTCCAGCACAAACTGTTGTATCGTTACCTGCATCAATATTGGGAATGTTAGAATTTATACAAACATTATCATAACCTGAAACTTCAATATCAGAAGTAGCAATGTAATCAACACGGAATACAACTTCAGTTACATTGCTTAATACTGTTGTCCAGTCGGTAGGCAATGTTGCTCCAATAGGAACCCATATTCCTGAAGTAGAAACAGGCGGTGGGTTGCAGTCAGTAATTGGAGCACAGATAGAGTGCCAGCCATTGGTAACATTTGCTATTGTGGAAGAAGTAAACCGGAAACCAAGCGTTCCGTTACTTATTGAAAAGCTTGGGTTCACATTACTACCGGTTCCACCATCATTAATCAGTCTGTAATCGAAACAGAATGTACCGCAACACCATTTTCCGTTAAACTGCGAACTTGCAAGTAACTGGGATGGCCCAGGCTGATCCATAGCTCTGATATAATAATCAGTGACTCCTCCCTGTGACAATACGTTTGTAATGTTTAGTAGGACGTTCGGAGCAGAAGGGTGAGGCTGCCAACCATTAAGACTTAAATTATTAAAGTCATTGCAAGTGTCTTTGCAATTAATTGTGTCAGGTGGTGGACAACAATCTTTAAAGTCGATTTTTAGTGTATCTGTTGTATCGCTGCATCCCCATTGATTGGAAGCAATGAGTCTGTATTTTCCTCCCGGCGGGTAAACGGTCAGGTTTTGAGATGCACTATAAAAGTTGAATACATTGCCTACAAGAATTTCCCACGTGTAACTGAAAATGCTGTCCGGTCCCGGAATGGATACTGAGTCGCATTCATTACAAAACTCATAGCAGCCGGAAGGAGCACAACTAATATCAGGCAATGGATGAATGGTAATTACATTTGATGCAGCACTGCAGCCGAATTGATTAGTAGCCGAAACATAATAGCTGCCTTTCATAAAAGCATTGATATTGTTTCCAATCTGTCCGGTACTCCATGTATAAACTATTGGAGGACCAAGAGGGCCGACAACACTTAGGTTGTAAACTTGCCCTTCACACAATGGACCGCCCGGATTTGAAACAATTACCGGAGCAGCAGGAAGAGGATTTACGATAACAGTAATAGTATCAGAATTTGTGCATCCCGTATTGACATCTGTTACCACAACTACATAAGTTCCTCCGTTCGTTAATTGTATGTTGGGAACAATTAAAGGATTTGTATTGCCGGTAACTGCAGGGCCTGTCCAGGAGTATGTGACCCCTCCGACATTGGTACTTACTAAAGCGAGAGTTTCTCCTTCACATAAAACGGTGTCGCCCGTAATGTTTGCAGGAGGAATTGGATTAACTGTAACAATCACAGGCGCAATTGCAGGGTAAGCGCAGCCGCTGGCAGTTTGAACAATTACAGAATATGTCCCGGAAGCAGTAACATATAAACTGTCGTTATTATTTGCAGGTGAACTGAGGGGTGGAGTTGGTGATTTTGACCAGGTATAAATAGATCCCGGTGGTGAAACTGTAAGTAAAACACTATCACCCTGACAAAACGTTAGAGGTCCGCCAATAATTACTGCGGAAGTCGGAACCGGATCTACAACAATAGTATAAGTTGCTGTAGCAGAACATCCGTTTAGTCCTGTTACTGTTACCTGGAAGGTGAATGTTCCGGGTGTGTTGAGTGGAATATTTAAATTTGGAGTATTTCCTCCAACGACGCCTATAAAGGGTGCAATTTGCTGCCAAACGAAAGTGGAACCTGCCGTTTGAGTTTTTATATCTAGATTTTCTCCCTGACAATATTGAGATTTACCTACGATTGTTGCATTGGGTGAAGGCTTAACAGTTACCTGAACCGGACCAACAGTATATGGACAACCATTTACATCAGTTGCAGTTACTGAATAGAAACCACTGGTTTTTACATAAACAGGATTGTCAGGAGACGGTGGAGGATTAATAACATTCCATGTATATGGTCCTGTACCCGAAGCCGTCAATTGAACAGAATCGCAGTTGTTGGTTCCGACAGTTATTGTACCGGTTGCTGCAGGAAATACATTGACCGGCTTTGCTATGGAACTATTGCATCCATATTTGTCTGTTACATTTAAAGTAGCCGTGAATGGTCCTGAGTTTACATAAACCAAACTGCAAGTAGCTAATGTTGAAGTTCCCCCGTTTCCATTATTGAAAAACTGTGACGTTACATTGATAAGTGGATTGGAAGTATTTGTAAAGATAGCTGCTGTTCCCTGGCATACCGGTGTTGTGACAGTAAAGTTTGCTATTACAGGGGCCGGAACATTAATCGTATGACTTACAGTACAAGTTGCCAGAGTTACCGGATCGAAAATATATAAATCTACTACGTGTATTCCAACAGAAAGCAGCTGAGCAGGAGGGAATGGAAGAGTTGAAAGTGTTGAAGCGGTTGTTACATCGTACCATGTCCAGTTATACAGGTTGGCAGTATTTAAATACAAAGATGTATTATTGAAAACCGTTGTCATCTGATTCGATCCATTACATTGGAATGAAAATTCATATTTGGCATCGAATGGAATAGTCATCATTTTTGTTTTAGCTACAACCTTACTGCAAGGCAAGCCATTTGCATCAAGACCGGTTGCCGTTCCAAGAACCTGCACAGGATAAACTCCGGGGTATGGGAAAGTATGTGTTATTGTGTCCTGAGGGCCGGCAGATCCTCCATCACCAAAGTTCCATCCGGTTAAAGTAGCATTACCGGTTTTAGTATATTTCTGTGAAAGGCATACCGGGGGAGCATTCGTGAAGTTGATCGTATCTGTTACAGTGCAAGGACCAGGCACAACATCACACAAACCACTGTTAATTGTTATACTATTGGAAAGTCTGCTGCAACCAAAGGCATTTGTAACAACACAAGAAAAAGTAGTTGGTGAATTAATTGTATTCGTAATTGAAGGAGTTATTCCCGATGGTGTCCATGCAAACGTATATCCATTCAATACAACAGCCGAAAGCGAAACGGTAGCAGGGAATGTACAAACTCCTCCCGGTCCTGATATAAGCGCTATAGGAAGTGGGTTAATAGTAATACTTGACGTTGTAGTTTTCGTACAGCCGAAAGCACTGGTTACACTTAATGTCAAATTATATGTTCCCGGAGTCGAATATGTAACTGTTGGCGATGGAAGAATCGATGATGAAGGTGATCCTCCTGTAAACGACCAGATATAGGAAGCACCGCCGGAACCATTAAAAGTAACAGGCGAACCTTGACAAGCTGATCCCGGAGCAGAAATTCCCGGTGAAGGCAGCGGCCGCACATTTACCACAAACCTAATGAACGTATCCAGGCAGGTTGATTGAACGTGCAGTTTAACAGTATCAACTCCTGCTGCTGTCCATTTAACAAGGACGGAAGAATTTGTAAAAGACAATATACTTCCAAGAGCAGGGGCAGATAGCGACCAGGAATAATTTGCTCCCTGGAATAAAGGTTGAGAAAATGAATACGTAGCATTATTATCGATGCATATGCTGGCCGGGCCCGTTATAACAGGAACAACCGGTTTGCCCTCTACTTTAATGGTCGTATATGCAGTGTCAGAACATCCGTTTGCATTTGTAACAAATAAGCGAACGTTAAAATTTCCTGCTGTTGTATATGCATGCGTAGGATTCGTAAGTGTTGAAGTACCGGCATCTCCAAAATTCCAATTCCAGAATGGCCCCGGGCTTCCGGTTGTAAAACTTACTACATCGTTTACACATGGGAAAGGAGGAGAGTAATTAATATTTGGAACAGGAGGAAGAGGTAAGAGGTTTATCGGAAACATTACGGAATCCGTATAGCACCTTGTGATTTTTAGTTTCACCCATATAGGAGTAATGGATGCATTGATCCATTTGATTGTAATTGTATTCGTTCCATTAGCCGTAATAATGTTTCCGGCTGTTGAAGGGACAACGGACCATGTATAGGTTCCGTTGCTTATCAGACTTGGAGGAATAGAATATGTGACATTGCTTTTTAGGCAGACAATGGGATTACTTGTTGTAATAACAGGCAATGGAAAATTAGGCCATGTCTTAACAATAAAAACTGCTGAGGCAAGAGAAGTACATCCCGGAGGATTTGTAAGTGTTTGAGTAACGAAAACAGATCCACCGCCGGGGTTCCAGCTTATAGAAACGCTGCTTCCGTTATTTGCACCTATAATTGTTCCACCTATTACAGTCCAGTTGTAAGTAACACCACTCATATTTGGTGCAACGGTATAATAAGAAGGTGAATTAGCGCAAACAGTATCGAGTCCGGTAATATTATTTGGAACAAGCATATTAATCACTTGTACCGTTACAATTGCCGAATCATTGCAAAATACTCCCGGTGGAGCGAAGGCAGTTAACTGATAATTTCCCGGACCTGCATTCCAGCTATAAGCATTAAGTAAAGCAGTGCTACCAAAAGTTAAAGTGGAAGGAATAGGTGTCTTTAGTTTCCATGTTGTTCCGGGAACAATGGTGTTATTCGTAAGATTCATTCCATTAAATGGAGCACTGGTAACATTTGGACATACTTTTTGTGGTCCTGAAATTCCAAAAATAGGTTTAATGTGTATTGTCAGATGCCCGCTTCCACCACAGCCCGGATCGTGCGTGCAGCCATCAGGTAAGGAGCATCCTGATCCTGTAAGTACATTTTGATAATTTACCTGAAGGGTCACTGTTCCAAAAAATCCCGGGGCCCATTTTATGCAAATTTCATGTGATCCCTGACCGGTAATAGTTCCTGCATTGGCAGGATTTAATTCCCAGCTGTGTGTATTTCCGGGTATGCATTCAATTTCATAACAGGTTTCTGACTCTGCACAGGTAACAGTATCACCGGCAATAGGCAAAGTAGCAGGTACGATATGTACAGTTTTAGTTGTTCCGAATGGACAGGTTAGCGGAGGAGTACATCCTGAAACATTAAGTGTAATCGTTCCTTGTGGCCCTAATCCCCAGACTACAGTTGCTGAGTCGCTGGTATTAGTAGGGGGAGGAAAAAAAGTTCCACCTGTTACGCTCCAGTTATAGGTTGTGCAATTTGCATTGGTGTGATAGGTTACAGTATCGCCCGGACAAACAACGGATATACAATAAATATCGGGACCGGAAGCAGAATCAACAACGACCTGAAATGCCGTATCGTGTCGATTTCCGCAATCGTCAAAAACTGATAAGGTGTCATAATATGTTCCAGGAGGATAATGCCAGGCAGGTTCTGTATGTGTATTGTTACTGGAGTAATATCCGTTTCCAAAATTCCATAGTAATCCTGATATTCCTGTTGATGTGCTTGTAAAGGTAATTGACTGACCGTTGCAAATATTTATTACTCCGCCAACTATTGGTGGTGAAGTACTGAAGATAATATTATAATTGGAAGGCGGCTTGCGAATAATATTTGATGTACAGGAATCGTAACCTCCATATATGTTTCGTACCCACCAGGTAACAACTGTTGTTCCTACCGGAAAAACTAATGGAGCATTGTTCCAGATAGAGTCATATAAACAAGGAAAAGAGCCTCCCTGAACAGGATCATTGCTTTTATATTTAGGCTTCGGTGGTTTAACAAGTGAATCAGGAATGGTGAAACATACCATCGTATCACGGCAATTAAGAACGCAATGTTGCAGTGTTTGCGCAGCTGTCTGAACACTATTAGTTATAAAACAAAAAAACAAAACATAAAGTAACTTCTTTCTCAGTTTTGTAAAAAATGAAAAAGATTGATGAGCGTTAACTATTCTATTAATTTCATCAGAAGTAATTAATGTCGTATTTACTACATTTAGTTCCGGAGAATTGTTAAGTAAAATTTTCATGTGTTTATAAAATTATAGTTGTTAATTTTTTTAAAAGTAAATGCACTTAATCGTTAATATTTTCTCTTTCAGTGAGGCGGGATATGTTTTTTAAACCATCTGACTGTTCCCTATCCACCAAATTGTAATTTTCAGGTTCTTCCTTTTCGAAAACAAGATAAGCTTTAGAAATCAAGATATCTTTCCAATTTAAAATTTGCTTACGATTCAGATCAAATTTTTCCATAAGTTCCTGAATAGAAAATTTTCCGGAAAGGGCTTCTAATGCAACCCTAGCTTTATACAATGATGTGAATTTTCTTTTTTGTTTTTTTATAATTTCCATTCCGAAGTTAGAATCTTTTTTAAAGATTCTAAAGTTGAATTCTTTTTTCGAATTTAAATAGCAACTTTTATAGATGGTATTAAAATACCAACATTTGGCGGAAAGAACTTAATAATTGGTAAAATTGCCTAAATGCCCCCAAAAATTGCAAAATCGAAGAAATGTAAAAAAACGTCTTTAGAATTAGTGCTTTGTTATCAATTCTAGAAATTCCTCTTTTTTCCTTCGGGAAATTTCAGCGACGGAGCCATCACTCATGTGGACAAAATATCCATCGAGGCGGCTGAACCTCTTTACGTGTTTAAGGTTAATAAGGTGTGAATTGTGAGAACGAAAAAAATTCTGATCGTGGAGGATTTGTTCATACTCCTTAATGTTCTTTGTTCCTGTATACTTTTCATTGCTGATGAAAATATGGGTATATGTTCCATCAGCCTGAAGGCGGATTATGTCTTCCGGAGCCAAGAACACAAAGCCGTCCTTTACAGGCACTGCAAGTTTTTGCGGTCCTCCATTGTTAAGATTTTCAAGAAGTGAAGTATATTGTTCCTGATTACTTCCTTCAACTGCAGAAGCGTTTTTAACAGCTGCGATTAGCTCATCCGTATCAACAGGTTTTAACAAATAATCAAAGGCCGAAAATTTTATTGCTTTAATAGCATAGTGTGAGTGAGCTGTAACGAAAATAATTTTGAAATCAATTTTTCCGGCACGTCTGATAAGGTCGAACCCTGTTCCATTGGGCATTTCAACATCGAGAAAAACCACATTCGGTTTATGTGTTTTAAGAAATTCCAAGGATTCCTCAACGGATGACGTTTCGCCAATTATGTTAACCGTGGGGCAATATTCATTCAACAACTTTTTTAGTGTATTACGATTCGCTTTTTCGTCGTCAACTATTAGAACATTCAGCATGATTTATTGAATAAGCATTATCTTCCAAATTTACTTAAAAATAAACTAATTTGAAAGGAAGGCTTAGAGTTCTACTTCAACCCTTGTTCCTGACGGACTTCCATCCTTAGCAGTCAGGTTGGTAATATGAACTTTTATGTTTTTATTATATACTTTGTTGTAGGCTTTTATTCTTTCTGAATTTAAGGATGTGCCATGCGAAATGTGATTGACTCTGTTGCTTGAATTCCATTTCATAGCTTCTGCTGTACCAACGCCATTGTCTTCAATAGCTATAATGACCTTTTCATTCTCTTCTCTTATAGCTATTAATATTTTGCCTCCTTTTTTCATTCTGTTGATTCCATGCTTGATAGCATTTTCTACATATGGCTGAAGTAACATAGAAAGTAAGGTAATCTCTGAAGGATCAATACCTTCGTTGATTAGAACGTCAAATTCGAAACCATTTTCAAATCGAAGCATTTCGTGTGCAACATAGTTTTTAATTGCTTCTAATTCCTCTTCTAAACTGATTTCTTGTACTTCAGAATTATCGAGCGTGTACCTCACCAGCTTGGAGAATGAGGTTAAATATTTTTCAGCTGAGGCTAGGTCGTGATTCTGCATGTAATTGCGTATTGAATTCATTACATTGAAAATAAAATGAGGATTCATTTGAGCACGCATAGCAGTTAACTGAAGTGATGCTTGCTTGCGTTCTGTTTCAAATTGCTGTTTCAGTTGCTTGAGTTTGTTTCTGTATAGAAGGTAAATGAAGACTGAAATTAAAGCAGCTATGATGATTCTGAACCAAAGTGATTGCCACCATGCCGGACGTATTTCAAAAGAGATTGTAGCAGGTATTTTACTATAAATACCTGAATTATTTATGGCAGAAACAGAAAAATGATACTGCCCCGGATTCAGTGAAAGGAATTCCACACTTTTCCCGGAAATTATAGAAGAAGTAGTATCCTTACCGGAAATCAAATGGTAGTTATATTTTATTTTCCCACTGCTTCTGAATGATATTCCTGTGAAATCAATATGAATGTTGTTTTGGTTATATTTTAAAATAATATTTTCGCCAACGGCTGTATCTGAATTATTTATTTTAAAAGATTTTATTTGAACCGGCGGATTTATTGAATTAGTAAAGTCAGTTCGTGAATTAAAAAATGATATCCCGGAATTTGAAGCTACATAAATGGTATCATTAAGCTCAGTGATTCCTGTAATTTCATCACTAAATAATCCATCGCCACTATTAACATTAGTAATACTATAATCAGTATTTTGGGAATTTTGGAATACAATCTTGCTTATTCCCTTATTGGTTGTACACCATATTTGATTCTCTCTAATCAATATTTTATTGACGAGGTTGCTGCAAAGTCCTTTACTTTCATCAATTGTTTGAATGCTATCACCGTCCAGAATCAAAAGTCCCTTTCCCTTTGATGCCATAGCAATTTTATTATTATACATTTTGATGTCATCAATTCTTAAGTCCATGAGGTCCTTGTGTAATGGAGATAAAGTTTTACTTATTAGATTAAAAACAAAAACCCCTCTTGAACAGCCAAGTATAATTCGTTTTTGTGAATCCCTTATTAAGCAATTTATTCTCTGCCCGAGAAAGATATTTTCAATCACAGAGTCGTTGCGGATAATAAAGAAAAAGGTAGTCCCTGCTGCATAATATATTTCATTTGAATCTTTGACTAGTTCTGTTTTAATTCCGAAAACATTTTTATTGTAAATGGGATAATATTTTTTATTTTTTATAAACCCCGGGTTTGATCTGCTTAACAGAAGTCTTTCGTCATCAAAGTAAGTCAAATTGAAGATCATGGAATTATAATCGGGTTTGCCGGGAATAAACATGATTTCTTTTTTAGCAGCATGTATTTTCACCAGCATTCCATTCCAGCAACCTGCATATATATTCGATTTTTTATCGCTTACAAGACTTATAGGTTTCTGAAACGGTCCTTCATTAAAAGGTATTCCCTGAATTCCATAACCCGGCATATAATAAACGCCTTTATCCAAAGTTGTAAACCAAAAACCTCCTTCACGATCTTGTAAAATTCCTGTAATACTATTTTCACGAAGATAGTTAGCAGCAATTTTATTGGTGTTAATAGTATTTATTTGAAATACTCCTGATTCCGTACCTGCCCACAAGTTTTGATTATTATCTTTTGAAAGTGTAATTATCTTTCCGGGTAACTCAGCAATTAGCTCAATGGATTTCTTGTTTTTTTCGTATAATGATTTTCCGGAGGAGAAAACCAGTTTATCCGTTGTTAGGCGAATGGCAGTGAATCTGTCTTTCCCATTGTCAGATATGGAAAATGTATCGGTTAAGTTATTCCTGATGTGAATATATTTTGCATGTAGAATTTCTTTATTATAGGTATAAGCCAATAGGGCATTATTAGGAGTCTGCTCGTCAATAATGTAATTTATACTTCCTAAGTGACTTATTCTATGCTTCCAGTTATAATTTCCCGAAGAGTCTATTTTTAATATTCCAAAGGAATGAACGGAGGTATAGACGTTCTCCAGACTATCTACATAGAAGGAAGTTGGAATTCTTCCCTGACTTTCTTTTAACAGAAGACTATTATATTTATATGCATGGACCTTGCCGTTTTCATAGTAGTATAGCCTGCAGGAAAATGAAAGCATCCAGATTCGACCGAATTTATCTTCTTGTAAATTGAATACCGTATTATCCGTAAGTCCATCGAGGTAGGTGAAAGTTTTGAACTCATAGCCGTCGAATCTGGCAACTCCTCTGTCTGTGCCAAACCATACGTTTCCCTTTTTATCTTCTAGTATGGAGTAGACTTCACTGCTGGGCAATCCGTTTTCTGTCGTATAGTGTCTGAAATACGGTTCACTTTCTTGTCCACTTAGCATATTGATAAAATACGCATGGAGAAAAACAATTATAAAAAAATACTTATTGCCCGGAAGGGAAAACATTCTTATTGTAATTTTCCCTAATTTATGCTTAATATATTTCTTAAGCAAAATCTTTAATACAAAAAGAAACGGAGGCTTTTTAAGGCCTCCGTTCCGGATTTATTTGTGTTTTGTTAAGTGTTGGTGTTGTTTACGTACAAGTGCCCTTACCCGAAGGGATGATCAAATTCTTTCATTCTTTTTGTTTTTGTCATGGTCTTATTTGTTTTAGAGATAATTAAACTATTTATAAATTTGTTTAGAAAAATCTTGGATTCGTAATCGTTTTACTGCGATTTGAAATATCGTAACTAATCGTTATTTCATGGGAGCCGGAATTGTATGATTTAAGTTTTGTTATGGAGTAATCATAGGAGTAAAATACCCTTAAAGGCGGAGTTATATGAAATCCGGTAATCGCTGAAATGGCATCACCGGTATGATAAGAAATGCCGATCCACCAAAAGTTTTTTACAATTCCCTGCAATGAAACTTCTACCTGTAGGGGCGCTCCATAGACTTCCTTTATCATAAAGGAAGGTTTGATTTTAAAATCATTGCTTATGCCTTTTACATAACCTGCCGTCAGATAGAAATGCCAGTTTTTGGGTGAGGCTGAATTTTTTACCACTGAGGATCCATCTGTAATAATCGAGTTTTTGATCATGCGGGGAATGGATAAGCCAACAAAATATTTTCTGCTGTAGTAATACATTCCAAAACCCGCATTGGGAGCAATTACATTAGCATTGTTTGCAGAAAAATTGATGTCGGTTTTGTCTCTCAGAAGTAGTTCATTGTAATTTTCCCTGATATTAACGAGACTTCCTAAAATACCAAAAGAAAGTTTGTCTTTACGGTTTATCTTAATTTGATAAGCATAACTTCCATTGAATTTCAATTGATGGGTAATTCCTATTTCTTCATTTAAAGCTGATATTCCCAATCCCCATCCTTCTTTTATTGGCGAGTGAATGGAAAATGTTTGTGTTTTTGGTGCACCTTCAAAACCAACCCACTGATTCCTGTAAGCTAGCGTAATTGCAGTATATTCTCTTGTTCCTGTATATGCGGGATTAATAAACATTTCATTATTCATATACTGGGTAAACTTCTGGTCGAATTGTGCATTCGATTTTAAGCATAACATTAACAGGAAGATCAGAAGAAGGCCTTTCTTCCCGGTTCTAGTTAAAATTGCTTTATTTGTTTTCATTTTTTTTGTGATTTAATCACAGATACTTTTTTCAATATGTTATTTATTCCTTATTTCTATAAACCCTGTTTTAACCGGAAGGCCTTCACCCAATTCTATAATGTAGTAATAGGTGCCGTCCGGCAATGCTTCTCCTGCCAGTCTTCCCCTTTTAGTGCACTTGCCTTGCCAATCGTTTTGGTATGGTTGTGCTTCGAATACAATGTTTCCCCAACGATTGAAAATACTAATATGATTTCCCGGATAATTTTGTAGTCCATTTATAACCCAAGTGTCATTTGGGCCATCATCGCCCGGAGAAATTCCTGTTGGGATTTCCAGTATGTCGTCACAATTTGTAACAACAGTTATTGAACTTATTGATGAGCAAAGTAGAGAGTCGGTTACCGTAACAGTATAGGTAGTTGTTGTTCCCGGAATTGCCACCGGGTTGGCAATATTGGCAAAATTTAATCCCGTCATAGGTGTCCATATATAGTCTGTGCCACCGCTTGCATTCAATTGTGTACCGTTTTCACAATCGTACGGTGTTGATGTAACGGTAACAACCGGTAAAGTGTGAACATTTACTGTAACCGGACTTACGGTTGAACAATTTCCAGTAGCTCCGGTTAGTATATAGTTAGTGGTATTAGTAGGTGAAGCAATGGGGTTTGCAATATTCGGATTATCAAGCCCTGTAGCGGGTGCCCAGAAATACGTTGTGGCACCTGAAGCATTCAGTTGAGTCGATGATCCTTCACAAATGTCTATAGTACCGCTTACTGAAATTATTGGTATTGGGTTTGCATTAATAGCTATGGTGTCTGAATTATATATACCGCAGGAATTATTTATCGTAACACTGTATTGCCCTGTCTGTGTCGCCTGATAGGAACCGGAAGTGGCTGCAGAAATTGGATTTCCGTTAAAATACCATTGGAGTGTTCCTGAGGAAATCGAAGCATTTAAAATTGCCTGACCTCCTGCACAGAAGGATGTCGAATCTGTAGTGTTTACTGTAAATACAGAAACGTCATTTATTGTAAACGTTGCACTGTCTGTACATCCTTTGTTGTCTGTTAAAGTTAAGGTGTAATTTCCTCCCACATCGCTAATGTCCTGCGTCGATTGTCCATTACTCCACAAATAAGTATAGCCCGGTGATCCTCCGGAAACGGTTGCATCAATAGAACCAATACCTGATAATAAACAATTTGCAGGATTTGTTAATGCGTTAATAGTAATGGGTGATGAGGGTTGATTTATTGTTGCTGTAAGAGAATCTGTACAGCCATTATTGTCAACTACGACAAGTGTATACGTTGCTGATGGAACTAATAGAAGGTCTTTTGTACTCATTCCGTTATTCCATTGATAAGAATAGGATAATGTTCCTCCGCTTACCGATACAGAGATGCCTCCTGTGCTATCACCGTAGCAATTAATATCTGTTGTTGTGCCCGAAAGCGCAAGAGCAGCAGCAGGCTGATTAACGGTTGCTGAATCATCCAGAGAGCATCCCAGTGAATCTGTTATGGTAACTGAATACAATCCTTGCGGAATATTTAATAAGTTTTGCGAATTGGAAATATTGGCCATTCCTTTTTTCCATTGATATGTGAACGGACCATCTCCAATGGGATTTAGTGTTATTGATCCTGTACTGTCTCCATAACACAATACTTCCGTGGCTAATATACTTGTGCTAAATATTCCATGAACATCGATGTATATTACTGCAGTGGAGCATAACGGTAATGCTGTACTGTCGCATATTGTATAGGTGATAGAATCCAGTCCAATGTATACAGGATCCGGAACATACGTAATGGTTTTATTGTTTAGCGTGGCTATTCCATGTGCCGGCTGAATTATGGAACTGATATTGATTGTATCTCCATCGAAATCATAATCGTTTACACAAGGATTAATTTGTATTGATCCCTTAGCACAAACATTTACTGAATCGTTTACAGCTACCGGGGCATTATTTACAGACTGTATTGTTATTATTATTGTGTCGTTTCTACAAATTTTTGGTAAAGGAGTGCCTCCGTCACAAATCGTAAATATGATAGTATCGATTCCATTAAAATATGGGTTAGGAGTATACGTGTAATTGCCTAATGAATCCATCGAAATGCTTCCGTGCAATGGTCCGTATAAAGGAGTATTATCTACAGTAAGATTTGTCGTATCAGGATCAAAATCACCGGCATTAAGAATTGTTCCTATTACAGGAACATCTTCTTGCGTAGCAGCAGAATCGTTTGAAATTACCGGCGGATCATTTACTGCCTGAACGAAAATATTCAACGTATCATATTTACATATTGCCGGTAATGGTAAACCGCTATCACAAATATTAATGATAACCTGATCGAACCCATTATAATCCGGATTTGGAATATATAAATAACTGCCATCGCTGTTTATTGTAATAGTTCCATGTTGAGGGCCCGAAACAGCAATTGTGTTTGCTGTAAGCGGTGTTCCATCAGGATCTGCATCTGCACTTGTAATAACGGTGCCGCTCACAGGTATGTCTTCATTGGTTGTAATTCCATCATTTGAAATCACAGGGGTATTGTTGACAGCACCTATCGTGAAAATCAAGGTGTCATTTTCACATTTTGCAGGTAATGGTAGTCCTTCATCGCATATACTTATGATTACTGTATCCATGCCGTTGAATAATGAATCCGGCGTGTATGTGTAATTTCCCAATGGATCAATATCAATCGTTCCATGATCAGGTCCGGAAACAGGAATAGTATCTACCACTAATGTTGTTGAATCAGGATCGTAATCGGTTCCGGTGAGCACTGTTCCTGAAACCGGAGTTCCTTCCGTTGTACTTCCTGTATCACTCGATATTACAGGTGGATCGTTAAATATTAATACTGTAATGATTAATGTATCGTTCACACAAATGGCCGGTAGGGGAATGCCATTATCGCATATACTAATGATGATGGTATCTACGCCATTATAGTTAAGATCCGGAGTATATGTATAAGCTCCATTACTGTTTAAAATTATGGAACCATGAGCGGGTCCTGCAACAGGCGTTGTATCTGCTGTTAAAGTTGTAAGGTCAAGATCGTAATCTCCGTTAATGACCGTGCCGCTTACCGGAGTATCTTCATTGGTGATTTTGGATTCATTAAATATTATTGGCGGATTATTTACTGCATTAACTGTAATAAATAATGTGTCATATACGCAAATAGAAGGAAATGGTCGGCCTGCATCGCAAATGCTGATGACAACAGTATCCGGACCATTATAAAGCACAGCCGGATTGTATGTATAATTTCCGCTTGCATTAATTGAGAATGTTCCATGGTTGGGCGGATCTATCAGCAATGTTTTTGCAAATAGCATTGTGGTATCAGGATCATAGTCGCTGGCAGTAATAATGTTTCCGCTTAAGGCCATTCCTTCATTTGTAATTGCGAAATCGTTTGAAATTACAGGCGGATCATTTACCGGTAAGACGGTAATGGTAAGTGTATCATTGACGCAAATAGCCGGCAACGGTAATCCACTGTCGCAAACACTGATAATAATTTGATCGGTACCGTTGAAGTTAAGATTCGGAGTATAGGTATATGTTCCATTACTGTTTACTATAATTGAACCGTTGGAAGGCCCTGCAACAGGAGTTGTATTGGCAGAAAGAACAGTAGCATCCGGATCAGCATCAGCACCGGTTATGACCGTTCCGCTGACAGCAATATCTTCATTAGTAGTGTTGACGTCGTTAGCAATTACAGGAGTATCGTTTACAGAAGTAACGGTAAATATTAGTGTATCGTTTTCGCATATAGCCGGTAAAGGAGTTCCTCCGTCACATATACTAATGATTACAGTATCGGTGCCGTTGAATAATGAGTCAGGTGTATAAGTGTAATTACCGAGCGAGTCAATAGTGAAAGTTCCATTACCAGGTCCCGAGACAGGTATAGTATCAACAACAAGCACCGTAGTATCAGGATCAAAATCAGTTCCGGTAATTATGATTCCTGAAACAGGAGTTCCTTCCGGAGTGCTTCCTGTATCACTTGAAATAACAGGCGGATCGTTGACCGGCAAGACAGTAATGGTAAGTGTATCGTTTACACAAATAGCGGGCAGCGGCAAACCACTGTCGCATATACTGATAATGATTTGATCGGTACCGTTGAAGTTCAGGTTCGGTGTATACGTATAGGTTCCATTGCTGTTGACAATAATTGAACCATTTGCCGGAGCAAGCACAGGAGTGGTATTGGCGGATAGGACGGTAGCATCAGGATCTGCATCGGCTGCTGTAATTACCGTTCCACTAACCGGTGTATCTTCATTGGTAGTATTTGCATCGTTGGCAATAACAGGAGTATCGTTAACAGAGGTAACGTTAAATATTAATGTATCGTTTTCACATAGTGAAGGCAGCGGTGTGCCTCCGTCGCAAATGCTTATAATTATAGTGTCGGATCCGTTGTAAAGCGAATCAGGAGTATAGGTATAATTACCTAGTGAATCAATGGAGAATGTACCATGATCAGGTCCTGAAACCGGTATGGTATCAACCACCAGCACTGTTGAATCCGGATCAATATCAGTTCCCGAAAGGATGCTTCCTGAAGTTGGAGTTCCTTCTGAAGTACTTCCTGTATCACCGGAAATAACAGGCGGATCATTTACCGGCAAGACTGTAATTGTCAGTGTATCATTAACGCAAAGTGCCGGTAACGGTATTCCATTATCGCAAATACTAATTACAACAATATCTGTTCCATTGAAGTTGAGATTTGGAGTATAAGTATATGTTCCATTTGAATTTACTACAATAGAACCATTACTTGGACTTCTAACAGGTGTTGTATTCGCTGAGAGCACAGTAAGATCGGGATCATAATCGCCGCCGGTAATTATTGTTCCGCTCACGGGTGTATCTTCATTCGTTGAAATTACATCATTAATTATCACGGGAGGGTCATTAACTGCATTCACAGGTATAATCAATGTGTCATTCACACATAAAGCAGGCAACGGTGTCCCGCTATCACAAATGCTGATAACAACAGTGTCTTTTCCATTGAATAGTGCATTTGGTGTATAGGTATAATTTCCCGCTGCATTGATAACAAATGTTCCGTTATTTGGTAAATCGACAGGAACAGTATTGGCGCTTATTACAGTTGTATCCGGATCGTAATCTCCCGCTGTCAAAATTGTTCCGGAAACCGGAGTTCCTTCATTTGTAGAAGCATTGTCATTAATAATAATAGGGGGAGTGTTAACCGGATTAATAGTAATGAACAAGGTGTCATTTCTGCAAATGGATGGCAGTGGTCTTCCGCTATCACAAATACTAATTACGACAGTGTCTTTTCCATTGAAGAGTGCATTCGGTGTATACGTGTAATTTCCTGCTGCATTGATTACAAATGTTCCATTGTTTGGTAAATCGACAGGAACAGTATTGGCACTTAATGCAGTTGTATCGGTATCGTAATCACCTGCGGTGAGAATTGTTCCTAATAGCGGTGTTCCTTCATTTGTTGTTGCTATATCATTTGAAATAACCGGTGGGTCGTTTACAGGAAGGACGGTAATGAAAACTGTATCAGCAGTACATAAGGGTGATAGCATATAGGTACTATCGCAAACATTTACAACAAAGTAGTCCGGGCCGTTGAATCCTGCACTTGGATTGTAAGTAAATGCGCCTGTGGATTGCACTGTTACAGTGCCATGCAATGGATTTACCAATGGAGATGTTGTGACTTTAAGTGAATTCAAATTCGGATCGTAATCTCCATTGGATAATATTCCATTACCCGCAATTTTTATCAGTGAATCATCTTCGTTAACAGAAAGATTTTCATTGTAAGTTACTGGAGGTAAATTTGGAACTATGATCGTAAGGTATGAAGGAGTACAGTAAATAGGGGCACCGGAGTCGCATACAGAATAAAATACATAATCCATTCCGATAAATCCTATATTAGCAGTATAAGTATAGGATCCATTATTGTTGAATGTAATTGTACCATTAGTGGCTCCACTAGTCATAGAATAGCTAGTGGGATTAAGGTTGCCGTTTGGATCGGAATCGTTCGTAGCTACAGTTCCGCTATAGGGTAGACTACCGGAAGTCGTAATAGTATCTGCTTGCGGATTGGGTGGAATGTTAAGCGTACCTATATTAATAAATAAATATGCTGTATCGCATGCTTGTATTACATGATTATCGCATACACTGTAAATTACTGTATCTATACCTGAATATAAACCATCAGGTGTAAAAGTATAGCCGCCGGAACTGTTCATGGTAATTGTCCCGTGGGCAGGATTCCTGATAACACTGAATGTCATCGGTTGATTGTCGGGTTCCATATCGTTAGTTGCAACAGTATTACTGATTGCATAAGTTATTAGTGTGGCAATAGAATCATCGTTAGCGGTCGGTGCTCGGTTGAGCACCCAAACGTAAACTTTACCTACTGAGCATGTACTAATAATGTTTATACAACCTGAACCTGAAATATGTATGTCGCAAGCCTTATATTGGAAACTGTCAAGACCGAAAGTTCCCGGATTTGGAATATAACGAATTTGATTATTAGGCAAATATTGTAAAGTGCCTTTTGCAGGGGCCTGCAAACCAATTGCCGTAGAATCAACACGGATAGAGTCAGCATCAGGATCGGAATCATTTGCAAGAACACTAATAGGAATGCTCTGTCCAATAAACGTCGTACCAGTGTCGTTTATGACAGTGGGGGGATTGCTCGGCGGATTATTTGAGTTTACTGTTACACTTACGTTTCCTGTGGCACAGCGTGTTGGAATTCCATTATCGCAAACCTGGTACGTAAACGTAGCCACACCTGTAAAAACAGGAGAGGAGGATGGCGTATAGACAATCTGATTATTGGAAATAACAGCTGTACCATTCGAAGGAACAGAAACAGAAGTAATGGTCTTTATTCCATTCTCCGGATCCGTATCGTTTGCAATTACATCTATAATTACACTATTACATGCAGCTGTTGTATCGATGTCAGCATTAGCCACAGGAAAACGGTTATCGACAGTCACAAAAACTATAGCTGAATCACAAGCAGAAGGGGTGCCATTATCGCAGATATTATATGCGAAGGAGTCGACTCCCGTGAAACCTGCATTCGGTGTATATTGTATGGAGTTTCCAACTAAAACTGTTGTCCCGTTTGAGGCTGAAAGTAAAGCAGGAGCAAGGGATGTTGTATAAGAATAACTATTGACTGCAAGTGTATCATTAGCCTGAACATTTATTAAAACAGGAGATCCTGACAATGTTGTACTATTATCTTTCACTCCCACCGGTGGTCCGGGATAGATGTTCGTAATAATAAATCGTCCCGTATCGCATAAGGATGGAGTACCGTTGTCACAAACAAGGTAAGTAACTGTATCAGTTCCAATAGTTCCGAAATCGGGTGTGTACGTAATTGTTCCACCGCTTGCTGTAGCTGTACCAATGTAAGCTAATGGGTTAATGATAGAAACTGTTAACGAGTTTCCGTCCGGATCGACATCATTCAATGCTACATTCCTGGTTACCGGCTGATTCACATAAGTGCTGGCAGTATCGTCATTGGCCTGTGGAGGTCTGTTCGGAAGATTTCGGCACAACCAGAAGCTAAAGCTCATGTTATCTACATCAGCGCTTGCATTGGTTGTTTGCTGGGTGAATTTCAGATAGCGTGTTGAATCATTCACAACGAAGTTATAATTGGCATATATTTTACTGCTTCCGGCAGGGAGGTTAAAATTCGTTGTAGTTGAAGGACTGCCCCATGCATTAGTAATATTACCCTGAACACGAATAGTTGTACTGCTATTATTATCAGGAGCCATACGAATAACAATCGTATTTCCGGCTGTGACAGTGTCAGTCAAATTAAGTATGAAGTTTGCACCGACAATATTTGCAATAATGGCAGTATTAGCATTGGATCCGTTGGAGGCATCGGAAACACCTAATGCATTGTTGGGATTGGTAACATTCGAACTGGACATAACCGATGTAGCATTGCCACTAATGAATTGTCCGATTTTTGTTCCCGGGCAAGGGTTACCTGTTACCGTAACAGTTAAAATTGCAGTATCGCAAAGGCATGAGGTGTTACAAATTTTATAAATTATTTGGTCCGTACCTGTAAAACCTATATTGGGAGTATAAATTATATTTCCTGCACCATTTACGGTTGCCGTTCCGTTGGCAGGCACGGTATAAATAGATACACTTAAAAGTAATGATTGTGGGTCAGAATCGTTGGAACGAACATTTGTAGTCACAGAAGTATTTTGCCCTGTACTTGTAGATTCTCCAAGAGCAAGAGGCGATGCGCTGACACAACTTCTGTGTACAGCATAAACACCATCAAAATTAAAATTATTATCACAGGCTGTTATTTGATTTTTAATTTTTAAATATTGTGTAGCTTGGGTAACAATGAAATTATAATACGAATATGTTTTTGAACCACCGGCTGGGATTGAGAAATTCGCAGTATTAACACCATTGACAAATCCACCGGAGGTTAAAGAACCTTGTGCTACAAAATCAACGCAATTGTTATTATCTGAACCGGCTCGAATTCTTATAGTATCACCTGCGCTTAAAACCATGCCAAGTCTTATGATTATTGAATCAGCATCCGTATTTAAGTATGCAGAATTAGTATTGTTTCCATCACTCTGATTAGGAAATCCTAAGCACGAATCCGGAGAATCAACTGCATTTTGAAATTGTACAAGATCTCCAACAACTGTATCCGTCCTGTAGTATTGATAAATAGCACAAATTCCTGCTCCGCTTGTGTTTACAATAATTTTAGCCTGAGAGCAGAGAGGGAAAGGAGTTGTATTATCACAAACCTGGTATCTCATGGTATCAACACCAATGAATAACGGTCCCGGGTAATACGTTACGCTTCCACCGCCGTTATTTGTAAACGTACCGTAATTCCCACCACCGATGAAAGTTATTGAATTTGACATATTGCCATTAATATCAGAATCGTTAACCAAAACATTAATTGTATTCGGAACAGGCGTGCAAAGCGATGAAAAATTAATACTATCGTTAATTGCTACCGGTGCCGTTGGAGGCGGAAGAATCGTTACCGATACCGGTTCTATAGTTTTTCGACCGCAACCATCTGTCACTTTACAATAGATAATTGCACTTGTTATTGAACCAACAGCCGGTGGAGTAAAATTTGAAACATTGCTGGTTGGAGCTGAAAATGTTCCACCAATAGTTGAGAACCACTGATAGGTAAAGCTTGTTAGCCCCGCTGGTGAAGTTACATTTGCCGTAAAATTGGGATACATTTGTAAACCGGTCATTGTTGCAGGAATGTTTGAGTATGTTACCACTGGCGCTTTATCAGTAGCAACAAGGAAGGACCAATTAAAAAACTCACGCTGAGCTGAAACTTCATCAGGTGATGTTCCGCCAATATTATGACCGCCCTGATACATAACATAACCTCTGTTTACATCATTGAATCCTCTACCATAAGCTGTAAGGACTGCAAGTCCATCTGATTTAGTTGGTATATCAGAATGTGTCGGATCGTAGCAACCGATCTTAACTCCGGCATGCCAGTTACTTGTTGTCTTTAAAGGAAGGTATATTTTTTCAGATCCATTATTATGAGCCAAATCTTCAGTTCCCATCATTTGGAAAACTGGATCAGAATAGTTTAAGTAACTATACGGAGGTGTTCCATTCGAATGCTGGCTAAAATCAATAAGCCCATTCGTACTTAGGAATTTTAAATTTTGAGAAGCATTTGATGGATTCACACAAGCAGGGCCTTCCATAACACTAACTGCATGACAACCGGCCCAGATTCCACCTCTGCAATTCAGGTTCCAGAAGAACAAGTTACTATGAGTTGCCCAGGTAGGATCTGCGTGCGGCATTACATATAGGTCATCACAACAAGTCAGCGTTGCAGGTGAACGGTAATAATATGCTGTTGAAGGAATACGAGCTTCATTTAAAAAACCAATGGCTATACTACCATTTTTCGAATCCATGGCCCAATAAGGAGCAACGCGTAATGTGTTTGATACATTAAGGGAAATGCCTATAGTTGTTGTTACACCAACAACACCCTGAGCTTGCCAGGAAGCAATAGCTGCATTAACAGCCGCCGATCTGTATTCCGCATGTATAATAAAAGTACCACCGCGGTAACTTTGTCCTCCATATGTAAAATCTATACCGTCTTTTACCTTACTTGGATTTATTACCCATTTTATCGGCACATCGTAATTTTTTATCAGGTCGTACATCAATCCGTAGGGCTTCAATCCATTGTTAACAGTTTGCGGAACAACGCCCATATTGATAATGAAAGAACCCGAATTAAATGTTTCTGTTGCTCCTTGAACACCTTGAGTACATAAAATAAAAGCAAACGTCACCAAAAACGAAATACGTTTCAAGTAACGAACCATGGATGTTTTACCATCCATGCACAATGAATTTGCCTTATTTTTTACTAACTCAATCATTAATACCTGTAATCATTTTTTAGCATCATTACATATTAATCAGCTACAATGGCTCTTTTAGCCTGAGTACACCAATTCAAGCTCATTATACAAAGGGTTTCATGGTTTGTTAAATGATAATCGGATATACCTTGCAGAATTGGATAAAATTTAATCCACAGGAGGATCAACTGAGAATATGGAAAAAGCTTCTAAATGCAGGAATTATAGAAATTTATTGGCTCAAGAAATCTATTAATTTCTTAAAAAGAATAAAAAAAAGTTTTATTTGCCATTAAATAATATCATCTCTTACAAATTCCATCTATAATTAATTTAAGCATGAATTATGATTTTTTAGGTAGGCTGATGTATACTGAATAAAACTGTAAGAAAACAAGTTAATTTTTTAAAGAAAATTCTGCCTCAAAAAAAATATCTGTTAAAACCCCCCACACTAAAAACTATCAAGAATATTTTATAGAAGAAAAATAGCAAGAGGTTAATTTTTCCTCAAAACATAAATACTATCTGAAGCAAAAATAATTTTCCATGATTCACTTCTTGAAAAACTGTCTGTAAGATATTTGTACCGATTTTCATTTATCGGATATGGATTTCCTCCTTTAACTAATAAAATATATTCAGCATCCCTGATTTCCGGAAAAGTATAACATTTATCTCGCCAGGCTACATGCGGATACAAATTACTATGCGCACTAACAATTGCCTCTTTTGGAATAAGAGAAAGCGCTTGTTTTGCTGAATGTTGATGAATATCACTTTTCCAATGCGCCGATTGATAGAGCCTTACTTTTGACTTTGGCACCAGAGCCGATGTTCTGTCCATAAGATGAACCGTTGTCCCAATTCCTGAAAGTATGCTTAACGTCATTACAGTTTTACGTATTGTTGGTTTTGTAAATGACTTAATACCATCCATTACTCCCAAAGTAACAATAGGAGCAAATTCAATGACGTATTGATCATTCACTCCCCACATTGATACCTGATTGTGTAGAAATTTTTGAAGAAAAATCGGTATCAACATAAATAACCAAATAGGTCTGAATACCAGCAAAACACCTCCTGAAAAAAGGAAAAACAGCCAGCATTCACTTTTTACATAATCTCCCATGGGATCTCCCGAAGTGTTGTAAAATAATGCATTAAAAATTTTCCCGGGTTCAGAAAATATTGTTTGAAAGGCTTCTCCATAATTTTTACCAAGGATGCTATACTTGAACTGATAAAATGTATTCGTCTCCGATAGGACAGGCATAACAATAGAAGTAATAGTAAAAAAATACAAAAAGGAAAATACGCTTAAGGTAAGCAGTGTTTTAAATATGTTTTCTTTTCTGAAAATAAATGCTGCTCCCAATGTTACAAATCCCATCCATAACCCCATCGATTCCTGGCAAACGATTATTAAAAAAAATATTAAAATACTTTTAAAAATATTTTTCTTTTCAATAAAATAAAAAAACCAGGGTAGAAGGGAAGCTGCCACTACCTTGCTGTGATAATCAAAACTTAATGCAGAATATATTGAAAAATATAAATAGAAAAACACCATTCCATAAAAAGCAAATGAATCTGTATTGTACTTTGCTTTTAAAAAATAATAAACACCCCATCCTCCTCCAAGAATTGCAAAAATTTGCAAAAGCAACAAAGTATAGCTTCCGAATATCCATGAAAGAGGCGAAGCAATCATCAACATCAAATCAAAATGATCGGAGAGTAAATTTTCAGGATTAACTTTAAAACCCAATGAATCATTAAACCGGAAGTGAGCATAATCATAAAGCGCATTCGTATAAACCCCCAGATCCAATGCCGCTGTCTTAAACAAATAATGATTAACCAATGAAATCGATGCATAGATTACTGCAAAGACACAACTAGTTATTATCAATGGAATAGGGTGTTTTTTCATTTTTTTCTAATTTAGTACTAAGTACTAAATCAAGCGACAAAACTAATCTAAAACCCGATTTTTTTAGTATTTTTAAGCTTTAAAATATATTTATTAATCAACTAAACCCCGGAAGGATTACTAACGTGTTGCATAATAGAACCAAACCCCCTAAACAAAATATTATGAAAAAATTATCACTCTCTATTTTAATGTTACTGTTAGTCTTCAATGTAAGAGCACAGTTTTTTTGCGGTTTTACTTATTCAAGTAACCCGGGAACAAATATTGTTTCATTTTACCCTGATTCAACGTATTCACCAAATTTGTATCACTTTGTATGGGATTTCGGCGATGGCACTACCGATTCAACGTATAGTCCTACCCACATTTATAATACACCACTGCCTGTTTACGCTTGTTGTTATATTTATAATTCTTTAAACGCTCAAGTTTGTTCAAGCTGTGATTCTGTTGGTTATAATACGGCTCCGCCGGCATGTTCATTTAGTGTAATTACAACTTCAGCACCCAATGTAGTTATTGGCCAGGCTCAATCAATTCCTAACTCCATTGCACAATGGGATATGGGTGATGGTGGAACAGCCGTAGGTAACACTATAACTTATACATATAATCAGCCCGGTCACTATTTTGTCTGCTTAACAGAAATAGATCCTGCTACAGGTGCAACTATTTGCTATTCTTGTCAACAAGTTAATATTATACCAACCGGTTCAAGTTGCACTTTTACTTATAATTCTGTTCCTAATTCCAATACATTTACTTTTGCATCCAATGTAGCCTCCGGTTCTAACATTCGTTGGGATTTCGGTGATAGTACTTCATTAACAGGCAGTAATCAGGTTACCCATACTTTTCCGGCTCCGGGTCTATATAATGTTTGTATTTATGAAACGGATTCTGTAGGTACAACTATTTGCACTTATTGTGATTTCGTTTCTGTAGGTAATACGCAGGGAAATTGCCAGTTCAGCTTTGGACCAAGTCTTTTGTTACCCAATACCTTCGATTTTTATGGACAACCGGGAAGTAACACTTCAAGTATATCATGGGATTTCGGTGATGGAAGTACTGGTACAGGAATGAATATCAGTCATACATATAATAGCCCCGGATTATTTATTGTATGTATGTCTGAAATCGATTCAGTAACGAATACAATAATTTGTTCTTCTTGTTTTACCGTTCAGGTAAATTCAAATCTCAATTGTAACTTTACATCTGCAGTCAATCCTCAAAATAATCTTTTTGTGAACTTTCAGGCTAATGTTCCGGGAACTAATTATTCTGTTTCGTGGGATTTTGGCGATAACACTTCGGGAACTGGTGCAAATCCAAGCCATACCTATACTAATGCAGGAACATATTTAGTATGTGTTACTATTGGCAATAGTGGCCAGGTTGTTTGCTCTTCTTGCGATTGGGTAACTGTGGGAAGTAATTCCGGTCCTTGTGTAATTAATTTCTTCCCTGATTCAATTTTTCAGAATTCATTTATTTTCAGTTTCCAATCCTCTAATCTTTCTTCACAAATTGTATGGGATTTTGGTGATGGTAATATCGGAACAGGATCATATGTAAATCACACATACAATGCTCCGGGCGTATATTTGGCTTGTGTAATTGAAAGAGATTCAGCAGGTATCGTGACTCTTTGTCAAACATGTGTTACAGTATTTGTTGGCCCCGGACCAAGCGTTTGTCAAGCATCTTTCCTTTCTACCAGCTTGGGACTTACAGGATATTTTATTGACTTGTCGATCTCAAACATTAATAACACTACCTATTTCTGGGATTTCGGAGACAATACAACTTCAACTACTAGATTCCCTCAGCATACATATTCTACCCCCGGAACTTATAATGTTTGTCTGACTATTACCTCAGGAAATTGCACCGATCAATTCTGCTCACCGATACTTGTTGATACCATTATTAATCCTATTGGCGGCTGTCAGGCTTTCTTTGCAATCGTTCAATTGGCTCCTTACCAGGTTTCAGTGGTAAATTTATCAAGCGGAGTCAATCTTGGTTTCAACTGGGATTACGGCGATGGTTCAGTAGATTCTCTTCCATTCCCTTCTCATTATTATTCAACAACAGGTGTATACAATCTATGCCTGACTGTCACTGATGCAAACGGATGTTCAAGCACTTATTGTGATTCCATTACGGTCGACTCTTTAGGATATATTTACAGAGGTATGGCAGGATTCAGCCTGAACGTTTATTCACCAATGCAAATTACCGCTTCTGTTAATGAGATTAAGTCAGCACAATCTTTTAAAGCATATCCAAATCCTGTTACGTCTGATTTACATATCAATTCGACGTCATTTAATGAAAAGACAGTTGGATATAGAATCCTTTCTAACCTTGGATCTGAAGTTCTCTCCGGTAAATTAAACGGCTCAGAAGGTATTGTTAATCTTCAAAAACTGGCTCAGGGAAGTTACTTACTCGAAGTATTGTTCTCCGATGGTTCCAGAAGTTATCAGAATATCATTAAAAATTAATTTAGTTTTCTCGTTAAGTTATGAGGGAGGAGGTCTCGGCCTCTTCCCTTTTTAAGAAAAAGAATGAATCCATCCATACTCCTGTTAGAACAGTGCAGAAAAGATGATCGGAAAGCACACTATGATCTTTATCAGATGTGCTTTCCTTTCCTCGTTTCTGTTTGCAGGAGATATTATGTAAATGTGGATGATGTTCAGTCTGCTATCAATTATATTTTTTTAAAGATGGTCCGTAACATGGGCTCGTATCTGAAGAAAAATGAAAATGTTCCTTTTGAGTTGTGGACCAGAAGAATTGCTATTAATCATATCATCGATGAATTCAGGAAAAATGCCAGACATAGAGAAAATCTGGAATACAGAGATTTGGGAGAAGAGGATTATTTACATCCTTCCTCAGACCCGCTAAATGAAAAAGAAAAACTCGAAGAAATACTTCTTGCCATCGATCAGCTTTCTACTATGAGTCGTGCAGTATTTAATTTATTTGTTGTCGACGGCTATGGTCATGAAGAAATCGGTAAAATGTTAAATATATCATCAGGAACATCAAAAGCTCACCTACACAATGCCAGAAAAAAATTAAAAGCGTTTTTAGAAGAAGAGTGGAAAAAAAAAGTAATCATCAATAATTCAATTTTACAATGAGCGATAATAAAAATATTCCTGATGCAAACCAGTCATGGCTAGCGGCGGAAAAAATGCTTGACAGGCATTTTAGAACAAGGAAATTAATTCGGATAGCGGCATCCATTGTTGTTCCTGCCATTATTATTGGATTTGCTTTTTGGTTCAGCAATCACAACAGCGATACTGCCTTAAAGCATACTTCTGATAATCAAGGACAGGTTGCCAATAATTCCAATCCTATAGCTAATTCTATTAATCTTAATGAAGAGAATACTAACTCAACTCAAAGCCCAAGTTCACTACCATCACTTTCTGCTAAAGCAAATAAGGAAAGCAGTATTTCATCAGCACCTGCTTCTAAAAACAATTCCGGTTTAATGGCATCAAAAAGTTCTTCTTTAAATAACGCAAAGATGCCGGTGAATGAATCAATTTCATCAAATCGGAATACATCAAAAACGAAATCCTCTGCAAATTCAGTGTCTAAAGCAACCGCTTCAGCTTCCGGAATGTCAACATCTAATTTACCTTCTAATTCTCCGTCTCTTTCTTTAGCCGGTCATAAAAAGGAAGGTTTACAAAATTTTTCCGGAAAAACACATAAATCAATTCTTCAATCTAAAAATAATAATGGAATTGCAAGTTCAAAAGACAATTCATTTAATTCAACTTTAGAATCTTCAGGGATTTATCCCGCCGTTGCAAGTGTTGAGCAAATTTCTTTGCTTAGGAATTATGAAGGTGAAATTTTAGTTCCTTCCGGACAACTTGAAACAAATGAAAAATCATGGCCCAAGCCATTAATGCAGACAACTTCCCGAAATCATATCAGTTGGGAGGTTTCTTTTTATGTTGGGGCACATTCAATTAATAAGAGTCTTCAAGGCAGTAACGATTGGCAGAGTTATTTAAATCAAAGAAAGAGTGAAGAAAATTCAATTGTTACTCCTTCCATTGGCTTGTCTATATCGGCAACAAAGAAATTATTTACATTAAGTATGGGTGTTGAATATTCAACATACGGAGAGAAAACAAATTATTATCCTTACAGTCTGAAGGATTCTATTACTACCAACTCATCCTGGCAAACTTTTATTTCCAATTACGCAGATACTGATACCGCTTATATAACCGGCAATCCTTATTTTATGCAAACTATTTTGCAACGACAAGACAGTGCAATTGTAATAAATCAGGATACGATTGAAACATCTCAATACGATAAGTTAATTGCAGAGAGAAATGGAATTAACAGATTAACGTATATTGAAATCCCTGTTGAACTTTCTGTCTGCTTTTCGAAAGGCAGAGCCGGATTTGGTGTTAGCGGTGGTGTTTCTCCTGCCTTACTTGTTTCGCAAAAAGGAAATTATCTAAGACGCGACGGTCGTGGTTTGGATTCATTCAGTGAAATTAAAACCTTCCGTAAGATAATGGTAAACGCAAGGTTTAGTGCCGACTTTTATTATCGCTTCAGCGGAAGGGCTAAATTGTTAATAAGACCTCAAATTAAGTCCAACCTGAATTCTGTTTTTGAGAATTCTTACGGTGTGAAACAAAAATATTATTTGACTGGAATTTTATTTGGTATAAGCTATATGATTAATTAAGTCATTTTTTAGTCATATTGTATTCATTTGTCGGTGCTGCTATTGCATAAACGCAAATTAAGTGTTTATTTTATATGGTTCTAATCTTTTAAAACTGACACCATGAAAAAATATGTACTTCTAATTTTTATTTGTTTTTTCTTTTCAGCTGTTCGATCTCAATCTCTATTAACAGTTGCTGAAATTTACGATTATAATGTTGGTGATGTTTTTATAACCAAAGCAGGTGGGATTACATCTCCTCCCACTTTTGAGAAAAAAATTATTACAAACAAGTATTACAGTGCATTGAATGATACTTTATTTTATAATTTTGACTCATATTCCTATACCGGGCAGAGTTGTCAATCATGTCTTCCAATATACGATACAATTATAGGCGGCACACTTATTTATACCAATCTGAATGACTCTGTTGGTGCCGGACTTGGTAGAAAAATTCACTATTGGAATCCAGACTGTATCGATACAGCAGGATATACAGGTATTTGGTTGGACACAATTTACTACGATACTTCATTTTGCAACACGCAAATTGTAAATATTACCAGATTGGAAAATGGTCCCCAACTTATTGATTCCTGCTATTCTTATTTTGAGCCTTTTTACGGTTACGAGGAATATGGAAAAGGTATTGGCAGAAGGACCTATTATTATAATTCATGCGCTAATGGACCATTTCCGCCTTGCGTAGAAAAGGTGTTTCTTGTTTTTTACAAGAAGGGCACAGACTCCTGCGGTACTGCTCCATTAATGTCAAATTTAAATGAAGTGAGTCTTACATCTTCATTTAATCTTTATCCAAATCCTTTCAAAACAGAAACAAACCTAACTTTTGTTAAAGAACAAATTAATTCCGAAATAACATTAACAAACATTCTGGGAGAAGAAGTAAGAAAATTTAATTTCAGCGGAAAGCAATTAACGATTGAAAGAGGCAATCTTAATAAAGGTTTATACTTTATTAAAGTAAGCGATAGAACAAATATTTATACAGCAAGAATAATTGTTCAATAAAATCAAATTATTATATTTCTTATATTCCTTTAAATAATATATGTGGAATGATATTTTAACTTTTTGATAGTTTGTGATTTTGAATTAGGGAAAATGAACACTGGCTTCAATAAAATATCCTGCATGTATGAGGTTGGAATTGCCTTTTGTAATAAAGTTATTTGTGTATTTATACATTCATGCTGTCCGCCAGCCGGTGGATAGCCTTGCAAAAGGGGGGAAAATAGGGGTCATTTGCATGGCGTCAGCCGGATTTTTTATTCTATTTAATAATATTATGGTAATGATGAAAGGTGGATACATCCTTGGGCACTTTGATTTTGAATTTGCCCCGGGGTGAAATTTGCCCCTTTTTGATTTAATTTTTAATTTAGTGAATTTAAATTATTTCAGAATGCTCTGAGCCTGATGTTTCTCTAGTGTGATTTTCCATAAACCTCAAACTTATGACATCGATACTGTAAAACCCAAATTCTACAGCCACTTTTCCCCGAATAACATAACAACCTTTTCCATGTAAAGGAAATTCAATACAAACCTTCGGAAAATGTGTGGTATCAAAAAAGTTTCCCTGATTATCTATAAAGGTTCCAAACATCATTCGCTCACTGTATTTTGTCCTTGTATATTTCAGGGTAACAAGGTATCCCACAATTTCAATAATTTTTCCGGCATAATGTTGTAGTTCTTTTGCATTGATTGAATTTGGAAGTGGTTCTCTCAAAAGTTCAAATGGAGCAAGTATTGAAAATCCTAAAATTTCTTTTTCATCAAAGGAGTCTTCCAATGCCTGATAATAGAGCGGGGGAATTTCAAATTTATTTTTGCTTACTTCAAAAAGTTCCTTAACAATTTCTGTTTTATTTCTTTTTCCCAGAATGGCATGGATTTCCCATAACAACTCTTTCTTAGTTTGTTTCGTAAAGCGAAATGCACCGATTCGTATTAATATTCTTAATTGGCCTACAGAAATATTAATACGCTTCATAAAATCTTCAAGTCCTGAAAAGGGTCCGTTCTGCAATCTTTCATTAAGAATGTCTTCTGCCACTTTGCTTTCTAATTCAGCAATATGGACAAAGCCAATATAAATGTCTTTGTCGTAGATACACGTCAGATAATCACTTTTATTTATATCCGGTGCATGTATTGTCGCGCCATTCATTTTTGCTTCGTGAAAATAATATTCCGTCCTGTAAAAACCACCGAAGTTATTAATGACTGCTACCATGTGCTCTAAGGGAAAATAGGCTTTTAAGAAAAGACTTTGATAACTTTCTACAGCATAGGAAGCACTGTGTCCTTTGGAAAATGCATAACCGGCGAAACTTTCAATCTGGCGCCAAACTTCTTTAGAAGTTTCTTCTTTATATCCTTTTCCGTTGCAGTTGGCAAAAAACTTATCACGAACAAGGGCAAATTCTTCTCGTCCTCTGTATTTTCCACTCATCCCTCTGCGAAGCATATCAGCTTCTCCAAGAGTTAATCCGGCAAAATAATGTGCAACCTTGATTACATCTTCCTGATAAACCATTACACCAAAAGTCTCTTTTAAAATTTCGTACATCTCCGGTGGTGTCTGTAATGTAGGAGGGAGGCCTTTTGAACGAAGAATATATTCCCTCATCATTCCGGAAGAAGCAACACCGGGACGAATGATTGAACTTGCAGCTACAAGTCCAAGGTAGGTATCTGCTTCCAGTTTCTTCAACAGCATCCTCATCGCCGGACTTTCCACATAAAAACATCCCATACATTTTGCTTCACGCAAATGCTTTTTTACATTTTCATCTTTCTTAAATCTGCTTACATCATGAATGTCGATTTTAACTCCTTTGTTTTTATGGATAATAGCCAGACTGTCCTTAATATGCCCGAGTCCGCGCTGACTCAGAATATCAAATTTATAAAGTCCAATATCTTCCGCCTCAATCATGCTGAATTGGGTAAGCGGAAATCCTTTGGGTGGATATGAAGTTGCAGTATAATAATGCATGGGTAATTCGGAAATCAATATGCCTCCGGCATGAATACTTAAATGACTTGGAAAATCGTTAATGAGTAAAGCATATTTTTTAATAAGGGCACCAATTTTTCCATATTGATTTAGAATGCCTTCATCCTGCATTGCATCAATTTCAGCTTTGGGCAAACCGAAAACTTTTCCAAGCTCGCGCACAACAGAATTTTCCTGAAATGTGCTATAGGTAGCTAAAAGAGATGTATGTGTATTTTTATGGGTTTTGAAAATGTAATGAATGACTTCATCCCTGTCTTTCCATGAAAAATCCATATCGAAATCCGGAGGACTTGTTCGAAAGGGATTCATAAACCTTTCAAAATAAAGATCAAGATCGACAGGATCAACATCAGTAATGTTAAGCAGATAAGCAACCAGACTATTTGCCCCGCTTCCCCTGCCTACATAGAAAAAGTTTTTATGTCTTGCAAAGTTGACAATATCCCAGTTGATAAGAAAATAAGAAGCAAAGCCCTGTTCAGTTATCGCTTTAATTTCTTTTTCATAGCGATCGATAATATTTTGTCCTTTATTCGGATACCGGTACTGCAGGTTTTGCGCACAAAGCTCTCTTAATTTTATTTCATCCTGTAATTCACTTTCTGTAAATGATTTTTTATTTTTACTCTTGCCGAATTTAAATTCAATACTGCAGTCGTTCAAAATTAAATTTGTATTGTAAATAATTTCAGGATAAGCAGCAAATTTTTCAATAAGTTTATTTTCCGGAACCATCCATTCTTCCGGTTGAGCTTGTTCGCTTTCCGGCAATTTACTCAGCAAAGTGTTTTGACCAATCGATCTCAACAATCTGTGCGCATTAAAACCCGATCTATTCCTGAAGGTAACCGGAGATAGGATTACAAGTTTCTGCGTACACCTTCTCCATGGAGAATTAATTAATTTGTTTATTTCAGTAGGTCTGATTCCTATACATTCATTTTCTTTCAACTCTCGGAATGGATGGTGAAAAGGATAAATGACATAACACTCCAAAAAAGAAGGAGCAATGGGATGAAAATCTTCCCTGCTATTTAGGTACAGAGAAAGAAAATCATTCAGCTCGCGAAACCCTTCGTTGTTTCTCGCCAGCCCGACAAAACATGGTTGATTTCCATTTCTGAAGTCAATGCCAACAACAGGTTTTATTTTCTTCTTTTCACTTCTCCTGACAAAGTCAAGAACACCTGAAGTATTATTGATATCGGTCAAAGCAATTTTATTTATACCACATTTTTCCGCTTCACTCAAAAGATCCGGGGGTGAAAGTACGCCATACTTAAAGCTGAAATAAGAGTGACAATTAAGGTACATTTGGTTTTAACTTACCTTCCCATTAAACGGATTAAACGATCTCCCTTTAAACCCATCAGTAACTGCCCTGTGAATTTTATTTTCTCCGAAACGTTTTCTTATTTTATCCATAGCCTGGTAAAGCTGAATAATTTCCTGACTGTCTTCAAAAAGATTTATCTGATGTCCGCCTCCTACAAGATGACTGAATCGTACACCTATCAGCCGGATGAGCATTCTTTTGTTATAAAGTTTTTCAAACAGTTCTTTCGCTTTTGAAATAAGGGTGTGATCGCAGGAAGTGTAGGGTATTCTGGCCTGCATCGTGTGTGTGTTGAAATCGGAGTAACGAATCTTAAGCGTTATGCAGGAAGCAAGCTTATTCTCGCAGCGTAACTGATAAGCAAGTTTTTCTGTCATGGAAATAAAAACAGAGCGTAGAAGTGTAGTGTCAATAGTATCCGTTTCAAAAGTTTCTTCAGAAGAAATACTTTTTCTTTCCTGATAAGGTACCACAGGGGAGTTATCAATTCCATTGGCTTTTTTCCAAATTGTATTCCCATTTTCACCCAGAACCATTTCAAGCATTTCAACAGGCATCTTTTGAAGAGTGTACACTTTTTCAACTCCCATACTTCTTAAAAGCTGGTAAGTCTTTTCACCTACCATAGGGATTTTTTTTACCGATAGGGGAGCGAGGAAATTTTTTTCTGTTCCAAAGTCAATCTTGCGCTGACCGTTAGGTTTGGCTTCGCCTGTTGCTACCTTGCTTACAGTTTTGTTTTGCGAGAAGCCAAGCGAAATGGGCAGATGTGTTTCCTTAATAATTATCTGCCTTAACTCCGTAGCAAATTTGTAACAGCCAAAAAAACGATCCATGCCGGTTAGATCAATATAGAATTCATCAATAGAAGATTTTTCATAAACAGGCACCTTTTCTTTTATTATATCAGTAATGGTATTGGAGAATTTACTGTATTCTTCATAATCACCTCGAATGATAATTGCTTCCGGACATAAACGACGTGCAGTTTTCATAGGCATAGCCGAATGGATGCCATACGTCCTGGCTTCATAGCTGCAGGCTGCAACTACGCCTCTGTCGCCATTACCGCCAACAAGTACCGGTTTCCCCCTTAATGCAGGCTTTTGAAGGATAGAGACGGAAACAAAAAATGAATCCATATCCATGTGAACAATAGTTCTGTTTGAGTTTAAAGTTTGCATTACAATCAAATTAATTGATAGTAATGTAATCAAAATTAATTCTGAAAGTAGAATTGAAAGACAAAATCATCAATAAATTATAAAGCTTTTTGAGCTCAGATGTTATCCCGAACCCCTAAAATCCTCCTTGCCATTATTAACAATTCCCCTAATTGTCGTGTTGAAAATTAATGGGGTAATGACGGTGAAATGCTTTTTTTGTCGTAAATTTGAAAAAATACTCAACTATGAACCTATCCATTGATAAACAAGAGAAGTACGTACTTGTTCAGATAAAAGAAGCAAAACTGACTTCCAATGTCGCCCCGGAACTAAAGGCTGAAGTCGTTGTTCTGCATCATGAAAATTTTAAAAACATGATCTTCGACATGAGTGAAGTTCAATACTGTGATTCCTCAGGCTTGAGCGCGATTTTAGTTGGCTACAGAATGTGCCGTGATAACAATGGTATGTTTGTACTTACCGGAGTTCAGGAGCATGTTAAAAAACTTATTTCAATCTCTCAGCTTGATACCATGTTGCTTCAATTGCCTACTAACAATGAAGCAATTGATCTTATCTTCATGGAAGAAGTTGAAAAACACCTTCACAAAGAAAAATAACATGAGAATATTTACTTTTTTTATCTGTCTGATATTTTCAGGATTGTATGCTTCGGGACAGTGTATTCCTGATACCAATATTACGCATAACGATGTTGGTATTTATCCCGACAGCGCTACAGGATTACCGCATGCCTTAACCGGACAGCCTTATTCCACAGTCATTCAGATAAAGGTAGGAGTAGATACTACATTTACAGATCCTATTACCGGACTTACATTACCTGCTGTCATTGATTCCATAAAAATATTAAATGTTACAGGTTTGCCTTCGGGATTTACTTTTTCTTGCACTCCTTCGAATTGCGTTTTTGCAGGAGGTTCTGATGCCTGCATTCTTTTACAAGGTCCTTCGCCCTCTGTTAGCATGGTAGGATTATACCCCATAGTAGTTCAGCTTAGGGGTTACGGAACTGTATTTGGTACCCCTCAAACAGTTAATCAAAACGACAGCGATTATGCAATTACGATCGATTCAACCACAGCTATTGGAGTGATCGATCGCAATACTTTTTCTGTCGGACAAAATCAGCCCAATCCTGCTAAATCATATACTAACATCCCTGTTGCTTTTTTACGTGCTGAAAAAATCACCTTTACTTTATCCAATCTGCTCGGCGTAAAAGTGATTACAGGAAGCTATAATTTCCAACGCGGTAAATCAATTATTCCAGTTGACTTGCACGGTCTTCAACCCGGAATATATATTTACACAGTTTCAAACGGAAGAAATTCTTTAACAAGGAGGATGATCATCTCAAACGACTGATGATTTTTGAAATTAGTATTCTCGGTAGTAGTTCTGCAACCCCTATTTACCAAAGACATCCCACCGCTCAGGTATTAAACATACATGAGCGGTTTTTTTTGGTCGATTGTGGTGAGGGCACTCTCTTGCAATTGAACCGCTACAAAATCAAGTTTCACCGTATCAATCACATTTTTATTTCTCATCTACACGGTGATCATTACCTGGGATTGGTAGGTTTGCTTTCAACCATGCATTTACAAGGAAGAACCGTTGACCTTCATTTGTATTGCCCGGAACCATTAAAGGAAATTATCGATATTCAATTAAAATATTCAGATACTAATTTAAGGTTTCCCATTCATTATCACTTTCTCGATCCTTTAAAT
The DNA here is from genome assembly GCA_031417395.1 of Bacteroidota bacterium. Lineage (GTDB taxonomy): Bacteria > Bacteroidota > Bacteroidia > AKYH767-A > 2013-40CM-41-45 > JADKIH01. The sequence goes on along the minus strand of JANOVM010000034.1, from coordinate 96,337 downwards.
CCTAAAATTATTTATTCCGATGAGGGTGTTGAAGTAAAAACCATTGTCCTGCATCATCGAATTCCCTGTACAGGATTTTTATTTTCAGAAAAACCAGGATTACGAAAACTTCTTAAAAATAAACTTCAGGAATATCATGTTCCATTGGAAGCTTATCAGGATTTAAAGAATGGTAAGGATTGCTTTCTTCCTGATGGCCGTATTATTCCAAACAAAGAAATTACAACGGATCCACGTCACCCTCGTTCGTATGCTTTTTGTTCAGATACCTGTTACAACGAAGGTGTGGCTTCTGCAGTTCGCAATGTAGATCTGCTTTATCACGAAGCTACATTCCTCAGTGATAAAACCGAAAGAGCCAAAGAAACTTTTCATTCCACAGCAGCACAGGCAGCCACCATTGCTAAAAAAGCAAATGCCAAAAGACTTATCATCGGACACTTTTCAGCACGCTATAAAAATCTTTATCCGCTTCTCGAAGAAGCAAAAGAAGTTTTTAGTGATACTACCCTGGCTATTGAGGGGGATAAGTTTTTGATTGAGTGACGTTGGTCATGAAAAAATGAGTCAACAAGGAGCTAGATCTTAATAATTCTTAAATCATTAACCGATTGCTATCCCATAGGAATCAGTCGAAGCGATAGCTATTGGGTCGTTACTCAACTTAAAACTCGTTAATCGTTATTCGTTGCTCTGCCATCGTTACTCAACTTAAACCCTCTCCCTCTTCAATTTCCTCAACTCCGCCTCCAAATTCCTAACCGCATGTCTTGCTCCCTCGCGGAAAGCCGAAAAAGCACGCGGTATTTCATTCAGGTGTTCGCCATCGCGGGCATATTCTTCGATATTGGTAATGATTTTTTTTAATTCCTGCAATTCAAAAATTGCAATACTTGATTTAAGTTTATGAGCAACTACATGGGTTTCTTTCCAATTGCGGGAAGAAATGGATTGTGTTAGTTTTTCTGTTGCTTCCGGTACCTGCTTTAGAAATATTTCAATTAGTTGAATGGTCAGGTCTGTGTCGCCGCCGGTAAATTTTTCAAGAAAATCGAGTGACATTCCTGCTTCTTTAGATTTTCTGGCAACAGTATGAGTTTTCTTTAGACCATCTACCTCAGGTACGTTAGGTAAAATATATTTAAGAATGGTTTGGTATAAATCCTCGGGTATATAAGGCTTAACCACATAGTCATTCATGCCCGATTCTTTAGCTTTCTGTTTTTCTTTTTCCAAAGCTTCAGCTGTAATGGCAATAACAGGTATGTTGCGCATTTCTTTACGCACCCTGCTTCTGATTTCTCTGGTAATTTCATATCCGTCCATCTCGGGCATCTGAATATCCATAAGCACCAGATGATAATTTTTTTCTGAAAGCAATTGTAATGCGGATCTGCCGTTTTCCGCAACGTCTGCATTCACAAAACCAAATTTTTTCAACGTGTTTTTTAGCAGAAGCTGATTGACTCTGTTATCTTCAACGATTAGTAAATTGACATGAGAAAAATCCAGTGGTTCAAATTTTTCGGCAGGAAAGCCAATTTGAGGATTTGCCTGGTTCTGTGGAATACTGAAGTTCATATCAACCGTAAATTCCGATCCTTCATTAACCTTGCTGCGAACAGAAACAATTCCGCCCTGCAATTCAACCAACTGTTTAACGATAGTAAGTCCAAGTCCTGTACCTTCAAAACGCCTTTTGTTATTATCAGCTTGCTCAAAACTTTCAAAAATACTTTGAAGCTTACTCTCCGGTATTCCTATTCCTGTGTCAGAAATCTTTATGCGGATTTTACAAGCATTATCTTTTTCTTCAATTAATTTTAAATCAATCAATACCTTTCCTTTTTCTGTAAATTTAACAGCATTGCCCAAAAGGTTCATCAGTATTTGATTCAATCGAATTGGATCGCCAAGGAGTTTGTTTTTTATTTTATAATCTACCGTGCAGCCCAGACTAATATTTTTTTCATCTGCTTTTGTACGGAGTATCTGCATTACACCTTTTGCAAGGTCACGAATGTTGAACTCGCTTTCGTTGAATTCAATTTTGCCGGCATTGATTTTTGAAAAGTCAAGTATGTCGGTGATGATAACCATTAAATTGTTAGCTGAAACTTTTATGGCTTCAATGTATTCTTCCTGTTCTTTCGTTGGACTTGTCTTATTCAGCAAATGAGCCATGCCCAATACTCCGTGCATGGGAGTGCGTATTTCATGACTTATATTTGCGAGAAATTGTTCTTTAAGTTTATCGGATAATTCGGCAATCTCTTTTTGTTTTTTTAATTCTTCTAAATCGTACTTGATAAGAAGTGCTTTGGTTTTCAGATTTATTTCTTCTGATGTAATTAATTTTTCCAGATCCTTGCATTTATGTAAATGAAGCAGAGCGTTTTGATAATCTACAATCTTTTCGTATGCCAAAGAAAGGAATTGATGAATTTTAACGAGCTGACTTTCCATCGGTGAATCCTGCGCATGCTCTAATGCACTTGTCAAAACCTGTATTGCTTTATCGTATTGAGTAAGGTCAATGTATAGTTTTCCAAGTCCCTTTTTTAACTGTGTGCGTACGCTATTGGATGCACCTTCTTTTGCAATATGAAGAGCTTCATTAAAAAAAGTTATGGACTTATCGTACTCTTTTAATTTATTATGCAGAATGGCCAGACAACCTAGCGTGCGCGCACGGGTATCAACATCAGGAAGATGTTCCAGTGAATTGGATGCGCGTAATAAATAATATAAAGCGCGGTCAAAATCACTTTGCCAGGTATAAGCATTGCCGAGCAAAAAGTAGGAATTTACCATCTGACTTTTATCCTTCAATCCTTCAAATATTTTCAGTGCTTTTTTAAAATACTCAATGGCATTTTCATATTCTTTCAAGAAGACATACAATTTGCCTATGTCGTTGAAATCATGCGCTATTCCTCCTGAATCACTGAGTTCCGTATGAATTTTATGTTTTTGAAGAATATAGTTCATGGATGCAGGAAAGTCTCCTAGTCTACAATAAATGGAGCTGATTTCATGAAGACAATTCAGTTGATTGTGTTTTTCATTCATCTCCTGATAAAACAAAACCGCTTCAGTATATGCTGAAAGGGATAACTTATATTTTTTTTGAATAAGATAACAAGCCGCTTTATCGCGAATAATCCTTGCCATGCCTTCTTTGTAGTGTGATTCCTGAGCTATTAAAAGCGCTTCTTCCAGCAAAGTCATTGCCTGAGCAACATTTCTGTTTCTTACAGCTTGCGCACGTTCAATTAAAATATCGACACTTTCAATTCCCATAAAATTAGCCTATTCCGGAGATTTGATTTAATCCGGATTATTCTATTAGTTTTAGTTATTGTTGCCTTAAAAGTTATTCAAAATGGAAACTTTTCTTACACTCTGAAAAACCTCGGGGAAAATTTATTTATACTCTAAAGAGGAAAATATTTTCCTTGAACAAATGTAGTAATCCCACAAAATGCTTTTAGGATATAGCATTAAGTCTTCCTTAAAGGAATTCCCCTCTTTTTTTGAAAAGTATGGCTTATAGCTGCTTTTTAACCTCTTATAGTCTTTGCGGGCCCTCCATACAGCTTTAAAATCAGCAAAACTTCCTGAAAAAAGGAATATAAATGATGCCAAAGCATCCAGAAAAAAGCGCATACGAAGTATAATTTTGGCTTTTTCAGGGCTTGAATTTTTATAAATCAGCAGTAAATTATTACGAAAATTTAAATAGGTCTTTTGTGGATTGCTTTTATGCAGTGATCCTCCGCCAACATGGTAAACTTTTGAATCAGGACAGAAATAAATTTGCTTACCTGCAAGCTGCATTCTCCAGCAAAGATCGATTTCTTCCATATGAGCGAAAAAGTTAGCGTCAAAGCCATTCAACTCTCTGAAAACGGATGACCGTATCATCATACATGCTCCGCTTGCCCAGAAAATTTTTCGGCTATCATCATATTGATGTAAATCTTTTTCAAGAGAATTAAAAATCCTTCCGCGGCAAAATGGATAACCGTATTTATCGATAAATCCTCCGGCTGCTCCTGCATATTCGAAGTATTCCGGAGAATGATAGGATAGTATCTTTGGCTGACATGCACCAACATTGGTGTCTTTATCCATTAACTCCAATAAGGGTTGTAGCCAGTTTTCAGTAACCCTAACATCGCTGTTTAACAGTACAAAATATTCATTGTTAACCTGACTGAGCGCTGTATTGTAGCCGCCTGTAAAGCCTTCATTGGTTTTATTTCTGATGATTCTGACAGAAGGAAAATTAGTTTCCAGCAAAGTTATTGAATCGTCTGAAGAAGCATTGTCGGCTATGACAATATCTGCAAGACCGGAACTGTATTCAATTACAGAGGGTAAAAACTCTTCCAGGTATTTTCTGTTATTCCAGACTAAAATTACTACAGCAATTCGTTTTGACATGAATTAGGTTCGGGGAAGTGACAAAGGTAAAAATTGACGGGAACAATGAAATCAAAAATGCTCTGAATTAATTAACTTATCAAAAGATATTCAAATAATAAAAAATAAATATTTTCTAGTAGAAGTTCAAAAAAAGAGAGTTTATGAAATAGACTCAATGAGGATTTGTATAATTGTTTTCTGAATGATTTCCGTAAATATTTATCGGTTTGACCGGATCAAGGGAGGTGCCAAACTGCTGGGAGCCGAGGAGCTTTAATTGCCAATTGGGATCATTTATTTCACCAATGGCATCAGAATGCAATAACTTAAATTCATTGGAAGACCGTTCTTTTGCAGCGAATACAAATTTCCTGTTCGATTGTTCTTTAAGTTTATAATATTGCCATACCTCATAGGGGTAAGAGCCTGCTTCGTCTTTGTTGTCGGAAATAATATTCGGTGGACCGTATTGCAAAAAGACCCTTCCGCGATCGGTTTCATAACCTTTGTTGATTTGTGTACTAAAGGATTCTTTCGCTTTTTGTACTTCAATCTTATAGTCGTTGAATGCTTTTCCCGGATCGTTAGGATTTCGCTTTGACCAGAAATAATAAATATATTGCTGCATGGAATGTAGATCGGAGCGCTGAATTATGCTTTCCCCTGTTTCAACTTCCATGCTTGAAGAAATGGGATACAGACAGGCAATGTATTCTATTAAAGTGTCTTTATTATTGAGAAGTGAGACAAATGTGTTGTTAATATCAGTGGCTAAAAGATCTGCTGTAATCATTGGCTTGCTTTCCGCATTGCTTCTCTGAAAAAACATTTGTTTGTAAGCTAAAAGCTGGTTCTTTTTGTTTCTGACTTCAATGCACAAATTATAATTTCCAGAATACAAGTTTGAAATGGGTATGTCACCAAGAATAGCATTAACAGGTTGCGGTTTTTGTTTGCTCGAGACAATAAAATTCTCCAAAACTTTTCTGCTTTCATTGTTGCTAATATAATACCTGACCAGATAATCTTCTGCCGGTGTTATTTTATCGGAACGATAGATTTCAGTATAAAACTTTAAATTGGTAATTTCCTTTGGATAAAACATACTTGTATTTACAAAAGGGATTAACTCATAGCCGCTTTTTGTAAAATTGTTGGCAGTTTCAACTTTTTTATATGAATCAATTAGTTCGATGTCGGAAATACTGATGGTATCGGTTGGGTAATTGATCCTTATGATTTGTTTAATAGTTGACTCTTTCTCATTTGTATTTTTATCGCGAATTGTTAATTCTAATTGATATGCGCCTGTATCAAGTTTTATGCGCTGCTGATCGATAAAATCAGGTATAGAGGAAAGGTCAGTTACAACAGGACTTTTAAGATTGTATTTATCAAAATGAACAACTTTATCGCCTGAACGAATTTGCATAATGACTTCAATTTGTCCCTGATGCTGGCTGTCGTTTATGGGAATGAATGATACCGATCCTCCAGTGACTGTGAGATAGGTTTCCAGGTATGGTTTATTGTCAGGAATATCAAATGTACAATAGGAAAAAAAGCCTGAAAGAGAGGCAGCTTTTAATGAAGTTGTAAAAACAATAATCAGATGAAATATTATCCACTTTTTCATAAAGTAAATTTACATAAAATATATCTCAGATGAAAGGATTGACTATTTTTGGGCTCTCTATGACGCTATTTGTTTTTTTTACGATTATTTTCGTCGTTTCCTGTTTTTTAATTGGCTATACCTATGTAATTTTTCCCGGTATACTTGCTTTACTGTCCCGCAATAGAAAGTTGATTACATCAGAAAATTTCAACAACGATTTTTCTTCGAAAGTTTCAATACTAATTGCTGCGTATAATGAAGAAGAAGTTATTGAAAGAAAACTTCTGAGTATTGTTGAATCCGATTATCCATTGGAGAAATTAGAGATCTTAATTGGTTCCGATGCTTCTAATGACAAGACATGCGAAATAGTTAAGGAAATGCAAAGGAAATATCCTTTCATAATTCTTTTTGAGTTCAAATCTCGCAGAGGTAAACCTGCCATAATAAATGATCTGGTATTAAAAGCTGCTAACGACATTCTTATTCTAACAGATGCTAATGTGCTTTTCGAGCGGACTATGATTCGCAGATTACAGGAGCATTTTTCGAAGAATGAAATAGGATTAGTAGGCGCAAACATCCTTAATATTGGTTTACGAAAAGACGGTATTTCCATTCAGGAAAAGAGTTACATTGAACGTGAAAACCTGATTAAATATAGAGAAGGTCTTTTGTGGGGGTGCATGATGGGGCCGTTTGGCGGCTGTTTTGCGCTAAGAAAAGAACTTTTCGAAAAGATCCCGGAAGGATTCCTTGTCGATGATTTTTTTATCGCCATGAAAGTGCTTGAGAAAAAGCACAAATGCATTAACGATCTTCAGGCTCTTTGTTACGAGGACGTATCGAATGATATTCAACAGGAATACAAAAGGAAATCAAGAATATCAGCCGGTAATTTTCAAAACCTGAATCACTTTAAGCATATGCTTTTTCATCCTTTCTCTCCCGCCGGATTTTGTTTTTTCAGCCATAAATTCCTGCGCAGGATTACTCCTTTTCTATTATTGTTTTCCTTATTTTCCCTCTTGAAAATGTCTTATTCTGACAGCATTTACCTTTATTTATTTGCCGCTGAAATATTGCTTCTTTGCACACCATTTTTAGATTGGCTATTGCGTAAAATAGGCTTCCATCTTCGTGTACTTCGCTTTATCTCATACTTTTCTTATATGAATCTTGCCTTGTTAAAGGGGTTTTTTAGGTATGTAAAGGGAATTGATTCAGGGGTGTGGACACCGACAAAAAGGAATTAGGTAGTTCTGTAATTACATTCAAAATTTTTTTTAAAAAAGTTCTTGATTCTGAGTTAATTACCTGGGGAAAGAAGAGATTTGTTTCAAATTACAAGTATTTAATTAGACCATGCTAACCCAATCATTAAATTCCTTCTCAAGTCGATCAGCAAATGTCATCAGCTCTTCAAAGCTTGGAATTTTACTGTATATCATTACCGCACTCCTGCTGTAGTCTCCACGCCAATCTGCCCAACTTTCCTGTGGTAGTGTGACTTTCACTCCTTTTGACAAAATACCTGAATAGTCCATTGTGTTATACCGGAAAAAAGTCTGACGATGTTGGACAACAGCATTCAATAGTTCTCGATTGAGTTTTATTTTTTCAAATACACCTGATTCATACAGTTTATAAAGGTCATAATAATGCCTGCTCTTTTTTTCGCTTCCTTTATTGAATCCTACTAATGTTTCATGAATAAAAAGTAATTTTTCGAGGAATGTTCGCTCCGGAGCCAATGTGGATATGCTGAATGAGCCTTCGCCTAAAATATCGACAAATATCTCATGTATAATGGGCGTGATTATTCTTTCTTCGTTAGGTATTTCATCTGCCCTTGGAACAAGCTCAATCAAAACTACAGGTAATAACCCACCTAACTCGTTTTTCAAAGTACCAGGATACTCAAATTCAATGTTAACCTCATTTCCTTTTTGAACGGGTTTAAGTGTGAATTTTTCCTGGATATGTTCGGCAATTTTATCCTGAAGTTTTGGTATGAGAAAATCTCGAATAAACGCAGCACTCTTTTCTTCCAGTTCTTCCAATCGCATTTTTCTTTGTCTATTGGATTCTGCATGCTCTACACCATAGGGCGGTTCTTGTCCGAATACCTTGCGGTTAATGGCAATATCAATATCCTCTGAGAATCTTTCAATCAATCCCCAGGCCTTGGATAATGAAGTACCACCCTTGAAGGTTATATTCCCCTTCAACTCCGGAATTTCATTCAACAAATTGAGAGTCCAACATACCCAAAAATCTTTTTCTATAACAGCAGCAGGCAAAGGCACAGACATTCTTTCGGATGCCTGTCTGCAGTATAGGTTTCTTTCCTCTGATGATAGCTGTATAAAAGCGTTCATAGATTAAACTTAATTGATAAGTTCTCGCATAATTTTCGCAATCCATGCTGGAGCATATTGTGCCTGTTTCTTTATTTGCTTTATATCCTTTTCCTCTAGCTGGTTCTTGATACGCTTAATCATTTCCTCTGTGACATTGTCTTTTCCAATTTGTCTGAATGCATGGAGTATCAACCCAGCCTTCGTACCTGCACCAATCATATTTTTGGGTGTGGTAGGTTTCAGGAGAATTTCCTGTTTTCCGAAACGAATCGTCTTTTTAGGGCCATTTGTATAAAGCTCAATCCGCATAGGTATTTGTGTAGATAAGCCTAACAGATTGGCGGCATATGCTCCCGTTGGTTGCACCCTGATGGCTTCCGATGTTTTGATTGCTTCAATTACCTTTTCAGTGCTTGGCATGATTGCCCCAAGTTTCGGATGCACTTCAGGTAAATCATAAAGGCCATGTACCAGTCTACGAATGACTTTTTTTTGTACCAAACGGCTTAGTGCCGATGTTACAACACTCACATCATCGGTTTTAGAGGAAAAGTACTTTGAGGTAAACACAAAACCTTTTCCCTTTGCTTTGATGAGCTCTTGTATTTTACTTTCAGTCAGTTGCATAATCTTCTCGCTTATTTTCGTGACAAATTTATACTATTATTTGTCACGAAACAAATTTGAAAATGAAAAGAGGTCACCATAAGGAAAAACAGTTAGCGGTTAAAAGAGAACATTTGCGGAATTTCAAAAAATAAAAAAAGTGTGTAAATCAGGGACTTACACACTTTCAAATTGTACTAAGCGGAGAGAGAGGGATTCGAACCCCCGGAGGTTTGACCCTCAACGGTTTTCAAGACCGCCGCAATCGACCGCTCTGCCATCTCTCCGCCGCAAAAATAAAAATATTTTAACGATATATAGTATAAATGCATTAAAAAGGCAGTTAAACTAATGTCCTTATCTCATGTTACTTAAGTGAGATGTTTTCAAAATTATTTTATGAGGGAGGGTATGATAACGGATAATCGGATTTCAATTTTAAATTTGCCAATACTATATGAATTCTACCAAAGCCCATACTTCGCCTTTTAATATTATTGTTATAGTTGCTGCCTTAGGGTATTTCGTCGATATCTATGATCTAATTTTATTTCAGGTCATTAAAAATCCCAGCCTTGAATCCTTGGGATTAAAAGGGCAGGAGCTTACCGATGCCGGTCTGAATCTAATGAACTGGCAAATGATTGGTATGTTAATTGGCGGTATTCTCTGGGGTATTTTAGGCGATCGCAAAGGGCGACTTTCTGTTTTATTTGGTTCAATATTATTGTATTCTGCTGCTAATTTTGCCAATGCTTTTGTAACTGATCTGAATACTTATGCTCTTTTAAGATTGATTGCCGGAATCGGCTTAGCCGGTGAGCTGGGTGCCGGTATTACTCTGGTCAGTGAAACCATGACTCAGAAACACAGAGGATATGGAACAATGATAGTTGTATCTTTTGGTGTTTTGGGAGCTGTTGCTGCAAACCTTGTAGCATTGAATGAAAATTTTTTCTCAAGCCTTTTCTTCGACTTAATAGGTGTTCAATTCGCCGGATGGCAGGTTGCATATATAATAGGAGGTGTTCTCGGAATTCTTCTTTTATTCCTGCGATTGGGAGTCTATGAAAGCCATATGTATACCTCTCTTGATCTTGGTACTGTTTCTCGCGGAAATTTCTTCAAACTCTTTTCAAACAAAAACCTTTTAACCCGCTATGCATGCTGCATTGCCATTGGAATACCTATTTGGTATATGATTGGAATTCTAATTGCTCTGGCTAAGGATATATGTTTGTTTAAAGGTATTAGCAACGTTAATACCGGTAATGCTGTAATGTATTTTTATATTGGTACATCGTTTGGAGATTTCATGAGTGGCTATCTCAGTCAGATATTTAAAAGTCGTATTCGAATCATCTTGTTTTATCTTATCGTTACCGTAATTGCAGTTCCTATGTATCTGTATCTTCCATTTTCTGATCCTTATATGTTCTATTGGATCTGTGCTTTTCTCGGATTTGCAGCAGGGTATTGGGCAGTTTTTGTTACCATTGCTTCTGAACAATTTGGTACAAACATTCGCTCTACGGTAACTACAACAGTGCCTAATTTTGTTCGTGGCTCTCTTGTTTTGCTTACGCTATGTCTCAATTTTTTCAGAAAGAATTTAGAATACGACATTGTAACCAGCGCTCTCATTGTTGGAATAATTTCAGTAGTCATTGCTTTCTGGGCATTGAGTAAATTAAAAGACACATATCATAAAGAATTAGGGTATGTTGAAATGATGTAATGATATGGAAGGAAAAACAACTCTTGTATTAGGAGCTTCAATTAACCCTGAACGCTATTCGAATATGGCAATAAAAAGATTACGAAAATTCGGACACACTGTTTTTGCCGTAGGCTTAAAATCCGGCAGAGTAGGGGATGTTGAAATTCAAACCGCCCTGCCTGAATTGCCCCATGTCAATACTTTAACTCTTTATCTCTCTCCTAAAAATCAAGTTCAATATTACGATTACATTCTTTCTCTAAAACCCGAAAGAATTATCTTTAATCCCGGCGCCGAAAACGATGAACTGGCAAGACTTGCTGATAAATATAAGATTGAAAATATCGAAGCATGTACTTTGGTAATGCTTTCAACTAATCAGTACTAAGCTTTAAGTACAAAGTACAAAGAGTGTTTCGCTTTTTAGCCTAGGAATATTCTACTATAAATTTATGGCTTTCTCATAGTCAAAAACACCAACCATTTTTGACCACACTACCCATTTTCAAATTCTCAAATTAAAAAAAAGCCCCTGCTTTCACAGAGGCTGGTATTTGGTTTATGCTTTCTTTTCTTCGATTCGTGCTTTCTTTCCGGAGATATCACGGAGGTAGAAAATTCTGGATCGACGAACAATTCCTCTTTTGTCGACAACGATTTTGTCAATCTTCGGAGAAAATAATGGGAAGATACGTTCTACACCAACTCCGTTAGAGATTTTTCTTACGGTAAATGTCTGTGTCATCTTAGAGCCTTTACGTTGTAGTACAACGCCCTGATATTGCTGTATACGCTCTTTAGTTCCTTCAATAATTTTATAAAATACAGTAATTGTATCTCCGGCTTTGAATTCCGGTAGGTTGCGCTTTTCAACGATGGATTCAGCGGCTATTTTAATTAAGTCCATGATAATGAGGATTTTATATTATTTGTGATTCCCGAAGAATTGTCAGGAGATATGAAAATTGAGGCGCAAAGGTAAAAAAAAATTGCAAATAAAAAAACTAGCCCGTGATAATGTTTATTCTGAAAGTAGATCCGGACGACGGATTTTAGTGCGTTCTTCGGCTTTTTCAGTCCTCCATTTTTCAATATCGCCGGCATGACCTGATAATAATACCTCAGGAACGGTATAGCCGCGAAAATCGGCCGGTCTGGTGTATACAGGCGGAGCAACAAGGCCATCCTGAAAAGAATCCGATAAGGCTGAGGACTCATCACTGATTACACCGGGAATAAGGCGGATAATAGCATCGCACAAAACAGCAGCGGCTAATTCCCCTCCTGATAACACATAATTGCCAACAGAAATCTCACGGGTAATAAAATGCTGCCGTATTCTTTCATCAATGCCTTTGTAGTGACCGCATAAGAGTATGATATTTTTTAGTAGGGATAGCCTGTTAGCCAAAGGCTGTGCCAGTAATTCACCATCGGGACTTAAATATATAACTTCATCGTATGATCGTTCCGCTTTTAAAGATTCAATACAGGAAACAACCGGTTCAATCATCAATACCATCCCTGCTCCTCCGCCATAGGCATAATCATCAACACTCTTATGCTTACTTGTAGACCAGTCTCGGATATTATGCACATGGATTTCTACCAACCCTTTGTCTTGCGCTCTTTTTAAAATAGAGTGGTTAAAAGGACTTTCGAGCAAGCCGGGAACTACAGTTAAAATATCTATGCGCATGCCGGAGTTTTAATTTCTGTTGACTTGTGTTTTTACTTATTGAATTCCTTTTAGCTTAACTTCAACATTGGCAATTTTTAAGCGCTGCTTGTCTTTATCGCTCTTCTTTAAAGGAATAGTTTCATCTTCATTGACAGCTATCTTTTTCTTTAACGATTTATTATCTGCCTCCAGATCATCAATATCATTGTGAAAACAATTGTTCTGTTTTACAAGTTTCTTTTTAATCTTTTCAAGGTCTTTCAGCTTATCTTCTTCTTGTGATTTCAAATCGGATTTTTCCAGGAAGGTGGCTATAATTTGCTGCTGATGATATATTGCTTTTGAATTTATTTCCTGCTCATTTAAATTAGACTTTATTTCAGACTCAAGATTATTAATATCCCTTTCATTGTTTTTTATTTTCTTTTCCATCTTTTCATTATCCTTTTCAAGCGATTCAATATCTTCTTCTATATCCTTAAGTGTTTTCTGTTCCAGTGCTAATTCGTTGGTTACTGCATTTCTATATTGATGGACAGCAAAATTTCTTATGTACGAATTGATTTTACCACTGATGGAAGGGTTTATTGTACTGCTGTAAAACACAGAATCATCTCCGCTCACAAATGCTACAAGATTTATCTGCGTAGTAGTGGCACTTAGTATTGAATACACAATTATTGAATCCGTTGAGATTTCAGGAATGTTTGTCTTGGAAAGAATATATTCACCTTTTACCTCCTTGTAATCACTCTTATTTTTTTCCCGCTGATACTTTCTCCAGTCTGATGCAACTTCCTTTAGCTTAGCCTGGGGAATGTAAACCGAAAATCCTGTATGTTGTCCTTTGGAGAAAGTCTTTTGAACCTCAGTTACTTGCAAGGTGTCCTGTCCTTCAGCAATTGTCAGATTAAGCGCTAAAACGAATAATAGTAAATATTTCATAGATTTAATTTTCGCGCAAAATACAAAATACAATTTTCATTTGGCAGATGAAATTTAAGAGTAGGGTGTTTTCGAAAAATGGACAACTTTCACAGACTTCAATAAAAAATCCAGCATATATAGGGTTGGAATTATCTTTGGGAATAAATTCATTTGTGTATTTAATGGTGCTGTTCGCCCACCCGCGGATGGTCTTGCAATGGGGAAATCATGGGGTAATTTGCATGGCGCCAGCCAACTTTTTTAAAATTAATTACTTTTTTTTTGTAATAATAAGGAGTGGAAATTCTTTGGGCTTTTTGATTTTCATTTAAGCCCCAGGGCAAAATTTGCATTCTTTTATTTTAATCAATTAACTTTTTTTTATTGTAACAATGCGGAGTGGAAATACTTTGGGCTTTTAGATTATCATCTAAGCCCCGGGGCGAAATACGCTTTCATTAATTGGATAGTATGATTATCAAAACTATCCAAACAAATTCTAATGCCACTTTCTTCTGAATATAACCGTATCATAATACTTCAAACTCACACACTACCAATTTCTGAACGAATATTGTTTTTTAAGCACTTTCCATTGTAATAATAAGCCATAGGCAGACTCAAAACTAAATAATATCTTCGCAAAATGAATAAAATCAAGGTTGCTATAATTCGTGAAGGAAAGGTTCCACACGATAAGCGAAGTCCGTTAACGCCATCTCAGTGCAAACAAGTTTTAACAGATTTCCCGAATGTGGAACTTATTATTCAGCCAAGTCCATGGAGGGCTTTCACGGATGAAGAGTATAGCAAAGAAGGATTAACTCTGCAGGAAGATGTCAGCGATTGCGAAATCCTTTTGGGAATAAAAGAAGTGCCGGCAAAGGATCTCATTCCCGGAAAAAAGTATGTGTTTTTTTCTCATACCATAAAAAAGCAAAAACACAATCAGAAACTTTTTCTGGAATTAATCAAGAATAAAATAACCATGATCGATTATGAAAGCCTCGTCGATAAAGATGGTAACAGGGTTATAGGTTTTGGCAGATATGCAGGAATAGTAGGGGCTTACAACGGTATTATGGCTTATGGTTTAAAATATAAAATGTTTGACCTAAAACCTGCTCAACTTTGCCACGATAAAAAGGAATTGTTCGCTGAACTGGCTAAAGCAAATCTCCCTAATATTAAAATCATCGTAACCGGAAGCGGAAGAGTTGCTAACGGAGCGTGTGAAACAATGGGGGCTATGGATCTAAGGAAGGTTACTCCTTATGAATTTATGAATTATACTTTTCGCGAACCGGTTTATGCACAATTGCATTCAGAGGATTATTTTAGATCAAAGGATAATTCGCCCTTCAGCAGTTTTGATTTCCATCACCATCCTCAATCTTACCGGTGCACTTTCAGCGATCCCGGTTCTTTTTCATCTGTTACAGATCTTCTGATTCATTGTACGTATTGGGATCCCCGGGCTGATATCATGTTTACGAAAGAGAGAATGCGCGATCCCGACTTTCGCATAAGTGTAATAGCTGATGTAACCTGTGATATAAACGGAAGCATTCCCTCAACAGAGAGAGTTAGTACTATTGAAGATAAGTTTTATGGATACGATCCAATGTCAGGGAAAGAAGCAAATGCTTTTGACAAATCATCGATTACAGTTATGGCCGTCGATAATCTTCCGTGTGAGCTACCGCGTGATGCTTCCGACGGTTTTGGAAAACATCTGATTGAAAGAGTTTTCCCGGCTCTTTTTGTTGATGATAATAATGGAATTATCGAACGAGCATCTATTTTGATTAATGGAAAACTCACACCCCGATTTGAATACCTCAGAGATTATTCAGAAGGAAAATCAGAATGATTTAAGCTTTGCTATTGTAGCAGCAGGATCCTTAGAAGAAAATACCGTATTACCCGCAACTAAAACATCGGCGCCTGTTTTTAAAAGCCTGGAAGCATTCTCCAGATCAACGCCACCGTCAATTTCGATTTTGACATCTGCTTTGTTTCGTACAATTATTTCTTTTAATTCAGATACCCGCGCATACGTTTGTTCAATAAATTTTTGTCCGCCAAAACCCGGATTTACACTCATCAGACAAACCAGGTCAATTTCACCGATTATGGGTTCAAGCATAATTACCGGCGTGTGTGGATTGATAGCAACTCCAACCTTCATTCCTGTCTGCTTGATTAGTTGAATGCTTCTGTGAAGATGAACGCTGGCTTCAAAATGTATGCTTAATGAATCTGCACCGGCATCTTTGAATTGCTGAATGTAATTTTCCGGCCTCACAATCATCAGATGAACGTCGAGTGGTTTTTTTGCATATTTTTTTATGGCTTTAATAACAGGGAAGCCAAAAGAAATATTCGGAACAAAAACACCATCCATTACATCAACATGAAACCAGTCGGCTTCACTGCGATTAATCATTTCAATTTCGTTTTGCAAATTTGCAAAGTCAGCGGAGAGGATGGAGGGGGCGATGATGGAGGGCATAGGGTATGGCTAAAATAGTTTTTAGTTCTTAGTACATAATAATGGTAAAAATACAATTTAGATGTTGATATTCAACATCCATTAAATGTATCGCTTTGAAGGATTTCCAGCTACGACTGAATTCAACTCTAACCTAACCTTCCTTTTTTGCCAATAAATAAAACCCAGACTGCTTCGATGGATCCGATAGGTATCGGATCCGTCTAAGCCTAGTTGAATTTGTTATATTTGAAAGTTGAAGAGAAACAAAGCTGGGGTAGCAAGTCCGTCACAGCTGGAATACAATTTTTCCTGTTTAATCTTAATTTAGATTTGTGTTAATTCAAAGGCAAATTGGTAACTGATAATATTTTTATCTTTTTTATTTTTCTTCCAAGCATCTTCCAAATGACTTAATGCTACAATATCATTGGTACTTGTTGACTTAAATACACTTGAAACTTTTTTTAAAACATCTAATTCTGACTCTGTAAATAATTCGGCATTAAATGGTCTTTCTTTTATTGCTTTAAATTGTTCACCAAAATAACCTTGAGGAAATTGAGTATAAAATATAACGATCTCATTCTTATTTGCCAGATATTCAAAAATACTTTCAAAATTATTTGGAACGGGACCCATATTAATAGCTTTATATCTGACACCACTTATTGAAAAACAACTTTGCTTAAACATTAAAAAATCAGCGTAGAATAATAATTTATTCATTTTTGTTTTGAAGGGTGATATTTTTTCAGAAAAATAAACTACCATTTCAGTAAATTTTTCAAAGTTTGGATTTCTATAACCGGAATAAATATCAGCCAAATGATTTCCTAACAAATAGTCCTTCAAATTAAAATTGAAACTGTTTCTCTTTCTTTCCTCGATAAGGTCTTGCGCCGATTTTACATATTTGGTTTTGGACTTTTCATCCAATGAATCACACAAGTCCACCATATCCAAAAACTTCTTAGGATCATCAACCATTTGAATAAGTCTTGCGTTTGAAACGCTTGGCATTTCACCTGCTTCGTATTGTCGGTAACTATTAACACCAAAACCTAAAATCTCAGACATTTTGTTTGCCGGAACACCATATTTCTCACGAATGCGAATGATCTCATCAGGGAATGGAATATTGTGTAAATCTCGATATTGATTATACACTTGATTTATATTTAATTCATCTAGATCATCATTTGTAAATTGTTCTCCACTATCCTCACATTTCAAATAATGAAAAACAATTTCAAATTTTTCTTTCCTAAAATCCATTGACCTTTTCTCTTTAGACAAAATCATTTCTTTACCTGTGATTGGACTTTTCATAATATTTTATTTTAAGGGAAAATGCATTGCATGCTCTGCTATGTGAAAGGAAATGCAAATCACATTTGATCCCATGGTTCCCAAAGTTATTTTAATGTATACTTCTTTTCCTTTTATCATTTTACCAAATACCCACATATCAGCTCCTTTATAAAGAACTTCGCTTAAAGGACCTTCGCTGTAATCCTTTACTTCCAATGCCTGAAGAATATCATTCCTGTCTATGCGACTAATTTCAAGGTCGATGAGTGTTTGAGTGTTTTTACCCCGGTCATCTCTTATTAAGATCCCCCACATTTTCATCTTTATCTTAAAGTCCAACAGAAAAGCTTTTACTTCAAGTTCCGTACTCATATATTATATAAAGTCACAAAGATACGTAACATTACGATTGAGACAACTATAAAGTTGTAAATAATTACAAATAGGTTAAAAATATAACTATAAAGTTTATTATGTTGCCGTAGCACTTCTCTAAAAACTTCAAAATGAGATAAAAAAACCGCTATATTCAAACAAGCATGGACAAATCAATCTAATCTACAACTGTTATTGTTTTGAAGCAGGTTTTATCTTTGTAAATATTGTAATGAAAGCCTCTTCCCATAGTGTAATTTTTGTGTACAATAATAGGAAGAAGGAATATTCGAATTATTGCATTTTCAAGTTTCATACATATATTCACCTGCAAATAATTGAAGAAATTAATGCAATGAAAAGACATTAATATTTTACTAATTCTCTACAAGTGATTGTGGAAATATTTAAACACGATGAGCCTTTAATGGTGGATGTCTGCCTGCCGAAATGCATTGCAGGCAGGAATATCACACTGCTCAAAAACAACGGACAAATGTCCGTCGAAGCGTTGTTGGTTTTGTTATATTTGAAGGATGAAAGGAAATTAAGGTGAGCTAACAAGACCGTCACATCTGAATATGGAAATACTTAAAATGGAATTTAAAACGAAAATAATAAGTATATTAATATTCTCTTTGCTTGTAATTACTAGTTGTAAAGATAAAATAGAAGAATACTATTCTAATGGTAAAATTCAATCTTTATATTATATAAAAAAAAATAAAATTGAAGGACTTGTAACTCATTATTTTGAAAGTGGACAAATCAGTAAAAAAGTCTTTTATGAAGATGGCTTTCCGAATGGACCTGAATTTAAGTATTATCCTACAGGTAATATAGAATTTATTGGGAATTATGAAAATGGAGTAGGTTCTGGTTTTTCAATGTTGTATTTTGAAACAGGTAGCATTCAAGAAATACTAAATTTTGAAAATGGGGTAGTGAATGGAAAGAGAGTAAAATTTTATCAAAATGGGAGGATTAAGTCTAAGTACGAAATGTATTGCGATTCTATTAAATATGAAATAGATTATGATGAATCGGGAACTCCTTTTCGAATTTATAGAAAAGTACAAATAATCGGACCAGATACAATAAACGGAAATATTCCCATCCAATATAAATTTGCAATAAGTGGTCCACCAAATAAGAGTCTGTTAAGTAGTTTTAGAATTTTCCCAATTGGAACAAAGGATAAGTGGAGGTCAAAAGACATAGAATTGAATGTAGATGGAACTTGCATTATTAAATTGTCAAAGGAAGATCTAGAAATTTATGAAATTCAATTTATAGTATTGGAAAGATTAAGAGGATATGAATATATATATCATGTTGAAAATAAGGCCATAACTTATCTTAAATGATTTAGATTAGAAATCAGGAGAAATTTCATTCACAATTAACTCTGCATACAGGAATGTTAAAAAGTTTGTAGTGACTGATAAGTTAATAACAGTTGCAAAATAATCCTTATGGAAAATCAATGAAAAAATTTTCCCTCAAGCAATCCTCAACCTAAGCAGTTCACGCGCAACCTCCTCAATCCCATCCATAATTCGTTCCACCTGGCGGGAGGAAGGTTTCTTTTTTCCTGAGATATATTGTGCTAGCAAAGATTGGTGCATACCAATCCGTTCGCCAAGTGCTTTTGCATTTATTACTTTGTAATAAGCAAAGAAAGAAGCAAGGTCGAACTGAAAATTAAGATCGGATTCTTTGATTACAGATTTATGATGATGTTTGTAATGAAGATTCAAGGCCTCGACAATGTTTTTACGAATCTCATCAATAGTTTCACCCATAGTCCCTACAGGAAGTGAAACCTTCTCTGCAAATGCAGAAAATCCATCATTTGTTTTTTCTATAATCACTTTAATTTTCGGTTTCATTTTTAATAATCGCAGAAACTCACTGTACTTCTTATTGCAAAGGTAATAAATATATTACCTGCTTCAACTGACGCATGTCTGACGAAGCAGTATCTTTAAACAAATATTATAGCCTATTTAACACGATGAGCATTTAATGGTGGATGAATATCACACAGCTTTAAACAACGGACAATCCCGATAACTATCGGGTCCGTCGAAGCGTGAACAATAAAAAAGGCTGCCCTTTTAAGACAGCCTTTCATTTCCTTTTTCAACCAAGGTAAGTTTTTAAAATCTTACTTCGCGATGTATGTTTAAGCCTTCGAATAGCTTTCTCTTTTATTTGTCTGACACGTTCTCTTGTGAGATCGAAGCGTTCACCGATTTCTTCCAGTGTCATGGGCTGTTCTCCAAGAGCGAGGCCAAAATATAACTTGATGACATCTGCTTCACGGGAGGTAAGTGTTGACAAGGCTCGTTCAACTTCACGGCGCAACGATTCAGTTATAAGACTTGAATCAGGATTGGGTTGATCGTCGTCACCTAAGACGTCTATTAGTGTGCTGTCTTCGCCTTGCAATAGGGGAGCATCCATAGAGATATGCCGACCGGAAGTGCGCATGGCATCTTTTACATCGGATTCTGATACTTCCATTGCAATAGCTATTTCTTCTGTAGATGGTTCACGTTCGAATTCCTGCTCGAGTTTGGAAAATGTTTTATTGATCTTATTAATTGAGCCAATCTTATTTAATGGCAGCCTGACTATTCTGGACTGTTCTGCCAGGGCTTGTAAGATTGATTGACGAATCCACCAAACAGCATAGGAAATGAACTTAAATCCTCTGGTTTCGTCAAAACGCTGAGCTGCTTTAATAAGTCCCAGGTTTCCTTCATTAATAAGGTCGCCAAGGGTCAAACCCTGATTTTGGTATTGTTTTGCCACTGAAACGACAAAACGGAGATTTGCTTTGGTTAACCTTTCCAGGGCCTGACTGTCTCCTTTTTTAATTTTCTGTGCTAATCTTACTTCTTCCTCTGCGGTAATCAATTCAACCCGTCCAATCTCCTGCAAATACTTGTCAAGTGAGGCAGTTTCGCGGTTTGTTACCTGTTTTGTAATTTTTAGTTGTCTCATTCTATCGTGTCCAGTTTTTATTAATGTGTTATGGTTGTGAAACGATGACATTTATGAGAAGTTTCAGATTTTTTCAAGATTTTGGCATTTTCATTACAAGTTTGGGTTAAAATGAAAAGGGTATTGCATGTTATTCGGCTTAATGCAAATCGAACAATATGATATCAAATCTTACAGATTTGGTCAAATAAAAAAAAGACAAGCATTTTTTTCATGCTTGTCTTTCTATTAAATAATACTAAAGAGTATGTTGTTACAAAAGCCTTTTATGAAGTTGGCTGACGACGAGGCTGACGCTGATCATCATTACCTGCTCCCTCAGGTTTAGGATCTAAAACTTTTTTAGACAATCTATATTTTCCTGTTTTCTTATCAACTTCAATAAGTTTTACCTTGATTTTTTGACCTTCAGTAAAGACACCTTTCATGGATTCAAGTCTGTCCCATGTAATTTCTGAAATATGAAGTAGTCCGTCTTTGCCCGGCATGAATTCTACGAAAGCGCCGAAGTCCATAATGCTTTTTACTTTTCCTTCATAGGTACCACCTATTTCAGGAACAGCTGTAATAGAACGTATGCGTGCTTTAGCTGCTTCAATTCCTTCTTTGTCTACCGATGATATTTCAATGATACCTTCATTGTTAACTTCATCAATTGAAATAGTAGTATTGGTTTCTCTTTGCATTTCCTGAATGATCTTTCCGCCGGGTCCGATAACGGCACCGATAAATTCTTTAGGGATAATCATTTTCTCAATACGAGGAGCATGTGGTTTATAGTCTTCGCGCGGTGCAGAAATGGTTTTCATCATTTCTCCCAGTATATGCATTCTTCCTGCTTTCGCCTGTTCAAGTGCTTTTATCATGATCTCTTCCGGAAGTCCTTGAATTTTCAAATCCATCTGGCAAGCACAAATTCCTTTTTCTGTTCCTGTAATTTTGAAATCCATATCACCCAAATGATCTTCATCGCCAAGGATGTCACTCAACACAGAAAATCTTCCTTTACCATCCGTAATTAATCCCATGGCAATTCCTGAAACCGGTTTGCGAAGTTTTACACCTGCATCCATTAGCGCAAGCGTACTTGCACAAACAGTTGCCATAGATGATGATCCGTTTGATTCGAGAATTTCGGAAACAACACGAATGGTATATGGGCAATCTGCTTCAGTAGGAAGAACCATTTTAATAGAACGCATTGCCAAATTACCGTGGCCGATTTCTCTGCGCGCCGGTGCACGATTAGGTTTTACTTCTCCGGTAGAAAATCCCGGAAAGTTGTAATGAAGCAAAAACTTTACTGTTCCTTCACGCATGGCTGAGTCAATCATTTGCTCATCGAGCTTGCTGCCAAGAGTAACTGTTGTAAGCGACTGAGTTTCTCCGCGTGTGAAAATGGCAGAACCGTGAGTAGAAGGGAGGTAATCTACTTCAGACCAGATTGGACGTATGGTAGTGCTGTCTCTTCCATCTAAACGAATACCTTCCGTTAATAAGCAATTACGCATTGCTTCACTTTCCACTTCAAAGAAATACCTGCTTAGCATTCCTTCTTTTTCTTTTGCTTCTTCAGGAGTTAATGTTGCAATAAAATCATCTTGTAATTTATGGAATGCTTCACTGCGCTCTTTTTTATTTGGATTTCCGGAACGGGCTAATGCATAGGCTTTATCATAGCAAAAAGCACGAACCATGTTTTTTAAATTTTCATCGTTAGTTTCGTGAGAGTATTCGCGCTTCGGTTTATTGCCGCACATTTCGCGCAGCTCAAGTTGTGCTTTGCATTGCAATTTGATGGCTTCATGGGCAAAGCGAATAGCGTCAAGCATTTCTTTTTCGCTGACCTCTTTCATTTCGCCTTCTACCATTAAAATGCTATCGGCATTACCAGCCACCATCAGTTCGATGTCGGCATGTTCTATATCTTTTGTATACGGATTGATAATAAAATTTCCATCGATACGGGCAACTCTTACTTCAGAGATTGGACCGTTAAAAGGAATGTCTGATATGGTAATCGCTGCCGATGCTGCAAATCCTGCCATAGCATCCGGTTGTATTGTTGCATCACCTGAAATTAAAGTGATGATAACTTGAGTGTCGGAATGATAATCATCCGGAAACATCGGTCTTAAAGCACGATCCACCAGGCGACTTGTTAAAATTTCATACTCTGACATACGGCTTTCTCTTTTAAGAAAACCGCCGGGGAATCGACCAACAGATGAAAACTTCTCTTGGTAATCAACAGACAATGGAAGGAAGTCAGCTCCTTCTTTTGCTTTTACATTTGAAACTACTGTTGCCAAAAGCATACAGTTTCCCATGCGTACTACTACTGAACCATCGGCCTGCTTGGCTAATCGTCCTGTTTCTACAGAGATTTTTCTTCCATCTCCAAGATCAAATTCTTTTACTATTCCTTTTTTCGACATGATTGCATCTTATTATATAAAAAACAAAAAAAGGCAATCCCATGAATTGCCTTTAAGAATTTCTTAATTGTGAAATTATTTTCTAATATTTAAATCGCTGATTATTTTACGATAGCGTTCGATATCTTTCATCTGAAGATAATCTAAAAGACTGCGGCGCTTTCCAACAAGTCTGATAAGTGAACGTTGTGTTGAGTAATCTTTTTTAGACTTCTGCAAATGACCGGTCATGAAAGTAATGCGCTCAGAAAACATTGCAATTTGTCCTTCGGCTGATCCTGTATTTGTTTCAGAACCACCCATCTTTTTGAATATAGCTTTTTTTGCCTCTTTTGATAACATTTTAATATAATTCTTTAAAATTGAGGGGCGAAGGTACAAAATCTTCTGGAAAAAACTAATTAACTAATTAGTTAATTTGAGTAAGTGGGTTTAAAATAGCTCTCGGCTTAATGCAATGAAAAATGTCCTGTTTTTAGAAAAAAACTAATTTAAAAGCCTTAAAACCTGTGAAATACGATTTTTTAGTTCGCGACGATCGACAATAAAGTCCAAAAAACCATGTTCAAGAACAAATTCAGCTGTTTGAAAACCTTTAGGAAGATCTTTTCCTATTGTTTCTTTTACAACTCTTGGGCCTGCAAAACCGATTAAAGCACCTGGTTCAGAAATATTCAAATCACCCAACATTGCATACGAAGCTGTAACACCTCCTGTTGTTGGGTCGGTAAGTAATGAAATGTAAGGAAGACCTGCATCCGCTAAGCGAGTAAGTTTAGCAGAAGTTTTTGCCATTTGCATCAGGGAAAAAGCTGCTTCCATCATTCGAGCTCCACCTGATTTTGAAATGACCATCAATGGTAATTTGTTTTTAATGCAATAATCAATTGCCCGGGAAATTTTTTCACCGACAACAGAGCCCATAGAACCACCTATAAATGTGAAATCCATGCAGGCAATAACAATTCCATGTCCGTTTACTCTTCCGGCAACGGTGCGGATAGCGTCCACCAATTCTGTTTTCTGTTGTGTTTCTTTAATTCTGTCAGTGTACTTTTTTGTATCCGTAAAATGCAAAGGATCGTCAGAACTTAACAATGGATTCAATTCAATTGCCTGACCATCGTCATCCAAAAGAATTTCGAAATATGCTTGTGAACTAATTCTGTCATGATAACCGCATTGTTCACAAACATACATCCGCAAAACATGATCCTTTGAAGGAACAATATGCTTGCACGACTGACATTTATGCCAAAGTCCTTCCGGTGTTTCCTTTTTTTCTTTGGTGGAAGTGGTAATTCCTTCCTTTATGCGTTTGAACCAGGACATTAATTCGATTAATAATTTTGCGTGAAAGTTAGGTTATATTTTTTTGATAATGCAATTTGACAAAACTTAGTTTGAATTAAGCTACTGTTATTTCTTTAGACAAATATACTTCCTGAATTGTATTGAGTAAATCAATTCCATCTTTAATTGGTTTCTGAAACGCTTTGCGCCCTGAAATTAATCCTTGTCCTCCGGCTCTTTTATTAATTACTGCAGTTGTCACAGCCTCAGATAAGTCACTGGCTCCTTTCGATTCGCCTCCCGAATTTATCAAACCAATGCGTCCCATATAACAGTTGGCAACCTGATAACGGCAAAGGTCAATAGGGTGATCGGTACTGAGCTCACTGTAAACTTTTGGATGAGTTTTTCCAAAGTTCAATGCAGTATAACCTCCGTTATTTGTTGGTAATTTTTGTTTGATTATATCGGCTTGTATAGTTACTCCAAGATGATTGGCTTGTCCTGTCAGGTCGGCAGAGGTGTGGTAATCCACTCCGTCTTTTTTAAATCCACTATTACGAAGATAGCACCAAAGAATAGTTGCCATTCCAAGTTCATGCGCATAGTCAAATGCTTTAGCAACTTCTTGAATTTGGCGGGATGATTCATCAGAACCAAAATAAATGGTAGCTCCTACAGCTGATGCACCCATATTCCAGGCATCTTTAACTTTTCCAAACATGATTTGATCAAATTTATTCGGATAGGTCAAAAACTCATTATGATTAATTTTAACAATAAAAGGAATTTTGTGTGCGTATTTACGCGATACAGCGCCCAATACACCAAAAGTAGAGGCTACAGCATTGCAACCTCCTTCAATAGCCAGCTTCACAATATTTTCAGGATCAAAATAAGCAGGATTAGGAGCGAAGGATGCTCCGGCAGAATGCTCTATTCCCTGGTCAACAGGCAGAATAGAAAGATAACCTGTTCCGGAAAGACGTCCGTGATTATATAGCTGATTCAGATTTTTCAATACCTGATTGTTACGATTGGTAAGTGAGAAAATACGGTCAATATTATCGGAACCCGGAAGGTGAATTTGATCTTTACGAATGGTTTTACAGGTATGATTTAAAAGCGCATCGGCACCTGCTCCAAGCAATTCAGCAATTTTATTTGTCATGTATAATATTTTTTTATGAAGGGCAAAGCTAAAAAGAATTTACAAGTTGAGGCAGAATTATCCTTTTGGGTCTTTTAGTTTTTTCAACAACAGATGTAAATAAAAGCATCAGAAAGGATAACCAATTGCCAGATTCCAGGTAAAATCTTTTAATCCAAATTTTTGATTCGGATAAACCCAGCGTTCGTTTACATCCAAAGAGGGGTCCCTTAATTTTAGTGCGGCATCCAGTCGAAGAATAAAGAATGAAAAATTAAAACGCATACCGACACCGCCACCAATTCCCATTTGGCCAATAAAGTCTTTTGTAAATTCTCCTCCCGGACGACCAGCCACTTTATTTCTGGTCCAAATATTCCCTGCATCAACAAAAGTTGCACCCTCCAGAATCATTCCATTAGGGAAAGTAAAAAGTTCAGAACGAAATTCAACATTGGTTTCAATTTTTATATCGCCGCTTTGCTCGATATTGATGTCTTTTTTGTAAGAACCCGGTCCGAGTGTTCTTGTATTCCAGGCACGCACACTGTTCGCTCCGCCGCCGAAGAAACTTTTTTCAAATGGAAGCGATTCGGAAGTACCATAGGGGAGTCCATACCCTGCGGCCAAACGGTAAACAACATTATTAAACGAATTAATATATTGATGATAACTTATGTCAAAGTCACTCTTAACAAATTGAGAAGGGTTAAGGCTTTCTTTAAATATTTTTGCGGATACTTCTCCTGTAATTCTTAAAAAAATAAAATTATTAATAGTTCTTGTTTTTTGGTTGTTATAAATCCAGGTTGCATGCGTGGAGGAAATAATATGTGTATCGTATGTATAGAGCAATCTGGGATCGCTTAGTGTTTCCAGTTTGCTCTTAAATTCTGGCGACAGACTTACTTTTACGGAATTGATATCAATAGGGTAGAAGATAATTTGCTGCTTTCGCGTTGGCGTCCAGTTATAGCTAAGTCCAAAATTTGAAATGGATCGGGTATAATCCGGTCTTGCCTGTTTATTAAAACCTAAATTTATATTGGTTTTTGGGTTCGCATAACGAGACGTTTTTCTTTCCAAAAATGCCGGCAGTAAAAACTTTTTAAAGTTTAGAGAAATTTCAGGACCAATCTCATAGGTGTTAAAGAAATAGAGCCTTTTTGTTTCTTCTACACTGTTGAAATTCGGTATGGCTTCTAGTCCGCCTTTTAGTTTAACGGCAAGCACCTCAGCTCCACGGAAAGTGTTTTTATTTCTATATCCAAAGCTGCCCGCAATACCAATATTTCCTCCGCTATTAGTAGCTTCTGATTCAGTAGTATAATCCTGTTTTTCCATAGGAGTAAGCTGGATCTTTAGATCTAAAAGGTATTCGTTCTGGCCGGAATCGCGGGGAACCTCTGAAAAGTTAAAATTCACGAACTTGAAAATATTCAACTCCTGCAGCTTTTTATACGTGTAATCAAGATCCCTTTGCAAATAAGTATCTCCTTCTTTAATAAATAAATTTCTTAACAATACATTTTCACGAAGGACCCTTTTTTCTCCCATAGAAAGTAAATAGTAACCGTTGTAGAATAAAGTGTCTTTAGGTATGGAAAGGCCGGGGTTTTTAGGATTATAATCTGTCTGAATAAAAATTTTTCTTAAACGATACGATTGATGGTCTTTAATGACCTCATATTCAGCATAGTTGGGATTCAGATTTTCATTGATTCTGTTTATGTACATATAAACATCAGCTTCGTGGTTTTTTAGTGATGTATCGACCTGAAAAGTGATATAGTTTCGATTAAAAAAATAATACCCCCTGTCTTTAAGGTCGAGTACAATTCTTTCTCTTTCTTTTTCAAAAATTTCCTCATTGTACCTATCACCTTTATGCAATAAAGAGCTCGCCTGATAATAATTGATGTAATTACTAATTCCCGTGTCAACCGTAGTGTAATTTATTCTCCGCAATAAATAGGGCTTATTGTATTGAATATGGTAATTTACATTTGCTTTCTTTTTATGGGTTTTTATGCTGTCGGATATTACGGCATTGAAAAAACCATTTTTACTTAAGTACAAATTAATCTGTTGTTTCGATCTTTCTGTTAATACTGAATCAAGTACAACCGGTTCTTCACCAATACTTTTTAGCCACCGGTTAAACTTTTTATCCTTTCCCCAACTTCCCAGGTTGTAAACTCCCAAATGAAACCGAAACAATCCCAAAATTTTACGATTGGGCTTTTGTTTTATGAAAGGCAGAAAACTTTCTTTACCTAATATTAGCGTGTCGGTTATAACCTTATTGTTGACAAGCAGGTATTTCCCCTGCGGAATTTGTCGTGCAGGATTACATGCAAATAGAAAAGATAAAATAATACTAAAATAAAAAAATAATTTTATTTTCTGCACTTAATTATAATTTGCGTGAAAGGTAAAAGTAAAAGCGAAAATATCATATTCGAATAATTTTCATTGTAAAGATTTAGTTATATTCATTGCGTTAAATTAAGACGGTTTGTCATACGTATAAGTTACAAACTTCCCTGAACCAGATTTGCAGCTTCTTCTCCGATAAGACTTCCAATAGCAATGCCCATGCCACCCATTCGTACTGCGCAAAAAATATTTTCTCCCGTTTTTTTTATAATCGGTGATTTTTGACTGCCAAGTCCCATAATGCCGCTCCATCGCATATCAATAGAATACTCAGTATCAGGTAGAATCATAGACTTAAGAAGTTCATCCAGCTGATTTTGAATCCTTGAAGTCAGGCCAAACTTTTCAGTAAATTCATTTTTCAGGTCAAGATTTCTGCCTCCCCCAAACAGAATTCTATCATTAACGTTTCTAAAGTAGTAGAAACCGTTTTCAAAATGAAAACTTCCTTTTATTTTAAGATCCTTAACGGGCGAAGTAATTATCACTTGTGCTCTGGCGGGTATAATATCATCATTTGGTAAAAAATTTTTAGCAAAGCCATTGGTGCAAATTAACAATCGTTTAGTATGAATTGTATTTATCGGGTCTTCTTTTTTATCAGCAGAAATATTGGAAAAACTAATATTGACTCCATCCTTTAAATCTTCCAATTCATCAACATTTACTCCATTAAGAATTTCAACTCCAGCAGAGCGGCAACGACTGATAAGTGTATGCATCATTTTTCCCGTGTCTATTTGCCCTTCTCCTTTGTTTCGAATAATGTGCTTCACATTTTTAAAACCAAAAAGTGAAATTAAATCATCAGCAGTATGATACATTTCTCCGGTATCTGTAATAGAGTGGAGATGTTTATTCAGATAGGATAATTTAGACAAGCATTTTTCATATAGATCATTGTTACCGGCAGGATATAATTCGAAACCACCAAAAGGTTCGTATCCAATATTATTATCTCCCAGCACCCCTCTCAGTTTTAGCAGACCTTTCCACCGCTTTTCTACTAAAGCAAATACTTCTTTTTCAGAATTATTTTCCAGGTCATCCAGTAATTCCGATGGACTACCATAACATGCAAAACCGGCATTTCTGGTACTGGCACCATAAGGAAGAATGCCTCTTTCTAAAACAAGGATATGAAGTTTAGGAGATTTAATTTTTAAAAAAAGAGCTGCAAACAAACCAACAATTCCTGAGCCTATGATAATTACATCAGGGTTTTTAATAAATGAATTTTTTTCCCAATATGAAAAGGCCATACTTTATAAATCAATTATTTGCATGTAAAAGTAATAGACAGATTGGACTTATTCTTTATTAATACAGAAAACACCTTTAATTAAGTGAAGGACAAAGGCTTGATACTAAAAAGGACATTGCGATTACAGAAAATATAATTAGTTGGAAGGGGGGTGTAGACTCAGACTGAGTCTGAGTCCGAGTGTGAGTGTGAGTGTGAGTGTGAGTGTGAGTGTGAGTGTGAGTTTTGCAATCGCACTGTCCACTCAAACTGTATTGGGTGGAGAATACCGGATTCGAACCGGTGACCTCTTGCATGCCATGCAAGCGCTCTAGCCAACTGAGCTAATCCCCCCTCAATAAATAGATAGTTTGTGCCCCAAAATCAGGTATGCAAAGAAAACAAAAAAAAGTTTATTATAATCAATGTTAAATATACGATTAAAGGCAAAAAAATAATTATACTTGTTGTTCGAAACTCTTCAAATTATGAAATTTACTTATAAATATTCTGCATCAATTATTTTGGGTTTAACAGTTATCCTTTCTTGTACGGACCAGAAAACCGCACATATGAAGGAAGTTCAGGATTACCTCGATCAATACAATAAAAAGTATCGTGAATTGTATACCGTAAGCAGTGAGGGACAGTGGGCAGTAAATACGCATATAGTTGAAGGAGATACCATGAATGCGTATACATCCGGATTGGCAGATGAGGCAATGGCTAAATTCACCGGGAGTAAAGAAAATGTTACGCGGACAACTGATTTTCTAAAATGGGAAAATGAACTTTCATTAATTCAAATCCGGCAATTAAAAAAAATACTCTATCTGGCTGCAGGAAATCCGGAAAGCGCTGACTCACTCGTTAAAGCCCTGATCAAAGCCGGTACTGCTCAAACGGAGAATCTTTATGGTTACAAATTTATTCTGGATGGAAAAGAAGTTACACCAAACGATATTGACTCCATCCTTTCAGCTTCATTAGATACTTCTTTACGCAAGAAAGCATGGGAAGCAAGTAAAGAAGTAGGGAAAGCTTTAAAGGGTGGACTAATCAATCTGCGGAATCTACGGAATGAAGTTGTAAGTGGAGTGGGTTATACCGATTATTTTTCATACCAGGTCTCTGATTATGGAATGACAACAGAAGAAATGATGACACTTTTGAAAAAATTTAACAAAGAACTATTTCCTTTATACAGGGAATTGCATACGTATGCGAGGTATGAACTTGCCCAAAAATATGGTTCGGCCGAAGTGCCTGATTTCATTCCTGCACATTGGCTTAGCAATCGCTGGGGACAGGATTGGAGTGATATGGTTTCCGTATCCGGACTTAACCTTGACAGTGCATTAAAAAATAAATCTCCTGAATGGATTGCTAAGCAGGGGGAAATATTTTATAAGTCAATTGGTTTTCCTGAGCTGCCGGTTTCATTCTGGGAAAAATCCAGTCTGTATCCTGTGCCCTCTAATGCAGGCTTTAAGAAAAACACACATGCTTCAGCCTGGCACATGAATCTGGATAATGATGTTCGATCGCTTATGAGTATTGTTCCGAATTCGCATTGGTATGAAACTGTGCATCATGAGTATGGCCATATATATTATTATTTGAGTTACAGCAATCCTGATGTTCCGATTTTGTTACGTGAAGGTGCTAACAGAGCCTATCATGAAGCATTAGGAAGCATGATGGGGCTTGCCGCCAATCAAAAACCTTTTGCTGTTGGATTAGGATTGATTGACAAAAATGCTAAGTCGGATGATATTAAGCAGCTATTAAAGGATGCTTTGCATTATGTTGTTTTTATACCGTGGAGCACTGGCACAATGAGCGTGTTTGAGCATGATTTGTATGCTAATAATCTGCCTGTTGACCAGTGGAATAAGCATTGGTGGGAGTTGGCAAAGAAATACCAGGGAATAATTCCTCCATCAGGCAGGGATAACTACTGTGATCCTGCTACTAAAACACATATTAACGATGACCCTGCGCAATATTACGATTATGCATTATCTTTTATTCTTCTTTTTCAGGTTCATGATTTTATTGCAAAGAATATTTTGCATCAGGATCCTCATGCTACTAATTACTTTGGAAATAAAGATGTAGGAAAATTCATTGTTGAAATTATGAAACCCGGAAGCAGTGTTGACTGGAGGAAACTATTAAAAGATAAAACCGGAGAAGATCTTAGTGCAAGAGCAATGCTTGATTATTTCACGCCTCTGATGGAATGGTTGAAAAAGGAAAATGCAGGAAGAAAATATTCCTTAGTTGAACCCAATTAATTTTTTGAAGTCATGTTGAATTTTTTTATGAATCGATTAAAAACAGCAATATTTTATTTTTTTATTCATTTGACTTTATTCTCTTGTCAAAGTAATAAAGATAAGGCAATTGAAAGTGCCCTAAATCCACAAATATTGGATAGTGGAAAAACTATTATTAATAATACCATAGATTCTTTATCGAAAGTAAAAGGTACATTTCAGAATATTGAAGGCATTGGAGAAAGTAAAAATAATTCTAATCCGGCATCTGAAAAAAGCAATAAAATTGAAACTCGAATATTCAGGAATAATGAATCAAACAGTTTTGGTTATGATATTATTGTTGAAGGGCGCGTTTATGTTCATCAGCCCAATATACCTGCAAGGGCGGGAAATAATGGCTTTGTTAGCGAAGTTCAGGCTGAAAAAGTTGCTCAATTAGTGCTTAATAAAATAAAAATGAACATTTTACCACCTACTGTAAGTGTTGATGAATTGGATAGTCTTGATATAAAATGATTTTATGGTAGAATTATTATCTCTATTATATTGAATGTAATTTAATAATTTAGTTTCTTAATAATGTCTTTGAAATCTGCGATGTTCAAGGCTTACAGGAGGCCCTAACCAACTCCTTATTATTAAATAATTATAAAAATAATATTATTTTTTTCAACAATTATTTACATTTAAAATCCATACAATTTTTGATTGAATATCTTCTAAATAACTATATATAATGTATTGATAATCAATATTATAAATTTATAATATTGATTATATAATTGGATGAATTAAATGCTATTTACGGCTTTATCAACATCAAATTCGCCAAGAAATTTATTACATTCATCAAAAATACATTATAAATTCTTCTCAATTTATTAACTTTGCCTCCAACATTTAAAGGTTTTTCGGCTGGTTTCAACATAATTTTAAAAAAACATGAAGAAATATTACTCAGGTTCCCCAATATGGGCAATTGTTTTATTTGTATTAATAAGCGTAAATGCACGTGCACAATTATTAATAAATGAAATATGTCCGTCGAATATTTCCGTCATTCAAAATTCGAATGGCGAATATGACGATTGGATTGAACTCTATAATTCATCCGGTGGTTCGTTGAATCTTGCTAATTACGGATTGAGTGATGACTCTTCAAAACTTTATACATTTAAATTTCCGTCGTACACATTAAATGCCGGCGGCAGGGTTTTAATATTTGCCAATGGAAATAACAATAGTGTATTGGTTAATCATTGGGAAATGGCTGTGGACGCGCATGGCTCCTGGAGATATGCACCGGGAAGTGCTTCACTGGATACTAACTGGAGAAATTTAGGTTTCAATGAAGCATCCTGGTCTTCCGGTAATGGAGGAATTGGTTTTACAGATGGAGATGATGCAACAACTATTCCTACTGGAATATCTGTAATGATGAGAAAAAGATTTAGCATTTCAGATACATCAGTGATAACAAAGGCCATTTTAATGATGGATTACGATGATGGATTTGTAGCCTACTTAAATGGAGTTGAAATTGCCAGAGTTAATATGGGAACTCCCGGAGTAAGACCTTTGTGGAATGATGTTGCGACCGCATCACATGAAGCTCAGGGCTATCAGGGCTTACCAATTGATTCTTTTTATCTTCCTCGTGGATTGTTTAAGTCATTGTTGAGGCAAGGTACAAATGCAAACGTATTGGCAATTGAAACCCATAACAATACACCAACAGGAACAGATCTGTCTTCTATTCCTTATTTGTTTTTTGGAATATCGAATTCATCCACATATTTTATGTCACTTCCGTCATGGTTTGTTCCATCTCCTCAGGATTATTTCAGCGCAAACTTTAAGTTAATGCGCTCCGGTGAAAAAATCTATGTAACCAATCCGGCAGGTACCATTATCGATCAGAAGGTATACACAGCCATGCAAATTAATAATTCTTATGGCAGAAAACCCGATGGTGCAAATAGCTGGTGTTATTTTCTGACACCAACTCCGAATGCTTCAAATGGATCTTCAACCTGCTATAATGGCTATGCCAATGCTCCTATTTTTTCTAAAGCTGCAGGGTTTTATACTAATACAATTAGCTTAACATTAACAAACACTACTCCCGGTGGTGTAATACGTTATACGACCAATGGTGATGAACCAAAAACTACCAGTCCGCAATATTTTTCATCACTTACTATTTCTACTTCAAAAACGATAAGGGCAAAAGTTTTTGCCAGTGGTTATTTACCAAGCCTAACAGCTACTAATTCATATTTTATTGGAGCCAGTACGAAATTGCCAACATTTGCAATAACAACTGATTCTTTAAATCTTTGGGATTATAATACAGGAATATATGTTTTAGGTCCCGGGGCATCTGCTACTTCTCCTTATTTTGGAGCTAACTTCTGGCAGGATTGGGAAAAACCTGCTTCCATTGAATATTTTGACAAAAACAAAAACCTGGTTATAAAATTTGATGCTGACATAAAAATTTATGGAAATTATTCCCGTGCAAAAGCTCAGAAGAGTTTTGAAATTAAAATGAGTGATAGAAGGGGCTTAGGTAGTTTTACTTATCCAATGTATAGTGATAAACCATACATTACCAATGTTGAAGGCATTATCCTCCGTAACTCCGGTACTGACTGGAATAAAGTTCATTTCAGAGATGCTTTTATGGAGCGGTTATTAAAACCGACTAATACCGGTTACCTGGCTGCTGAGCCTGCTGTTGCCTATCTCAACGGTGCTTACTGGGGAGTTTATTGTATTACTGAAGATCATGATAACCCCTGGATGAAGAATAACTTCAATTTAGGCAAGAGCGAAATTGATTACTTAAAAGAAGGCGGTGGATATATTAGTGTTAAGGAAGGCAGTGATCAAACATTCTGGGAATTGTATAATGATGCTACTACACAAAATCCGGCAACTCAGGCTTATTATGATAATATTGACAGAAAGCTGGATCTAAAGAATTTTACCGATTATTTTGCAATGGAAACATTTTACAATAACGGTGACTGGATTGGCCCTTGGACAAATAATATTCAATTATGGCGGCCTAATAAACCTAACAGCAAGTGGAGGTATTTTGTTTATGATCTGGATTTTGGAGTGGGACTTAAAGGATCCGTAACAGATAACAGGCTTGAAATGGCCCGTAATCCGGTAGCCTTCAGTTTTGCCAGTGAAATTTTTGATGCCGTACTGAAGAATCCAACATATAAAAGGGATTTTATTAACAGATATTGCGATTTGATGAATACCATATTCCTGTATAGTAATATGGATAAGGTAATGCGCTCTTTCAAAGACTCTATGTCTTATGATATGCCCGCTCATTTTGCAAAATGGGGTAGTAATGTATCTACATGGAATACAGAAATAAGTAATATGATGACCTTTTGCAATGCCCGTCCTGCAATTATGAAGGATTATATTAAAACGCAGTTTGCACTTACTAAAAAAGTAACATTAACTCTTAAAATTAGTCCAAGCAATGCAGGAAGAATTGAAATCAGTACTATAACACCTACAACATATCCTTGGACAGGAGATTACTTTGATGGAAATCCTGTAACAATAACAGCTATTCCAAATCCGGGGTATACATTTGATCATTGGAAATCTACAATAAATATTCCAACCAACGATCCCAACCAGACAGTAACAAAGAATTTTACCGGAAATGATCAAATCACGGCATACTTTACCGGTTCTGCTACAACTGCAAAAATTAATATTTCTGAATTAAATTATAATTCAGATTCTGCAACTGATGCTTCAGATTGGATCGAATTACATAATTATGGAACTACAAGCATTGATATGTCCGGTTGGTGGATAAGTGATGGAAACGATATTCATAAGTATAAAATACCTACTGGGACGGTTATTCCTGCTAATGGGTACCTTGTCTTATCCGAAGACACTATTAAATTTAAATCACAATTTCCAACTGTAAGTTGCTTAGGTCCCATTGGCTTCAATTTCAGTAATGGCGGTGATCAGATTCGTTTATTTAATTATTTGGATGTACTTTATTTAAGTTTCAATTATCTGGATATTGCCCCATGGCCAATAACTCCCGATGGTGGAGGCTATACATGTGAGCTAACGACTAACCTGGCCAATCCTAATAATGGTTCCAGCTGGTTTGCAGGATGCCTCGGTGGTTCACCGGGTCGGGCATACAGTGGTATTTTATTATCACCGGTTAATATTGCGGGTAACACTAGTTTCTGCAGTGGACAAAGCGCAACGTTAACGGCTACTGCAGGACTTGGATATACTTATCAATGGAAAAATAATGGAGTAAATATTTCAGGTGCAACCGGTTCTTCTTATGTTGTAACACAATCGGGTTCTTATTCGGTGTCCGTTACTTCTCAAGGTTGTTCCAGCCAAACACCACCAACAGTTGTTTCTGTTGTAACGCAGCAGCCACCTCCTCAGGCAACTTCAACGTCTAATTGTGGGCCTACGACATTTTCGTTGATAGCTTCTGCTAATGATACTGTATTTTGGTATAATTCAATGACAAACGGTACGTTGGTCGGAATGGGTGATACACTAAATACACCTCTTTTAACTACTCCAACAACTTACTATGCACGTACGGGTAGAAATTGTCAGAGTGTTTCAACTCCTGTATTGGCAAATATAATACCGATAACTGCTTCTCCTGTGACCAACCTTAATGTTACTCGTTGCGGGCCGGGTTCAATTACTTTTACAGCTACTGACACAGCACAAATAAGATGGTACAATCAATCAAGCAGCGGTGCATTGTTAGAAACAGGACCAACATTTATTTCCGATCCATTATATAACGATACAACTTTTTATGTAGAAGCAGGAACTGTTTGTCCAAGTCCGAGAGTTGAAATATTCGTTACTGTTACTACAGCTCCGGCAGTAGATGTTCACGATACTTCCCGTTGTGGTAATGGTCCGCTTGTTCTCACAGGAATTTCTCCTTACCCTGTAACATGGTATTCTGAACAAATTGGTGGTGCATTATTAGGGTTCGGAAACAATTGGCAAACATCTTCACTTGCAGTGACTGATACGTTTTATGCAGAAGCAATTAATGGAGGTTGCGCCAGTGTCAGACAACCGGTAATTGCCTACGTTCACCCAATTCCATCGAATCCTCTGGTAACCGACACTTTTGTATGCGGTTCTGTCAGTACTACTATAACAGCGCTAGCTACGGAACAAGTAAGATGGTATAGTGCTTCTTCCGGTGGAACATTACTTAACACAGGTTCTATATTCAATACACCTGTAATCACCAATAACACTGTTTATTATGTCGAGAACGGTTATATATGTCCAAGTGCTCGAGTTCCTTTGACGGTTACAGTCAGTTCACCTGCAGCATCACCGGGTGCAGCCGATGTGGCCCGATGTGGAACCGGTCCCGTTACATTATATGCAACTTCACCTGAACTTATTTATTGGTATGATGCTCCAACAGCCGGTAATTTGCTAGTCACCAGCGATACCTATGTAACTCCGCCTATTTCTTCAACAACGACCTATTATGCTGAAGCAGGAACTTTTTGCAGAAGTTTGAGCCGAACACCTGTTAAAGCAATTGTTAATTCTATTCCTGCAACTCCTTCTTCTTTAGGTGCGACAATTTGCGGACCGGGATCAATTACCATAAATGCTAATTCAAACGATACTGTTTATTGGTTTAATGCACCTACAGGTGGAACGCCATTTACCAATGGACTTTCCTATACTACTTCAATAAGCAATTCAACTACTTTTTATATTGAATCGGGAAATATCTGCAGAAGTGCTAGAATTCCGGTTCAGGCAAATGTTGCTCAACAACCTGTAAGTCCAAACGTAGTTAACGGATCTATATGTGGAAGTGGAAGTGCTTCACTTTCTGCTACCTCTGCAAATACTATAAATTGGTATAGCAGTCCTGCCGGTGGTACTCCTTTAACTTCCGGTTCATCTTACAACACACCAACAATTACATCTACCACTACCTATTATGTAGCAGCGGATAATGGATGTGAGAGTCCATTGGTTCCGGTTGTAGCAACTGTAAATCCTATTCCTGCTGTACCAACAGCATTGGGTGTAAGCCGTTGCGGTCCGGGTTCAGTTTCCTTAAGTGCTACTTCTCCAGAACAAACGTATTGGTTTACGTCGGCTTCCGGTGGTTCTCCTGTTTCTGTAGGACCAAATTATTCTCCATCTGTTTCTTCAACAACAACGTATTATGTTGAAGCCGGGAATAACTGTCGCAGTGCAAGAGTTCCTGTTCAGGTTTTAGTTAATTCTATTCCTTCTGCTCCTTCTGTAACTGGAGCATCAAGCTGCACACAACCGGCAACTTTAAGTTTATCAGCCTCCCTTTCGGGGTCAGGAACTGTTAACTGGTATAGTGCATCCACCGGAGGAAGTATACTTGGAAGCGGCTTATCATATCTTACTCAGCCAATATCTTCTACTACTATTTATTATGCGGAGGCAGTTAGTGCTGCAGGATGCCCAAGTACACGGGTTCCTGTAACAGCAGCAATCAATAGTGCTCCTTCTGCACCTTCTGCCACAGGAGCTTCCCGTTGCGGGTCAGGTTCGCTGTCATTATCAGCGACAGGTTCAGGAAATATCAATTGGTACAGCTCCTCTTCAGGGGGAAGTCTGCTAGCAACAGGAAGTACCTTTACTATTGCTACTATAAGCGCAACTACAACGTATTATGCTGAAGCAGTATCGAATGGCTGTCCAAGTTTACGTTCAGCAGCGATTGCATTGGTGAATCCAATTTCAGCAGCACCAAATGTAACAGGTGCTTCGGCTTGTGGTAGCGGGTCACTTACGTTATCTGCAACTGCTGCTGATCCTATGAATTGGTATTCAAGTTCCAGTGGCGGTACATCATTAGTAGCCGGCGCGTCCTATACTACAGGTGTTATTTCTTCCACAACTACTTATTATGTAGAAGCCGGAACAACATGCAAGAGTCCACGTGTTCCTGTTGTTGCTGTAATTAATTCTGTTCCTTCAGCACCATCACTTACCAGTGGAAGCAATTGCGGTCCGGGCACTGTTACCCTCACTGCAACAACTTCTTCTCCTATTGTTAATTGGTACAGTGTGCCGTCGGGCGGAACTTCCCTTGGCAGTGGACTCAGTTATACTACCACAACTATTACATCTACGACTACTTACTATGCTGAAGCAACCAGTGCGGCAGGATGTACTAGTTCACGTACCTTTGTTGAAGCTATTATTAATAGTAACAATCCGTCACCGATAACAACAGGTGCTTCCCGTTGCGGAACAGGTGCTTTGTCACTTTCTGCTACAGGATTAGGTACAATAAATTGGTACAGTTCCATTGCTGGAGGTTCTGTATTATTTACAGGAACTACTTATACTATTAACTCTATTAGTACTACGACAACTTATTATGTGGAAACGAATAATAGCGGTTGTCTCAGTCCACGTACACCTGTAATTGCACAAGTGGATCCTCAGCCTGCAGCACCTGTTTCAACAGGAGCATTCAGTTGTGGCCCTGCTTCATTAACTATTACAGCAACTTCTCCTGACCAGATTAATTGGTTCACTGTTCCAACAGGAGGAACATCTTTTAATACAGGTACAACATATACAACACCTCTTATTTCAACTACTGTTACTTATTATCTGGATGCTGGAATATCTTGTAAAAGCCCACGCGTTCCGGTAACGGCTACCATCAATTCCAATCCTTCTTCACCGGTAATTGCCGATGGAAATAATTGTGGACCCGGCAATGTTACACTGACAGCAGTAAGCTCTTCACCTGTGAGCTGGTACACCACTCCTTCAGGAGGAACAGCTGTTTCAACCGGTTTAATTTATACGACTCCTTCGATTTCAGCAACAACTACGTATTATGCTGAAGCGGGAATATTAGGTTGTTTTAGTCCTCGTGTGGCAGTTCAGGCTGTTATTAATAGCATACCATCAGCGCCTGCGGCATCCGGTAATTCAAAGTGTGGGCCGGGTTCGCTACTTTTAAGTGCAACCGGTGCCGGACAATTATATTGGTTTACTGCAGCAACAGGAGGAACACTATTAGATTCGGGAGCCACATACAATACTCCTAATCTAAATGGTTCTGTCACTTATTATGTCGAAACAAAAACAGGTAACTGCAAAAGTTTTAGATCAGCAGCTGTAGCGACAATAATTCCTTTGCCTGCATCGCCAACTACCTCTAATGTTAGTTTATGTGGACCGGGTTCTGCAACTCTTTCAGCTACTTCACCCGAGCAAATTTATTGGTACACTGTTACCAGTGGAGGTACTCCTGTTTCAACGGGACCCACCTATTCGACATCGGTTTCTGCTACTACAACATATTATGTTGAAGCAGGCAATATCTGTAGGAGTCTTCGTATACCTGTTGTAGTAAGTATAAATTCAAATCCTTCTCCACCTGCATTGACCAGTGCAAGTAATTGCGGTCCCGGCTCTGTTACTTTAACAGGAAGTTCTTCTTCACAGATTACCTGGTACAGTGCACCTTCAGGAGGAAATCCCCTTGCAACTGGTACTTCTTATACAACACCAACAATTTCTGCGACAACGACCTATTACGCTCAGGCAGGAAGTGCGGGATGCACGAGTACTCGTGTAGCTGTTCAGGCAGTTATCAATAGTCTTCCTTCTTCTCCAAATGCTACAGGAAATTCTAATTGTGGACCTGGTTCTGTATCGTTAAGTGCTTCAGGCAGCGGTCAGCTTTATTGGTATACTTCTGCTGCAGGAGGAACGCTTCTGGATTCCGGAGCAACTTATAACACGGCAAATCTAAATGCTACGACTACCTTTTATGTTGAAACATTTAATGGTCAATGCCACAGTGTTCGTATAGCAGCAATTGCAACAATTGATCCGATTCCTGCCGTACCTTCGGCAAATGACGTTTCTAAATGCGGTCCGGGAATATTTACACTTACAGCTTCTTCACCACAACAAATTTACTGGTACAGTGCTCCGTCAGGTGGATCTTTACTTTCAACAGGATCATCGTATACTACTCCTTCCATTTCGACAAACACCATCTATTACGTAGAAACAGGTAATACCTGTAGAAGTGCTCGAGTTGCGGTTCAGGCCCTCATTGCCAGCCCTCCGAATGCACCGACATTATTCGATACTACGCGTTGCGGTCCGGGAACACTTTTAATTCAAGCTATTTCCGGCGATCAGGTTAACTGGTATGCAGTTCCTTCAGGTGGCAGCTTACTGGATACGGGAGCATATTTTACAACTCCATTTATTAGTGTTACTACTACGTATTATGCAGAAGCAGGAATCGGATGTAATAGTATTCGTGTTCCGGTTACAG
The DNA here is from genome assembly GCA_031417395.1 of Bacteroidota bacterium. Lineage (GTDB taxonomy): Bacteria > Bacteroidota > Bacteroidia > AKYH767-A > 2013-40CM-41-45 > JADKIH01. Next base: position 55,560 of record JANOVM010000034.1, on the reverse strand, counting down.
CAAGTGTAACTGCAGCCCCTGCAACTCCCAATGCACTGGATGTGACTCGTTGCGGCGCAGGTTCTGTTAATTTAACGGCTTCCGCTCCACAACAAATTTACTGGTATGATGCTGCATCAGGTGGTAATCAGGTCGGCACGGGAGTTTCCTTTACAACTCCGACATTAACAAATACTACCACATACTATGTAGAAACCGGAGTTGCTACTTGTCTTAGTGCCCGTGTTGCAGTTCAGGCTATTCTGGGCGGAACACAAGTAAGTACTATTATTGAGGGTGCCATTTGCGGTTCAGGAACAGTAGTTCTTTCAGCTTCATCTTCGCAGCCTGTTGATTCAATCTCCTGGTACGATCAGCCGGGCGGAAATTTAATGGGAACAGGTCAGTATTTTGTTACTCCAAATATTTCTGCTACAACTCAATATTATGCTGTTGCATATTCTTCCTGCACAGGACTTCCTGTTGCAATAAACGCTTTTGTTTTCCCTGTGCCTTCTTTTAGTTTGGGTGCTGATACACTTTTTCTACAAAGCGGTCAGTCTATAACCATTGACGCAGGACCCGGATTTAGCACGTACCGTTGGTCTACTACAGAGACAACTCAGTCAATATCCGTTTCAACGGGAGGAATGGTTGTGGTAGCAATTACAGATGCCAATGGTTGTCCTGCTACAGACAGTGTATATGTAGAAGTTGTTACAGGAATATCTTCCATTGACGGTAAAGATAAGTTAGTTGTTTATCCGAATCCAACACACGGACAACTTATCGTATCACTTCCTGAGTCATCAGATAAATATTATTCATTGAAAATATTATCAATAGACGGAAAAATACTGATGGAGGAGGATGTTAAGAATTCGTTTGGCAAGCAGCAAAACAAGGTAATTTCACTTCATAATTTTGCTGCGGGAGTTTATATACTTGAATTGCGAAGCAACGATTATACAGCTACTGTGAAAGTGTTTGTGCAGTAGTAGCTCTTAGGTATTTTTTTTATTGTTGAGTTAATAGTACAAAGGTCAAAATACAAAGAATTAATACTTTGTATTTTGACCTTAATTTTTATCAATACCCAGTTCATCCAAGGGCTTTCAGTGTAAATGACAGAAGCAGTACATGTAATTGCTTTAAGTAATGCATTGCAATTTTTGAATTAAATAGCAGAATTATTGTAAAAATTACTTATTTAAAGGCATGAAATATATTAGTATTTATTGCCGAAGACTTTAAGAAAAGCACTAGCAATAAAGCGTTCGAAAAATATATTTTCTTTTAATATTTTATTAAATTAGTTCATTAAATTAATTATTAACATATTTTGTTGCCTATTTTTTATTTTATAATCAGTAATTAATAAAAATACTATAATTAAAATATCTGAAAATCAATGTATTACGCCTTAGTTATTTTATGCAATAATCTTTAATATTTGGAAAAAAAGTAATTATTAACATCTTTTTACCCTGAAATATACTCAAATCACCAATAAATTTGAATTTTTAACCTTAAATTTCTTAATTTAGTCTCCAGTATTTTAAGACTTTTGCTGATTTTTCACACAAATCAATACAAAATCATGAACAAAAAATATCTTATTCCCTCAATGGGAATTATTATGGGATTGCTATTTTTTATCACTTCCACATCCGCACAACTTTTAATAAATGAAATTTGTCCGACGAATTACGTAGGAATTCAAAATTCAACCGGAGAGAATGATGACTGGATAGAATTGTATAATAGTTCTGCTTCAACTTTGAATATTGCCGGTTATGGATTGAGCGATGACTCAACAAAAAGATATGCTTTTTCATTTCCTTCCTATACCCTGAATGCCGGAGCCAGGGTTTTAGTATTTGCCAGCGGTAAAACAAATAATGTAATTGTCAATCATTGGGAAATGGCTGTTAATGCACAAACTGCCTGGCGCTATGCATCCGGCAGCGCTTCTCTTGATACCAATTGGAGAAATCGTAGTTTCAATCAGAATGCATGGAGCAGTGGAAATGGCGGAATTGGTTTTTCAGATGGTGATGACGGCACAACTGTTCCTGTCGGTGTATCAGTAATGATGCGAAAAATGTTTTCCATTCCGGATACAGCTTTGATTTCCAAAGCAATTTTAATGATGGATTACGATGATGGTTTTGTGGCGTATCTGAATGGTGTAGAAATAGCGCGAGCCAATCTGGGAACTCCAAATGTAAGGCCATTATGGAATGATGTAGCAAGTGGATCACACGAAGCTCAGAGATATCAGGGATTACCAATAGACTCATTTTACCTTTCACCAAAATCATTTAAATCATTATTGCGTCCCGATTCAAATGTCTTAGCTATAGAAGTCCATAATAGTACACCAACGGGTAGTGACCTTTCTTCTATTCCATATTTATTCTTTGGAATGACAAATTCATCAATTTCATTTTCAGCTGTTCCTTCCTGGTTTGTATCTTCTTCGCAGGATTATTTTAGTGCCAATTTTAAGCTGGATCGTAATGGCGAAAAATTATGGTTAACAAGTCCCGGAGGAGCTACTGTTGATTCTAAGGTCTATCCGGCCATGCAAACCGATAATTCAATAGGCAGAAAGCCGGATGGATCATCAACATGGTGCTTTATATCAACGCCCACTCCCAATGCAAGCAATAACGGTTCAACTTGTTATACAAATTATGCAGGGGATCCAATTTTTTCAATAGCCGGAGGTTTTTATACCAATTCGCAGTCACTAACATTAATAAACACAACACCGGGTGGTTCAATAAGGTATACAACCAATGGCGATGAACCGAAAACCACTAGCCCTTTATATACTGGGCCTATAACTGTTTCATCTCCTAAAGCCATAAGAGCAAAAGTATTTGCCAGTGGTTATCTGCCAAGTAAAACAATTACCAATTCGTATTTTATTGGTGCCAGTACACATTTACCTACATTTTCTATTACAACGGATTCGCTCAATCTTTGGGACTACAATACAGGCATTTATGTCCTGGGTCCCAATGCTGAAAGTACTTCTCCTTATAAGGGAGCTAACTTCTGGCAGGATTGGGAAAAGCCTGCATCAATTGAGTTTTATGATAGAAACAAAAATCTGGTTGTCCGTTTTGGAGCTGATATTAAAATTTACGGAAATTATACAAGAGCTAACCCTAAGAAAAGTTTTGAAATAAAACCTCGCGACCACTATGGGTTAGGCTCATTTACCTATCCTATATTTCCTGATAAACCTTATGTAACAGACATAGACAATATCGTTTTGCGGAATGGAGGAACGGGTACAAGTAAAATTAATTTCCGGGATGCATTTATGCAAAGAATGCTTAAAACCACCTACTCAGGATACCTTGCTACTGATCCTACGGTTCTTTATCTTAACGGGGAATATTGGGGAGTATATCATATAAATGAAAATCATGATCACCATTGGATGAAAGATAATTTTGGATTCGAGAATGATGAAATTGATCACTTAAAGGAAAGAGGTTCCGGTATGGAAATTCAAAGAGGATCTGATGCCTCCTTCTGGACATTGTATAATTATGCAATAACACAATCTCCGACATCTTCGCAGTATTATAATCAAATTGATGCTCAACTTGATTTAAAAAATTATACCGATTACTTTGCTGCAGAAACATTTTATAATAATGGAGATTGGATGGGTCCGTGGACAAACAATATTCAATTATGGAGACCCAAACATGCTGGCGGTAAATGGAAATACCTTGTTTATGACCTTGACTTCGGCTTGGGATATTCCGGATCGGTAACAGACAACCGTTTGCAGATAGCAAGGAATCCAACATCCTTTTGTTATTCTTCAGAGATGTTTGATGCTATACTCAATAATCCTACCTACAAAAGATATTTTATTAACCGTTACGCAGACTTGATGAATACTATTTGGCTTCCTGCGAATGCAAATAGCATAATGCACTCATACAAGGATACGATTGATTTTGACATGCCGGCGGATAAAGCAAGATGGGGCGGGACCATTTCGCAGTGGAATACATATATCAACGATATGATGACATTCGAAAGCGGTCGCTTGAGTGTTCAGAAAAATTATATTAAATCAGAATTTAATCTTCAGAGTATTGTTACACTTACCCTCAAGGTTTCTCCGGCTAATTCAGGGAGAATAGAAATAAGCACGATTACACCAACTACTTATCCATGGACAGGAGATTATTTCAATGGCAATCCTGTTACCATTACTGCAATACCAAATCCGGGATATACTTTTAATCATTGGAATTCAACAATTGCAATGACAACCAACAATCCGAATCAGTCTGTTACTTATAATTTCACCGGTAACGATCAGATTACTGCCTATTTTACGGGCTCTGCTGTTACTCCCCAGCTTTGTGTTTCAGAATTTAACTATAATTCAGATTCTGCTTACGATGCCGGTGACTGGATAGAATTACACAATTACGGTACAACAAGCCTTAATCTATCCGGTTGGTGGATTAGCGATTCCAAAGACAATCATAAATTTCAGATACCAACAGGAACTGTAATACCTGCTAATGGTTATTTGGTTGTTTCAGAAGATACTGTTAAGTTTAAATCACAGTTTCCAAACGTAAGTGTATTAGGAACACTCGGTTTTAACTACGGTAATGGTGGTGATCAGGTTAGAATTTTCAACCATAATAATGCAATTTATTTAACTTTTAATTATCTGGATATAGCTCCATGGCCTTTAGCTGCAGATGGGGGAGGGTATACCTGTGAATTAACATCGAATACGGCTAATCCGAATAATTCTTCCAGCTGGTTTGCCGGCTGTCTGGGTGGTTCACCGGGACGAGCTTATAGCGGTTTATTATTAGCACCTGTATCAATTTCCGGAAGTTCTACTTTATGCAATGGTCAAAATGCAACGCTTAATGCTTCCACCGGAATAGGATATTCTTATCAATGGAAAAAAAATGGAGTTTATATTCCCGGTGCTACAGACAGTTCTTTAGTTGTAAACCAATTAGGTTCCTATTCGGTTACTATTACTTCTCAGGGTTGTTCAAATGAAACGGCACCGGTAGTGGTTTCAGTTATTACCCAGCAGCAACCACCGCAAGCTACCTCGGCTTCTCGTTGCGGCTCCGGTGATATAACTTTATATGCTTCTTCCAATGATACTGTTTTCTGGTATACTGCAGCTACCAATGGTACGCTGCTCGGTTATGGAGATTCTTTAACTATTCCAATTTTAAATTCTTCAACAATTTATTATGCCCGTACCGGTAGTGTATGTCAGAGCGCTTCTGTACCAGTCAATGCTAATATCTTACCTCAAGCGGCTGCTCCTGTAACCAACATTAATGTGTCACGCTGTGGACCCGGACCAATAACTCTTACAGCAACAGATACTGCACAAATCAGATGGTATAACCAGTCAAATGCCGGCGGCTTGCTGGAAACCGGTTCCACTTTTATTACAAATCCTTTATTTAATGATACTACCTTTTATGTTGAAGCAGGAACAGTATGTCCCAGTGCAAGAGTAGAAGTCTTTGTTAGTGTTGTTACAGCTCCTTCTGTTAATGTTAACGATACATCAAGATGCGGCAATGGTTCAATGGTGCTGACCGGAATTTCTCCTTATCCTGTTACATGGTATAGTGAAGTTTATGGCGGTTCTCTTTTAGGGAGCGGCAATTTATGGACTACACCTCCTTTGGCAGTAACGGATACGTTTTATGCAGAAGCAATAAACAATGGTTGTGCCAGCGTAAGGCAGCGTGTAATCGCAATTGTGTATAATATTCCGGGACCTCCTGTTGTTTCTGATACTATAATTTGTTCATCAGGAAGTATTAATTTAAATGCAACTGCAACAGAACAGGTGCGATGGTATTCTGCTTCTTCGGGTGGAACATTGTTAAATACCGGTTCTTCTTTCAATACTCCAATTATAACCGGCACAACTATTTACTATGTTGAAAACGGTTATTTTTGTCCAAGCAGCCGTGTACCACTTACTATTAATATCGGTACTCCGGCTCAACCACCGAATTCGACCAATGCTGCACGATGCGGAGCCGGATCTGTAACATTATATGCAACTTCACCGGAACTTATTTATTGGTATGATGCTCCAATAGCCGGTAATTTACTTATCACCAGCGATACCTATGTAACTCCATCCATTTCTTTTACAACGACCTATTATGCTGAAGCAGGAACGACTTGCAGAAGTTTAAGCCGCACACCTGTTAAAGCAATCATTAATTCTATTCCTGCAACACCAGCAGCTTCTTCAACGGCAATTTGTGGACCCGGAACTGCGACCATCACTACTTCCTCAAATGATACTGTTTATTGGTTTAATGCGCCAACGGGAGGTCCTTCTTTTAATACCGGACTTTCCTATACTGCATCTTTCAGTAATTCCACTACTTATTATTTAGAAGCAGCAAATATCTGCCGAAGTTCAAGAATTCCTGTTCAAGTTACAGTAGCTCAACAACCTGCCAGTCCAAACGTAATTAACGGATCCAGATGTGGAAGTGGAAGCGTTTCACTTTCTGCCAGCTCTGCAAATACAGTAAATTGGTATAGCAGTCCGGCAGGGGGGACACTATTAACTTCAGGTTTAACGTACAACACACCTACAATAGCATCTACAACTACTTATTACGCTTCGGCATTTAATGGGTGTGAAAGTCCACGGGTGCCTGTTATAGCAACAGTTAATCCGGTTCCTGTAACGCCAACAGTATTGGGTGCAAGCCTTTGTGGTTCAGGATCGGTTTCTTTAAACGCAACTTCTCCTGATCCTATGAATTGGTATTCATTTTCAGTAGGTGGCTCATCAATAGCGACAGGAACTTTATTTAATACAGGTGTTATTGCATCAACAACTACATATTATGTTGAATCCGGAACAACCTGCAAGAGTCCGCGTGTACCGGTAGTTGCAGTAATTAATACTATTCCTACAGCACCATCACTCATTAGCGGAAGCAATTGCGGTCCCGGAACTGTTACTCTCACGGCTACAACTTCTTCTCCTATTGTTAATTGGTATAGCGTACCATCGGGTGGAATTTCCCTTGGGAATGGACTTAGCTATACAACACCGACAATTTCAACAACTACAACTTATTATGCTCAAGCAACCAGTGCCGAAGGATGTACAAGTTCTCGTGTCGCTGTTGAAGCTGTGATTAGTAATACTAATTCTGCACCGATAACAACTGGTGCATCGCGTTGCGGATCAGGATCTTTATCGCTTTCTGCTGTTGGATTAGGCACTGTAAATTGGTACAATACCATTTCAGGAGGTACAATACTTTCTACAGGAAATATTTATACTATTAACTCTATAAGTACGACGACAACCTATTATGCAGAAGCAAATAATAACGGTTGCCTCAGTCCTCGTGTACCCGTAATTGCTCAGGTTGATCCACAACCGGCAGCACCTGTATCATCTGGAGCATTCAGTTGCAACCCTGCTTCATTAACCATTACTGCAACTTCTCCCGAACAAATTAACTGGTATACTGTCCCTTCTGGAGGAACATCTTTCTTTACGGGTACAATATATACTACACCACTTATTTCTTCAACCGTTACATATTATCTGGATGCAGGCGTAAATTGCAAAAGTCCTCGTGTTCCTGTATTGGCATCAATTAATTCCAATCCTTCTTCTCCTGCTGTTATCAATGGAAATAATTGTGGTCCGGGAAATGTAATACTTACTGCTGTAAGCCCTTCTCCTGTTAATTGGTTCAACACTCCATCAGGAGGAACAGCTGTTGGAACAGGATTAAGTTATACAACTCCTTCGATTTCTTCAACAACTACTTATTATGCTGAAGCAGGGATTTTAGGTTGTTTTAGTCCGCGTGTCCCTGTAGTGGCATTTATTAACAGTATTCCTTCTGCTCCTTCTGCTTCAGGAAATTCAAAGTGTGGTCCGGGTTCATTGCCCTTAAGTGCAACCGGTGCGGGACAATTATACTGGTATACAGCAGCAACAGGCGGAACGCTTTTGGATTCGGGCGCTACATATAATACTCCTAATCTTAACTCTTCGGTTACTTATTTTGTTGAAACAAGGTTTGCAAACTGCCCAAGTGTGCGGTCAGCTGCTGTAGCAACAATTGTTCCTATTCCTGCCGCACCATCAGCCAATGATGTTTCCAAATGTGGTCCGGGAATATTTACACTTACTGCTTCTTCACCGGAGCAAATTTACTGGTATAGTGCACCAACCGGTGGAACATTACTTACAACAGGGTCGACGTATACTACACCTTCTATTTCGACCAATACTACGTATTACGTTGAAGCAGGAAATACTTGCAGAAGCGCTCGTATTGCAGTCCGGGCACTGATTGCTACACCACCGAATGCACCAGCATTAATCGATACTTCTCGTTGCGGTCCGGGGACATTAGTAATTCAGGCTATTTCAAATAATCAAGTAAATTGGTATGCAGTACCTTCAGGCGGCAGCTTGCTGGACACAGGAGCATATTTTATCACTCCATTTATAAGCGCTACAACTACATATTATGCTGAAGCGGGAATCGGTTGTAACAGTATTCGTGTTCCGGTTACAGCAAGTATAGTTTCAGCGCCGGCACCACCAAATGCTGCGGATGTGACTCGTTGCGGTTTCGGATCTGTAAATTTAACGGCAACATCTTCACAACAAATTTATTGGTACGATGCTGCTTCAGGAGGCACACAGGTTGGTACCGGAGCTTCTTTTACAACTCCGCCATTATCAAATACTACAACATATTATGTAGAAACAGGAGACGCTGTTTGTCATAGTGCCCGTGTTTCTGTTCAGGCAATACTTGGTGGAACACAGGTTAATTCTATAATTGAAGGAGCCATTTGTGGTTCAGGAACAGTAGTACTTTCAGCATCTTCATCGCAGCCGGTTGATTCAATTTCCTGGTACGATCAGCCGGGAGGAAACTTATTGGGAACAGGTCAGTATTTTGTTACTCCAAATATTTCTGCAACAACTCCATATTATGCTGTTGCATATTCTTCCTGTACCGGTCTTCCTCTGGCAGTAAATGCTTTTGTATTCCCTATGCCTTCTTTCAGTTTAGGTGCCGATACGGTTTTTTTACAAAGCGGTCAATCTCTAACAATTGACGCAGGACCGGGATTCAGTTCATACGGATGGTCTACCTCAGAGACAACCCAGTCAATATCCGTTTCAACAGGAGGAATGGTCACTGTAGCAATTACCGATGCCAATGGTTGTCCTGCAACAGACAGTGTATACGTAGAAGTTGTAACAGGAATATCTTCCATTGATGGTAAAGACAAACTAGTTGTTTATCCTAATCCAACTCACGAACAACTGATCATATCACTTCCTGAGTCATCGGATAAATATTATTCATTAAAGGTTTTATCAATGGATGGAAAAATACTGATAGCGGAAGATGTTAAGAATTCTTTTGGCAAGCAGCAAAATAAAGTAATCTCATTTCATAATATTGCTGCCGGTGTTTATATATTAGAGTTGCTCAGCGACGATTATTCGGCTACTGTGAAAGTTTTTGTGCAGTAATAATGTGAAATAACTTATAACAAAGTACAAAGGCCAAAGCATTATGTGTTTTGGCTTTTTTGTTTTTATGGTGTTTTTTTTGGGGATGCAGTTTGTAGACCGAAGTGCGAAGTCCGAAGTCTGTAGTCCGTAGTCCGTAGTCCGTAGTCTGAGGTTTGTAGACTGCAGACTGCAGTCTGCTGCCTGTAATCTGTAATCTGTAGTCCGAAGTCCGAAGTCCGTAGTCCGAGGTTTGTAGTCTGCAGACTGCAGTCTGCAGTTTGAAATGTGGTAGGAAATAGGTTGGATGGAAGGGTTGATGAATGGTGTGCAATATTAAGTGAGAAGTTTCAGTGTGTATTGTGTAGTGAACAGTACTTTGACGGTTTTGATTTGGGCTTTGTACTATAAGTGAATGCACTCACCGTACGCTTCGGCTGCAGCTTCCATAATGGCTTCGCTCATAGTAGGATGGGGGTGCATGGATTTAATGATTTCATGACCTGTAGTTTCCAGTTTTCGTGCTGTGACAACTTCAGCAATCATTTCAGTTACATTAGCGCCTATCATGTGTGCGCCTAACCATTCACCATATTTGGCATCAAAAATTACTTTAACAAAGCCGTCTGAATGTCCGGCCGCTTTTGCTTTCCCCGATGCACTAAAAGGAAACTTACCTACTTTAATTTCATAACCGGCTTCGCGTGCGGCTTTTTCAGTGTAACCTACTGAAGCGATTTCGGGCTGGCAATAGGTACATCCCGGTACATTTTTATAATCAATAGGTTCAACATGTAAGCCGGCGATTTTTTCAATGCAGGTTATGGCTTCATGTGAAGCGACATGCGCAAGGGCAGGAGTGTTTAATACATCTCCAATTGCAAAATAACCGGGAATATTTGTTTGATACCATTCGTTGACTACAATTTTGCCTTTATCCGTAATGATTCCTACATCGGCAATGCCAATATTTTCTATGTTGGCGGTAATACCAACAGCTGATAAAACAATATCACACTCAATAGTTTCATTTCCTTTTTTGGTTTTAATATTAACCTTACATCCATTGCCTCCTGTATCGACCGATTCAACGGTTGACTCCGTCATAATGCTAATACCTGATTTTTTGAATGAACGGGCAAGTTGTTTGGAAACATCTTCATCTTCTATTGGAACTATTTCAGGCATAAATTCAACGAGGGTAACTTTCGTTCCAATGGAATTATAAAAATATGCAAATTCAACCCCAATAGCTCCTGAACCAACTATAACCATTGATGCAGGCTTACTTCCAAGAGTCATAGCTTCCCGGTAACCGATTACTTTTTTTCCATCTTGTTTTAATCCCGGAAGTTCCCGTGACCGTGAGCCTGTAGCAATAATAATGTTTTTAGATTCTATATTTTGAACCTGTCCATCTGCAGCGGTAACCTGGAGAATTCTTCCCGGCTTAAGAACCCCTGTTCCGGCAATAACGTCAATCTTATTTTTTTTCATAAGAAATTGCACGCCTTTACTCATGGCATCTGCTACACCTCGGCTTCTTTTGACCATGGCCGAAAAGTCTGATTCTACACCTGAAATTTTAATTCCAAAATCTTGTGCATGCATAAGGTATTCCATTACCTGTGCACTTTTCAATAAGGCTTTTGTAGGTATACATCCCCAATTCAAACATACTCCTCCCAGTTCAGTTTTTTCTACTACAGCGACTTTTAAACCCAATTGCGCTGCCCTGATTGCAGCAACATAGCCACCCGGACCACTACCTAAAACAAGAATATCGTAATTCATAATTGTAATTATTTGAGGCGAAGTTAAAAAATAGAACTTAGTACATGTAATTAAATGCAGTTAATTGACTTTATAGGGATATCTGGTTTTTTAAAATATTTATAGTTAATGAATTAATAAATGAAATCGAAAAAATAGATCAAAAATTAATGCTTTTCGATGTTAAAAATTGTATAAAACTTTTCCCCAAACTACTTTTTTTTGAAACAAAATAGTACTTTGTTTACTTATTAATTATCAAAAAATTAAAGCCTTTTTTATCATTATCTTTACAATATGTCAATACAATTCAAACTTTCGGCTCCCCAAAGGATTTCTCATTTTGCAGAAATTGAAATGACCGTTGATGCAATCGGTTCTGAAGAAATCATATTTGAACTTCCTTCCTGGCGCCCCGGCCGCTACGAATTAGGAAATTTCGCAAAGAACGTTCGCAATTGGAAGGCCTTTAATGAAAAAGGCCAGGCACTTGCTTATAAAAAAACTTCTAAAGACTCCTGGCAGGTTTCCACTGATGGTGCTTCCAAAGTTATTGTTCGCTACGAATATTATTGCTATCAGGCTGATGCAGGCGCATGCTGGATTGATGAACATCAGATTTATATTAATCCCGTTCATTGCTTTTTGTTTATTCAGGAGCGCCTTCATGAATCGTGCATACTGGAGTTAAATGTTCCTAAAAATTATCAGATAGCAACATCGCTAAAAAAGGCAGATGATAATGTTTTTTTTGCAACAGATTTTCATGAATTGTACGACAGTCCTTTTATTGCAAGTGATTCTTTGCAGCACAGAAAGTACAATGTCAATGCCACTGATTTTTTTATCTGGATGCAGGGCAAATGTAATCCTGATTGGGATTTGATACTTAAAGATTTTACAGCATTGACTGAAGATCAGCTTGGTTTAATGGGGGACTTTCCTTTTGAAGAATATCATTTTATTATACAGGTTCTTCCGTATAATTTTTATCACGGTGTTGAACACCTGAGATCCACGGTCCTTGCCATTGGTCCGGGCGATCAGCTCATGAGCCAAAGTCAGTATGAAAACCTTACCGGTCTTGCTTCGCATGAATTATTCCATGCCTGGAATGTAAAGACCATCCGACCTGCGGAAATGCATCCATACAATTACAAGAAGGAAAATTATTCCAGACTTGGTTATGTGTATGAGGGTGTCACCAGCTATTACGGAGACCTTATACTTGCCCGCAGCAAGGTGTATACTTCCGATCAGTTTTTTAATGAAATCAATGCACGAGTTCAAAAGCATTTTGATAACCCGGGAAGATTTAATTTGTCGGTAGCTGATTCATCTTTTGATACCTGGCTGGATGGCTACTCCAGCGGCATTCCCGGCAGAAAATCCTCTATATATGACGAAGGATGTATTACGGCTATGATGACGGATTTGCTCATTCGCAAAAAAACTAACAACCAATTTTCACTCGACGATGTTATGAAAACACTTTATGTCGATTTTGGGAAGAAGAATATTGGTTATTCAGAACACGATTATATTTCTATTGTCGAATATATTGCCAAGCATTCTTTTGCTGATTTCTTTCTTGATTATGTTTATGGTGTGGAAGACGATGAAAAATTGTTGAGTGAGTTATTATCTGCTGCAGGATGTGAATTGAATAAAAGACCTTCTCATTTAAGTACTGAACGATATTTCGGTTTTAAAACCGTTGTTCTTGAAAATCGGACAGTAGTAAATGCTGTTGCTCCCGGATCACCTGCTTTTCTTGCAGGTCTTGGACTGAACGACGAAATTGTTGCAGTAAATGAAAATAAGATAGAGCAAAATATTGACGCTTTGCTAAAATTGTATTCAGGTGAAAAGATTGTTTTAACAGTCATTTCTCCTATGAAAATGCTTAAGGATCTTGCATTGACTCCTTCTTCAGAAGGTTATTTTTCAAAATATACTATAGTGAAAAATAAAAACGCTTCTAAAGAATGCAAAGAATTTTTCAAAGCATGGCTTAAGCAAGAGTTTGAGGAAAGCGTCAATTATGAAATGAAGAATTCATAAAAACCTTTTGCAGTAATTTACTGAGAAACTTTTATTGCGGTAACCGATATTTCAACATTAACATTTTTGGGCAATGCTGATACCTGAACTGTTTCACGTGCGGGAAAATTATCGGAAAAATAATTTCCATAAACTTCGTTGACGGATTGGAAATTATTCATGTCAGTTAGAAATATGGTGGTTTTTACAATGTCCTTAAATTCATATCCTGCCTCTTTTAGTATGGCACTTATGTTTTCCATGACCTGCATTGTTTCGCGGATGACATTGATCGTTTCCATATTGCCATTGGATGGATTGATGGCAATTTGTCCTGAAACATAAAGTGTATTTCCTGCAATTACTGCCTGACTATAGGGCCCAATCGGTGCCGGTGCATTGTCTGTTCGAATGATTTTTTTCATAACGGTAAATTTATTACAAATTTGAAAATAAAACACAGGATGTTATTACAAAATGTATTTTTACCACAATTAATTATGAAAATACTTCTGCTCGATAATTACGATTCCTTTACATATAACTTGTTTCATCTTGTTGATCGGTTTGAAGGTGTTAATACAGATGTTGTAAGAAACGATGAAATCAATACAATTCAGGCAGAAAAATATGACAGGATAATTATTTCTCCCGGACCCGGAATACCTTCTGAAGCGGGAATCACATTGGAATTAATTCGAAAATATTATTCGTCAAAACCAATTCTTGGTGTATGCCTGGGCATGCAGGCAATGGCTGAAGTATTCGGTGGAAAATTAATCAACCTTCCTCATGTTTTTCATGGAGTATCGTTAGAAACTATAATTACCGACAAAGAAGAAAAGTTATTCGAAGGTATTCCCAATCATTTTAAAAGTGGCCGCTATCATTCCTGGTGTGTAGACAAGGAACATTTACCTCCTGTTTTCAGAATTACAGCTGAGGATGAATCAGGTTATTTAATGGCTATTACCCATGAAAATCAATTATTAAGAGGGGTTCAGTTTCATCCCGAGTCAATTCTTACAGAATCAGGTAATTTATTGATGGCTAATTGGTTGCTTAAGTGCTGAATTTTGAACTTTTTAATTAATAAATCGTATTTTAGGTTTATTTTAAATTATGATAATAATCAAATTCGGTGGAACTTCTGTATTAAATGCCAAACGTATTATTGGTGTTGCGGATATAGTTTCCAGCTTAAAAAAGAAACATAAAAAAATTGGTGTAGTTGTATCTGCTTTCGGAGGTGTTACGGACGATTTAATACGCATGAGCAGACTTGCTGCCTCCAGAAACGATGAATACATCGACGTATTCAGAGGCATTCGTGAAAGGCATCAGCAGGCTGTAAAGGAATTAAATCTCCAAAACGATAAAAAGTTACATCACTTTCTGGAGGAAACTTTTGCCTCACTACACGACATTCTTCACGGTGTCTATCTTGTAAAGGAACTTTCTTTACGTACGCTTGACTTTCTCAGCGGACATGGTGAAATTCTCTCTGCAAAAATTATTGCTCATTATTTTCAGTCCATAAAAATTTCTGCTGATTTTCTCGATGCCCGCAATGTAATTCGTACTGATGAGAATTTTGGATCAGGCAAAGTAAATTTTATTGTTACCAATAAAAATATCAGAGATTCATTTCGTAAATCAAAAGACGTTGTAGTAATTACCGGTTTTGTTTCATCAACATCAAAAGGAGAGATGACAACATTGGGAAGAGGTGGATCTGATTACACAGCAGCCATTTTTGGTGCGGCACTGGACGCAAAGGAAATTCAGATTTGGACGGATGTAGATGGTGTAATGACTGCTGATCCCCGCAAAGTCAGAAAAGCATTTTCTATTAAATCAATGACCTATGAAGAGGCAATGGAAATGTCTCATTTCGGAGCAAAGGTAATTCATCCTCCTACCATTCAGCCTGCATTGGATAAAAAGATTCCGCTGCTGATTAAAAATACTTTTAAGCCTGAACATTCCGGTACTTTTATTTCAACTAAATTATCAGATCCCTCGTATCTCATCAAAGGAATTTCTTCAATTGATAAAATTTCACTGCTTACCCTTCAGGGAAGCGGTATGGTAGGAGTAGCAGGTATTTCAGCCCGATTATTCGGTACACTTTCACAAGCAAAGATCAATGTAATTTTAATTACTCAGGGTTCTTCAGAGCATACCATAAGTTTTGCTGTTAAGCCTGAAGATGCAACTTCTGCCCAACAAGCAATTGAAGAAGCTTTTTATCTTGAAATACATGCCAAGCTTATTCAAAAAGTTCGCGTGGAAAATGATTTATCCATAGTAGCAGTAATTGGGGAAAACATGCGCAACACACCCGGTGTTTCCGGACGACTATTTCAGGCATTGGGAAAAAACGGTATAAGTGTAGTCGCTACTGCTCAGGGATCTTCGGAGTTGAACATTTCCACGGTCATTCATCGCCACGACCTTGATAAAGCGTTAAACTCATTGCATCAGGCATTTTTCCTTTCTGATGTCAAAACGCTTTCTGTTTTTCTCATTGGAACAGGGCTAATTGGAAGTACGCTTATCAGACAGATCGCCAGTCACCGTGAGCACCTTAGAAAAGCCAGATCTCTGGAGATTGTAATTGCAGGAATTGCCAATTCAAAGAAAATGATTTTTAATCCTGATGGCCTATCACTAAATAAGTATGCAGAGGCACTCGCTGCTTCTAACGAAAAAATGGAGCTGGACGTTTTTATTCAACGTATGAAGGACATGAACCTTTCACAAAGTATTTTTGTTGATTGTACATCCGATGAAAAAATTGCAGCTGCTTACGATGGGATTTTGAATCACAGTATTTCTATTGTAACTCCCAACAAGGTTGCCAACAGCGGTAAATATAAACGTTACCAAAGCTTGAGAGAAAATGCAAGAAAAGGAAATGTTCGTTTTATGTATGAAACGAATGTGGGTGCCGGCTTACCTGTTATCAATACGCTGAATGATCTTATGTCAAGCGGCGACAGGATAATTCGAATAGAAGCTGTATTGAGCGGAACACTTTCATTTATTTTTAATAATTTTCTGGAAGGAACCTCTTTCTGTGACATCGTGAAGGAAGCGAAAAAGCGTGGATATACAGAACCTGATCCTCGGGTTGATCTCAGTGGAAAGGATGTTGCCAGAAAGCTCTTAATATTAGCAAGAGAGACGGGTATACAAATGGAATTAGAGGATATAAAAATAAATCCGCTCTTGCCACCTTCTTGTCTGCGTGCAAAAAATGTAGATGATTTTTTTAGTGAACTTAAAAAGAATGATGAGTTTTTCGAAAAAATCAGAAAGCAGTCTGCTCAAAAATCAAAAGTTTTGCGATTCATTGCAAAACTCGATAATGGTAAAGCATCCATCAGTTTACAGGAAGTTGACAGCATTCATCCTTTTTATAATTTATCCGGCAGCGATAATATTATTTCTTTTACAACAGAACGATATTTAGATCGCCCACTTGTAGTAAAAGGTCCCGGAGCAGGAGCTGAAGTAACAGCTGCAGGAGTTTTTGCGGAAATTATCAGCATTGGAAAATATTTTGAATAAATGAAAAAGAAGATTACCGTTTTTGCTCCGGCAACTGTAGCCAATCTGGGTTGTGGTTTTGATGCCATGGGACTTGCAATCGATGCTCCCGGTGATGAATTAACATTGGAGCTTAATAATCTGAAATCGCTGCGCATTCAAAAGATCAGCGGTGATCAGAAAAAACTTTCATACGATACCAAAAAAAATACTGCATCTGTTGCCATACAGTCATTTTTGGATGCTCTTGAAATCAATCAGGGATTTGATATTTATTTGAAAAAGAAAATGCCTTTGGGCAGTGGACTGGGCTCAAGCGCAGCCAGTGCTGCAGCCGGAGCTTTTGCCGTCAATGAATTACTCGGTCGTCCATTTTCAAAAAAGGAACTTGTTCGATTTGCAATGGCAGGGGAGAAGATAGCCAGTGGTGCGGCTCATGCTGACAATGCTGCTCCATCGCTTTTAGGAGGAATTGTTTTAATCCGCTCCTATGAACCGCTTGAAATAATTAGTCTTCCTGCACCTGATAAGTTACTAATTGTTGTTGTTCATCCTGACGTTGAAGTCCTGACAAAAAATGCAAGAGCAGTTTTACCCAAGAACATTCCTATGAAAGATGGAATAGCCCAATGGTCAAATACTGCAGCTTTAGTTGCCGGTTTATATTCGAATGATTATGAATTAATCGGAAGATCAATAACGGATCATATTGCTGAACCTTATCGGTCACGATTAATTCCTTGTTTTAATGAAGTAAAACTTGCGGCACTCTCTCAGGGTGCTTTAGGTTGCAGTATCAGTGGATCAGGGCCTTCTGTCTTTGCACTTTGTACCGGTAAGAAAACTGCAGAAGCCATAGCAAAGTCTATGCAAAGAGAATTCTCCAAAAAGAAAATAAAATCCGTAGCGTATATATCCCATGTTAATAAAAAGGGTGTGAGGGCTATTTAACAGAATGACATATATAATTTCTTGGGAAATTAATTTCTTCAAATTAATTTTATAAATAATTGAATGAAATATTACTCTACAAAAAATAAAAATAAATTTTATAGCTTTCGTGAAGCAGTATTAAAGGGCCTTCCTGACGATAATGGTTTATTTATGCCGGAGATGATTCAGAAACTTTCTCCCGCTGTTTTGGAATCATTTAATGCAGATAATATTGCTGAAATTGGTTATGAGGTTTCCAAAAGTTTTGTCGAACCGGAAATTTCTTCAACATCACTCAATACTATTTGTAGAGAAGCCTTTAATTTTCCTGTTCCCCTTATAAAGCTAAATGATAATACATTTATAGCAGAATTATTTCACGGACCAACACTTGCTTTCAAAGATTTCGGCGCACGATTCATGGCAAGGGTAATGTCCCATCTTAACAGTGGCGAGAAGAAATTATTAACTATTTTAGTTGCTACTTCCGGAGATACAGGCGGAGCTGTTGCTGATGGATTCTATGAAGTGGAAGGCATTGAGGTTTTTATTTTATATCCATCCGGAGGTGTAAGTGAATTGCAGGAAAAGCAATTGACAACCTATGGAAAAAATATACGTGCCATTGAAGTAAAAGGAACTTTTGATGATTGCCAGAGAATGGTTAAGTCTGCTTTTCTCGATAAAGACTTGTCCGAGGTTTATAGATTATCCTCGGCAAACAGTATCAATATTTCCCGGCTTATACCGCAGATGGTTTATTATTTTGCTTCTCTTGCTCAACTTGAAAAGGGCAGCAAGGCAGTATTTGTAGTTCCCAGCGGAAACTTTGGTAACCTCACTGCAGGACTTTTTGCAAAGCGCATGGGCCTTAATGCATCTAATTTTGTTTCTGCAACGAATGTAAATGATACGGTTCCATTATATCTTTCAGGAAAGGGTTTTAATCCAAAAGCATCTTTGCCCACAATTTCCAATGCTATGGATGTTGGTAATCCAAGTAACTTTGGTCGTATGCTTGAACTATTTCATGATTCATTGGATGAAATGCGAAATGAAATTTCTGCTTTTTCAATTTCAGACAGCGAGACAGAAAACGTTATGCGTACAATTTACCAAAAATATTCTTATGTCACTGATCCACACGGGGCAGTTGGCATTGCCGGTTGGAATAGCTATAGCGACTCACACAAAGATTTAAAAGGAATCATTCTTGAAACAGCACATCCTGCTAAATTTTTAGAATCTGTAGAGCGAATATTGAATATTAAGGTTCCGCTTCCTGCAGCATTGGAAAAGTTAATAGCGAAAACTAAAAATGCAACTTTAATTTCATCTGATTCAAGTGAATTAAAGGATTATCTGATGTCCTTTCGAAGATAGGAAGCGGATTTTTGTTTTTTTGAAATTTTCTAGCAGTTAAGTGCATTTTCTGAAAATGGAATTTTATATCCAATTTTTAATTTCTGAATAAAATTTCAAGGTATATTATTCTTGACTTCGAAAATTATTTTAGTACCTTCAAACTCCAAAATTCAATAGTCATTGTTATGAAAAGTTTGTTCGATGAATCTTCCGGCAGAGAAATGATTGAAAGAATCATGAAGCTGAATCACGACACAAAAGCCGTTTGGGGTAAGATGACGGTTTCTCAAATGTTATCCCATGCACAAAAACCTTTTAAGGTTGCTTTCGAAGAGCTGAAGTTGAAACGTGGAATTATTGGGTTTTTATTTGGAGGTATTGCCAGAAGACAGCTTACAGGACCGAAACCTTTTGGAAAAAACCTTCCCACGGATAAAAACTTTATTGTTACAAATGATCCCGATCTAGAAACAGAAAAAAATAGGCTGATAAAGTATGTTGAACGGTTTTCGAAAGCGGGTCCTGAAGGAATTACTAAAGCACCGCATCCATTTTTTGGTGTCATGACTCCCAGGGAATGGGATAATTTAATGTATAAGCATCTTGATCATCATTTGCGACAGTTTGGTGTGTAATCTAAATCTTTTTAATAGAGTATTAGATGCTCAATTAAAAACGCCACGCCACTATTTAATGAGGAAATTCATGAAAAGAATTTTTATTGTTTTTCTTTTTTTTGCAAATTGTTCAGGTTATGCCCAGGACACTATTTATGCAAGGAGGATAATTGACACATTAACTTCCCCGTCTTTCAATGGACGCGGTTATACAAAGCATGGCCTATGCAAAGCAGAAAAATTCCTAAAGAATGAATTTTTATCCATTGGCTTATTGCCTTTAAATGGAAATGAATTTAATCAGCCATTTTCATTTTCTGTAAATACTTTTCCGTGTAAAATGGAAGTAACTGTAAACAACAACTCCCTTCGGCCAGGGAAGGATTTTTTGGCGGGAGCCGATGCCGGTAAAATAAAGGGGGAGTTTGTTTTGCATAAATTGGATAGCACTCATTATGTTGCTTTAAAAGGGAAATTGAAAATCACTCTTGAAGATAAACTTACCTGGAGAGTTTCCAAAGTTGTAAACGATACTACAGAAATAAAAATTCTAAAAAGTGCATTAAAAAGTGAACCTGAAAAAATAAAACTAAATTTAAGAAATAAATTCATCAAGAAGTTTAGTACCGCAAATATCTGTGCATTTATAAAAGGCACACAACAACCTGATTCATTAATTATTTTCTCAGCACATTACGATCATTTAGGTGGAATGGGTGAGCATGCATTTTTTCCGGGAGCCAATGATAATGCCAGCGGGATTTCGCTTTTACTCGGACTTGCAAAATGGTATGTTAAAAATCCCCAGCGGTACTCCATAGGATTTATTTGTTTTTCCGGAGAAGAGGCCGGTCTCGTAGGATCTGAATATTTTGTAAATCATCCATTGGTTCCTCTTAATAAAATTCGTTTTCTGGTTAACCTTGATCTTACAGGAACAGGAGTAGAGGGGATCACTGTTGTCAATGCAACAGAATTCGTAAATGATTTTGCTTTACTAAAAAGCATAAATGAAAAGGAGAATCTTCTGTCAGCAATAAATTCAAGAGGCAAAGCCAAAAACAGCGACCATTATTGGTTCACAGAAAAGGGCGTCCCTTCTTTTTTCATTTACACCCTCGGAGGCATTAAAGCATACCACGATGTGTATGATATATCAGCCACCTTGCCTAACGACCATTACATCCAACTTTTTAAACTATTGACTATTTTTGTTGGACGGTTAAATGATTAATCAAAGTAAAACCATTTGTTTACTATACGCATTGAGTTTTTTAATAATCGTTATTGTTAAATAAAAATTGCTTCATTAATTAATAAATCAACCCAATGATAAGTATTAAAATATGTTATTTAAAGTATTTATAATCAGGTAATTATATTAGCACCAATTTTCAAATTTTCAAATTCCCAAATTTTCAAATTAAATCCCCTTACAAAGCTGTATCTTTGCACTAAGTTTCGGGGCTGACAGGAATTGACAGCAGGTGAAATTGATAAGTAAGCATGCCGAGCGTCGGAAGTCTGGCTCGTAAATCACGGCTTTCAAACTGCCAACTGGCAACAATTCATACGCGTTAGCCGCTTAATCAGAAGATTAACCCGCTAGCTACTTCGAGTGGACTTGCTCACCCGTTCGCTCAACAGAAGTATCGTACGGTGAGTGCTTTGTAGTCCTTTTCCGGTGCTGCAACTAAGATACACGGAAATAAGTTTTACAGTAGCGCGTGTTTAGCAGCTGTAAAATCGAAAATCAAATAACACTAAGCATGTAGAAAGCCTGTGGATTGCTTGTCTGGACGCGGGTTCAAATCCCGCCAGCTCCACGTAATACAGTGTGAGTGAACAGAACGAGTGAACAATCGTTTTCTGCCCACTCGCTCTGTTTCTTAAACTCAGACTGAGACTGAGTCTGAGTCTGAGTGAACAGCGCGAGTGATCAGTCGAGTGACAATCTTCTTTTACCAAGACGAGTCACAATCCATAACCATACAAACCCTATCAACGCTGCTATTAAAGAAGCAAAAAGTATCATTAACTTTGAATCATTAATTAATTCATTTTTTTCAAAAGCTAATAGCGTAATAAATATGGACATGGTAAATCCTATGCCCGCTAAAAATCCTGCTCCTGATACATGCTTCCAATTCAAATCTTTCGGCAATGTACATAAACCTAAATGGACGGACACTAAGCTAAACAATATTATTCCAATGGGTTTACCAAGTATTAAACCGCTTAATATCCCTTTGGCAAACGGTTCACTGAAGGCCGAATGCCAGCCTGTATGAATAACAATAGCCGTATTTGCAAGAGCGAAAAGTGGTAGTATTAAAAATGCAACAGGTTTATGCAAAAAATGTTGAAGAATGTAGGACGTTGATTTATCATCTCCTTTTCCAAACGGAATAGCAAAGGCAAGTAACACACCTGTAATTGCAGCATGTATTCCTGAATGGAGCATAAAGTACCACATGAATACTCCTCCAATAAGATATGGAATAAGGTTGCGGACTTTAATACGATTAAGTATAAGAAGAAAAGCGAAAATCGATAGAGATGTTATCAGGTTAGTCCAAACGATTGTCTTAGTATAAAAAATTGCAATTACGATAATTGCTCCAAGATCGTCTATAACAGCCAGTGCCGTAAGAAATATTTTAAGCGAAACAGGTATACGGTTCCCAAGCAGCG
This sequence comes from Bacteroidota bacterium, assembly GCA_031417395.1. Classification (GTDB taxonomy): domain Bacteria; phylum Bacteroidota; class Bacteroidia; order AKYH767-A; family 2013-40CM-41-45; genus JADKIH01. The sequence continues at coordinate 33,027 of JANOVM010000034.1, read as the reverse complement.
ATAAAACACCAAGTGCAAAAGCAATATCAGTTGCCATGGGTATTCCTGCTCCTGAAGCTGTTTCGGTTTGGTAATTAAGGAGTAAATAGAATCCAGCAGGAATCAACATTCCACCCAAAGCGGCTACTATAGGCAGCATTGCATTCTTAAGTGAAGAGAGCTCTCCTATATATACTTCTCTTTCAAGCTCCAGACCAATCAGAAGAAAAAATATTGCCATCAAACCATCGTTGACCCAATGCTCCATACTATTATTAAAAATGTTCAGATGCCATATTGCCTGATACTGTTCCTGAAATGAAGAGTTAGTAAGCAATAATGAAATTATCGTACAAATGATAAGTATGAGCCCGCCTGCTTTTTCGCTTTTGAAAAAGTCCTTAAAAAGTTTTGTTAATTCCATATTAGAATCGTAGGGTTATCTTTAAGTGTGATGCAAATGTATCAGGATTTTATTGTTAAAATCAATTCATTCGCCAAGAGATAGCGGGGTTTTACCCTTTTTGTTTGCATATAGGTAGCGTTAGATGATACTTTGACCTCATTAAACACTTATACAATGAGAATAGATCATATCGCTTACAGAGTAAAAAACCGTTTCGAAACAGCTGAATTTATTATGAAATGTTTTGGGTATCGTTTGGCAGAAGATCTGCCTGAAGGATTCCAAATTAAATTTGATGATGATTCAGTTGCCGATTGCCTGGTATTATTACCAACAGAACAAATTACAGGTACGATGCCCTGGATGACAGAACTTTATTTCGGCGGAGAATTTTCTTCCTACCACATGGCTCCGGAAATATTCATTTCTGATGGAACAGTTGATTCAATTGTGGGCAAATGGGTTATGGAAAGAAATGGAGTAGGCGGTATTCATCACATCGCTTATCAGGTTGATGATGTTGAGAAAACAATGCTCGAATGGCAACAAAAAGGCTTCGCTGAATTTGCAACAAAAGATCCTTTAAAATGCCCGGGACTAGTTCAGGTATTTACTAAGCCATCAACTTTAACAGGCGTTATTTATGAATTCATTACAAGAGAAGATCACGGCTTTTGCAAAGACAATGTCAAATTGTTGATGGAAAGTACTAAAGGGTTTAAATAATTTATCTTTTCAAATTTAAAATTAGTCGATAATAATATATAGATTTTTTTTGCGTATTTTAGGTATGATCCTGTCTGCTTCTTTGGACAGGATTTTTTTGCTTTTCAATTATTTCTGATTTTATGTTTTTAAATAATTTTAATCAGATTGGCACCCAACTCTTTTATTTTTATTGCTATCTTAAGTATTTAAAAGAGTATTTGCCTAATGTTCCTTTGACTAAGCGTTTGCTAGAGAATTAAACTATTATTCAATCGTAACGTCATTGAGGCTTTGTGTTTAGCGGACAGATTAAAAATGGCATTTAAGCTATATTAAATGTTGGTTTTTCTTATGTTTGTAATATCCTAATTAATTTTCTTTTAAAAATCAAATTCAAAAATTCAAATCATTAGATAAGTACTATAACCAAAATCCACTATTATGCATAAATATTTACTTCAATTTTTTATCTTTTTATCATCTTTTACATTAAATGCCCAGCAGACAGTTGGACTCTTTACCAGAGACCCCGGATCGCTTGATGGTTATGTTTTGTTTGCTCCCAACTTTGCTAATAAAACATACCTTATTGATAAGTGTGGATACGAGGTTCATACATGGACCAGTACGCATCAACCCGGTCAATCTGCATATATGCTCGATGATGGCTCTCTCTTGAGAACAGGCAAAGTAAATGGTGGAAGTTTCAATGCAGGTGGATCGGGCGGAATTTTTGAGAAGTTTGATTGGAATGGCACCTTAAATTGGTCCTATACCATATCATCTGCAACAGAATGCCAGCACCATGATATTCATAAATTACCCAATGGAAATGTACTGGCAATTGTATGGGAATTAAAAACTGTATCAGAAGCTACGGCAGCAGGAAGAAATCCTGCTGGAATAGGTACAGCTGTTTGGAGTGAAAAAATTATTGAAGTACAACAAACGGGACCAACTACGGGCAATGTTGTTTGGGAGTGGCATGTATGGGATCATCTTATTCAGGATTTTGATTCCTTAAAACCTAATTATGGTGTTGTTTCCCAGCATCCTGAATTAATAAATTTGAATTTTACAACAGGAACTGCCACAGCTTCCGACTGGTTGCATTGTAATGCCATTGATTATAATGCTGACCTTGATCAAATAGCGATTAGTTCACATAATCTTTCTGAAATCTGGATTATTGATCATAGCACAACAACAGCTGAAGCTGCTTCGCATTCCGGTGGTGTTCATGGAAAAGGAGGAGACTTATTATATCGCTGGGGAAATCCTGCTGTTTATGGCAGGGGAACTTCTGCTGACAAGAAATTCTTTGGACAACACAATGTACAATGGATAAGAAATGGACTAAAGGATGCAGGTAATATTATGGTGTTCAACAATGGAATTCAAAGACCCGGTGGAAATTATTCGAGTATTGATATTATAGCTCCTCCAATAGATTCTATGGGTGATTATACGCTTGCCTTAAATCAGAAATATCAGCCTGATTCAGCATTTTGGACATACGTTGCTCCTGTCCCAACCAGTTTTTATTCTATGAATATTTCAGGAGTGCAACGATTATCAAATGGAAATACATTGATATGCGAAGGTGCTTCCGGAAACTTTTTTGAGATAGATTCTTTAAAGAATACAGTCTGGAACTACGTAAATCCGGTGGGTCAAGGTGGAAATATCATTACTCAAGGAGCAGCAGCAACTCAAAATAGTGTTTTCCGCTGCACGCAATACGATCCGTCTTATGCCGGACTTACAGGTTATGTTTTAGTTCCCGGAAATCCAATAGAATTAAATCCTCTTCCATATGTGTGCAATATGCTAACAAGTATTCATAACACAGAAAACTCTCCAATAAACCTTCGTGTAAGCAGTGATTTTTCAGGTGATTTGATTTTGAAGTCTGATGTTGATATAAGGATTCTTAGTGCTTCGCTTTCTGACGTAACAGGTAAACTCATTAATCAATGGGGTTTATTAAATCTTATTAAAGACAATGCAACTGTATTAATAGCAGATCATGATTTTGCTCCCGGAATTTATTTACTTAATATTAAATCTTCTGACGCTCATTTTACTTTCAAAGTCTTACGTTGAACGAAGAAAAATTCATAGCTCAACTAATTGTCGGAGATCAAACTGCCTACAAATTATTGGTTGAACAATATGGTCAAAAGGTCTTCAATACTGTTCTAGGATTTTTACAAAACAACGAAGACGCAGAAGATATTACACAAGACGTTTTCACGGAAGTTTTCCGCTCGATTAGTTTGTTTAAAGGGAATTCTCTTTTGTCAACATGGATTTACAGAATTACTGTAACAAAATCGCTTGATTTTCTCAGAAGGAAAAACAGGAAAAAGCGATTTGCCGTCTTTCAAAATGTCTTTTTTAATGAAGAAGCCCAATCATCATTCGAACCTGTAAATTTTTATCATCCCGGTGTTCAATTGCAGAATAAGGAACAATCGGGAATTCTGTTTTCCGCAATCGATAAATTACCGGAAAATCAAAAAACAACTTTTATTTTACACAAATTAGATGATTTAAGCTATGCTGAGATAGCCGATATAATGAATGTTTCTGTATCATCAGTTGAATCTCTGATGTTTAGGGCTAAACAGAAGCTCCAAAATCTACTACGTGATTATTATGAAAATAATTTAAAGTGACCGCAAGTTTTTAAATCAAATGACATCTAAACAGATATGAAAGACAGAGAAAAGTGGATTAATGAAACTCTTGGCAGTATTGACAATATCCAAAAGGCTGAATTTCCTTCTCATTTAAAAGAGAAGATTTTAAGTAATTATAATTCTAAAGGCCGGGTTATTTGTATCCGCCCTTTTGTAAAGTGGGCTGCTGCTGCAATTATATTAATTCTATTGGGCGCTAATTTTTATTCTATTGTTCAATTCAGGAAATCGAGTACAATTAGTCAGAATCAAAATAATGTTTTCTACCAGGAATATTTTTCTTTCCTGAATAATTTATAAAATCAATTGAATGGAAAGCTCTAAATTTTTAAAAATCGTAATTGTAATTTTATTGCTTATAAACATTTCTACCTTAGGCTTTATGTTTATGCAAAGACCTGCTCACGGAATGCCTCCTCCACCTCCTGATGCAGGTGCGTTTTTATCTCATGAATTGAATTTTACAGAAGATCAGGAAAAACAACTTGATCTATTACGCAGGGAGAACAGATCAGTTATTGAAACTTTTCGTGAAAATGGTAAGGAATTTCACGATCAGTTTTTTGATTTACTTAATTCGTCACCGGTCGATTCAGGAATGGTAAGCAGTAAAGCAGATTCAATATGCTCCAATCAAAAACAAATAGAATTGGCAACTTTTTACCACTTCCAAAAAGTAAGAGCTATTTGTAATCCCGAACAAAAGAAAAAATTCGATGAAGTAATTAAGGAGGCTTTGCGAATGATGGCTCCGCGACCCGGACCAAGAAGATAATTTATTTATAATACTCTCATTTTATATACTCAAACCAAACCAAATTAAATAAAATTTATGAAGATTACCATTTTACCAGTCATCCTATTTGGATTTTTATTCAATCAATTAAATGCTCAAACATATAATCCACTTTGGATACCTGACACCCTGAGTGGTTCCACTATTAATCTTTCGCTTGAGGAAGGAACCAAAAACTGGATCGGTAGTTTTGCCACGACATCTGCCGGAGTAAATCCATCTTCATCAACCAATGCTTTTTGGGGACCTACATTAATTTTTACTAAAGGTGATTCAATTCATTTAAATGTTACCAATAACCTCATGGATACTACTACTGTCCATTGGCATGGAATGCATCTTCCGGCTATAATGGATGGCGGTCCGCACCAGCCGATTGCTCCCGGCGAAACATGGAGTCCGTATTGGAAAGTTGACAATCATGCAGCAACATATTGGTACCATCCTCATCTGCATATGATGAGCCAGGAACAGCTTCTATTAGGACTTGGGGGAATGATTATAGTAAGAGATTCTGCAGAAAGCACCTTAGCCCTGCCGCGCACGTATGGTGTTGATGATATTCCACTTGCTTTATCCGACAGAGCTTTTATCGGCAATCAGATTTCTATTGAACCTTACGGTGACTCAATGATGGTGAATGGTGTTTTGCGCGCAGAATGGATTGCTCCTTCACAACTTGTTCGGTTCAGAATTTTAAACAGTGCTACTGAGCGTTCTTACAATATTGGTTTTAGTGATACTACAACATTTTATGTTATTGCTTCCGATGGAGGATTATTAAATGCTCCTGTTCCTTTGACCCGTTATTTGCTTTCATCAGGGGAAAGGATTGAAATACTTGTTGATTTTACCGGACGACAAGGACAATCTTTATTTATGAAAGCGTATAATTCAGTATTGCCTCAAAATATTCCCGGCGGGGATATGTTTCCGAATGGCCCTTTTGCAAATTATTTACAAAGAAGCGATTTTAATGTAATGCATATTTCTGTAGGTCCTCAAACTACCAATCCGATAACAACTATTCCTTCAAATCTTGTTACTGTAACTCCTTACGACAGCTTAACATCTGTTTTAACCCGTTATCTCACCATCACTGATACAAATATCGTCGGATATAACGGAGTATCTTTTATTATCAACCACCATTTATATTCTGAATCATTTATTGATTATCAGGTTCCGCTTGATAATACTGAAATCTGGGAGATTGCAAACTCCGGAAATTTTAGTCACCCATTCCATATTCACGATGTTGAATTTAATATTCTTTCCCGCAACGGTGTTTTTCCTACGGCTGCAGAGCAGGGATGGAAGGATGTAGTTCTGGTTAAGGCTCATGAAACAGTACGGTTTATTACAAAGTTTACCGACTTTGCTGATGCTGCTCATCCATTTATGTTTCACTGCCATATTGCTTTACACGAAGACGAAGGAATGATGGGACAGTTTGTTGTTGTAAATAGTTCTTCTGAAGTAAAGGATATTATAAATAATGATGGAGTCAGAGTTTATCCGAATCCTGCATTCGATAGAATTTTCTTGTCTACTAAAGGAGAATCAACAATAAGGGGAATATTTATTTATAATTCATTGGGAGAGCTGGTGCTTTCAGAAAAGGATCAAGTTCAAGAAAATCAGATAGATGTTTCTTCTCTTCGTTCGGGTATTTATTTGATAAATATTCAAAACGGATCCGGTCAATTTATGAAGTCATCCTTTATTAAAAATTAATTCATTATTTAAAACATTAATCGAAAAACTTAAATCAAAAAGTAAAATGAAAAAAATAATTTTTGCTGTATTATTCATTGCATTTTTAAATAATGCATCAGCACAGGCTCCTGTAATTAACTCCTGGGTAATCAATACTACCGGTGCTACGGGTTATAATAATATCATTTCTAATGTCCAGAGTGTTGCATATGATTCGAACAACGTGTATATAAGTGCGTCTTGTATTCCCGGATACAGCATTGGTCCATGGCAGGGAAATCCTAATACTCCTGTAAATAAAAATTTCGTTTATAAGATTACCCGCACCCCTGTTAAAAATAACGGCACTCCAACACCAACAGGACTTGGTCATACAGGAGTTTGGTCTAACGGCGTAAGTGTTTTTAATTCAGATGATGGAATGAGTTACAATAATCAAAATATCTGGAACAGGAATGCTTACTTCTGGGAAGGCGCTAGTTTTGATAACTGCCTGGGCCATCCTGCTCCCGGGGGAGAATATCATCACCATGTAAGTCCAAAGTGTTTGTATGATGTTACCGACAGCACACACCATTCACCAATTATCGGTTATTCATTTGATGGTTTTCCTATTTACGGTGCTTACGGTTATGCAGATACGAATGGTGTAGGTCCCATAAAAAGAATGAGAAGCAGTTTTGCAACAACAGCTGCAACGACAAGAACAAATGGTCCTGCCGTAAATGCAACATATCCCATGGGATGTTTTATTGAGGATTGGGTATACACAGCTGGTTTAGGCGATCTCGACGACCATAACGGTCGTTTTTGTGTAACTCCTGAATACCCTAATGGAATATATGCTTACTTCGTTACCATTGATGATTCATTACTCCCTGTTTATCCTTTTACACCGGGACCAACTTATTACGGCGTTGTTACAGCCGGTAATACAGGCATGAATGGCGGACACAATACAATACCTTCTAATGCAGTTGTCTATAACCCGGCTACGGGAATTGATGAAGCTTCTCCTAAATTAGAATTTGCAATTTTTCCAAATCCTGTAAAGGATCAGTTACTTGTTTCATTTAATCCTTCTAATGCAAAAGATATTAAAGGAGAAATCTACAATGCTCAGGGTGCATTAATAGAAAGTATTGGTAACATGAGAAAGGATGGAGGCTATCCTATTGATGTTTCAAATTATGCTGTCGGAAATTATTTTATTGTGCTTTCTTCAGACGATATTAAAACCTACGGAAAGTTTTTAAAAATTAATTAATACTATTCAATATTTACTCCCATGGCAAAGCGTTTTCTATTTATGTTTTTAATTTTTGCTTCGCAAAATCTTAAAGCGCAGAGTACTGTAAATCTTTATACATGGGTAAGAAACCTTACCGGTGCTACAGGTTATAATAGTATACCGTCCAATGTTCAGAGTATTTATTATACGACAACCGATGTATATGTTAGTGCAACTTGCATTCCAGGGTATAGCATTGGTCCTTGGGCAGGAAATCCCAACACACCGGTAAACCAAAACTATGTTTATAAAATTACAAGGAATCCCGCTCAAAACACCGGAACAGCTACAAATATTGGTTTAGGTCATACAGGAGTTTGGACGAATGGAGTAAGTGTTTACAATGTTTCCGATGGAATGTCTTATAACAATGCAGGAGTTTGGAATCGAAATGCATATTTCTGGGAGGGCGGGAGTTTTGATAATTGTCTGGGGCATCCTGCTCCAAATGGTGAATATCATCATCATGTGAATCCTTCTTGTTTGTATGATAAAACAGATAATACACGCCACTCACCGATTATTGGTTATGCTTTTGATGGTTTTCCAATTTACGGTGCTTACGGTTATACCAATACAAATGGTACCGGGCCGATTAAAAGAATGGTTAGCAGCTATGCAATTACAAATCCTTCAGCTACCACACGTACAAATGGTCCTGCTGTTAATGCAACTTATCCATTAGGATGTTTCATGGAAGATTATAGCTTCTCTGTAGCAAACGGAGGAGATTTGGATTTTAGAAATGGCAGGTTTTGCATAACTCCTGAATATCCTACCGGTACTTATGCTTATTTTGTAACATTGGATGCTTCTTTGAATCCTGCTTTTCCATATACAATGTATAAATCTTATTACGGTATTGTTCAGGCAGGAAATACCGGGCCAACAGGTAGTCATAATACAATTCCCGGAACTGCTGTTCAATATACTTCCTTACGTGTACCAACCGTCTCCATTGCAGCAAGTGCAAATCCAATTTGTTCAGGTAACTCTGTATCGTTCACACCTACCGTTACTCAAGGCGGTACAGTAACTTCATATCAATGGAAAAAAAACAATGTCAACATTGCAACAGGAAGCACCTATACGACAAATTCACTTGCTAATGGAGATGTGATTTCATGTGTTCTAACAAGCAATGAATATTATCTTACATCAACGACAGCTACTTCCAATTCAGTTACAATGACTGTAAGCCCTGCAGTTACACCTTCTGTAACTATTAGCACTGTAACTTCCACCATCTGCAGTGGAACCAGCCTGACTTTTACTGCAAGTCCGGTGAACGGAGGTTCCTCACCTTTATACCAGTGGAAAAAGAATGGTATTAATGTTGGTACTGGACTCAGTAGTTACTTAGAATCTGCGCCTGCAAATAATGATGTTGTTACCTGTCAGATGGTCAGTAATGCTGCTTGCGCTGCTCCAGCTGCAGTATCAGCAAACTCAATTACTTTAAATGTTGCCGCTTGCTCTGTAACATTAAATCTGAAATTATTAATTGAAGGATTTTATGCCGGAAATGGTTTAATGACAGGTATACTTTCGTCTTCGGTTACGGATTCTGTGAAAGTACAATTGGTTTCGACTAATGCACAACACTCTATACTTTATTCAAAGTCTAATATAATATCAACTACCGGTATTGGTTCATTTGAATTTCCTTCTGCATCATTGGGCGGCAATTATTATATTGTTGTAAAGCATAGAAACGCTATGGAAACCTGGAGTGCGCAACCTGTTGGTTTTGCAAGCACTTCTGTCAGCTATGATTTTACCAATTCATTAACGAAAGCTTACGGCAATAACCTTTGTAACCTAAATGATGGATATTTCGCGCTTTGGAGTGGCGATATATCGGATGCTTCCAATGGTTTAGGATTTCAGGATGGAGTCATAGAATCGCAAGACTATTCAGATCTTGAAAATGCTTTGAGTGTAACATTGCTTGGTTACAATCCTCAGGACCTTACCGGTGACGGTGTAGTTGAGTCATCTGATTATTCGCTGATGGAGGGAAATGTTTATTATACAAAAGCAGTTTCTCATCCGTAAATTTAATTCAGAAAATTAATCCATCCAATATTGATTTATGAAAGATTTTCGGAAAGCTATTCTTTGGTTCTGGTTTAATATTCTTGTTCTCTCGCTTGCATCAGTTTCTGCTAAACAAGGAGATAAATCAGGTTCTGACATTACTCTTTCTTTTGAAAATTTTGCCGGAGATTCTTTATTGAAATTTGATACAGTAAAATATATCAATGCTGTCGGACAAAAATTTACAATTTCTAAATTGAGGTATTATATCAGCAATATTCATTTAGTAAGTGCAGATGGAAATGATTATTTATTGAATGATTATTATTTAGTTGACGAAGATGAGCCTGATTCAAAAAGAATTTTATTGAAAGGAGTTCCTTCGGGTAAATATTCCGGTATCAGTTTTACACTTGGTGTTGACAGTCTGCGCAATTGCAGCGGAATTCAATCCGGAGCCCTGGATCCTGTGAAAGGCATGTTTTGGGCATGGAATACAGGATACATTTTTTTAAAAATCGAAGGTAAATCTGCTCAATCTACCTCACCGGGCAATATTATTGAATTCCATATTGGGGGTTATCAGCAGCCGGCAAATTGTATTCGTACCATTAAGTTGAACTTTAAGGAAGAGAAAGTCATTAGTAATAATACAATAAATTCAACTTTGAAAATCAAAGCGGACGCTTTAGAAATTTTTAAATCTCCTGTAAATATTGATTTTTCCAAATTGTCTTCTGTTACAGATTTTCATAATGCTGTTATGATTGCTGATAATTATATTGATATGTTCACAATAATAGAGTAGTAAATAAAATAATGAAATCCATTCTTGTTTTAGTTGTATTATTTTTAACAGCATTTCTGTTTAACAGTTTTGTTGAAGATAATCCATATTTTAAAATTGAAAGGAAGGATGTACAGGTGAAAATTCCGAAGGGATTTCCCAAGCCTTTGTATGATTTAAAGAAAAATAAAATTACACCAGAAGGATTTGTTTTAGGCCGTAAATTATTTTACGATCCAATCCTCTCAGTCGATTATTTTACAAGTTGCGCAACTTGTCACCAGCGTTTTGCCGCTTTTGCCCATATTGATCATCCATTGAGTCATGGTACTCTTGGTAAAATAGGAAAGCGAAACGTTCCCGGTTTGCAAAATCTAATTTGGAAGGATGCATTTATGGCTGATGGCGGAATTAACCATTTAGATTTGCAACCTATAGCACCAATCGCGGGTCCTGCTGAAATGGGGGAGACGCTTGAAAACGTCATTCGTAAATTGCAGATTGATTCTATATATCCGCTTATGTTTAAAAAAGCCTTCGGCGATACTGTTGTAACCTCAGAAAGACTTTTAAAATCTCTTTCTCAATTTCTCGCTCTTATGATTTCAAGCAATTCAAAATTTGATAAATTTATGAATGGGAAAGAAAAGTTTTCTGATCAGGAAATGAATGGGATGAAATTGTTTCGCAGCAAATGTGAAAGTTGTCATAAAGAACCATTGTTTACAGATAATAGCTATAGAAATATTGGCTTAACACCTGATACAGCCCTACATGATAAAGGCAGGGGAGATGTTACAGGAATTGATAACGATTTTAATAAATTCAAGGTGCCAAGTTTAAGAAATGTTGAAATGACATACCCTTATGCTCACGATGGAAGATTTAAAAAGCTAAAAGATGTAATCGCTCATTATGCAAGTCCTGAAGCATATTCTCCAAACGCCGATTCTGCTTTATTTAAGATAGGAGTGTTGAATGAAATGGATCAAAAGGATTTAATTGCTTTTCTTTTAACGCTCACAGATAAGGAATATCTTTATGACAGACGCTTTGCTGATCCCAACATGAAATAATACTTCTCTAATAAAAACTAAAAAATATAAACAATGAAAAAATTACTAACTCCGATTTTAATCCTGCTCACAGGTATGGTATATTGCCAGACGAACCCTGCAATTACAAAATGGCTTTTTAATACCACAGGTATTATGGGAAGACATTATGTAACAGGTAATTCCGTTCCAATAAGTGATGCTACACTTGCCAATGTTCAGCAGGTAAGGTATTCCTCTACAGATGCCTATATTAATGCTACCGGCATTCCATCCTATATAACAGGTCCTTATGCTCTGGGTATTTCAAGTTTAGCATTAGATAATAATTATGTTTTTAAAATTCCATTGAATCCTGTTGACAATACAGGCACACCTACCAATGTAGGAATGGGTTCTGTGGCAGTTTTTATTAATGGAACCGTTGCTTATAATAACAGAGATGCTGCAACGTATAACAATGCAGGGAAGTGGCATCAGAATGCAGTCTATTTTGAAAATCTTGGTTTTGATTGTGCTCACGGTCATCCGGGGCCAATGACATCTGATTACCATGTTCATCAGAATCCAACTGCTTTCAATATTTCTTCAATTCCAATGTCCAGTATTTGCAATGTTTATCTGGCTGATGGTTTGTACGTTCCCGATAGCACGGAGCATGGACCACTTCTGGGCTTTGCTTCTGATGGGTTTCCTATTTATGGCGCATATGGATACAGTGACCCTATGGATTCACTTAGTCCAATTAAAAGAATTACTCCCGGGTATCATCTTAGAAATATTACTTCAAGAACAACACTTCCTGACGGTACTCCCGCAGTAGGACCAAATTTTACAGATATGATTACCTCTATGCTTCCCGGTTCAACACCATTACCGGCAACATTGGGAGCATATTCTGAGGATTTTGAATTCATCAATGGCTCCGGTGATTTGGATGTGCACAACGGACGTTTTTGCATTACACCTAATTATCCAAACGGCATCTATTGCTATTTTGCCACTATTGATTCTGTTGGCAATCCTGTTTTTCCATATATACTTGGATCAACCTATTATGGTGTTGCTCCTTCAGGAGGTCCCGGTTCTTCATTTGCACATGCAACAGTACCCGGTGGAGTTACAACATATACTCCTCCAACAACTGATATAGAAAATATTAATGATAAAGATTTAGATGTAACTATTTTCCCAAGTTCTGCAAATGATATCCTTGTAATTCAGTCCAATATATCGCAGCCATACGATAGGGAGGTTGAACTATTAAATATAGAAGGTAAGCTGGTACAAAAACAAAATTTATATCAGGGAAGTACGATGTGTTATTTTGATTTGCAGACGGTTTATTCGGGAATTTATTTTGTAAAAACTTCAGGAGGTAACAGATCAAAAACTAAAAAAATATTAATAGGTACTAATTAAATTTTTGACTCCGAATTCATTAAATAACTCAAAGCCCCACTCGGACAATTTTTTACCTGATCGATAATTTTTTCTGTTGAAGAATTTTCCGGAGTAATCCATGGCAATTCCTTTGTATGGAATACTTCGGGAAGTCCTTTTACACAAATACCGGAATGACTGCAAATTTTAGGCTTCCATACAATTGTTACCTCACCGTTCGTGTAATGTTTTGTCAGATCTTTCATGAGAAATATATTTGATTTAAATAGTTTTTTATTTGAATGGATTATTGATTTATCTTTGTTTATGATTATATGGAATTGAGGTTTATTCTTTACTATTTATTCTATTTCCTGCTGACTCTCTTTTTCCCATGGCAGGAATTAGTTCGTTGAATTTACCCAGCCCGTATTTTGGCATATTATTGTAAATGCATTCATAGTTGCCGGCATTTACTTTATAAGTTTCATGCCAAATTCCAACATCGCCATTGCTTTTGATTTTTGTATTGAAGGCTTTCCATGCCGGATAATGATGATTGTTTCGGTCTTTGGCATATGCTTCTAAATGTTCAAACGACTTCCAGTACTGAATGGTGACCGGAGGAATTCCCCCAAGCAATTGAAAGCCCAGAAGTCCACTTTCTGGTTTTTCCATGAGTTCTTTTAGCATTTTGGGCATAGCAGCAGCTACAGGAATCCATTTATGGAATTTCCAAAAACGGTTTATGCGCATGCCAATAAGGAAAACTACAAAGTCGCCTTCAATGTTTACTGTCATCCTATTGTTGATTGTCTTTGCCATGGTTAATTGTTTTTAGTTTTTCGTTAATGTCAGGATGTATTGATTATTTTACCTCAAATAAAGGATAAGGTGTTTTTCAAACTTAAAGATAAAATATTATTATGGAACAGAAAAAAATGGTTATAAGTAAGAGATTTCAGAAAGTTATTTTTTCAGAACCCTGAGCAAGTGTGGAAATAATTATTCTTACAATAGACTCTAATAGCGTACTATTCTTTTCAGAAAACTTCCTTTTTCATTTAGAATGTTTACAAAAAGTACACCTTTAGCATAATCCGGAAGTGAAATTGTATGATAGAAATATTTTTCACTGATAAAAAGACTTTCTGTATAGACTGTTTTACCCAAAGCATCAAAAATAGAAATCCTGGATTTTCCACCCGATACGTTTCTAAAAAAGATGCCAAATTCATTTCCATAAATTGGGTTAGGATATATAGTGGCATAAACATCGTCGTCTGTAACAGTGATTCCTGTATTAATGAAATTATAGGTTGCAATTTCACTGCAATTGGAAATGGTATCTCTTACAATTACAGAGTAAAGACCCGATAAACCCGGTACGCAGGTATCACTTGAACAATTTGAAGGTAAGCCATTAATAAGCCAGGTATAAGTATACGATGAATTGTAAGGAGTGCAAATCAGATTACCATTTGATTCCTGGATAGAGGGTTGAATAATTCTTACAGTTAAATGCTCGGTAGCAGAAGCAGTGCACCCATTGGTGTCAGTTACCTCAACAACATAATTTGTATCCGTTGAAACATTAATGCATTCATTTGTTCCTCCATTAGACCATAGATATGCCGGAAATCCGGGTGTTGCACACCAATTAACAAATGCTCCGTCGCAAATCAAGGAGTCGCCTGTTATGGTAACAGTAGGGGGAGAAACAAAGGATAGATTTTTAAAACTATTCGCAACGCAACCGGTTTGATCGTGAACAGTAACGGAATAGTTGCCGGGATTATTTACACTGATACATGAAGCTGTATCCCCCGTACTCCAGGCATACGTTGCATATCCACTCGGAACACAAAGGGAAGAACTGCTGCCAATGCATCCTTTTGGAGGTCCTGTTATGCTTACATTAAATGAAGTAGAAAAAACAACAGTTTGTGTGGCACTGGCAGTGCAGCCATGGCTGTCAGTAATTGTAACAGTATAAATACCATTACTGTTTACATTTATACAATCAGTAATTTTAGCATTTGACCACAAATAAGATGTGCCACCCGAAGAAGCACAAAGTGGCACAACACTACCTATGCAAGCTGAAGATGGTCCGGAAATATTTGCGTTAAGAGGAGTAAAAATGTTTAACGATTTAGAAGCACTTTTTGTACAACCACTCGAAAGATTTGTTGCTACCACCGTATAGTTTCCATTGGCAGTCGGATTAATACAAGCTGATGTTGCACTGTTAGACCACGAATAACTGTAGTTGCCATTTGTAGCACATAGTTGAGAACTGGATCCGCTGCATATGGAATCCGGTCCGGTAACGTTCATTATAAAGGAGGGATTGATGGTTAGAGAATGAGACGATGAACTTGTACATCCATTAAGTCCTGTTACGGTAACAGTGTACAATCCGGAAATAGAGGCTGTAATACAGCTGTTCGTATTTCCATTCCCCCATAAATACAAAGAATCTCCTGCAGGAGCACAAAGTTGAGCAACAGTAGAATTACATGTAGATGTCGGTCCGGTAATGGCCGAAGAAGGTGGATTCAGAACAACAAAAGGGGCGCTGGAGCTGGCCGTACAGCTATTCGCATCGGTTACAACAACGGTATAGAAATTTCCCGTTGTAGGAGTAATACAATCTGTGCTTTGTCCGCTAGACCAACTGTAAATATTAAATCCTGAAGTAGCACATAATTGAGCAGTTGAACCCTGACAGCTGGATGAAGGACCTGTTATTGAAACACTGGCAGCAGGATAAATGGTTATCGCTTTTGCGTCGCTTCCTGTGCATCCAAAAGCATCAGTAACAGTAACAGAATAAGTATTGGAATTTGTCGGAGAAATGCAACTGTTTGAAGCACCTGTGTTCCATTGATACACGCTGAAAGAACCGGATACGCATAATTGGGGATTGCTTTCCGGACAAGCTGTTGCAGGACCGTTAATCGAAATTGTTGGAGATGTTGTTACTGTTATTGTATGTGAGTTAGATGCCGTGCAGCCGTCAGCATCCGTTACTGTAACCGTATAGGTGTTAGTACCAATTGAATTAACATTTATACAGTCTAATGAACTTCCGCCTGTCCATGAATAGGAAACAAAACCGGGCGTTGCACATAATTGAGTAGAAGTTGCACTGCAACCGCTATTGTTTCCTATAATGGCTACGCTGGCATTACAGTTTACATAAGCACAAATGCTGAAGTCACCTGTTTCATCATTATTTACATCCCAAAGACGAATATACACTACTGTTCCGGGTGAAAGTGTTGTTATGCTTATATATGGCATTGCTGCTGCACTTGGACTTCCTCCAGGGACACAGGCAAAGGATGTTAACGTTGAACAGTTTACTGCTTCATAAATGGCCATACCCATGTCTGTAAGCGTTCCCGTATCGGTTTCAATGATTAATGTTCCATTGGCACCAACTTGTGCTGTATACCAAACATCGCCATTGCTGTTGGGACCATCACACGTTTCATCGGCAATAGAAGAATTAGTAGCTGCTGTATTATCGCCTAATATACCGGAACAAGTGATTCCCAATGTTAATGGAATAGCATTACATGGATCGTCGTTTGTGACGCTTGTTGTTGAAGCAATAGTAGAAAACTCGATGGATTGGGAATTGGGAATTGCTCCTGCCAATGTTTGATTAATAATAATTAGAAGAAAGAAACAAAAAATTATTTTAAAGTATTTCATTGTTGATTATTGGGAAACAATTATTTAGCGTTAGTAATTAAGGATTTATGACGATTGTAAAATTACCTATTTTTTCACAAACTATTCAAAAAAAAAGCCTCCATAAGGAAGCTTTTTTTTATTAAAATCAATGTATTTCTTCAATTCAAACTAGGATCCTCGGGGAAATTAGCAAGTATGGCATATTGACTTCCCATAGTGCGTAAGACCTGTCCCCAAAGGTTTTCAGGGTCTTCTGAAAAAGCAATGTCTTGTTTACAGCTTGAAACAATCCACGTATGGCCTTTTAGTTCATCGTCCAGCTGCTGTGGCTCCCATCCACTGTAACCTGCAAAAAATCTAATATCATTCGTAGTTACCTGGTGCGTATCGATAAGGACTTTTAACATTTCAAGATCGCCGCCCCAAAAAATACCTTTCAGTATTTCTTTGCTTCCTGACAGTTGATTTCCCAATGTATGAAGGAAGTGAATAGTGTCTGTTTGAACCGGCCCGCCAAAGTACAGTGGAACGTCGAAAGGAGGAAAGTCTTCCAGAGCATCATTTAACTTCAGATCAGTTGGCTTATTTAAAATAAATCCAACAGTTCCGTCGTCGCCGTGTTCTCCCAATAGAATTACAGACCTCTTAAAATAAGAGTCGAGTAAAAAGGGTTCGGAAACGAGAATGCGACCCACTTCAGGGTCAAGGTGTACAATTTTTCTTCTCATGCTATGTTTAAGTTTAAGTAAATCATGAACTTTAGTAATTCATGAATTTGTGTTTTCAATGTTCTTTTACCCTCATTCCATATACTTGTTTTCATACTTTTCCTATAAAACTTACAGGTGAAAAAAATTGAAATTTCCTCTAAACAGTTGTTTTTTGATGAAAAGAAGATGATTTCCACTCAAAAAAATAAAACAAAACATTTTTACGACTTTTGCACCTCTATGCAATCAAAAATCTTTAATAACTGATATAGAATTGAGCTAATTCAGATCAATTATTTGAACCTTACATAAAGCCGAAAAAATGAAAAGCCTCAATAATAAAATTAAACTACTCAGGGTTGATACAGGCACAAGTCCGCTCGATGAGAAATCTTTTTCTAAAAGTCCTTTCGTCCAATTTGAAAAGTGGATGAATGACGCCATTAAATATGGCATTGCAGAACCCAATGCCATGACTCTGGCCACCTCCGATAAAAATGGCTGGCCCGATGCCAGGGTTGTACTGCTTCGGGATTATAGCTCAAAAGGTTTTTCATTTTTTACAAATTATTTTAGCATAAAAGGGCAAGAAATACGTCATAATAAAAAGGTCTGTTTAAATTTCTATTGGTCAGGTCCTGTAAGGCAAATCAGAATAAAAGGTGTTGTTCAAAAAGTTTCAGAAAGAGCCTCCAACGATTATTTTTATACGCGCCCGAGGGAAAGCCAGATTAGTGCCTGGGCCTCCTGCCAGAGTGAAAAACTATCAGGATTAAATGAACTCATGGAAAGATACAGAGTCTATGAAATGAAATATGAAGGGAAAAAAGTTGAACGCCCTCCTCATTGGGGAGGATATATTTTATCTCCGGTATACTTTGAATTCTGGCAGGGACAGGTAAACCGTCTTCACAACAGAATCATTTATGAAAAATCAAAACAGGGAAAATGGATTATGGGAAGGTTAAATCCTTAGACCCCTTTAAAAATTAAAACATTTACGAATTCAATAATTGTTGTTGTTAATCGTTTGAATTCGTTTTCTAAAATTCAAATAATTTAAATAAATTACATCTTGACCATACGTATTTTTATTGCCGTTCTCTTTCTTCTTGCAATTGATCTTTACGTCTTCCAGGGAGTAAAATTTTTAATCCAGCAAAAATCGATTCTTTCTCAAAGAGTAATTCACAGTATCTATTGGGGAGTATCTGTTATTTGCCTTTCTGTAATTGTTTTTGCTCAATACAACGACTGGCATTATTGGCCAAAGGCTTTGCGTACGTATCTTTTTGCTGTTATTGTAATAATTTATTTATCCAAATTACTCATTGCAGTTTTCCTTTTGCTGGATGATGTTGTCAGGCTATTTCGTTTAGCTTTTGCGGGATTGGCAACCTTATTTTCAAGTAAAGAAGCGACCAGTGAAGCTTTTAGAATTTCACGACTTAATTTTCTGGTAAAAACAGGATTTATAATTGGATCAATTCCTTTCTTTTCCATGTTGTATGGAATGGTCAATGGAGCCTATAATTTCAGAGTAAGAAATCTCTCCATAAAATTTCCAAACCTTCCCGATGCTTTTCATGGATTAAAAATTGTCCAACTTTCCGACCTTCATACAGGAAGCTTTATGGGTACGACTCATATTTCAAGAGCTATAGATATGGTCCTCGAACAGAAACCCGATATTATATTTTTTACCGGCGACCTGGTGAACGACCTTCATACGGAAGCTTTAGAATTCAAAGATGTATTATCCCGACTGAAAGCCCCTATGGGCACGTATTCAATTTTAGGCAATCACGACTACGGTGATTACTTTAAATGGCCCGATGATTATGCAAAGCAGGAAAATCTCCGTTTGCTCAAATCTTTTCACGGTGAAGTGGGGTGGAAGCTTATGTTGAACGAACATCTCTATCTTGAGAAAGATAATCAGAAGATTGGTTTGATCGGCGTAGAAAACTATAGCGGTCACAGAAATTTTTCACGATACGGCAGCATGGAAAAAGCGACGGCTGCTTATGAGATTCAACCTCTTAATATTCTTTTATCTCACGATCCATCTCATTGGGATGCTGAAATCAAGGAGAAATATAAATATGTCGATTTAACTTTATCCGGACATACACATGGATTTCAATTTGGAATTGATATACCGGGATTCAAATGGAGCCCTATACAATATATGTACAAACAATGGGCTGATTTATATTCAGACCGGAATCAATACCTTTATGTAAACCGTGGGATTGGATTTTTAGGGTATCCCGGCAGAGTGGGAATCCTTCCTGAAATTACAGTTCTTGAATTACACAAAGGGTAGTATGCTTTCCAAAAAACAAATTCAGTTAATTACATCGCTGCGCTTGAAAAAATTCAGGAAAGCGGAAAATCTATTTGTTGTAGAAGGCGCTAAGATGGTTTCTGAATTGTTGGCTTCTGATTGGAAGGTGCAGGTTGTTTATGGAACAGAAGAGTATTTTCAGACATTCCAAAGTCGGAAACTTACCCGTGAAGTAGAGCTGGTAACTGTAATTGAAGATGAATTGCTTAAAATAAGTTCTCTTTCAACACCGCAGCAAACCCTTGCTATCGTTGAAATTCCTAAACCAAGGCTCGAATACAGTTTCGCTACCGGTCTGTTTCTATTGCTGGATGATATAAATGATCCCGGAAACCTGGGGACCATCATTCGCATTGCTGAGTGGTTTGGAATTAATGAAATCATTTGTTCAGAGAATACAGTCGATTGTTATAATTCAAAAGTTGTACAAGCTTCCATGGGTTCCCTTTTCAGAACAAAAATCAGCTATAACGACTTGACATCACTTTTAAGGAAAAACGCCAAGGATAATAGACTTCCCGTTTATGGTACTTTGCTGGATGGTAAAAGCATCTATAATGAAAAACTTACCGGGCATGGTTTTATTCTAATTGGAAGCGAATCGACTGGTATTGATTCAAAGAATTTTGAATTTATTAGTAATCCAATAACAATTCCCTCTTTCCCGGGTTCAAAAGCAGAATCTTTAAATGCTGCAGTTGCTGCAGGAATAGTTTGTGCCGAATTCCGCCGTTGGTAAGCAGAAGTTAGTTTTAATTTCCTTTTAATAAAAGCTTTTTGATTAAAGACTTAATTAAAATTTTCACCCTTTCAATGGTTTTTTTTTGAAAAATCATTGAAAAACGATAATCATAACTTTACAGAATAATTATTTTTGAATTAGGATTATTTTAAAAAATTGTTTTACTTTATACTTTCAGAGGGGATTTACGAAAAAGGTAGGGCGCTTATGTGCTTTGCCTTTTTCCTTTTATAGCAGTTTGATTTGTATCTCCAAAAAGATCTTTGCTTTTACCTCAAAGTGATAATTACAAATTCGCCGACTGCTTCCGTAAATAATTTTTTCATAGATTCTTCAGCAGGCCCCTTGATGACTTTCCCTTCATTGTCGAATTTGCTTCCATGAAGATTACAATAGTATCCTTTACCTGTCCACGACAACTGATTATCCGCATGGGTGCATCGCATCAGCATTGAAGTGAACTTATCTCCATTTGTTTCTTTTCGCAAAGCTATATCAAACTCCAGATCTTCGGAACGTATGATTTGAAAATCTGTATTCGTAAAAAGGGAGATTGGTACTTTTATTTTGTTTTCTGAAACTACAGTTTTATAAACGTTTGAAGAAGCACAAGAGTCAAGTGATGTAATTGCCATACCTGCGCCAATTGCCAGACAAAGGGAACAGGTTGTTTTAATAAATTCTCTTCGCTCCATAATTGCTAGAAGCTAAAGCCTACACCAAGATTTAGAAAAGTATTATCCACTTTATAAGTATCATTAGGATTAATGACCAGATTCGGATTTTGTTTGCCTGTGTGTTTCATTCGAATATCCGCTTTTATAGCAACATTTTTAGAGGGAAGGTACGATATTCCTGTTATAATATGCTGTTGGTCCAATGTGCCATCTATAAGTCCATTGGAAGGAATGGTTGCATTCATATCCAGTTTTTCGTAACGAACAAAAATATTAAACTCTTCTGATTTTAATTTTTCTGATTTTTCAAATAGATTGTAGGCTATTTCTCCATAGAAGCCATAGGCAACTTCAGGTGTATTATTACCATAAACTCTGTTTATTTCTTTAGCATCTGTTATTGATATTATTGTTCCAAGTAACCGTCCGCTAAAACCATTCGACTCAAATTGAAGATTAGCTTCACCTAGCATTACAGGAATAGAGAAGAGTCCTGATTCAAGTTTTAAGGAACTGGCTTCATCGGGAGAAAGTCCAACCGTTCCGCCATAATAGCCGCTGATCTGAAAGTTAAAATTGTTTTTATTGTATTGTAAGGAAGCTGTAGCAGCAAGATTGTTTGCCGATGCGTCTCTTCCTTCAAAACGGCCATTACGAATAACCGTTCCGTGCTCAAAAGCAGAAGAATTAAGTCCATTCATTAGTCCCACAGAATAAGAAAGTGGAAAGCTGTTAAGGTTTCCGTATAAACCTACACCCAACTCTCTCCAGGTAGATGGAATAATATAGGTTTCAACCCTCGTTCTGTCATTGCCATTATATGAATTTGGGAGATGATTCTCATTAAGTATTCCAATTCTAGGTATAAACAATCCTGCAACCAGATAATGATTCTTATTCAAATTGAATTTTAAAAAGCACTGTTCTAAAGCAACCTCACCACCTTCTTCGCCACCGGAAACCTTTGCATCTTCGATTTCTATTTCACTGAAAAATGAAATCTGCTTAGTAAACTTATGTCCGACAAAAAGTACAAAT
This sequence comes from Bacteroidota bacterium, assembly GCA_031417395.1. Taxonomy (GTDB): domain Bacteria; phylum Bacteroidota; class Bacteroidia; order AKYH767-A; family 2013-40CM-41-45; genus JADKIH01. Next base: position 10,933 of record JANOVM010000034.1, on the reverse strand, counting down.
CGATCGAGGTTCATGGTCGAAGTTTCTTCATTAAAATCTCTTCTGTAGACGGCATTACCATAACCGCCAAGTGTTGTTCCTTTTATTAGAAAGGATGAATTGGATTGCAAAGAATCTTCTGCAGTTGTTGAATTTTGTGCCTGTGTGTGTATAGAAACGAATAGAAGTATTGGAAGAATTTTAAGAGAAATTTTTTTCATGGATTAATTTGATTTTTTAATTGGTGCAAATATAGTTATTTAGAATGATTCTAAATAAGGGAATTTCTTTTTTTATAATATTTTATTAAATAATTGAATATAAGTATCTTGAATGGGAGTTTTCTAAACTGTTTAGTGAATATTACACTTCGACTTTGCTCAGTGACCACCTTCGAATTCGCCGGGGCAATGTCATTAAGTTAAATACAAGAATTCATATTAAGTAAACGCATTTAGAAGTGACAGGCCCTTTAGGGCCGCACTTTCGGTAACAATAGACAACACGATTACGTCAAGCCCCTTTAGGGGCGAACTCTTTAAACACAACGCCTATGTCCATTTATTCAACAGTGGAAAAGTTCCTGTATACAATATTTGATGATAAGTTGTCGGGTAGGTGATTACAGTGTGCTTTCGTTGTCGAAAATGCTGTGTGTTTAAAGAGTGCGCCCCTAAAAGGGCTTAGCGCTCTTGTATTGTCCAAAAGTTACCAAGAGTCCGGCCCTAAGGGGCCTAAGAATTCCATAAATTGACTACGTATAAATCATTTAACTTAACTAAATAACATTGCCCTGAGCGACGTCGAAGTGTGGTCACTGAGCGACGTCGAAGTGTGGTCATTAACCAGATTCGAAATTTATTTATTCAAATCAACGATTTAAAATTCACAGGAAAACAACTATTTTTTTAAAAAATAATATTTCTACCCTCTAACCAATACCCCCGCCTTCTCCGCACACCTTTCTCCATCCATAGCAGCAGAAATAATTCCACCCGCATAACCCGCTCCTTCTCCACAAGGATACAGTCCAGCGATTTGAGGATGCTGTAATGTTTCTTTGTCGCGCGGAATTCTTACCGGTGAGGAAGTGCGTGATTCAACAGCAACAAGTAAAGCATCGTTGGTATAGTACGGTTTCATTTTTTTTCCGAAAGCAATAAAAGCTTCCTTCAAAGCAAGACTTATTTCCTGGGGAAGCAAATGATGCAGATCATAAGAAGTAACTCCCGGTATATAAGAACATGGCGGCAGATCGGACGATAATTTCCCTTTTACGAAATCGATCATTCGTTGGGCAGGAGCTTTTAGATTTCCATCTCCCGCTATGTAGGCTTTTTGTTCTGCTTCCTGCTGGTATTTCATAGCTGCCAGCGGACCTGCATTTTCGAATTTTTTATAATCTGTTTCATTGACAGAAACCACCATGCCTGAATTGGCAAATGGATTGTTTCTTTTCGACGGCGACCAGCCATTAACTACTATTTCCATGGGGCCTGTAGCAGCAGGAGCAATTATTCCTCCCGGACACATACAAAATGAATAAACACCTCTGTCTTTATACTGATGCGTAAGAGAGTAGGAAGCAGGAGGCAGGAATTCACTTCTGCTACCGCAATGGTATTGAGTATAATCAATTAAGATTTGTGGATGTTCGATTCTGACCCCAAGGGCAAATGGTTTGGCTTCAATACTAATTTTTTCTTTGTCGAATAATTCATAGATATCTCTTGCAGAATGTCCTGTTGCCAGTATCATTGCATCAGCGCGGAATTCTTTTTCTTCTCCGGTTAATACGTCTATTGTTATAATGCCTTTGAAACGATTTTGTTCTGCAATAATATTTTTCAGTCTTGTGTTAAAATGTATTTCACCGCCGGCATTCAAAATAGTGTTGCGAATTGCTTCAACAATCTGCGGAAGCTTGTTTGTGCCTATGTGTGGATGAGCGTCAATGCGAATGTTTTCATCGGCACCATGAAGAATAAAAATCTCCAGAATTCTTTCAAGGTCACCACGCTTGGTTGATCGTGTGTACAATTTCCCATCGCTGTATGTACCTGCGCCGCCTTCGCCGAAGCAATAATTAGAATCAGGATTAATTATTCCCTTCTTGTTTATTGCTGCCAGATCACGGCGACGTTGTTGAACATTTTTACCGCGTTCAATGATAATTGGTTTTCGTCCTAATTCAATAAGTCGCAAAGCGGCAAACATTCCTGCCGGACCAAATCCCGTAATGAGTACAGGAGGTGAATTGACAATTTCTTTATTAAATGAAAACCGGCTTCCCGGTTTCCGTGAAACCGGCGCCTCTTCATCGACATAAACATCAACGATCAAACGAATTTTAACCTGTTTAGACCTGCCGTCAATAGAGCGTTTAACTATTCGCAGCGCTTTTATCCTGGACTGTTTTATGCTCAGTCCCTGAGCGGCAAGCTGCAACTGTCGGCTTTGATCTGCTGCCTCTTCGGGGAGAAGGACTAGCTCGACTTGCTTTTGCATGTTTTGGAATGTTCTTTATGTTTTGAATATAAAGGTATTTGTTTATCCGTTATTTAGCTAATCCGGTTGTTATATATCCGATGGCTATCGGATAAAATTCCTACTTTCCGATGCTAGGCGAAGTCTTAAGCGCGAAGTAGGAATATAAATAATAGCTCTGCAATTAACTCGAGCGCGTGACTTCGTCCACTACGGAGCGGGGGATTGAATTTCATACATTTTCCCGAGCTGGTGAAAATAGACGAATATAATTCGTTAAATACTTAAATGTCGCGTCGTGGACGAAGTCACGCGCTCAATTTGATAGCAGTACAATTAATAAAGATTCCGTTTCGCGCTTAAGACTTCGCCCAGCAAAGAGCAGGGCTTATAAACGATCCGATAGCTATCTGATAAAATTCCTACTCACCGAAGCTGGGCGAAGTTAAGCGCGAAGTATGAATAAAAATAATAGCTCTGCAATTAACTCGAGCGCGTGACTTCGTCCACTACGGAGCGCGTGATTTAATTACGTACATTTTCCCGAGCTAGTGAAAATAGACGAATAGAATTCGTTACAACTTTACATGTCACGTCGTGGACGAAGTCACGCGCTCAATTTGATAGCAGTACAATTAATAAAGATTCCGTTTCGCGCTTAAGACTTCGCCCAGCAAAGCTAATTTGCGATCCGATAGTTATCGGAGTAAACCCCTACTCAAACGTAAACGAAACCACAAACGTCTTTGCATACAAAGCCTCTAAAGGACTTGCATAGATTGTGTTTTCTCTGAATAGAAGATTCTTTAAACCGTTGTACATTTTTATTTCAGGAGAAAATTTAAAATAGGTCATGTAGAAATCAAAGCCGACTCCGATTTCATAACCGTAGTCTTTTCTGTTAAGTTTGATAATGTCTTTTTCTTTATTTTTTACTTTTGCCTGTGATACCATGTCAATGCCATATTTAAAACCGGCCAAAACATAAACCCTGTAATTGTTTCTTCTTTTTGATTTGTATTTAAATTCAATTGGAAATTCTATGTATGACGATTCTATTTTTTTTCGGGAATTGGATTCAGAAGTGTCGTTGTAAATTATATGGTAAATCAAATTTCTTTGTCCGAAAGAAAGTGTAGGGATAAAGCGGAAGTCGAAATACTCTCCAAGCCTTAGGTTTCCGATAATGCCAAGGTTAAGTCCGGAGGCGGCTTCAGCTTCAATACTGTAAACGGTGTCTCTTATTTTTAAATCGCCAACTCTGTCAATTAAAAATGTTGATGAATTAATTCCCAGTGTAAATCCAAAATGTAATTTCTGCTGATCGTATTTGGGCAGGTTAATTGGTACATTGTCCAATTGACCCATTACCCAATAAGGCAGGCAAAAAAGAAAAAGCAGAATGGAACTATTTTTCATTAAATAAAACTAGGGATTATTTATTGGCAAGATAGATGGTTGCCACACCGAATGTCAACGTATGGAAGTGAATATCCTTGTAACCGACATTGGCCAAAATCTTACAAAACTCTTCCCCATAGGGAAATGCTTTTACCGATTCATTCAGATAGGTATAGGCTGCAGCATCTTTGGATACTGCTTTTCCGATTTTAGGTGCTATTGCAGATGAATAGAAGGTGTAGAGTTTTTTGAAGACTGGGTTCGTAGGTTGTGAAAATTCCAATATCATCAATTTGCCACCGGGTTTTAGAACACGGAGCATTTCGGATAAACCAATTTCAAGATTTTGGAAGTTTCGAACACCAAAAGCAACGGAAACAGCATCGAATTTATTGTCTTCAAAAATAAGTTGTTCAGAATCTCCTTCAAGAAATTGAATAACTTCATTTAGGCCCCTTTTTTTAATCTTATTTCTTGCAATTTCAAGCATGTCGGTTGAAATGTCTACGCCGAAAATTTTTTCAGGATTCATGTGTGAAATTTCAATGGCAAGATCTCCTGTTCCCGTAGCAATGTCGAGAATCATTTTCGGATTACTTTTCTTCAAATACGATACAGCTTTGCGTCTCCAGGATCGGTCTATGCCCAACGATAAAAAATGATTTAAAAAATCATAACGCCCGGAAATGTTATTAAACATTCGTGCTATCTGATGTTTTTTATCTTCCGGTGAATCGCCGTAGGGTTTGATGATTGTGTTTTTCATTTAATTTTTAGTCGCTTGACTTCCTCCAGCAATTCTTCTTTTACAACAGGTACAACACCAACTTTTTCGCAAACGAGTCCGCCGGCGAGATTGGCAATGGCTGCCATAGTATGTGAATCGGCTCCGGCAGCCATGCATAAAGCTGCAACACTTATTACTGTATCGCCAGCTCCTGAAACGTCGGTGATATTTCTAAAATGAGCGGGAATGATTTCTTCCGTCTTTGCATTCATGATTAATACTCCGCGATCAGATAGTGTAACGAGCGTTTCGCGAATACCGTGTTCATGAGAAAGTTTTTTTACTGCAGCAACAATTTCTTTGGTGTTATTTTTATCAAGGTCAAGTTTCATCCCTTCACGCAGCTCTTTCAGATTGGGCTTGAACAAATCGACATGCTTGTAATAATTGAAATTTCTTTTCTTAGGATCGACAGCAATCAGAATGTTTTTTTGTCTGGCAAGTTTTGTTACCTGCTCGATAAGAGATTTACTTATTAATCCTTTGTCGTAATCTTCAAAAATAATAATGTGAATTTTTTTCTTATTGATAATGGAGGTAATTCTGTTTACCATTTGTTTACGCTCCGATGAAGTAATGTCTTCTTCGCGTTCTTCGTCGACGCGCAGCATCTGATAATTATTTCCTATGACACGGGTTTTAACAGTTGTCGGGCGGTCGTTACATTGCAGCAGTCCGTCGGACGACATATTCATTTGCTGTAACAGATCAAGAAAATTTCTGCCATTAGCATCACCGCCGATAACAGCGCAGAGAATAGGATTAGCACCCATTGCCTGAACATTAATAGCCACATTGGCAGCGCCGCCGAGACGGGCTTCTTTTTTCTGAACGGAAACAATTGGAACAGGAGCTTCGGGAGAAATACGTTCAACTTTTCCCCAGAGATAATTATCAATCATAACATCGCCTATTATGAGAACGTTCAACTTCTCAAACGATGCAAACAATTCATTGATATTTTTAGATTTTGCCACAAGAAAATTTATTAGAAAAGTGAAATCAGGAAAGTTTACTCAATGCTGTCTTAATTCTTTTAATGGCTTCAACAAGTTTTTCATCGGCAGCAGCGTATGAAAAACGAAGACAATTTCCGTCACCAAAAGCTTCGCCGGTAACCAGACTCACATGGGCCTGATGGAGCAGATACATGCAAAGCTCGCTTGCATTATTTATTTTTTTTCCTTCGAATGATTTTCCAAAATATGCACTTACATCGGGAAAAACATAAAATGCACCTTCCGGTTTATTGATTTTTATTCCGGGAATATCTTTCATTTTATCAAGAACGAGATCGCGTCTTCTGCGAAAGGCTTGCTGCATTTCATAGGTCGGCTTCATGTCCATTGTTAAAGCCGCTTCTGCAGCTTTTTGCGCAATGGAACTGGCGGCGGAAGTAAACTGTCCTTGCATTTTATCGCATGCATCGGCAATAAATTTAGGAGCGCCAATGTAGCCTATTCTCCAACCGGTCATTGCATAACCTTTGGAAACACCATTGACAATAATTACCCTGTCTTTTATAAAATCAAATTGTGCTATGCTTTCGTGTTGACTCAGGAAATTAATATGCTCGTAGATTTCATCCGAAAGAATAAAAATTCCGGGATGCTTCTTTAGAACTTCTGCAAGAGCAAAGAGTTCATCTTTTGTATAAACAGATCCGGTCGGATTACAAGGAGAAGAGAAAATGAAGAGCTTCGTTCGAGGAGTAATAGCTGCCTCCAACTGTTCAGGAGAAATTTTAAAATCGGATTCTATCGTTGTTTTTACTCCTACCGTTTTTCCTTCAGCAAGTTTTACAATTTCAATATAACTTACCCAGTATGGAAGGGGAATGATAACTTCATCACCCGGATTAATCAGACTTAATACAACATTAGCAATACTTTGCTTTGCACCGGTTGAAACAACTACTTGTTCCGGACCATAGTCAAGATTGTTTTCTTTTTTGAATTTAGCGGAAATAGCTTTTCTCAATTCGGCATATCCTGCTATTGGAGGATAAAAAGTAAAGCCATTATCAATAGCCTTTTTGGCAGCCTCGCATATGTGAGCCGGAGTTACAAAATCAGGTTCACCCAGACTTAAGTTAATAATGTCAATACCACTTGAAATGAGCTCGCGGCTTAATTTCGACATGGCTATGGTTTGACTTTCAGCCAGTAAAATAACACGTTTTGATAATGGGGATTGTTCCATAATTGAAGGGTGCAAACGTAGTGGATTCTGAGGAATTTGACAATTGGTTAATTGGCTAATTCGATAATTAGATAATCGGATAGCTATCGGATACCTAATTGTGGTCAATACAAGAATTTATCTAGAATGTTCCAAAGGATGTGAAGGACTTTTTGGTAATTATATATATAATTGAATATCAGTAATATGTGATTGATTTTTTTCTTTCTTTTTCATGATTTTTTTTGTTGATTTAGCGATAGATGGAAATAAAAAATATGCTGATATTTAAATCGATTTATTCCCTGCCAGCTATTAATTATGGCATGGAATTCGACTATTGATGATTACGGCAATTTTTATGACATATTGTCGTTCACTTAATTCATTTACATTTTATGCATTCTCAAGACCCCAAAAACAGGAATTCTTTCGATTTAGCCAATATAATCGACGACGATACAGAATTCATTCCTTTGCTTTCACAGGAAGACGAAGATCAGATGAATCAACAGGATGTTCCTGCTATTCTTTCTATACTTCCTCTTAGAAATACGGTTCTTTTCCCCGGAGTAGTAATACCCATTACAGTAGGCCGTGATAAGTCAATAAACCTTATTAAAGATGCCCATAAGGGTGATAAAATTATTGGTGTTGTATCCCAGAAAGACGTTAGTATTGAAGATCCTGCATTTGAAGACCTCAATAAAATCGGCACCGTTGCCCAGGTTTTGAAATTACTTCGTATGCCTGATGGGAATACGACAATCATCATTCAGGGAAAACGTCGTTTCCGCCTCGATGAGTGTCTATCAACAGAGCCTTATATTCGGTGTAAGGTAAAAGCCTTTCCTGAAGTTGCAGCTAACATAACAGATAAGGAATTCATTGCACTCGTCGCTTCTTTAAAGGATCTGGCACTTCAAATTATACAGAACTCTCCGAATATTCCTTCTGATGCTGCTTTTGCAATTCGTAATATTGAAAGTCACACCTTTCTTATAAATTTTATTTGCTCAAACATGAATCTCGATGTCACCAAGAAGCAGGAACTTCTGGAGATTGTAGATCACAAAGAAAGAGCGACACGAGTACTTGAGCATCTCGATAAAGAGCTGCAGATGCTGGAATTGAAAAACCAAATTACCAGTAAGGTTCGCACGGATATTGATAAGCAGCAGAGAGAGTATTTTCTCAATCAGCAGTTGAGAACCATTCAGGAAGAGCTTGGCGGTAATTCTCCCGACAGGGAAGTGAGCGTATTGAAAGAACGCGCAGCAACAAAAAAATGGAGTAAAGAAGTAGCAGAAACTTTTAAAAAAGAATCGGACCGTTTATCAAGGATGAATCCTGCAGCGGCTGAGTATTCCGTTATCATGAACTATCTTGAATTGCTTCTTGATCTTCCTTGGGGCGAATTTACCAATGATAATTTTGATTTGAAGCATGCACAAAAAGTGCTTGAAAAAGATCATTACGGATTGGAAAAAGTCAAAGCCCGTATCCTTGAATATCTTGCCGTATTGAAATTGAAGCGCGATATGAAGTCGCCGATAATGTGTCTTTATGGTCCTCCCGGCGTAGGAAAAACATCTTTGGGAAAATCGATAGCAAAAGCATTGGGTAGAAAATATGTCCGCATGTCATTGGGTGGATTACGCGATGAAGCAGAAATCCGCGGTCACCGTAAAACATACATCGGTGCTATGCCGGGAAGAATTATTCAGAATCTAAAAAAAGCAAAATCTTCAAATCCGATTTTTGTTCTCGATGAAGTTGATAAGCTTGGTAATGATTTTCACGGAGATCCATCATCAGCTTTACTGGAAGTTTTAGATCCGGAACAAAACAATAAATTTTACGATAATTATGTTGAGATAGATTATGATTTATCCAACGTACTTTTTATTGCCACTGCAAATTCTCTCAGCAAAGTGCAGCCTGCATTACTGGACAGGATGGAGATAATTGAAATAAACGGTTATACAGTTGAAGAAAAAATCCAAATAGCCATTAAGCATTTAATACCTAAACAGATTGAAGCGCATGGTTTAAAAAAAGAACATGTAAAATTTTCTCCTAAGCTAATTGAATATATCATTGAATATTATACCCGCGAATCAGGAGTAAGAGGACTTGAAAAGAAAATTGCTTCACTTGTCCGTGGACTTGCTAAATCAGTAGCTATGGAGGAAAAATACAACCCTGTGCTTACTGAAAAAGATGTTGTCAGAATATTAGGTGCACCTTTATTTCAGCACGATAAATATCAGGGAAATGATGTAGCTGGAGTTGTGACAGGATTAGCCTGGACATCTGTTGGAGGGGATATCCTTTTTGTAGAGTCAAGCATTAGCAAAGGAAAAGGAAAGCTTGCCATCACCGGAAATCTGGGAGATGTTATGAAAGAGTCTGCTGTAATTGCGCTTGCTTATTTAAAAGCACATGGTGAGGAATTGGGCATTGATCCACGCATTTTCGATCAGTGGGATGTACACATTCATGTTCCTGAAGGAGCAACACCCAAAGACGGACCATCTGCAGGTATTACCATGCTTACTTCACTGGCTTCCGTATTTACGCAAAGAAAGGTTAAACCTCATTTTGCCATGACTGGTGAAATTACCTTGCGCGGAAAAGTACTGCCTGTTGGAGGAATTAAAGAAAAAATACTCGCAGCTAAACGTGCAGGTATTAAAGATATAATTTTATCAGAAGAAAATAAAAAGGACATTGCTGAAATTAAAACAGATTACATTAAAGAAATGAAGTTCCATTATGTTCGGGAAATGATGGAAGTTATTCAACTTATTCTGATGAAAGAAAGGGTTAAAAAACCAATCGCTCTTACATACAAAGAAGAGAAGAAGTAAAAACGTGAATTTATCATCAACTAAGAATAAGACTGCCTGCATAGTCGGCTCCTCCGGTTTAGTCGGAAAAGAAGTGTTGAGTTATTTAATACAGGATAATGAATATTCAACAGTATATTCTCTGGTACGCAAGCCTTCAGGAATTTCAGATAATAAATTAAGAGAAATTCAAATTGATTTTGATTCTTTTCCATACATCATTCCCGAAATAAAAAACGTAGACGTAACATTTTGTTGTTTAGGAACAACAATGAAAACAGCAGGCAGCAAGGAAGCATTCAAGAAGGTTGATTTTACTTATCCTCTTGAATTTGCAAAATGGGCAAAAGGTGTTGGTGCTCGCCGATTTTTAGCTGTAAGTGCAATGGGTGCTGATTCTGCTTCAAAGATATTTTACAATCAGGTTAAAGGTGAAGTGGAGCAGGCCATTGGTAAATTGGGAATTCCTACTGTTACATTTTTCAGACCATCCATGCTTTCGGGTAACAGGAAAGAAAACAGAGCGGGAGAAAAAGTGGCATTGGTAATTATGAAAGCGCTTTCTTTTTTATTTATTGGGCCATTGAAAAATTACAAGGCAATTTCTGTAAAGAAAGTTGCAGCAGCTATGTTATTGCATTCGAAACAAGATACTCGTGGAGTAGAGGTGGTATTGTCGGGGAGTATGCAGGATGTTAAGCTTCCGACCTAGTTTTGTTTTTATTTTCCGTAGCAATTTTTAATCTTTTTGGAAGGAGTAACTGTCGGACTTTAACCACAAAGTACACAAAGGTTTAGCACAGAGATCACAATGTCTCATTTAAAAGTAAGGTCAATTATAAACCACTCTTGGCGTCCTTTGCGTTAAACCCGCTAGGAGTAGTCTAAGCGCGAGTAGTTCGTTTGATTAAATGAACAGACAATTATTCGCGCGGACTACGACTTACATTTCCAATACTATCAACTGTAAAACAAGGAATGCAATTCAATAAGTGAAACTTTGACAGGCCCCTTCATGTCCGCATAGTCTTTTGCGCTGCTGTATAAATATTCTTCCGGCCTGCTTACATAACCCTCTTCTACCGGATTGTTATGTCCCGATAATTATCGCATTGGCGTCAGGCTAATTTAGTGTTATTAACAATGAAATGTAGATATAATCGAGGGTTTCAAGGGTGAAGGTGTCAAAATAAAGAAGCTGTTTGTAGTTCAAAATTCGACTAATGAAAACAAACAGCTCCAGTAA
>JANOVM010000033.1:0-50422 GCA_031417395.1 Bacteroidota bacterium | reverse complement strand
CGCGCATGATGTGGGCGAGCGTGCGCATAGAAATTTCTTTGCGGTCGCGCCCAGCAATGCCGGGAATGGATATAATTTCGTTTTCATGCGTTTCGTTGGGCAATGCACTGCCGAAACTCTGCTTGAGTTTTTCAGCCTGCGGCTTGAGCAACTTGCAGCCTTCCATAATGTCTTCGGTAATGATGTTGCCCGCAAAAGGAATAACGGCAGTATGACGAATGATTCCATCCTGAAAGATTGCAATATCAGTTGTTCCACCACCAATATCAACAAGTACAACACCCGCTTCCTTTTCTTCATCGGTAAGTACTGCTTCTGACGATGCTAATGGCTCAAGAAAGAGTCCAAGCGTATTTAATTTTGCCCTGTCTACACACTTGTAGATGTTTTTTGCTGCAGTAATTTGTCCGGTGATGATATGACAATTTGCTTCGAGTCGAATACCGGACATTCCAATAGGGTTTTTGATTCCCTGTTCATTATCTATAATATATTCCTGAGGAATGACGTGAATGATTTTTTCTCCGGGCGGCATGGCCAGCTTGTACATATCTTCAACAATTGCATCAATATCGCTTTGCTCAATTTCATCATCAAGAGAATCGCGTGTGCGCATTCCCCGGTGTTGAAGACTTTTGATATGCTGTCCGGCAATACCTACGTAAACCGAACCAATGGTAACATTTGACTTTTCAGAAGCCTCTTGCACCGATTTGGTAATTGACTCAATGGTGTTAACGATATTAGTTACAACGCCACGCGTAACACCCAGTGATTCGCATTTTCCGTAACCAAGAATATCAATTTTATCAAATTCATTTTTTCGGCCAACGATTGTACAAATTTTTGTAGTACCAATATCCAGCCCGACCACAATTTCATCTTTTCCCATATTATTTTTTTATGCAAACAACCTGATTTTTATATTTTAAATTGATCGATTTATATTTATCCCAACCTTCTGTGCCCAGTCCTTTTTTGTAAAACAAAAAAAGATTATTGAATTTTTCTTTTAGGTCTTTATCATCGCCAAGTATTACTGAATGATTTCCTACACTTGGTATAAATTCAATATCCCCTTCGGCATTTACATACAACTGCTGAATTTCAGCATTCCACAATTCCTTTTTATTCACAAAGCAAATGATATTGAATAATTGGGCGATTTTAGAATTTTTCGCTGTTGAATCAGTTGAATTTAAATCACACGATCTTAAACCCCTTTCAATTTCCCTATTAAAAATATAACCGCTTGCCAAAGGCACACGTGGCGAATACTTTTCTGATTGAGGTAAGAAGACTCCCTCCCGGTCAATATAAAAGCTTTCATTTTTGAAATTGATCACACGAAGAACCGGTATGCGCTGTTTTACGTCAATATTGAGCTTTCCATCAATCGTTGAAAATACTTCAGCATTGTAAATGAATGGGTTGGTGTTAATGATTTTTTCCAACATAGAAATGTTAATAGAACCTATCGGTTTTCCTTCGAGCGGGTCGGATTTATCATTAATTATTTGAAGAATATCCTTTTCTTCTACGAATGAAACATGTTCCCGGTCTCTAATGTTGATTTGTATACCGGAACAAGGCATTTCAGATTGTTTATGAGCTGCAAAACCCAGTGAAAACAGAAAAGCAATGCCTAATAGGACATTAACTATGATTTTTATTAATCGATTTGCTGTATTCATTTAATATTTTTTTTTAGGTATTCCGATATTGGCAATACATGCTGATCAATGTCTCCGGCTCCCAAAGTCAACACCACATCGTATCTTCTTTTTCCAAGTTCAGTAAGGATGTTTTCCTTTGAACACAGCACTTTATCCTTAACAGTAATCTTGTCAAAAATTATTTTTGATGTTACTCCGGGAATTGGAAGTTCACGAGCAGGATAAATATCCATAAGCAACAGGGAGTCAAGTAAAGAGAGGCTTTGGGCAAATCCGTCAGTAAAATCTCTTGTCCTGGAGAAAAGGTGCGGCTGAAAAATTCCAAGAATTTTTTTTCCGGGATACAATTCCCTCGCAGAAGAAATACAAGCTCTCAATTCTTCAGGGTGATGCGCATAATCGTCAATAAAAACAACATTGGGAGTAACCAAACGGTAATCAAACCTCCTTTTGACACCTTTATAATCAGAGAGTGCGTTTTTTATGGCTTGATCCGGAATATTTAATGCCCTTGCAACAGCAATAGCTGCTACTGCATTTTCAACATTATGAAGTCCGGGCATTTCAGAATAAAGATCGCTGATGAATCCTGAACTGTTTCTCCAGTCAAAATGATATTTATGATTCTTAATAGTGATATTGGATGCTGAATAAGTTGATTTTCCTTCTATTCCATAATCACTTTTATTCAGCGGAAGATCTTGCAACGGTAAACCTTCTTTGTAAATCAATTTACCTTCGGCAATAAGTTTTTGAGCAAAAAGTCTATACGATTCAATCATATATTCTTCGTTTCCATAAATATCCAGATGATCGGCATCCATAGAAGTGATTACTGAAATCGCTGGTGATAAAGAAAGAAATGACCGATCGTATTCATCGGCTTCAACGACAACATATACTTTTTCATCCTTAGCGGAAGGAAGCAATAGATTTGAATTATAGTTCTTTGTTATACCACCCAGAAAAGCAAGGCAATTTTTTCCGGATGCTTTCAAAATGTGCGCAATCATGGATGATGTAGTTGTTTTACCATGCGTTCCCGCAACAGCAATGGTGAAAGCATTTTCTGTAATCATTCCAAGCACTTCCGATCTTTTTCGGACAGTAAACCCCTTTGATAAAAAATAATTATATTCTTTATGTGTTAGAGGAACTGCGGGGGTATAAACAATTAGAGAATGGGCCTTTTCACCTTCTGCAATTGCCTTGTCAATCAGTGAAACATCGTCATCAAAATGAATTTTAATTCCCTCTTTTTGAAGATTATCTGTAAGCGAAGTCACTGTTTTATCGTATCCGGAAACATTCTTCCCAAGTGATTTAAAATACCGGGCCAGTGCAGACATTCCAATGCCTCCTATGCCCAAAAAATAAACATTTTTATATTCAGAAAAGTTCACTTGATAGTTTATATATTTCATTTGCAATCCTGAGTGCAGAATCTTTGATGGCCATTCTGCTTATATTCTCACTAAGAGACTTCAACTTTAATTCATCTTCAAGCAATGCCCAGGCTGTTTGTAAAAGCTTTTCCTTTGCTTCAGCATCTGTGACCATAAGGGCAGCCTTACGGTTAACAAGGGCCATGGCATTTTTTGTTTGATGATCTTCTGCCACATTTGGAGAAGGAACAAGAATGGCAGGTTTTGCCACGAGAGATAATTCTGAAACAGAACTGGCACCTGCACGTGAAATTACTAGGTCTGCGGCCGCAAAAGCAAAATCCATTCTTTGTATGAAATTGAATGTAAAAATTCCTTTACCATTTAGAGCTGCAACCATTTGTTCTGCCTTTTCTGCATACGCAGATCCTGTTTGCCAGATCAGCTGATGTCCATTTTCCTGAAATTCTTTCAGAGATGATGCAATACTTTCATTAATGGTCCTTGCTCCCAGACTTCCTCCGATAACGAGAACGGTTTTTTTATTTTTGTCCAGACCAAAAAAACGGCAGGCTTCTTCCTTTTTTCCGGTGATATTTATCATATCCTCCCGCACAGGATTTCCTGTAACAATAATTTTCCCGGAAGGAAAGTATTTTTCCATTCCTTCATATGCTACACATATTACTCTGGCTCGTTTTGACAAAATTTTATTGGTAATACCGGCATAAGAATTTTGTTCCTGTATAAGTGTAGGAATTTTCAATGCTGCTGCTGCATAAAGTAATGGACCACTGGCATAACCACCGACACCAATAGCAACATCGGGTGAAAAATCTTTTATAATACTTTTTGCTTTCAAAACACTCTTTACAATTTTAACGGGTAAAAGAAAATTCTTTACACTTAATTTTCTTTGTATGCCGCTTATTTTTAATCCTTCAATTTTATAACCCGCTGCAGGTACTTTTTCCATTTCCATTCTGCCTTCTGCACCGACAAACAATATTTCGTTTTCCGGGTTCATTTTTTTTAATGCATTGGCGATGGCAATAGCGGGGAAAATATGTCCGCCTGTTCCTCCGCCACTGATAATAATTCGTAGTTTACGCTGCTGCAAGTTCCTTCCCTCCTTCTTTTTTCTCTTTTTCAACCTGTCTGCTGACACTGAGTATTATTCCAAGCGAAATGCTCGTAAACCATATAGATGTGCCTCCCATACTTAACATGGGAAGCGGCTGGCCGGTGACAGGAAAAAGATTTACTACTACTGCCATGTTGATCAGTGCCTGAAAGACAAGCACAAATGTACAGCCCGCCGACAGCAGTGTACCAAATGCCATTGGGCTGTGATGAATGAATCGAATGACTCTATAGAATAAAAGCACATACAGAAACAGAATAAAAGCTCCTCCTAAAAAACCATACTCTTCAATGATAATGGCATAAATAAAATCGGAATACGGATGCGGCAGAAAATTACGCTGCGTGCTATTTCCCGGGAAGACACCGACGAAACCTCCTTTGGCAATAGCTAATTTAGCCTGATCTACCTGGAAATTATCCGAATTGTCATTATCCATGAATCTTTCAATCCGCATTTCCCATGTTTTAAGTCTTCCTCCCCCTATTCCGGTTAACCAGGCAAAGAGAATGAATATTAAAAACCCGGCTATTCCAACTGCGAACATGGATAAAATAAATTTCATTTTTATTCTTCCGATAAACATAAGATAACAGGAAGAAATAAAAATGAGAGCGGCTGTAGAAAAATTGGCCGGAAGAATCAATGCACATACAATAAGAACAGGAATAATTACAGGGAGAAAAGACTGTCTGAAATTATTAATGTCGTTCTGTTTCTTAGAAAGTAAACGTGCGAGATACATGATCAAAGCCAGTTTGGCAAAATCTGAGGTCTGGAAAGAAATATTTGTACCGGGCAGTGTTAGCCATCGACTTGCATCGTTCAGATTTGTACCAACCAATAATGTGAGCAATAACATGGGTATTGCAATTATCAACGCTATCTGAGATATTCGGGAATAGTATGTGTATTTAACTAAGTGCGCTCCATACATTAATGCCAGACCAAATACCAAAATGATAAGATGTTTAAACAGATAAAACGTCGTATTCCCCTGCTGAAATTTATATGCAAGTGTGCCTGTACTGCTGTAAACTGCCAACAGTGAAAAAATAGAAAGAGCGAATACAATTAACCAAATTGTACGGTCGCCTTTAAAATATTTATCGAGCCACGTTGCCTGCATTTTTATTGTAATTTTATTGAACGTTATGAATTATAAATTCTTCACTGCCTTTTTAAATTGGCGGCCCCTGTCCTCATAATTTTCAAACATATCGAAACTTGCACAAGCAGGAGAAAGTAGAACAACATCTCCCTTTTTAGCAATTCTATAACCTTCCTGAACAGCTTCTTCGGCTGTATTTACTTCAACAATTTCTTCAACCAACGACTTAAATGCTTTAATAATTTTTTTATTGTCTTTGCCAAGGCAGATAATTGCTTTTACCTTTTCTTTAACGAGCTCTTCAAGTACAGCATAATCATTTCCTTTATCAACACCACCCAAAATTAAAATAACGGGTTGGGAAAAACTTTCAAGAGCATACCACGTTGAATTGATATTTGTTGCTTTTGAATCGTTAATAAAATCAATTCCGTGTACTGTTGAAACCAGTTCAAGTCTGTGCTCGACACTTTTAAAATCGGAAAGGCTTTCGCGGATAACTTCTTTTCGAAGATCCAGAACGCGAGCGGAAATTCCTGCCGCCATAGAGTTGTACTGATTGTGTTTGCCTTGTAGGGCTAGTTCGTGAATTTGCATGTTGAATTGTTTATTGTTAGTTAAAATGGTTAGTTGATTGTCTTCGATCCAGGCTCCCCGGTTTAGTTTTTTATAAATTGAAAAAGGGTATTGCTGAGCTTTAATGTTCACCGTCGGGAGGTATTCCATAGTTACAGGATCGTCGGCATTATAAATGAATACATCTGAGGATGTCTGGTTTTGCAGAATGCGAAACTTTGACATTGCATAATTTTTCATTTCATAATTGTAACGATCGAGATGATCCGGAGTAATGTTTGTTAAGATTGCCACATCACATTTAAAGGAGCAAGTATCATCCAGCTGGAAGCTGCTCAATTCTAAAACATAATAATCGTAATTGCATTCAGCAACCTGAAGGGCAAAGCTCTTGCCTATATTACCGCCCAAGCCTACATTCAGTCCTGCTTTTTTCAGGATGTGGTAAACAAGCATGGTCGTTGTTGTCTTTCCATTGGTGCCGGTAATACCGATAATTTTAGCCTTGGTATATCTTCCCGCAAATTCAATTTCACTTATTACAGGTATTCCGGCGCTTCTGATTTTTTTTACCAACTCAGCCTTTTCAGGAATACCCGGACTTTTAATTACTTCCTGTGCATTTAAAATTTCGGATTCTGTGTGCCCGCCTTCTTCAAAAGCAATAGCATGCTTTTGGAGAAATCTTTTATATTCATCTTTGATCTTACCGAGGTCTGTAACAAATACAGTATATCCCTTTTTAGATGCAAGCAAAGCAGCGCCAACTCCGCTCTCCGCAGCGCCAAGTATTACGAGGCGTGAGGCCGGAATGCCGGAAGAAATATTTCTTTCATCCTTCATTAGCGGAGTTTTAGTGTTACAACAGTTAAGACGGCAAGCATAATTCCTATGATCCAAAACCTGGAAACAATCTTAGATTCGTGATATCCTTTTTTCTGATAGTGATGATGCAACGGAGACATTAAAAAGACTCTTTTCCCGGCTCCGGTTTTTTTCTTTGTATACTTAAAATAGCTTACCTGAATTATGACGGATAAACTTTCAACCAGAAAAACACCACACAGTATTGGGATTAAAAGTTCCTTTCGTATAGCAATGGCGTAAGAAGCGATAATTCCTCCCAAAGCAAGGCTGCCTGTATCGCCCATAAAAACCTGGGCGGGATATGCATTATACCAAAGAAAACCTACACAGGCTCCAACAAAAGCGGCAATAAAAACAACGAGTTCTCCGGCATTCGGAATATACATTATGTTCAAATAATTGGCGAACACAGTATTGCCGGATACGTAAGCAAGAATTCCAAGAGTGGTTCCTATAATAGCGCTCGTACCTGTAGCTAGTCCATCGATACCATCCGTAATGTTTGCTCCGTTTGAAACGGCAGTAATAATCAGTATGACAATGGGAATAAAAACCAGCCAGGCATATTTAGCAAAGCCATCTCCCATCCAGGAAATGAGAAAAGCATAATCAAATTCATGATTTTTAATAAATGGTATAGTTGTACGAGTAGATTTAAATGCCTCTTTAGAATAAAGAGCATTTTCTGTCTGGCGGATATCTTCGATTATATTTGAGTTCTGTGTAACGGTAATGGAATTTTTCTCTATGCGTTCCTTTACGACAACATTGGGATTAAAATAAATTGTAAATCCAATAATTAATCCAAGACCGATTTGCCCCAACAATTTAAACTTAGCGGCCAGTCCGGCTTTATCCTTTTTAAATACTTTAATATAATCGTCGATAAAACCTATGATGCCAAGCCAAATTGTTGTAACAAGCATTATTATTACATAGACGTTAAAAAGTCTGGCAAACAAAATTGTTGGTATTAAAATAGCGGCAAGGATGATAAAACCACCCATGGTAGGAGTTCCCTGCTTTTCATTTTGTCCGGAAAGTCCCAGATCGCGAATGGTTTCACCCACTTGTTTCTTCAGAAGATAAGCGATGATGCGTTTACCAAAAAGCAATGATATTATTAGGGAAGTAATCAATGCCAAGGCAGCACGAAAAGAAATGTATTGAAACACTCCTGCACCGGGCAGATGAAATTCTTCTTTTAAATATCCAAACAGGTAATACAACATGTTATGCCATAATTTTGAATAATTCGATTAATACTTTTTTATCGTCGAAAGGCGATTTAACTCCTTTTATTTCCTGAAATTTTTCATGTCCTTTTCCGGCAACGAGAATGACATCCCCCGGTTGTGCAAAACTTACAGCCGTGCGAATGGCCTCTTTCCTGTCAACGATGGATACAACCTTTCTTCTGTTTGAAAGAGAAATACCATTTTCCATTTCGTGGATGATGTCAATAGGTTCTTCAGAGCGGGGATTATCACTGGTTAGAATAACTTTGTCGCTCAGTTTGGAAGCAATGCTTGCCATAACCGGACGTTTAGCAGAATCTCTATCGCCGCCACAACCAACAATTGTAATAATCCTTCCATGACCGGAGCTTACATCGTGTATGGTGGATAGTACATTTTGCAAAGCATCGGGAGTATGCGCATAATCAATAATGCCTGTTATTTTATTAGGAGAAATAACAAAGTCAAACCTTCCTTCAACAGGCCCCAGCAAACTCAGAGCACGTAATACCTTTTCCTTATTTTCATTCAACAAAACGGCAGTTGCATAAACGGCAACCAGATTGTATGCATTGAAACTTCCGACCAGCCTGCAAAAAACTTCATGGCCGTCAATGTTTAGCAACAATCCCGAAAAATCATTTTCAATCAGCTTCCCTCTGTAATCAGCCATTGCACGCATTCCATAATGGTATTTGGAAGCTTTTGAGTTTTGAAGCATTAACTTTCCATTCTTATCATCTGTATTGGATAAAGCAAAACTGTCCGATGGAAGGTTGTCAAAAAATTCTTTTTTAGCTTTAAGATAATTATCGAATGTTTTATGATAATCGAGATGATCGTGGGTGATATTTGTAAAAACTCCACCGGCAAACCGTAGTCCTTCTGTTCTTTTCTGAACTACGGCATGAGAACTTACTTCCATAAAAGCATGAGAGCAGCCTGCATCAACCATTTCCTTTAGCAGCGAATTCAGCTGCAAAGGATCCGGTGTTGTATGTGTTGCAGCAACAATCTTCTCATCAATCTGATTTCTTACTGTAGATAAAAGGCCTGTCTTATGCCCGAGTACTCGGAATAAATTGTATAAAAGTGTAGCGGTTGTAGTTTTACCGTTTGTTCCCGTTACTCCAACCAATTTTAGCTTTTCAGAAGGGTTGTCAAAAAAATTAGCCGCTATGTATGCCAGAGCAGAGGCGCTGCTTGAAACCTGCACGTAGGTTGTAGATTCATTTATTTCGGGGGGCATGACTTCACAAACAATTGCTACGGCACCTTTTTCTATGGCACGTGAAATAAAATCATGACCATCGGATATTTCGCCTTTGACAGCAATGAACAGGCATCCTTCACTCACCTTTCGCGAATCAAAACAAACCTCAGTGATTCCTGTATTTACCGATCCTGCTACTTGCAGAATTCCCGTTCTATAAAGTATGTCTTTAAGAATTTTCATATACCAAGCTCCACTTCTATTATCCTTTTTTTGTCAATTGGAGTTCCCGGGTTTATCGATTGACTGATAACAGAACCGCGACCGTTGCAGAGAACCCTAAGCCCCGCATTTTCCAATATGGAAATGGCGTCTTTGGCACCCATACCTCTTACATCAGGAACGATTACAGTTGAAATTTTTCTTTCCTTAAAACTTACAGTCTTTGAAGCAGTAGATGCAGAAACGATTTCAGCTTCTTCATCGCCGGATTTCAATGGAATATCTAGAACATATAAAATCTTCTTCAAATCCTTTTGATAGCCTGCTTTAACCACCGGTAAATCATGAATTGAGGAGTCCTTTTTGTCAGCTCTCGTATTAATTTCGAGATGATTCGAATAAACCTTGTCGGCTATTTCTTTGAAAACCGGTGCAGCCACAGCTCCACCGTAGTAAAGACTGTTTGAAGGAGAATACACAACAACAATGCACGAATACTTTGGCGCATCTGCCGGAAAGTAGCCAACAAAGGATGCCTGATACGCAAGATCAGACTTGTTATACCCTAAATTATCTTTAGACATTTGGGCTGTTCCGGTTTTACCGGCAATCTGGTAGTTAGGTGATTTTAATGATGTCGCTGTACCATTTTGCACTACGCCTTCCAGCATCTTTTTTGCTTTTCTAATTGCTGCCGGAGAAGCTATAGAATCGCGCAACACTTCAACAGGAAAACTTTTTATGAGTTGTCCATGATATTGAATCTCCTTTACCAAACGCGGCTTAACCATTCTGCCATTGTTTGCAATTGCATTATAGAACGTGAGCATTTGAAGCGGAGTTAATCGTGACTCATAGCCAATAGAAATCCACGGAAGCGATAAACCGGACCATGTTGCACCCGTGTCTTTGACAAAAGGACTCCTTTCGCCTGCGATTTGTAAATTCAGTTTAGAAGCTAATCCGAATGATTTAAGTTTATTGATAAATGCCTGAGGGTTTTTCGCATAAGCTGCTCGTATTATTTTTGAAATACCAACGTTCGAAGATGTTTCAAAAGCTTCCTGAACTGATAATCGGCTTCTGTGAGGAGGATGAGCATCTTTCATTTCATGGCCGGAATACCAGCATGAACCGCTTCCAACATCAATGCTATCATCGGGTTCAACAAGACCATCATCTAAAGCCGCCAATATGGAAGCCATTTTCATCGTTGAACCGGGTTCTGTCGATTGACTGATTACATAATTAAAGTCCTCTATATAATTCCCGTCTTTTGTTTTTGAAAGATTAGCTATTGCTTTTATTTCACCGGTTTCTACTTCCATTAAAACTGCGCAACCGCGGTCGGCATTTTGAGCAATGAGTTGTCTTTCGAGAGAACTTTCTGCTACACCCTGGATATTTATATCGAGTGTGGAAATTACATCGTTGCCATCTTTAGGTTCTATTTCATCCTTTTCAGAAACAGGCATCCAGACATTACCGCTTAATTTTTTATATAGTCGTTTTCCGATAGTTCCTGATAGAACATCATTAAAGGCATGTTCTATCCCTACAGGTTTTACTTCTCTTACATTTCCAATTGTACGGGAAGCCAATTTCATAAAGGGTAATTCACGGACTTCTTTTTGTTCAAGACAAAAGCCTCCTTTATAGCGCCCCATCTTCAAAATCGGAAAGCTCTTTACTTTTTGCAATTCAGCATACGTAACATTCCTTTGAAGAAGAAAATATCTGTCCTTCTGCTTTATTGCCTGACGGATATCGTGAGCATAAACTTCAGGCGAACGATCTTTGAACAAATTGGAAAGGGCAATTCCAAGCGAATCAATTTTTGATTTATTATTTCTCGCTTTTAAAAATCCTTCTGTTTGTGTATCTATATGTATGTCGTAAACGGGTATTGAAGTGGCAATAAGTTTACCATCGGAAGAGAATATATTTCCTCTACTGGGAGATATATTTATCCAGTTTAACCTTGTGCTATCTGCATCTCCTATAATGCGAGGACCAAGGACATACTGTATTCTGATAATCTGAAAAAGAATAGCCAGAGACATCATACAAATTATGATGAATGATCCGTTGATCCGCCACATTATATCCTTTTTAACCTGCATGGCCCTGTTCTATTTTTTCTTGTCTTTAGTTTTTATTATTCTATAAGGCGGTTCGGTACTTTCCTTAACACCAAATCCTGACAGCATTTTGGCAACTTCTGATTGATTGCTGACATACATAAGCCTTGACATAGTGGTTATGTATTCAGCCCGTTTTTCTTTTAGTTCTTTTTTTTTTTGATCGATTTCCCTTATGATTCCTTCTGCATAATACCCGTTGCTGATATAAACCATTAGTAATACAGTGATGAATAAAATAAAAGGCATGGCATTTACGACCTGATTTCGGCTTACTACCCCAAAAATGTTGGCAAACCGAATAAACTTTCGTGTCGATTTAAAGGAAGTTTTCTTAACCGGAGCTTTTACTTCGGGCACGACTTCTTCAATTACAGGTTCCTTTATTTTGTTTCTCGTCATTATTATTTTTTCTCTGCAATCCTTAATTTTGCACTTCGCGCTCGCGGATTTTTTTTCACTTCCATTTCTGAAGCTTCCATTGGTTTTTTTGTTATTGCCACTAATGGAACATTTTCAACATTTCCAAAAAGGTCTTTCTCAACTTCTCCTTCAAATTTTCCTTTACTTATTAGGTTTTTCACCAGTCTGTCCTCCAAAGAATGATAAGAGATAACCACCATTCTCCCTCCTGAACAAAGTGCCAGCGCTGCCTGTTCAAGCATTTCTTTCAAAGAATCAAGTTCCTCGTTAACTTCAATTCGTAAAGCCTGAAAGACCTTTGCAAAGTATTGTGATTCGTGAAGTTTATCGGCGCAGGTACTGATGACGGCCCGGAATTCATCTATATCGGTAATGCTATTTTCATTCCTTGCCTCCACTATTTTCTTTGCAAGAGTTTTTGCATTAAACACTTCTCCGTATTTCGAAAATATTCTTACAAGCTCGGCTTCTTCATACGTATTTATAACATCTGCCGCAGTAAGAACAGACTCCCTGTTCATTCTCATATCAAGGGGAGCATTGAATCGAATGGAAAAACCCCGGGATGCTTCATCGATCTGATGAGAAGAAATACCAAGGTCGGCGAGTATGCCGTCAATAGGTATAGCGTTGTAGTAGCGAAGAAAATTTTTCAGGTAACGGTAATTGTGATTTACCAGCGTAAATCTTTCGTCTGCAATTGAATTTGCAGAGGCTGCATCATCACGGTCAAAAGCAATTAACCGGCCTTTGCTTCCCAGTTTGTTTAGAATGGCTTGTGAATGTCCGCCTCCACCAAAAGTCACATCAACATAAACACCGGAAGGTTTTATTTCGAGTGCATCAATGCATTCTTCGAGCATTACAGGATTATGATAGGCTGCTGTCATCATTTCCTTTTTTACCCATTACTTCTTCAGCTAAAGCAGCGAAATCCGAAGATTCGTCTTTCATCATTCTGGTGTATTCACTTTCAGCCCATACTTCAATGCGATTTCCGTAAGCGAACAGAACGACATCCTTTTCAATTCCCGCAAATTCCATTAGCGTTTTTGGCAGCAACAGTCTGTTCGTTGAATCCAATTCAATTTCTGTTGCTCCACGGTTGAATTTGCGCAAGAATTCACGGTTCTTTTTAACATAAAGGTTAAGCTTATTGACTTCAGCACTTATAGAATCCCATTCCCTTCTGGTATAAATAATGAGATGCTTTTCAATTCCGCGATGAATGATAAAGCCCTTTTGCTCTTTCACGGGAATTTGTTTTTTCAAACCACCCGGAAGGAGGAAACGACCTTTTACATCAACTGAACAGGAAAACTCCCCGATAAAACCACTCATGGAACCGATTTTTTAACTGCGCTAATATATAGCAATTTCTACCACTTTTTACCACATTTTACCACATTGTTGAAAAATTCCTGAATGCCACTATTGGCAAGGGGTACAGGGCCACTTCAGCGCAGGAAATCAGTCACTTTCCCAAAAAAAACAACACTATGGAGATTCTTCAAATGTCATTCACAGGGGGTAGCTGAATAAAACCCAAATGATATGTTGCCCATTTCGGGAGGTGGACAAAATGCATTCACTTCCATTTTTTTTAAACAAACAGGTCTTGAAACAAAAAGAAATTGATGAAGCAAAACCTTTAATTTTTTTTACATTTGAAAAAACATTCTATGCATTACGAAATCAAAAGCGAAAATGATTTTCAATACATAGAAGAAGGCAACGGTCCTGTGCTTCTTCTTTTGCATGGCCTATTTGGCGCATTGAGCAACTGGAAAGATGTTATCGAGCATTTTTCCGGAAAATATAAAATTGTTATTCCGCTGATGCCAATTTATACACTGCCTCTTCTGAATACCAATGTGAAAGCTCTTTCAGAATTTGTTCGTGACTTTATTGTTTTTAAACAATACAAAGACATAATCTTAATTGGAAATTCTTTAGGAGGTCATGTTACCCTTGTTTATGTCAAAAAACATCCGGAAGACATTAAGGCTATGGTTCTTACAGGAAGTTCAGGTTTATATGAAAATGCTATGGGGGGCACCTTTCCAAAACGGGAGGATTACAACTACATCAAACAAAAAGTTGAATATACTTTTTACGACCCTAATACTGCAACGAAGGAACTGGTCGATGAAGTATTTGGAATTGTAAACGATAAAGGCAAACTAATACGTATTCTTTCCCTTGCCAAATCAGCCATTCGGCACAATATGAGTGATGATTTAAAGTTCATGAACATTCCAACCTGTCTTATCTGGGGAAAAAACGATACGGTAACCCCTCCTGAAGTTGCCGATGAATTTCATCGACTTCTTCCGAAATCAGATTTGTACTGGATTGAAAAATGCGGACATGCTCCTATGATGGAACAAGCAGCTGAATTTAACATTCTTCTCGAAGCCTGGCTGAATAAACAGCATTCCATGCAATCGACATAATACAGTATGTATGGAAATTAAAGAAGCTGAGTTTATCGGCAGTTGTACTCAGTATGAAAAATGTCCTGCCCCCCATATGCCTGAATATGCATTTATTGGCCGGTCCAATGTGGGTAAGTCGTCCTTAATTAATATGCTTACCGGAAAAAAAGGTCTTGCAAAGACTTCTACAACACCCGGCAAGACGCAACTAATCAATCATTTTCTAATTAATAAAAAATGGTATCTCGTCGATTTACCTGGATACGGTTATGCACGGGTTTCTAAAGCTTCAAAAGCAGGATGGGATAAAATGATACGAGATTATCTTGAAAAAAGAAAAAACCTGCTTACTGTTTTTGTTCTCGTCGATATCAGACTTGATCCACAGCCCATCGATTTACGTTTTATTGACTGGGTTGGGGAAAAACAGATTCCTTTAATGATCTTGTTTACCAAAGCAGATAAACTCTCCAAACCACAAATAATAGCTTCTGTAGATAAATTTAAAAAAGCGCTGCTTGATAGCTGGGATGAATTACCTCAAATTTGTATTACCTCTGCTGAAAAAAAAACCGGGAAAGAAGATGTGCTGGGGTTTATTGAAAAAACCAATAAAGATTTCGTTCGCCGATAGATCTTCGGGATCTTTTTGAAACCTTTAATTACCGGAACAATAGTTTGTAAAACATATTATTAAATAGTTGTTCCTGTTTTCTTTCCAAACTTCTCTGCAAATATTCTGATATCATCTGCCGATTCTCTATCGTTGGTTGCACGCATGTAGGTATCGGCCATTGTCATAAAGTTTTCATAAAAAAATCTTTTCATATCATCAACCATCATATCTTTAGTCCAGAGATCAATTCTTAAAGTTGTATTTTCTTTAGGGTCCCAAATACTCATCATAGTTGCATGACAAGGCTTGACCCCTTCTATACCACTATCGCTGGCAGACCAGTCTATGGATTCAGGTATTTTTTCTTCGTCGAGTGTGACAATAAATTTAATTTCCGATTTCATGTTTAGCGGGTTTGCTTCTATTATATTGAAAAAGTATTATTCGTTTATGTATGGATGCGCGTATTATTTTTTTGGTTTATATCCGGATTCGTTAAATAATTTCATAAGATCCTTCTCTTCCATTAACTCTCGTAAGGAAATATCAGCATGCTTCTTCATATAAGATTTTACGATCTGCCAACCGATAAACTGTCCGATATTTCCGGGTGATTCTTTTGGAAAACCATTGGTTGTTGGGCCGTCATTCACATATTTATTCATGAGGTTTGGATCAATGCTAAACAGAAGCTTATTTTCAATGAAAAAACTCCAAATGCGTGATTCATTCGCTACACACCAATCCAATTGCGAAGATGAATATCCGGTTTTTATAGTATCGTCTGTGGCAGGCAAAATCCTATCAAGAAAATACAAAAACTTTCCCTGCGAAATCATAAAATCAATTATTCGAGCTGTTGATTCGTTAATACCGTAATCGCTTTGAGCCCATCCTTTCATTGCATCCGATACTATATATTCGTCGTGCATTCTGCTGCGTAAATAAATAGGGAGTGGCGGTTCCAGAGTAGAATAATAATGATAAGAAGGCCCCATATACATATCGAGACTTATTCCAAGACTCAGTGAATCGCAAATTATAGGAAATGAAAAACCTGATATTAAAGTATAAACTTCCGGAATCGGCTTCCCTTGAAAATAATAAGAATATGTACGGAATGCTTTCGTGAGCAAATCGTTTTTTTGATGAAAATCGCCAAAATGCTTTTCAGTATCCTTATAAATATTTCTGAAGTTTGTATCGGAAAGAAAATCCTTGAAATGTTCAGCCATTAGGACAGTATCTTTGGACCCAAGAGATGTTATCTGAAAAACAAAAAGTTCAAAAAATTTACCGTATTTATTCCTTAACCGACTAACTCCTTCACCTGTATTGGAACTATCAATGCTAAAAAGATCTTTTTCAAACCGTTTTGCATCAATAGTAAAGGTAATTCCTGAAACGTCCGGTTCATCCTCTTTATGCTTACAACCGTAAAAGAGAATGAAAACAATTGTAAGACAACACAAAAACAAGTACTTTGAGTTGTTTTTTTTATTTAACATTGCAGTAATTTTCGTGGACAAAAGTAATAATAACCCCTTATACAATACATAAAATAAAAAACTATGAAAAAATTGTTAATCACATTATCCCTTGCAGCAATTGCGCTGGTTGGAAATGCTGCTGATTCAAAATTGCATTTTGGCTTAAAAGCTGCTCCATCTTTGGCCTGGCTGCGAACAGATACAAAAGGACTTGAATCGGATGGCTCGAAATTCGGTTTTAGCTATGGACTTCTGACTGAATTTAACTTCGCTGATAATTATGCATTTGCGACCGGTGTTGATATTACCTATAGAGGAGGGAAATTTAAAAATGTAACTACTACTACTATTGATACCGTAACTACAACAACTTCAACATCTGCAAAATATACTTTACAGTATGTTGAAATTCCCATCACGCTAAAGTTAAAAACAAATGAAATAGGCTATCTGACATATTATCTGCAAGCAGGGCTTGCACCCGGATTAAAAATTAGAGCGCGGGAATCGTATGAAAAAGCCATTCAGATTAAATCAGGTAGTACAACTACAAATTCTTCTGAAAGTGAAAGTGATGTAGATATAATGAAAGACATAAACAATTTCAACCTTTCTATGATTATCGGCGGCGGACTTGAATATACATTAAGTGGTTCAACCGTATTACTGGCAGGTATTCAGTTTAATAATGGCTTTCTGGACGTATTTGATGGAACAGATTCTAAAGTAAATAGCAATTACCTGGCGCTTACTGTTGCCATTTTATTCTAATTTGAGATTCTTTACCTTTGTCCTGCCGTCTAATACGGCAGGATTTTTTTTATGCGTATAGCACTGGCTCAGCTTAATTACACCATTGGAGATTTTGAAAATAATATCAGGATTATCCGTGAAGCTATTCGAAAAGCAAAAGGAGACAGTATTGACCTGATTGTTTTTTCTGAACTTAGTATTTGCGGTTATCCTCCAAAAGATTTCCTGGAATTCAAAGATTTTAATGACCGTTGCCTGGAGGCTGCAAAAGAAATAGCGAAGGATTGTATTGGAATAGCTGCAATTGCAGGTTTACCTATTATAAATCCTAAAATTGAAGGCAAGAACTTATTCAATGCAGCAGTAGTATTACGTGATGGTAAAATTACCGATGAAGTTCATAAATCTCTTTTACCCAATTACGATGTCTTTGACGAATACCGTTACTTCGAACCCGGACGTAATTTTCAATGCATCACTATCAATGGCGTCTGCATCGCTCTTACTATTTGCGAAGACCTATGGAATATAGAAGACGATCCAATGTATATAGCCTGTCCGATGGATAAACTTATACAAGAGAAGCCTTCACTGATGATCAATATTGCAGCTTCACCGTTTGATTACACGCATGAGAAAAAAAGAAAAGCTATTTTGCAGAGGAATGTTAAAAAATACGGCATACCACTTATCTATGTAAACCATACAGGCGCACATACAGAACTTATTTTCGACGGAGGTTCTTTGGCATTAAACAAAAATTCAGAATTAGTCCATGAGCTTTTGTATTTTAGCGAAGATAGTGCTGTGATTATCTTTGATGAAAAGTCGGGGGAAATTTCAAAAGAGGAAAAGCAAAAAGCAAACATTGCTCCCAATGAAGATATTGAAAAAATTTACCGGGCTTTACTAAGCGGTATTAGTGATTATTTCAAAAAGCAGAATTTTAAAAAAGCCATACTTGGACTTTCCGGTGGAATTGATTCTGCCCTCGTCACCTGCCTGGCTGCTGATGCTTTGGGAGCAGAAAACGTTCATGTTATTTTAATGCCCTCTGAATTTTCTTCTGCAGGATCCGTTGATGACTCTCTTGATCTAATAAAAAACACAGGAGTCAGCCATGATATTATTCCAATAAAAAATATTTTTGATCAGTACTTAACTGCTCTAAAACCTTTTTTCAAAGATCTTCCATTCGGTGTAACAGAAGAAAATTTACAAGCCAGAATTCGAGGTGCTTTGCTCATGGCAGAATCCAATAAATTCGGTTACATTCTTCTAAACACTTCCAACAAAAGCGAAATTGCAGTTGGCTATGGAACTCTCTATGGCGATATGTGCGGCGGAATATCCGTTCTCGGCGATCTGTATAAAACACAGGTTTATGAATTATCGAAATTCATTAACAGAAATAAAACAATTATCCCTGAAGCCATTCTAACAAAAGCTCCTTCAGCGGAATTACGTCCCGGACAAAAAGATTCTGATTCACTTCCTGAATATGATATATTGGATAAAATCCTTTATCAATACATAGAAGAAAGAAAAGGTCCGGATGAAATTATTGCCATGGGCTTCGACAAACAACTGGTGAGCCGCATTCTGAAAATGGTAAACACCAATGAATACAAACGTTATCAGACACCACCGATTTTAAGAGTATCTCCAAAAGCTTTTGGTACGGGGAGGAGATTGCCGATTGTGGGGAAGTATCTTTCTTAATTTGAGAATGTTCATAAAGAATTTATCCTTTTAAGTTTATTAAATTGTATAGAAATCTAAAGTAAAGCGTATTAAGTAACGCCCATTTTCAAATTTTCAAATTCCCAAATTCTCAAATTAATTAATCGTCCACGTCTCTTTCCCCCGAAGCAAAGCATCCAAATCCCCCTTACCCTTTTTACTCTGGCTTTCTTCGATTTGCTGAAGCATGCGATCTTCGTAACAATCTCTTTTTTCAACATAAAAAACTCCGAAAGGACGCGGCAGATGATTTTCTTTTTTAGGATTGTCGAAGAAGCGGGAAAGTATGCCGGCTTTAACACGATCGTGTTCGTCGTGAATCCAAAGATCGTTGGCAGAAATGCCGGAATTTAAATCTACAACACTTGGAGTAAATCCATCGAGGTGGATTCCTTTATCGCTGTTATCACCAAAGACAAGAGGTTTGCCGCTTTCCATGAAAAGCGTTTCATTTTTCTTAGAAGACTTTTCAGTAAAAACTTCAAAAGCACCGTCATTAAATACGTTGCAGTTCTGGTAGATTTCAACGAAGGAAGCACCTTTATGCTCATTCGCTCTGCGAAGTATAGCCTGAAGATGTTTTGGATCGCGATCCATGGAACGCGCTACGAAGGTTGCATCAGCACCCATGCACAAAGCGATGGGATTAAAGGGATGATCGACAGAACCCATAGGAGTCGATTTGGTTACTTTTCCTTCTTCAGATGTAGGTGAATACTGGCCTTTTGTAAGACCGTAAATTTCATTATTGAAAAGAAGAATATTTACATTAAAATTTCTTCTGAGCATGTGTATGGTATGATTCCCTCCTATTGAAAGTCCATCACCATCACCGGTAACGATCCAGATACTTAACTCAGGACGGCTTGCTTTTAATCCGCTGGCCACAGCAGTTGCGCGACCGTGAATGGAATGCATTCCGTATGTTTCCATATAATATGGAAAGCGTGAGGAACAACCGATACCGGAAATAAAAACAATATTCTCCCGTGGTATTCCCAATTCAGGGATTACAGTTTGTGCCTGCTTTAGAATACTATAATCTCCGCAGCCCGGGCACCAGCGAATATCCTGGTCTGTTACAAGATCTTTACTGGTAAGTTTTTCAGTAGTCGGTTCCATTTGAATTGGGATTTATATTTGTTGGAATTGTTATTATTAAAATTGTTTGAATTAATACCTGTCTTAATTTACTTAAGCATTTCTTCGATCTTATTATAAATTTCTTCTGCAGCGAAAGGCATACCTTGAATTTTATTTAAGCCATGCGCAGGCACCAAAAACTTATCGCGAATGATTTTGATAAGCTGACCGGTGTTCATTTCAGGAATAAGTACATGCTCGTAATTGTAAAGAAGCTCTCCCAGGTTTTTCGGGAAAGGTTTGATATAGCGAAGTTGAGCATGAGAAACATCGTATCCTTTTGCTCTTGCAGTAAGCACAGCGCTTTTAATAGCACCGAAAGTAGAGCCCCAGCCAAGAATTAAAAGTTTTCCTTTTTCAGTTCCAACTTCGATTTTCTGATCGGGAATATAATCAGCAACTTTTTCAACTTTTGCATCACGCATTCTTACCATGAATTCGTGATTTTTTGCATCGTAGCTGATGTTACCTGTTTCGTGTTGTTTTTCTATTCCGCCAATTCTGTGCTCAAGTCCTTTGGTTCCGGGAATAGCCCACGGGCGAGATAATTTTTCATCGCGTTTGTATGGAAGAAATTTCTCATCCGAACTTTTCTCTTTGGCAAACTGAACCTTTATCTCCTGAAGGTCGGCAGATTTCGGGAACATCCATGGTTCAGCACCATTGGCAATATATCCGTCGGTAAGCAGGATAACGGGAGTCATAAAGCCAACAGCAATTCTGCAGGCTTCGTAAACCATATGAAAACAATCGGAAGGAGTAGCTGCAGCAAGCACAGGAATAGGTGCTTCACCGTTACGTCCATAAAATGCCTGCATCAAATCGCTTTGTTCTGTTTTGGTAGGAAGTCCGGTTGAAGGTCCTCCACGCTGAACGTTAATAATTACAAGAGGTATTTCAAGCATAAGGGCTAATCCCATTGCCTCAGCTTTAAGGGCAATACCTGGTCCTGAAGAAGCAGTCACTGCAAGACTTCCTCCGAAACTTGCGCCAATAGCAGAGCAGATAGCTGCAATTTCATCTTCAGCCTGAAATGTTTTTACACCAAAATTTTTCTGTTTGGAAAGCTCATGTAAAATATCGGATGCAGGAGTAATTGGATACGTACCATAAAAAAGCGGAAGTCCTGATTTTTGAGAAGCTGCAATCAAACCCAACGCTGTAGCCTGGTTTCCCATAATATTTCTATAAATGCCGGGAGCAATTTTAGCTGGACCAATGGAGTAGCGGGTTGTAACCTCTTCACGAGTTTCAGCAAAATGATATCCTGCTTTCAGCACCTTTACGTTAGCGTCAAGAATATCGGGCTTTTTTTCAAACTTTTCTTTTAAGAATTTAAGTGTATGATCCAGTTCACGGTTATACATCCAGTATAGGAAGCCGAGAACAAACATGTTTTTTGCGCGGTCAATTTCTTTTACTCCCAAAGTACTATCCGCTAAAGCAGCACGAGTCATTTTTGTTACGTCGATGCGGATGAGGCGGTAATTATCAAGGGTAGAATCTTCGAGGGGGTTTTTACCTTCGGCAATATTGGCCAAACGAAGATTTTTAGGATCAAAACCATCGGTATTGGCTATAACAGTTCCTCCTTTTTTTAGAAAGCTCAAATTGGCTTTTAAAGCAGCAGCATTCATAACGACAAGAACATCACAGAAGTCGCCGGGAGTGAAAATTTCAACGCTTCCAAAATGGAGCTGATAACCGGAAACCCCGGCAAGGGTACCCTGAGGGGCACGAATTTCGGCAGGGAAATCAGGAAAAGTACTAAGGTCATTTCCGAATAAAGCGGCCGTATTGGTAAATTGAGTTCCCGTAAGTTGCATACCGTCTCCGGAATCACCTGCAAACTTGATAATTACGTGATTTAACTCTTCATTTTGATGTTCCATAGCTGGGGAGAATAATACTATTAAAAAACCTGTTAAAGATACATCTTTTGTGAGTATCTCTAAAAGACGAAATACGAAAATTTATGGCTTTTGTTTCTTTTGATTATATGGAATCCTGAAATTGTGTAGACTAAATATATCGAAAAAACATGGATTTATGAATAAAAATTCCACCCTATTTACTCAAACAATTTAATTTCAACCCTTCTATTTCTAGTTCTATCTTCTTCAGTAGAATTGTCTTTTACGGGGTTAAGGCTTCCCAAGTAAGAAAAAATTATTCTATCATCAATAATCTTATTAGTAATAAGTTGATCTCTAATAGCAATTACTCTTCTTTTTGATAACTCAATATTGTAATTATAGGAACCAATACTATCTGTGTATCCTATTAACTCTACCTTTAGTGCAGTACTCTTTAGGATTCCTATTAGCATTTTTAACGTATCATTATATTCGTCGAGAACGTCAGCACTATCAAATTTAAACATTATTGAAAATGATCTGTAAGAATTCCTGGCGTTATCAATTTTCTGGAAACTTTTAATAATAAATGTTGACCTGTTGCCAGAATCAGTTTCGTTTATTAATGGCAAGAGTGAAACATTATCTAAAAAAAAATAAGAACAAGGACAGTTTTCAAAACGGTTTTTAATAAACACATTATTGCTTTTATCATTAAATTCTAAATTCCCTAAACCAATATAATCTGAATTTTTTGTGGCTAAAATAGTATCGATAAATTCAATCCATTTTTCCGCCTTTACTTTTTTTGATATTGGAATACTAATGGAATCTTTCAAAACTATAGAGAGGTCCTTTACAGAAACAATTGAATCTAGAAAAAACACATTTAAATTTGTAGACAAAATACTTGCTTTTTTACCAAAAGCATAATAAAAACGCAAAAGATATTTGTGATCTTTAAGTATCGGATGTTTTAATTTTCCAACAATAAATTCTCTGTAATTTTGAATGGCAAATTCAAAGTTTGCTAAGCCAACAAAAATATTTCCGCTTTGAGATTTTAAAAGGGAGCTTTTACAGTCAACATTTGAAATTATTTCAATGTTTGAATAGACATCAATCGAGTTTAAAGATATCCAGTCCTCCGGGCAAACTTTTGTTGACCCTCTATCTCGAAGGCCATCTTTTAAAAATTCAAAATCTCCATTAATGACCAAATTTTGAGATTGAACATTTTGAGATTGAACATTTTGAATTTCAAAAATAATTATTAATAATAAATATAATCTCTTCATTTAAAAGAACTGAATCTACTTTAACCAACCTCGTTCAAAAATTTCCCTTGTATGATAAGAGATAATGATCCCCGCTCCGGCGCGTGCAAAAGCATGCATATTTTCCATCACTATTTTTTCTTCATCAATATAACCTGCGGCTGCAGCGGCTTTAACCATTGAATATTCACCGGAAACATTATAGCAGGCCACAGGCAGATTGGTTTCCTTACGAAGCGCTCTGACTATATCAAGGTAAACAAGTGCAGGTTTTACCATAAGGATGTCGGCTCCTTCTTTTTCATCGTGAGCAGCTTCTTCAAGCGCTTCTCTTCCATTTCTGAAATCCATCTGATACGATTTTCTATCTCCTTTTCCCGGGGCTGAATCTGCTGCTTCACGGAATGGACCATAATAAGCGGATGCAAACTTTATTGAATACGCCATGATACCGGTATTCTCAAATCTATGCTTATCAAGATGCTCACGAATAGCTTTTACTCTCCCATCCATCATATCGCTGGGGGCAACCATATCGGCTCCTGCCCGGGCGTGAGCGAGTGACATTCTTGCAAGAACAGGAAGTGTGGCATCGTTCTGCACGTAATCGTTTTCAAGAATTCCGCAATGACCGTGTGTAGTGTAAGCACATAAGCAAACGTCTGTAATTATAAAAAGGTCGTTGCCAAATTCTTTCTTTAACAATTTTATCGATTGGAAAACTACGGAGTTTTCATCGGAAGCTGTGTGGCCATCTTCCGACTTTTCTTCACCTGTACCAAATAAAAGAATCTTATTTACTCCTGATTTCAGTCCCTTCTCTGCATCTTTTACCAGTGCATCGGGAGAAAAGCGGTTAATTCCCGGCATGGCATCAATAGGTGAAATAACATTTTTTCCCGGGGTAATGAAATATGGATAGACAAACATATCTTTTGTGAGATGTGTTTCAGCAACCATTTCTCTTACTATTGGGGTTTTTCGTAACCGGCGTAAACGATGATTCATAAAATTATTTTTTACTTTTTGATTTTTTCCATTGAACTTTAAAATGATCCATTACCCATTGGGTCATCTGAACTTACTCCAAAAACTGCTCGTGCAATTCCTGTATCATCGAATGTATCAGAAAGAGCAGCAGGAAAAATTTTGTGTTTTTTCAAAGCATGAGCTGTTGCATCACCCATCGCTACTGCTTTCTTATCTTTCGAAAATGTATATCGTTCAAACCATGCTTCTACATTGGATGGAGAGGTAAAAACGACTACATCGGCATCAGGCATATTGCCGTCGTTTTTCTTTAATGTTTCATAGACAACAAGGTTAATGACATTTTCGCTTCTGACGAACTGTTGTTGAATTGATTTTAAGCTTTCCTTCGCTTGCGGAAATAAAACTTTTGCACTTCCTGCCAGAGAAGCAAATTGCTTTCCGGTCATGCGGGTATCTGTCGAGGAACCAATGAAGGCTGCGCGTTTACCATAATTCCTTAAAGCGTCAGCTGTAGCTTTACCAACGCAAGCAAATTTCTGATCTCCAATTTTAGGCTGCTGTTCAAAGAAATATTTCACAGCATGTTTACTCGAAAAAAATATCCATTCACAGGAAGGGATTAAACCGAAAGTGATTGGAACCATCTCTATGAGAGTTTTTTCTTCGAGAGAAAATCCATTTCCTTGCAGAACGTTTCGTAGGTAACTTTCCTTTCGGTGTTTACGGGTAATGAAAACACGAGCCGGTTTGATTTTATTAATTTTATGAACGATGCGCTCAGCCAGCTGATCGGGATCGTTGGAACTGCTGTATGCAGAAACAGGCATTTTATCCCACGCTGCAGCTTTTGCAACCCTTACGGAATACAATTCATCTTCTTCATTATAATCGGCAAAAACTCCAACAGGAGTCTGACAGCCGCCCTGAAAAAGGTTCAGGACCTTTCTTTCCAGTGTTGAAATAATTCTCACAGAAACGCTGTCAAAAGGTTTTAATATTTCCCTGAGGTTTTTGTCGTTTTCTCTTACCTGAATTGCTAAAATTCCCTGCGCAGGAGCAGGAATCAACTCAGTAGGCTCAGGTCTTTCACAATGAAATTCGCTAACATCTATGCCCAATCTTTCTACACCTGCAGAAGCGATAATTATGGCATCGTAAATTCTTTCCCGCAATTTATTGATGCGCGTGGGAACATTTCCTCGCATGTCGGAAAGATTAATGTCGGGTCGGAAAGCAAGCATTTGTGATTTACGTCTGGCAGATGACGTTCCTACACTGGCACCTTCTTTCAAACTAAATTTTCGCTTTTCATCGACCTTATCTTTTAAAATCAAAAGGAGTTCCGAGGGATCTTCTCGTTCTGAGACAGCACCAATAATAAGTCCTTTAGTAGATTCTGTGGGCAGGTCTTTAAAAGAGTGTACAGCAATATCTGTTTCTTCGTTTAACAAAGCCTCTTCAACTTCTTTGGTAAAAAAACCTTTACCTTCCATTTTATCCGGGCTCAGGTCCTTCATTACATCGCCTTGGGTTTTAATAACCTTCAACAAACAAGGATGCCCGGCTTCTTCCAGAAGTCCTTTAACATAATTAGCCTGCCAAAGTGCGAGGTCGCTTCCACGTGTACCAATAATTAATGGAGAGCGCATTTTTTAAATTAGTTGAACGATTTTAAAAGGGGAAGAATTAAAAAATCCCGGAGGGGGATGTTAGTTATTAGATTCAAGGATAATTTCTTTGGCCATTATCATAGGAATAGAAATACATTTCTTTTCCATATAATTAAGAACCTTCGAAAGTACTTCTTTAGAATGTTCGTCTAAACTTGATATGTCATCTGCAAAAACCTGATTGATTGCCTGATCTTTTATCTCTCTTATTTTTTGAGGAACTTCCTTCATTTTAATTTCCACTTTTCTGGTTTTATTCAGTTGGTGAAAAATATTAATATTCTCATCAATAATTTCTTCAGCGGCCTCAATTTCGTTTTCCCGTTCAATCATATTTTGCTCGGCAATGTTGCGAAGATTTGAAATGTCAATCAGATCCGTTTTATTTTCCTCGATAATAGCAGGATCAATATTAGTTGGCACTGAAAGATCAATAATTACTTTTGTGCCTTTTTCAGCATTCAACAATGATGAATAGACTTCCTTGTTAATAAACTTTGCCGGACTTGAAGTGCAAACAATTAAAAGATCGAATCCTTTTTTATAATTATTTAATTCGTTTAGGGAATATGCCTTTGCTGCAATGGAATCATTGGATAAAGAATCAGCTAATTTCTTAGCATTCTCCAATGTCCTGTTGAAAATAATAAAATTGGTATACCCTTGTTTAACGAGGTATTTACAAAGATTTGTATTTGTATCGCCGGCACCAATAATTAATATTCTTGAATCTCTGGAAAGTTTCCTTTCACGCAACTCTCTTTCGGCGAGCGAAACAACGGAAACAGGGTTTACGGCAATTTTAGTTTCTGTATAAACCTGCTTAGCGGTATTAATAATGCTTTTTACAACCAGTCTTAAAAAATCACCTGTAAGTCCTTCGCTTTTTGACAGATCATAAGCTTTGCGAACCTGGGTAATAATTTCTCTTTCTCCAACAACCATTGAATCAAGAGAAGAAGCAACTCTGAATAGGTGTCGTAAAGCATCATCGCCTTCAAATACTTCTGCATGTTTTACAGCAAAATCAACTTCCTCCGGAGACCAATCATCCCGAAAGTGCTGAAAAAACTTTTTCAACATTACTCCATCACATTTATGGAAACAAGAAAATACAAATTCAATACGGTTGCATGTAGCAACATAAAGGATTTCATTGATGTCGAAAGCATATTTAAGAACATCAAGACGCTCTTTTCTATTTTCTTCATGCAAAAAAAACCTGTTCAGCTCCTTTAAAGGAGTGCGTTTGTGTGTAAAGGCAATAACTTTTAATCGCTGCAAGTGTGAATCTTTTTAATCGTATGCAAAGTTCTCAATAATGGCTTTTACACTGTCATAAAATTGTCATGAAGGCCACATAAACATGATGATTTAAGTCACCTAATTGCTATAAAAACTGACATGAATCATTAATTCATTTTGATCATAGAATGATTGTAAAATTATACCTTTAAAACATCTTTAACTATTAAATAAATAATATATGAATTCAGCCCACATCCACCTTTTATTTAATCATTTCCCTGTAATTGGGACTATTTTCAGTTCTTTGGTACTTGCATTTGGTGTAATTCGGAAAAATGAAATAGTTATTAAAACAGGACTTTCACTTTTTGTGCTAACTGCTCTTCTTGCTATACCTGCATTTTTAAGTGGCGAAGGGGCAGAAGACATTCTTGAATCAATTGGACAAAAAAATGAAAGCCTAATCGAAAAGCATGAAGAGCTTGCTGAAAAAGCCTTTTGGTTTTGCGAAATAGCCGGTGCAATTTCTGCTTTTGCACTATTCAGTATTTGGAGAAAAAAGAAATTCGCCTTTTCATTAGCATCCATTGCTTTATTAGCAGGAATTATAAACGTTTATTTATTAACTCTTACGGGAAACACCGGAGGAGAAATCAGGCATTCTGAAATCCGGTCAATCAATGCTGTTGACTCGGTTTCTACCGGTACGGAAGATGATGATTAAATCTCTTCGTGGAAATTAATAATTAGTAAACACCAAAGTACAAAGGCCAAAGTAATAATTACTTTGGCCTTTGTACTTTGAAGTTTG
Organism: Bacteroidota bacterium; assembly: GCA_031417395.1. GTDB lineage: Bacteria > Bacteroidota > Bacteroidia > AKYH767-A > 2013-40CM-41-45 > JADKIH01. The sequence goes on along the minus strand of JANOVM010000033.1, from coordinate 22,388 downwards.
TATTTTTTTTAGCCTTCTCCGGGCAAATTAGAATTCTTTGTTTCTGTGTATGGTGTTGTTTGCGGAATAAAGTCATCAGGTGCACCGGGCTTTCCGTAATCGTATGGCCAGCGATATACTGTTGGAATTTCTCCCGGCCAGTTACCGTGTAAATGTTCTACAGGAGCAGTCCATTCTATAGTATTTGAATTCCACGGGTTTTGAGGGGAACGTTTACCGCGATACATGCTGTAAAAAAAGTTGAAGACAAAAATAAATTGTGCAAGTCCGCCGAGAATTGCAAAAATAGAAACGAGTACGTTAATATTAATTGCGGCATCAAATCCTTCATAAGCAGTATAAGCATAATAACGACGAGGAGCTCCTGATAACCCGATAAAGTGCATAGGGAAGAATGTTCCGTAAACGGATACTATGGTAAGCCAGAAATGCATAAAGCCCAATCGTTTATCCATCATCCTTCCAAACATTCTTGGGAACCAGTGATAGATGCCTGCAAACATTCCAAAGATGGCTGAACTTCCCATTACAATATGGAAGTGAGCAACAACAAAATAAGTATCGTGAAGATTAATATCAAGCGCTGAGTCTCCAAGAATAATTCCTGTTAATCCTCCGGAAATGAAAAACGAAACCAAGCCAATGGCAAAAAGCATGGCAGGTGATAAAACAATATTTGCTTTCCAGAGTGTAGCAAGGTAGTTAAACACTTTAACAGCCGAAGGGATGGCAACCAGAAGTGTCGTAAATACGAAAACAGAACCCAGGAAAGGATTCATTCCCGTAATAAACATATGGTGACCCCAAACGATAAAAGAAAGGAAAGCAATAACTAACATGGAACCAATCATCGCTTTATAACCAAAAATTGGTTTGCGCGATTGTGTTGAAATTACTTCAGAAGCAAGTCCTAGGGCTGGAAGAAGTACGATATAAACTTCCGGGTGACCAAGGAACCAGAATAAGTGCTGAAAGAGAATGGGACTACCGCCGGAATAATGAAGCGGAGCACCGTTAATGAAAATGTCGGAGAGATAAAAACTTGTACCAAAGCTCCTGTCAAACAATAACAATAAGGCTGCAGCAAATAGTACAGGGAAAGAAAGTATTCCCAGAATAGCAGTAATTAAGAAAGCCCATATAGTAAGCGGAAGACGCGTCATGCTCATTCCTTTGGTGCGCAGATTAATAATTGTAACTACATAATTGATACCACCCAGCAATGCCGAAGCAATGAAAAGAACCATACTAACAAGCCAAAGAGTCATCCCAAGCCCCGATCCCGGAATAGCTTGAGGAAGTGCACTAAGAGGTGGATAGATTGTCCAACCGGCTGAAGCAGGGCCTGACTGAACGAATAGTGATGCCGTCATTACAGCACAGCTTCCAAAGAAGAACCAGTAGGATAACATATTAAGAAAGCCGGAAGCCATATCCCGCGCACCAACCTGGAAAGGAATAAGAAGGTTACTAAACGTTCCTGACAATCCACCTGTCAAAACGAAAAACACCATTATTGTACCGTGAATTGTAACAAGAGCGAGGTAAAAACTAGGATCCAGCTTTCCCCCTTTTCCCCAATGACCGATCAGTTTTTCGATAATTGGGAATTTTTCATTCGGCCATCCAAGCTGGAGTCTGAATATTAATGACATTATCATGGCTACAAGTGCCATTACTATAGCAGTTACGAGAAACTGCTTTGAAATCATCTTATGGTCCTGACTGAACACATACTTTGTCCAGAAAGTGTCGTGATGCTCATGATCATGCGCTTCGTGAACGTGAACAGCCTGATCGGAAGAATGAGTAGACATTATTTTTGTAATTTATTTACTTAAAACAATACTATTAATTAAAATTATTTGCCGGCAATTATAGTTGAAGTACCGGTTGGAAGTAGAGCGGTCTTTGCTGAATCCGCTTTGGGTTGTTCTGCATCGCGTGAAAATACATAATTCAGACCTTTATACCAACGCTTAAATGCTTCCGGACTTTCAATTACCAGTTTCATTCGCATATTGTAGTGAGCTACACCACATATTTTATTGCACAATACCACATAATCAAATTTAGGGTTGTTCAGAATAATACGCATGCTGTCTGTTGTAATTGTAGGTTCTACAAAAAACTCTGTAGTCATACCCGGTACAACGTTCATCTGCGCACGGAGATGCGGCATGTATGCACTATGGATTATATCACGTGAATGAAATTTAAACAAAATTTTCGAATTCACAGGCAAATGAAGCTCTTTAGTAATTCTGTCATCTTTTGAAGTCGGATCATTTACATCAACTCCTAAAGGATTTTCATCTGTAATTAATTTAAAATTAGCATGACCCAGCTTGTTGTCCTGTCCGCTATAACGGGCAGTCCAGTCAAACTGTTTTCCATAAAGTTCAATTACCATGGCATCAGCCGGAGCCGGAGCGGTAATGTTTATCCATAGTTTAAGTCCGTAAACGATTAGCCCAATCAAAACAATTGCAGGAATAACAGTCCAGATTAATTCAAGTTTGTGGTCATCCGGATAGAAATATGCTTTCTCTCCTTTTTTATGTCTGTATTTGAAGGCATAATAAAATAAAAGAAATTGACAAATGAAGAAGACAACACAGATGAGTGCAAAGTTGGTATAGAGATAACTGTCGGTAAGCAAACCATGCTTACTGGCTGAAATGGGAAGCAGATATTTCTTAGCATCTATTGTAAAGTATATCATGCCGATGAAACAGACAATCATAAAAACCATAGACATCCTTCCATTAAAAAGATTATCCTTTTTGGTGATGATATCTTCTTCCTCGCGAAGGTCACGCACCAGTTCCATAACCCTCATCAACCTCCATGCGGTCAGAAGGCCTAAAACAATTACTATATATGTCAACAAAGTTATCATGGATGGTTTTTTCTTTTTCTATTAAACTTTAATTAAAGACCGTCTTATCAAATATGGTGATGTAAACTTTCTGCAAGCATTGGATGATTTTTCGGAACCAATGAAGCTTTGCTTAATTCCGTCAGAGTAACAAATATGAATAAGCCGAGATAGCCAATGGCAGTGCCTATTTCTACGAAACCAATGTGCCAGTCAGCACCAACTGTACCGGGCATTACCATAACAAATACATCGATCCAATGTCCAACCAGAATAATAATTCCTGCAACCATTAATACACCTCTTTGTCTTTTTGCATCCCGTGTCATTAGAACAAGGAAAGGAGCACAGAAGTTTATTAATAAATTAAATGCCCAAAGTGTGCGGAAGTATGTCCATCGAACCTGATAATAAACAACTTCTTCAGGAAGGTTTGCATACCAGATCAACATAAATTGTGAAAACCACAGGTAAGTCCAGAAAATTGAGAAAGCAAACATGAACTTTCCTACATCGTGGAAATGATTCTCTGTTAAATGCTGCATGTAGCCCCGGTTGTAAAGGTAAATAAGGAACATACACATCATAGCCATTCCGCTAACAAATAAACCGATAAATGTGTACCAGCCAAAGAGTGTACTGAACCAGTGTGAATCGATACTCATCAGAAAATCCCATGCTGAAGTGGATGAAGTTATTGCAAACAACACCAGAAATACTGCAGATAATGTAATGCTTTTTTTATAATGACTGAGTCCGCCCTCCTGATCTTCCATCAAGCTATGCTTGCGCAGCATATAAGTAAATCCTACCCAGATTGCTGCATAAGCTATTAAACGTGTTACGAAGAATGGGATATTTAAAAATCCCGATTTACCGACCATGATAGGATCGTATTCAGGACTTTTTGGATCGTATAAATCAGCATGAGTCCAGTGGTAAAGATCGTGATGCCCAAATATGAATATCAGAATCATTCCCAGCATTCCAAATTTAAGGAATCCGCTCATAGCTTCAGGCACCCTTTTGACAGCGACTGACCATCCGGCCTGTGCCGCATAATTAAATGCAATAAAAAAAGTCCCGGCCAAAGATATGGCTGTGAAATAGAAATTGTTTTGCAGAAGGACAGCCCAGGCGCGTGTCTTATCTGTCATAAATCCCACGACAATAGCAGCAATTCCAATTGCTACCATGATCATTGGAATCATCTTATTATTTCGTGTAAGCTCGTATTTTCTGTCCATCGTATGGTGGCAATTGTTGAATCTGATTACATTTTTTTTGTTTGGCCGACTGATGAATCAGCCTGAACCGGTGATGCTGACTGACCTGCGGGTTGCTGTAAAGTTTGCACGTGAAATATTATCTTCCAGCGCTGCGTAGGCGTTAATTGAGAAGCATGTGATCCCATCATATTTTTTCCCCACTGAATGGTGTGGTACATTTTTCCTACCGATAAGTTTTTCAATGCTTCTGAAGTATAAGATGGCGGAGGCGGACCGTTACGCTGAACCACAAGTCCATCGCCCTGTCCTGTTGCGCCATGGCAATGGGTACAGTAATTTTCATAAAGACGTTTTCCTTCAGCCATATTTTCCGCAGTATTCGGAATAGGATTCGAAAGTTTTAATCCTGCTTCCTCATAACCCTCAGGGGTATTCGGATATGGATAAGGAAGTCTGTCGTAGTCAGTGTAAATAGCATCGCCTCGCGCAATGGTTCCTGCAACCGGCTGACGTGCAGTGCTGCTGTCAGCAAAATTCGGATTTGAAGAATACGTCTCGTAAGAAGGAGAACGGTACATGTCAGGCATGAATTCATCCCCGGGTTTTTTCATATCCTCATAAGCGCAAGAGGATAGTTGTGCGAGACAAACAACAGGTATTATATATTGGAAGACTTTTTTCATCTTTCTGATCAGGAGAATTGCATGGATTTAAGTAAGACTTCTTGAGCACCGGCTGTTTTTAAAATTGCAGCCACATCGTTGGTTTGGTTTTCATCTTTCACATCTACATGAAGTACAAATTTATCATCTGTAATCCTTGAATGTGGAATGGGTGCAGTTACGCCGGGAAGTAATTTACTTCTTAGAAGGAAAGTAAGTGCCATTCCGTGAGCGGCGCAGAATACTGTTAACTCGAAAGTAACAGGAATGAATGCAGGAAGATTCATGTACAAAAAGAAATTCGGCTTACCGCCAATATTAATAGGCCAGTCATGAATCATCATGTACCAAACCATCCACAAAGCAAAAGAAGTTCCCGTTATTCCATACATAAATGAAGTAATGGAAATTCTTGTCCTTGGAACATTCAATAAAGCCTCAATGCCGTGTATAGGAAACGGACTCTGAACGTCTTTGCAAACGACTCCCTGCTCTTTAAGCGAGGGAATTGCTTCCATAAGCGTTTCTTCATCGTCAAAAATCCCGTAAATAGTTTTTCCCATATTAAATACCTTTTTTCTTATACTGATTACCTGCTTTTTTGATAATCGTCTTTAATTCAGCCAGTGCAATTACCGGAAAAACTCGGGAAAATATCAGGAAACAGGTAAAAAACAATCCAATTGTGCCGACGAAAATTCCAACTTCAATGTAAGTAGGCGAATACATTACCCAGCTTGAAGGAAGAAAATCACGGTGAAGTGAAGTAACAATGATTACAAAACGCTCGAACCACATTCCAATGTTTACGAAGATAGATATGATAAATGTAGCCATAACGCTGGTGCGAATTTTTCTAATCCAAAACAATTGAGGTGTGATTACATTACAAGTCATCATACTCCAGTATGCCCACCAGTATGGACCGAAAGCGCGGTTCATAAATGCATAGCTTTCATATTGAACACCTGAATACCATGCCATGAAGAATTCAGTGATATAGGCTATACCGACGATAGAACCGGTAAGAATGATGATTTTATTCATCAGTTCTATATGCTGTATGGAGATATATTCTTCGAGGCCCAGAACTTTTCGGGCAACAATCATCAATGTCAATACCATTGCAAATCCTGAAAAGATAGCACCTGCAACGAAGTAAGGCGGGAAAATTGTTGTGTGCCATCCCGGAACAATTGATGTTGCAAAGTCAAAGGATACGATAGTATGAACCGACAATACAAGTGGTGTAGAGAGTCCGGCTAAAACCAGAGAAACCTCTTCAAAACGGTGCCAGTCACGCGCAGTTCCCTTCCATCCAAAGGACAGAATTCCATAAATAAATCTTTTTGTTGGTGTAACACAGCGGTCACGAATTGTTGCCAGATCAGGAAGTAGTCCGAGATACCAGAAAACCAGTGAAACAGAAAAATAAGTTGATATAGCAAATACATCCCAAAGTAGTGGCGAGTTAAAGTTTACCCAAAGTGAACCGAATTGGTTTGGAAGCGGAAGCATCCAGTAATCAAGCCATGGACGACCTGTGTGAAATACAGGAAATAGTCCTGCACAGATTACAGCAAAGATTGTCATCGCTTCTGCAGAACGGTTAATAGACATTCTCCAGCGCTGACGGAAAAGAAGAAGTACAGCAGAAATAAGTGTTCCCGCGTGACCAATACCGATCCACCAAACGAAATTTGTAATATCCCAGGCCCAGCCGACAGTTTTATTTGCTCCCCAAGAACCAATTCCGTTTCCTACGGTATAGGCCAGGCAAATAATTCCCCAAATCATTGCAGTAAATGCAACAATGAAAGAGGCCCACCAATACTTATTGGCCTTCCCTTCTATCGGACGACAAATTTCTTCTGTCATCTGATGGTATGTTTTCTTTCCGAGTATTAGGGGGTCCCGGACAACCGCTTCGTGATTAACACTCATGCTTTAAAATCTTTCACTTTAAGATCAGTTACAATTTTATTATGCTTCATTTCCTTCTTCTATGTTTCTAACCTTGGTCTGGTAAAAAACATTGGGTTGAATATTTAATTCACCAAGGAGATGATAGCTTCTTTCTTTAGGCTTCCACATTTGACTTAACCTGCTGTCAGGAATATTATAATCGCCAAAGGTGATTGCATTTGTCGGACAAGTTTGTGCGCATGCAACATTAATTTCTCCGTCTTTAATCGTTCGTCCGGCTTTTTTCGCATTCAATTTACCTTCCTGAAGTCGCTGTACACACATACTGCATTTTTCCATTACACCGCGAGAACGAACAACAACATCAGGATTCAAGACCATCTTTCCAAGATCGTTATTCATGTTGTAATCGAACTTCGGATTATCGGTATAACGGAACCAGTTAAAGCGGCGTACTTTATACGGACAGTTGTTTGCACAATAACGTGTGCCTACACAACGGTTATAAATCATTTGATTCAATCCTTCAGAACTATGACTGGTAGCGATAACCGGACAAACAGTTTCACAAGGAGCGTGATTGCAATGCTGGCACATGACAGGCTGGAAGACAACCTTAGGCATATCGCTTGGATCTTCCATCAGTTTAATGTCGCCCTTTTCACCTTCTTTAGGATCAGCATCACTTGAATAATAACGATCGATACGAATCCAGTGCATTTCACGGCTGCGCATTACTTCGTTTTTACCAACTACTGGAACATTGTTTTCTGCTGTACAGGCAACAACACAAGCACCGCATCCAATACAAGAATTTAAATCAATAGACATTCCCCAGTGGTGATTGCCTAACTCATGCTCATCCCAGAGGGTAACTTCTTCTACCGGTTTTTTAAGAATTTCTTTGCCGGCTTTAACTTCAAAAAGTTCCGCTTCATTACCGGCATTCGGATCCTTTATATATTCACTAAGTATCGTTTCTTTTACAATAGCACGACCCATCATTGTGTGATGCGACTGTGTAGCGGCGAAAATATAATCTTCGTCGGCAGTTTTTTGAATATCAACTGCGCCCGAATATGTTAATGCTGCGTTACGCATGCTAACAAGCGGATAAGCATTCCATCCTATACTGTCAGCGGTTTTACCTGTCTTGGTACGTCCATAACCCAAAGCGATAGATACCGTTCCGGGAGTCTGTCCGGGCTGAATTAGAACAGGAGCTTTTATAGATGCACTTGATGTCTTAATAGTTACAATATTTCCTTGGCGCCATCCTTTTTCACGGGCATCTCTTGGAGAAATTGCCAGATAGTTATCCCAGGTAATCTTAGAAACAGGATCCGGTAACTCCTGGAGCCATGGATTGTTAGCCTGATTACCATTTCCCATGCCAGCATTTTCATAAACAACCAATTCCATACCGCCTGAACTCTTTTCTTCCGCTATGGAAGAAAGATTGGCAGCGAAAGGATATTTTCCGGAAGCAGCAGCAGGCATTTCATAAACACCGTCCTGAATAAGTTTATCCCACGACATAGCACCTGCAATATTTTTCCAATTGGCTGATAAATAATCGTGATACGCTGCCGGTGTTCCCGCCCAGGCAAGCATACTTTCCTGCATATGACGGGTATTGAATAACGGTGAAATAGATGGCTGACCGAATGAATAAAATCCTTTTTTAGGTTCAGCGTCTGACCATGATTCTAAAGGATGATGATCAGGACAAATGAAGTTACAAAGTGAAGCAGTTTCCTCGGCGCGGTCTGCAAATGCAACAGAGAGTTCAATTCTCTTTATTGAATTTCCAAAAGCTGCTCCGGCAGGAAGTGAGTAAACAGGATTGCAATTGTAGAAAAACAATGCACCTATTTCACCCTTATCAGCTTCGCTGAGAAGTTCAGAAAGATCAGCATCGTTTCCTTTTCTTAAATAGCATGTTGTATCGACATCAATGGTATTGCCGTAATTGTCGAGCATTACATTGATGGAGTTAACTAGATTTTGTGCAGCAATATTATTAATACCGCAAACAACTAATGATTTTCCTTTATTCGTCCAAAGTTCAGCAGCAAGTTTCTCTAATTGTTTAGCATCAACAGAAGATGAACCCGCAGCGGCTAAACCTGCCTTTGCTGCAATTGCATTATGCAAAGCCATGATATACGATAGCTGCTGAGAAGGCTTAATGCCTGTGCGGAAATCAGCGTTACTGCCTGTCAGTGACAAAGCACTTTCAAACTGATAATGCTTAGACATTTCCTTACGACCATTATCAAGCTTGCGTGTTACGGCATATTGAGAAGCATATTCAACAGGTGATATCCAGTTTAAAAGGAAATCACATTCGAAACCAACAATAATATTTGCTTTATTGAAAGAATAAGATGGTAAGCCATTTACTCCAAAACTCTCTTTATTGGATTGTATCATGGCAGAAAAAGAAACAGCATCGTATTGAACATGCTTCGTTCCCGGATATTTTTTTGAAAAGTCTTCAATAACTTTCAATGTCGTTGGACTGATAACAGTAGAAGAAAGGATTCTGATTTTTCCACCTTTAGCAGCAATTGCAGTAAGCTTATCCGTAATCGCTTTGTCAACAGCAGGCCAATCGGCAGGATTTCCATTCATCGTGGGTCCCTGTAAACGATTGTTATCATACAAAGAAAGTACCGATGCCTGAACACGGGCATTTACTTTTCCTTTAGTTACAGAACTTAATGAATTTCCTTCAATCTTAATGGGTCTTCCTTCGCGTGTTTTTACGAGTATGCTGGCATAATCGTAACCGTCAGAAAACGTAGAAGCATAGTAATTGGCAATACCCGGAGTGATTTGCTCGGGGCGAATCAGATAAGGAATTGATTTGCGCACAGGAGCTTCACAGGCAGCAAGGGATGCTGCTGCAACGCCGAAGCCGAGGAACTTAAGAAAATCACGACGAGGCGTGAGCGTCTCTTCTGCTTTTTTGCTTACCAATTCATCGAGTGGAAGATTCTCGTAGAATTCATTATTCTTCAAACGCACAAACTCTGCATCGTTCTGCAGCTCTTCAACGCCTTTCCAGTATTTTTTTTCCATTGGAGGATATTGATGGTTTAATTAAACCGGATATGATTTTTACGCTTTCGCGTGTATTGATTATTAATAATGACAACGTGCACATTCAAGTCCACCAATTTTCTCAACTGTAATCATGGAGTCAGGAACATTTGAATTCATCATCTTTTTATGGAGATCATTGTAATAGCCATTGCCTGCCATCTTAACCTTTGTTTCACGGTGACAGGTAATACACCAGTTCATTGTCAGTGGGGAATACTGATAGGCAACAGTCATACTATCCTGAACCGGACCGTGACACGTCTGACATGCAATTTGCCCTACAACTACGTGCTGGCTGTGATTGAAATAAGCAAGGTCAGGAAGATTATGAACTCTTACCCATTGTATCGGTTTTGTATTCGGACCGTATGTTCCTTTGTCAGGATCATAATCAAGCGCTTTATAAATTTTTGCAATTTCTTCCGTTCCTGTTACAGGTCCTTTTTTCACATATTTGTGGCAGTTCATACAAACATTTGCAGAAGGAATTCCTGCAACCTTACCTCTTTCAGCACCACTGTGGCAATAGATGCAGGATATACCCATTTCACCGGCGTGCAATTGATGAGAGTAAGCAATCGGCTGATCTGGATTGTATCCCTGAGAAATACCTATAGCTTGTAAAGAATACCATGCTTTCACACTACCAACAATAGTTAATAAAATAAGAATAACAGCAATCAGCTTTTTATTTCTTCTTATCCATTCACGATTCTTTTTCCAGTTGGTAGTAGGTGCAGGTTCTGCAATGCCTTGCTTCTGACGGACAGCTGTTGACAAGGTTTCCTGAACACGGCGAAGAATACCACTTAATAAATAAAGAACAACAACGGCAGCAAGAAGCCAAGGCCAAATTGGTTTTTCCTCTACAGGTGCTCCTGTAGTACCTGATGCAACAGGAGCAGCCGTTGCATCCGGTTTTGCTTCTTCGGTTTTTATATATGCAAGTATCGCTTTGATTTCTTCGTCTTTCAAATTGAAAGACGTCATCACAGTCTTATTATATTCGTTGAAAATTTTTATCGCATATTCATCATTTGCCTTTATAAGCGACTGTGAATTTCTAATCCATTTAATTAACCAATCTTCTGAACGACGTTTGGAAACGCCCATTAAAGCAGGGCCAATTACTTTTTCCTTTACTGCATGACAAGCAGTACAATTTGCTTTATAAAGCGCTTCTCCATCTTGTGCATTTGCTGATTGGAATGAAATCAGCATTATAGAAATGACTGAAATGAGAAGTAAAAAATACCTGGTTCTGTATAGGTTATTCATGCAAATTCTTTTGTCCATCAACAATTAATATTCTTAAATAATGACACTGACGAAAAAGGCCGTCATTGAATTGTCAGTTTTTGAAAACGGTGCAAATTTATCAGAAACAAAGATTCTACAAAGATTTTATTAAAAAAAAATTAAAATATTTTACAAATAATTTAATGTTAGTCTTAATATAAAAAGCATTTCGTATATGATCAGAATTCAGATAAATCAATAATTGATAAGAAAAAAAAATATAACATTGGTTATTAGTTATTTGGAATAATATTGATTTTATAAATTAATATTAATGATAATACTAAAAATAAGAATACGGTGTTTAAATAATCATTACTAAGTAATTGATTAATATTCAAACAGTAGCGGTTTGCTCGGACTAGCATCATTATCAAAGCTCGCTACAAGCAAATTCAATAAATAATAGCCATCCTTCACATTTTCAGGAATATAAGCTAATTCTGTAATCGTAGAATGAATTCTTGGAGAAGCAGGGTAATTCCAAAAAGCATGGTGAGCTTGTAATTTTCCTCCATCGTCTTCCCGATCAATACTCGGAAGATCGAGGATAAGATGACTAACGGACAACTCTCTTAAATAATCAGCAGCCTCCCTTTCCATGTAAGCCGGATTTGTTCCTGAATAATGAGCTGTTAATTTCTTATCATCATTTGGCAGTGTTCTTATAATAAGTGCCTCTGCAGTCCTTCCTTTCAGAATGTTTTCAAGTTGATTCTTAGTTATCACTTTGTCACCATCAATTGATTCAGGATTAACAGTGATGACCTGAGCTTCAAAAAAAAATCGTTTCAGACAATTATAAATTGGATATTTTTCGATGGAGATATGTCCAACCGTTTCAGTATGGGTTCCACTACCATGCGGATTGAAATAAATGGAAAAAACATTACACGATCCTCCGCGGCTTACATCACCAATAAAAGTACCTGCCTGAAAAGGTTCATACTTAACAGGAGGAATATAAAAAGCATTTACATTTTCTTCGCCGGCCTTCATTGGAATAGAAAGATCAATAGGTTTAGAAAGATCAATCTGAACCGTTTTATCTTTTAATTGAACAGAAGCAATCATAGTATTTTATGAAAACAGTTTAGCAAACATAAATGCAGCAGCAGCGGCAAGGACACCAATCATTGATGTTCTTAATGCTCCTTTTATTGGATCCTGACCGGTAACCTTGCTTTTAAAATAGCCGAAAAACAATAGGCATAAGACAGTAATAACGGCCGAATATAAAAGACCTGTTTGAGGAACGTCTGTAAAGAAATAAGCTGATAACGGTACAATACCACCAACGATGTAAGCAACACCAATGTTTAAAGCACTTTGTCGGGCCCTGTTAATATCAGGTTTTTCAAGTCCGAGCTCAAAACGCATCATGAATTCAACCCATTTGTCGTGATCCTTTTCCATTTCATTGATAATTATCTCCTGCGAATCTGACGACAAACCGTAACCGGCAAAAATTTCTTTTACTTCTTTCCGTTCCACTTCATAATGCGTTTCGATTTCTCTGTATTCCCTTTTTAATTCAGAGTCATAATGCTCAATTTCTGTCTTTCCTGCAAGGTAACCACCTAATCCCATAGCAATTGAACCCGCTATAATTTCAGCAAGACCGGCTGTAATGATAATATCATTGTTGCTAACAGCACTGCTTAATCCAGCTGCAAGAGCAAAAGGGACGGTAAGTCCATCTGCCATCCCAATAACAACATCTCTAATTGTATCCGATTGCTGAAAATGCTCTTCACTATGGGAATGAGAATGCGATGATGGACCGTGCATGATTGATTATTTAATTAACGATGTAAAGAAAAAGAAATAGTTTATGCTTTGAATCATTTCAAATTAATTTTTTAAAATCAAGCAATAGTTTCATTGCTTGCTCAATTTCTTCATCCGTTGTAAATCTTCCAAGGGATATTCGCACAGATGAAAAAGCATCCTCTTCACTTAATCCCATTGCCAGAAGCACATGCGAGGGTTCAGGCAAGGCTGAAGAACAAGCGCTCCCTGTTGCAATAGCCAGCGAAGATAAATGTTTAATCAGCCTTTCTGCTTTCAGTCCTTTTAAACAAAGGTTTGTCGTATTTGGTAACCTGTTTTTAATACTTCCATTTATGAAAACACCACCTGAATCAGTCAAAGCCTGTTCCAGTTTTGTCCGCAAAAAAGATAATCGGGAAGATTCTTCCCACATATTCTTGCCTGCGAGTTCACAGGCTTCTCCCAGGCCAACAATACCCGGAACATTTAATGTACCGCTGCGAAGATTTCTTTCATGTCCTCCGCCATCAATCTGAGCAGTAAGTGTAACTCTTGGATTTTTTCTCCTCACGTATAAAGCACCAATTCCTTTCGGACCATAAATTTTATGAGCAGAAAGGCAAAGAAGATCTGCATGCATTTCATTTACATCGACAGGAATTTTTCCACAAGCCTGAGTAGCATCGGTAAAAAGAAGTGATCCTTTTGCGTGAACAATTTTAGAAATTTCACCGATGGGATGAATAACACCGGTTTCATTATTAGCAAGCATGGCGCATACTAATATTGTATCGTCTCTGATGGCTTTTTCAAGTTGAGAATGATCGACCATACCTTCTCTATCTACCGGCAGTATCGTTATTTCTTTTCCATGTCTGGCAAGATGGCTGCATGAATCAAGTACAGCTTTGTGTTCAGAAGCAAACGTTAAAATATGATTTCCTTTGGAAGCATAAGCCTCAGCAACTCCTTTAATGGCAAGGTTGATTGCTTCTGTGGCGCCTGAAGTGAAAATGATTTCGCTTTCTTCTGCATTTAAAAAAACTGCAACCTGTCGCCTCGCTTTTTTTACTTCTTCATCAGCCATCCATCCAAATGAATGCGTTTTACTCGCAGCATTTCCGAAGTTTTCTGTGAAACAGGGGAGCATGGCTTCCAGGACGCGTTTGTCGACCGGGGTGGTGGAGTTATAGTCGAGGAAGATTCTCATGTTACAATGTTAAACTTACGGCCTTTTTGCCGGATTACTTCTATTATCAAACAAAGTAACAATGTATATTTTCTTCTCAACTTCCTGAAAGTAAATAGTAGTTTGTTGAGATAACACACACCTGCGTAAATTCTTTCTGAAATTTGTTAATCGAAAAAGTTTAGGCCGTGTTGAAATTAAGATAATTGCTTTATCCAATTTAACATTGAAATTTTTAACTTCTTTTTCAGACCAATTTGTTTCAAGGTATTGAATTATTTTTTCAAGATCCCGAATTGCTCTGGAAGACCATCTAACTTCAGGCCGATTTGCCATACTTTTTGATAACTTCTGAATGTGGCTTGGTTCTGCCTTCTTCAATATCCTTTATTCCTTCATCAATTGATTTAACTTCATCTTCTGAAAGAGTTTCCCACCAATCGGTCTTATCTGATAGATTATCTTTGAAAAGTTTTAATTTCTCAATGATTGATTGGTCAGATAAGCTCTTTAACCATTCAATTAACTTAAGTTTTTCAGCCTGAATATCCATTGAGGATTGTTTTTACAAATATACAAAAAGGTACGGCTCTTTCTTTAACTAAGTTTAATCCGCGAATTTTTGATTCGTGATAGAGGCATTCTTTATATACAGATTCCAGCAATCCGGGGCCAAATTATTTATGAATTGCAAAAGCAGCATCGAGTAATATTTTGGAAATTTCATTTTCATTCATTGTGCAATAATATACTTGGCTTTTTGTTTTTACAACCGATTATATTGTGGTTATTATTTGAGGTTTTTTGGTATTTAAATATTTTTTAAAACGCCAAGGCGTGAAGGTTCGCAACGGTTCGCAACGATTGGCAGTACGTTGCGAACCGTTGCGTTTCGTGGCGCCGTTGCGTTAAAAAAAATCTTTATGCAAAGAAGAGAAAATCCAAAAAGCTCAACAATGAGTAAAACGAAATTAAAATATCCTGATATTATCTATCAACCTAACCTCCTCACAAAAAACAGCAGCGAAGCACCGCACATGTTTATGATTTTTCCAGTGGAGTACTTTTTCAAGTGTGGCTTCATCGGCAAATTCTATATACTCAACCGTTAATTCACCGGTTGCTTCAATTCTGTCAATAACTTCTTCTTTTAATGCACGGGGCTGATTGGTTTGCCAGTGCCGTTGTGCATATTTTAATGCTTTTGAAATTTCAGCAGCTTCCATCAAACCTTCTTCTGTAAGTCTTAGATTTCTGGAACTCATTGCAAGTCCGCTTTTTTCTCTTACCGTCGGACAACCAATAATTTCAACAGGGAAACGCAAGAGATCTGTCATGTAACGAATAACAGTCAATTGCTGAAAATCCTTTTCACCGAAATATGCTTTTTGCGGCTTAACAATTTCAAACAACCTGGAAACAATCTGAACAACTCCGGCAAAATGTCCCGGCCTGTGCTCCCCTTCCATTACATCTTCCAATTGCCCTAGCGGTATGTTATCTCTATCATTTTCTTTGCCATGGTATATTTCATTTACTTCAGGAGAGAAAAGTATATTTACTTTATTTTCCTCAAGCATTTTATGATCGTTTTCAGGAGTTTTGGGGTAATTTTTAAGGTCTTCAGGATTGTTGAATTGCGTGGGATTTACAAAAATGCTCACAACGACTATATCATTTTCAGAGGCTGCTTTATGAACCAAAGAAATATGCCCGGCATGCAATGCACCCATGGTTGGGACAAAACCAATGGTTTTACCGTTTTTTACAAGTTCATCCAGTTTTACTCGTATTGAGGATACTTCGTTGAATATTAACATTATGCTGCAATCTTATTAAATATTTAGTTTATATTTTGCTTTTCTGCGTTTTAGCTTAGTTATCAAATGATTAAAATTTCGAATTTGTGAATTCGTAACAAAATCCTTGCTATTTATCATACTTTAACTATATGTTACTTGAAGAACCGCCTAAAATAGCTTATCTTTGCATGCCAAACAAAATATATATCCAAGTCCAAGAATGATGAAGAAAGCTAAAGTATTATTTGTTTCACAAGAAATTGCACCTTTTCTCGAGTTGACTGAAATTTCAAAGATTGCTCGTAACCTCCCCCAGGGAATCCAGGAAAAAGGTAAAGAAATCAGAACTTTTATGCCTCGCTTCGGAATTATCAATGAGCGTCGCAACCAATTACATGAAGTTATTCGCTTATCAGGAATGAACCTAATAATTGACGACTCTGATCATCCCCTGATTATTAAAGTAGCTTCCATTCAAAGTGCGCGAATGCAGGTTTATTTTATCGATAATGAAGAATATTTCCAACGTAAGACGATTTTCAGGGATGCCAAAAAGAAATTTCACAAAGACAACGAAGACAGAATGGTTTTTTTCTGCCGCGGAGTTCTTGAAACCGTTAAGAAATTAGGCTGGGCTCCTGACGTAATTCATTGCCACGGCTGGATGACTTCCTTAATTCCATTTTTAGTAAAAACCGGTTATAAAGAGGATCCAATGTTCAGAAACAGCAAGATCGTTTACTCTTCTTATTACCATGATCTTGATGAAACATTATCTCCTAATCTCGTCAAAAAGATGAAAATGGATGGTGTTAGTCCCGATGATTTGAAATTGTATAAAGATCCAAGCATGGCTAATGTAGAAATCGCTGCCATGAAGTGGAGCGATGGCATTATTAAAGGCAGTGAAGCAAAAGATGCTTCCATTGATACATATTTGAAAAAAGTAAACAAACCTCTTCTTCAATATCAAAATTATGAAGATGAAGGTGGTTTTGTAAATGCTTGTTCAGATTTTTATGATGAATTGCTTGAGCAGGAAGCTGCTGTTCTGACAGATTAAATATTAATTTTTTATTTTCCGGTTCTCCCAATTACCGGTTAGATTTTGAATAGAATAAACAAGACCTCATTTTTATTATTTAAAAAGATTTCCTCCTCATTTCAGTGGAGGAAATCTTTTTTATTAGTGCTTTTTTTCGCTTTAGCCGGAATGTTTTTTTCCGGATGTAAAGATGAAAACGAACTGGGACTGGAAATTTTACCTCCCGGCGATGCTTTGTCAACTGTTTTTTCAGATACGATAACAATTAATACACGTACTCTCCTTGAAGATTCATTGCGCACGGATGAGTTATCTGCGCAATTACTGGGTAGTGAAAAAGATCCTGTATTCGGACTTTCAACTGCATCCGTTTACACTCAGGTAAACCTTGCAGGAACACCTTCTTTCGGCGTTGCTCCGGTAGCAGATTCATTAGTCCTTATACTTTCCTATTCGGGTTATTATGGTGACACCAGTTCCCTGCAGACAGTAAATGTTTACCGCTTGAGTGAAGATATGCGTTCCGACAGCAGTTACTATTCAAGTCGGACTTTCTCCTATGACGCTTCTACTCTTGGCACAGCGACTTTTCAACCGCAGCCCAACACAAAAGTGGCTGTAGCTAGTGACACTTTATCTCCACAATTAAGGATAACACTAAGCCAGACTCTTGCAGATAGTCTTGTTGCTTTAAACGGACAAACCCCGTTTTCATCAAATGCAGAATGGCTGACCTATTTCAAAGGATTATTCTTGGAAACTGTAAATGCTACAGGGCCCGGCAGTATTTCCTATTTTAACTTCTTTAAATCATCGCTTACAATTTATTTTCACGATACTGATTTAGTAAGTAAGAAATACGACTTTTCTTTGGCGGGAGCCCGTTTGAATCATTTTTCCCACGATTACACAGGTTCTACCATTGGAAACCAGCTTTCCGATTCAACTTTTGGAGATTCTTTAAACTACGTTCAGGCTATAGCAGGGGTGAAAATGAAAATTTCATTTCCTTTCCTGAAACATTTTCTGGATTCAGGTAGTATCATAATAAATAAGGCACAATTAAGTATTAAACCATTAACAAGCCTTATACCTTACAGTTTGCCTCCAAAAATGCTACTTGTAATTAAAGACGAAAACGGCCAGAATGCTTTCCCGCTTGATTATTATGAATCAACAGGATATTATGGCGGAGATTTGAATTCAACCTCCGACGGTTATACTTTTAACATTGCCAGACATCTTCAAAGATTCATTGACGGAAAAGTTAACAATGCTGATTTTTATCTTTTAGTTTCCGGAAGCGGAGTAGATGCAAGTCGTGCTACCATCAGAAGCGGATCCAATCTTTCGGACCGCATGAAGCTTTCCCTTTTGTATACAAAAATCAATTAATACTTATCAGCCATGTGTGGAATAGTTGCCTATATCGGACACCGACAGGCTTATCCGATTTTAATAAAAGGTTTACAGAGACTTGAATATCGCGGATACGACAGTGCGGGAATTGCCATTCTCAACGGTGACCTTAAAGTTTATAAGAAAGCCGGAAAAGTCAGCGAGCTAAATAATTTTACAAAAGACAAAGACGTTACCGGAACCATTGGAATGGGTCATACCCGTTGGGCTACCCATGGAGAACCTAATGACCGCAATGCACACCCTCATCATTCTCAGTCAGGAAAATTTGCGCTTATTCACAATGGAATTATTGAAAATTATTCTTCCATAAAAACAGAACTTACCAAGCGCGGACATACTTTCAAGAGTGATACGGATACGGAAGTATTGATTCATCTGATTGAAGATATACACGACAATGCACATGTGTCACTTGATGAAGCAGTCAGACTCGCTCTCGGTGAAGTGATCGGCGCTTATGCAATCGTTGTACTTTCCAAAGAAAATCCCGGAGAATTAATTTGTGCACGCAAAGGAAGTCCAATCGTTATTGGTGTAGGAAAAGAACACAATGAATATTTTATTGCTTCCGATGCAACACCCATAATAGAATACACTAATAATGTAATTTATCTGAACGACGGAGAAGTTGCATTCATTCATGATGGAGAGCTTTCAGTAAAAACAATAGAAAACGAAGTTGTTAAATCTCCTTATATACACGAACTTGAAATAAAACTTGAGCAGCTTGAAAAAGGCGGTTACGAGCATTTCATGTTGAAAGAAATTTACGAGCAACCACGTTCCATCTGGGACAGTATGCGCGGTCGTATCGACGCTAAGAAAGGATTTCTTCGCCTTGGAGGAATAGCTGAATATGAAAAGAAGTTCGAACATGCCAAACGAATTTTAATTATTGGCTGTGGAACTTCATGGCATGCAGGACTTGTTGCCGAATACCTTATTGAAGATTTGGCACGCATTCCTGTTGAAGTAGAATATGCTTCCGAATTCCGCTACAGAAATCCTGTTATCTACGAAAGTGATATCGTAATCCCAATTTCTCAATCGGGTGAAACAGCCGATACACTTGCCGCTATTGAACTAGCCAAATCAAAAGGTGCGACCATTTTTGGTGTTTGTAATGTTGTTGGTTCCTCTATACCAAGAGCAACTCATGCAGGAGCCTATACACATGCAGGACCTGAGATTGGAGTTGCCTCCACAAAAGCATTTACTGCACAAGTAGCAGTTTTAACACTGATAGCCTTGCAAATTGCAAGACAGCGGGGAACAATAACGGATTCAAGACTTCACCAGTTATTGACAGAACTGGAAACCATTCCGGCAAAAGTTGAAAAAGTATTACGTACAAACGACATCATTCAAAAGCTTGCTCATAAATTTAAGGATGCCAAAAATTTTCTTTACCTCGGTCGCGGTTACGGCTTTCCTGTAGCGCTTGAAGGGGCATTGAAGTTGAAAGAAATATCCTACATCCATGCTGAAGGTTATCCTGCAGCTGAAATGAAGCACGGTCCGATTGCACTTATCGACGAAGCCATGCCTGTTGTTGTTATTGCCAATAAGAATGAAACGTATGATAAAGTAGTAAGCAACATTCAGGAAGTAAAAGCAAGAAAAGGAAAAATCATTGCCATCATTACGGAAGGCGATACTGTCGTTAAAGATCTTGCCGACTATACCATTGAAATTCCCGATGCTGACGATATACTGATGCCATTGCTTGCTGTAGTTCCTCTTCAGCTGCTGTCCTATCACATTGCCGTTTTGCGCGGTTGCAATGTTGACCAACCCAGAAACCTGGCAAAATCGGTAACGGTAGAGTAAGGGCGTTTTCTGTCTGAAGCAAGTTTTCGATAAAAGATCCTGAGGGTGAAAAAATAAAGCACAAAGCTTTCTTTTTATTGCTTTTCCCTTCTTTTTTCCGCTTCTTTTGATAAAAAAATCCGATAACTTTGATACTGAATTTATTCTATATACTTTTAATTTAAGAAATTGAAAGCATATGAAAAAGCAGCTTTTATTATTATTCACTTTTTTTATTTTCTCTTTTAGTTATTCTTTCTCTCAGGATACTATTAGAACAAAAAATGATACACTTATTGGCAAGGTTCTGGAAATTGGAATTGATGTTATCCGTTATAACGATATTAGTAATATCAATGGCCCTGTAATTTCAATTCTTAAAAGTGATGTAGTAGAAATCAGGTATGAAAACGGCTCTAAATTTCTGATTAAACCCGATCCGTATGAAGTGAATAAAGCAGTAGAAGTAAGGAAAAAATCCCATGCCATAAAATTTGAATTTCTTTCTCCGGTTACCAATGATATTGCCTTCGGATATGAATCAATGATTAAGGTTGGAAAAAACCTGGAGATTAAGTTAGGTGTTATCGGGCCGGGAACACAGCCCAATGAGGAAAAAGCCTCAGGAATGTTCTTTAAGGGTGGTATAAAGTTTTTAACAAGTCCAACATATTACATTCAAGGAATTAAATATGCGCACTCCCTGCATGGAACCTATATTAAACCCGAGATTATTGTTAATTCATATACGAAATCAAAATCAATAAATAATCCGATCTATAACGGCAATTATTATGTATCAAACGTTACTTCTGAAAAGATTCGTTATACCAACTTGTGTTTTAATATTGTATTCGGCAAACAATTCTTACTTGGAAATATCCTTACTTTTGATTATTATTTTGGTATTGGCTACGGTTTTCGCGATTCGAATTTTAATAGCGATAATTTAATTGAATACTATGATAATGAAAATTATTCGTACAGTCATTCTTATATTGGTGACGATTCACCTTTGATTGTAACCGGGGGACTTACCCTGGGCGTATTATTTTGAATTCTGTATAAAAAATGAAACTTTGGCTTTGAGGGCATGGAGTGATAATAAATTTTTCAATCCTGTCGTTTGAGGATTTCCTTTTGATTATTTTTATCGCCTAAACCAAGAATCAATAAATAAAATCATGAAATCACTCTTTATGCTAACTGTGGGAATACTGTTATTCAGCAATGTTTCCTATTCGTTGAATCCATCCCATGAATACAAGATAAAGCCGGAAAAATACGGCATGGTCTATAAAGAAGAGAAAATCAACACTAAAGACGGCGCTTCACTTAATGCATGGTTTTTTGAAACAGCGAAGAAGACTACTAATTGGGTAATAATCAGTGGCAGCGGCGATGGTAACATGGCAGACAATATTGAAATCTGCGGACAATTTCTTTCTGCAGGATGGAATGTATGCATGTATGATTACCGTGGTTACGGTGCAAGCAGTGAATTTGCCATTGACCCTGATACATACATTTACCCTCAGTTTTTAAATGACCTTAATGGTGTTGCAGATTATCTGCGCAAGTCACGAGCTATAACTAAATTTGATTTATACGGACAAAATATCGGAGCAGGATTATCGCTTGGTGTAGGATGTAACAGACCTGAAACCAGAAAGATCATTGCTGACGGATCGTGGACAGGTCTTGAGCTTATGAAGAAAAAATACAAAGAATTAAAATCGAAGGATGTAATTATTCCTTTCGGTTACGATAAGACCTTTGAACCAATGTATGCCTGCGACAAAATGCGTCCAAGTTTGAAAGGGGTTTTATTAATCGTTTCTCCACAGGATGAGTTTCTTAATCCGACCGATATGAAACTTTTGAAGTGTTCTACCACAATGTACATCGTTCCAACAAGTCCTTCGAATGCAGAAAACTTTACTACCGATAAGAATTTCTATTTTGAAAAAGTGAGTAAATTTCTGACACAATAAAATATTTAGGCTGATTCAGTCTTCACAATAAAAAAATCCTGCAGGAAGTATTTTTCTGCAGGATTTTTTTTGATTCCGATTTAGAGGTATCCTGTAATTAAGGATTGTATTAATTGCGACAAAACTATTAGGGAAATTGAGTTTTAGAAATTTTATAACAAATCTTCTGCTTTAATTTTAAAAATGATTTTATTTAAAGAAGAGTATGATGAGTTAATCAGGCATTATCAAAAAGGAATAAAATGG
>JANOVM010000032.1:0-13087 GCA_031417395.1 Bacteroidota bacterium | reverse complement strand
CGATTTAGTACATCCACTTGAAAGATATTCCTGAATTATCTGATGTCTTTCTGATTCAGAATAAAATTTACCCGCTTTTTGAATAATTTTTTTGTCCATTTTTACACTTTTTAGTGTAAACCTATTTCAGGACAAGACAGGTAGTCACTTAGCGGAGTCGAAGTGTGGTCATTGAGCGAAGTCGAAATGTCACTGAGTAGCTTAGAAATTTAAGTGTAAATACTGTTCTTATCTAATTTTTTTCCATTCCTTCAAAACTCACAAAACCTTCTTGTTCGGAGTATAATCCACTAGAAATTCACTCTTTTACAATCTTTTTGTTAACCGTAAAATCTCCTGTTACTAAAGACAATATGTAAATTCCATTTGCAATACCTGATAAATTAATCTCATTTTTTCCTTCTGAAAGTAATTTACTCTCTACTAGAATATTTTGACCAATTGAATTCTTTAAAACAATTTTCGTTTCTAGAGCACGGCCTGTATTTTCAATGGTAAACCTATTTAAAACAGGATTTGGATAAACATTAATTAATTGTCTGTTTAACCCAAGTTCATTGGTACCAAGTGTAGGATCAAAAGTCACTACATTATTCGCTGAAAGAAGCCAGATTTCAGGATCGAAAGTTACTATTGTCGGTATAAAACCAATGGAATTCTGATACGACTGACCTCCAAATGCATTATCAAAAACGATTGTTGTATCACTACTTCCATTCTGAAATTCAATAGCTACAGGCATTTGAAAATAGGATACAGATGGATCTGATTGTGTCTGGTCTATCTTTAGAAATAAATCATTTCCCATTACATTCCATTTAATAAAATACGTTGGATGTCCCTGGTTATAGTACCATTGATCGAAGAAATTCGTGAGTGGTAATCCACTAATATTTTCTAAATGATTTTTTAAATCATCTGTTTTTGCATAACCAAAAGCAAGAGCCGGATCGTTCAGGTAATTTCTACATCCCTGAAAAAATAATGAATCACCCAGTTTCCATCGAAGCATGTGCAAAAGAAAAGCTCCTTTTTCATAGGTTAAACGTGTATCAAAAATTCTGCTTACACTGGTAGTATCTGTACAGAAAACGGAACCATCAGGAAAACTTGTTATAACATCTCTGGTATTTGACTTCCAGAATGTCCAGTTGGCGGGCTGAAATAAAAATTCCTGAGTAAGCGCTTCCAGATATGTTGCAAAGCCTTCGTTGAGCCATATATCCTGGAAACTCGCGCAGGTTACATAGTCTCCAAACCATTGATGTGCGCATTCGTGTGCTATCAGTGGGGCGCTAAAATCACTTACAAAGCTCATAGTCTGATGCTCCTGGCCTCCACCCCAATTCCACTGACAGTGACCGTATTTTTCTCTGTAAAAAGGATAGGTAATAAACAGACTGTCATACAAAGAAATTACATCTTTAATAAAAGGAGTTTCAAGTACGGCGCCGGCAGAATCTTCAGGATAAACATAATTTAAAATTTCAAGTGTGTCTGTGGGATTCAGCGGCAAATAATCCGAATACACTGCATAGTTCGTAACAGCAATTCCAATAAGGTAAGCAGTAATTGGATAATGACTTTGCCAATGATAAATTTTATTGTTTCCAGAAGCAGTTTCAGAAATTAAAACACCATTGGTCCCTGCTCTGTATTGATTAGGTGTTGTTATAATTATATCGACAGAATCAATTTTATCGTCCAAACTTTGTTTACAGGGCCACCAGTCCCTGGCTCCATAAGGCTCGGAAAGAGTAGAGATAATTGGAATAGAATTATGAAAACTCTGTGTAAAAGAACCAAAGCCTGTTGCTATCGGACTTCCCTGATAATAAACGGTAACGGAATCGAGTGTTCCAATATTTAAAGATGTCGGTAATGATATTTGTAAAACATTATTCGAATGTGAATGGGCAACAACGTTTCCATGATAGATTGCTGAATCAACATTCATTATAGTTGAAAAATCGAATTCAATCTGATTTACACCATTTACAGTTGGAACGAAATAAGAGGTAATGCTCCCGCTGATAAAATTATTATTGGGATCCACATTCCATTCGCAACGATGGTATTTTAAGTCATAATTATTAACAACAAGACTTGTATTTAAGTTAAACGGCAAATACGATTTAGCTTCCCGTCCGGCTATGTCCCCGGTTATTCCTTTTTTATCGGACAACTGGGAAAATGCGTAAGAATAGACTAAAAACAATAGGAGGGTAATTTTAATTTTCATTGATTGGAGTAATTATGAAATATAAATGTACGAATAGAATCTTCGTAAAAGGAAGTGAACGATAAATTAAAGTAAGGAAATAATTTCCGAATTCTAATAAAAGTTGTAAATTGTGTGTTGAATAAGGATATTGCAGTAATTCCGGTAAATAATTATTTAGAAAAAGGAATTATGGTAAAGACTTTTAGAAAGTTATTTTTTATAATTTACAATAATATAAAAGGCTTTGACCAGCGCCCAATCACGAAATATACGCAACCAGTTTCGTCAACCCAGCTATATGGGCGGATATACGCAACTGGTTGCGTATATAAATTGTTGGCAGCAATTCAACGGACTCGGTATAGAGACAATTTGATATGAGGATAATTAACACATTAATAGTAATATTTCTTAATTGTTTATTTCTGAATGTAAAAGGACAAACTTGCCCAGTACTTGCGAAAGCTATAAGTATATACAACTGGAATCCTTCAAACGGAGCGATTGCAAATTATACAGCAAATGTTATTGACTCAGACAAAGATGCATTGGGATTAATAATTATTTTAGGTAAAACTGATAATGGTGTTTATACAATTGAAAGTGGAGAAGAGGATAATGCGGAAGGAAATGGTTCAGCAGACTTAGTGTTTAGATCATTTGACGGTAATACAAAAAGTTATGAATTATATAAAACAGCAGATATTTCTGATTTTTCAAATGAAGAAGATTATAGCAATCAACTGAAGAAGAAAATCATTAATAGCTTGAAGCAGTATGAAAACGAAAAAGTTTTTACAATTGACTCTTTAATGCCAACTCATTATTTACGAAATAAGAAATCTGATAATTCAGAGTGGTCACTTAGAATTAAAAATAATGTAAAGAATAAGATACTATCGTGGAAGCTTCAATCAGCGTCTATGGGTAATTGCTGGTGTTCTTATGGTTGGAAATGTACTTTGTTAGAGTTGAAAGAATGAACTGCTGCCAACATAGGTATTGCCACAACACATTTTTTCTCCTTTTATTTTTATCTTTGGTAAAAATGTGCTGCGGCAATACCCGAAACGTTATGCGCAACTCTTTGGCGACATCGGAACTTCAAATTGACTGCAAGAAATATAGAACAATGAAAGCGACACTGACGATTGCAAGTATTCTAATTTTAGGGACATCTCTTTTCGGACAATCACCACTGAAAAAGCAAGCAGTGGACTTGAATGTTGTCTACGGAGACAAACATATTTTCACAATTGAAACACCGGAAGGTTGGTTTAACGACAAGGCGAGTGGACAAACAATTGGACTGGTTAATTTCTTCTATGCGAAAGCTGATTCCTCTGTTACTGAGAAAAGCTACATATACGCAATGGGATATGACAAGGACAAACTAAACAGCAACCTGGAAGAATTTATTAAAGGGGACTTGGACACTTATCGCAAAAAATATCCTGATTACAAATATGAAATAGTAAAGATTGAGCTCTCTGGCGGAGTGAAAAACGGAAAGCTATACTCCTTCTCAAATTTGAAGGACAGATACAAAGAAGAAGTTCTTTA
Source organism: Bacteroidota bacterium (assembly GCA_031417395.1). Classification (GTDB taxonomy): domain Bacteria; phylum Bacteroidota; class Bacteroidia; order AKYH767-A; family 2013-40CM-41-45; genus JADKIH01. Next base: position 9,300 of record JANOVM010000032.1, on the reverse strand, counting down.
CGCAGAGACGGAATCAACAATAATTGTTTTCTCCTTTTCAGCACAAACTGAAACGGATTACAAGAAGTATCAATCAGTGTTTGATAAGTTTATCCAATCATTCAATTATCGTGGAGACAATCCGAAACCATTTATCGACTACATGTCTAAGAACAAACAGATGTTCAAGTAGCTGAGAGCAGAGTATGCGCATAACATAGGGCTTGCAAAAACGGGGGCTGACGTGGGTATATGAACTTCTGTAGTTTTTATTTACATTTGTGGTGGGCGGACAGAGACTGCAAGTAAGGCCCCGTCTTCGCAAGCCCTCAAAACGTTAGCGGGCATGTTAAGAAGGCTGAAAACAGAAATTATTACGTATATTTGAATTAAATTTATAACTCCATGTTGAACAGAGAAAAAGTAATCCAAACAATAAAACAACTACCTGATAATTTTCCGCTTGACGAGTTAATTGAACGCATTATTTTACTTGATAAAATCGAAACAGGTTTACAGCAAAGTTCAAGAGGACAAGTCACACCTGACGAGAATATTGATGAAAAGCTTCCCCAATGGCTCGCCTGAATTGGACTGATCAATCGATTGCAGACTTAATAAGCATTTCAGATTTTATTTCTAAAGATTCTATTAAATATGCTAAAATTACTATTAATAGAATCCGAAAAGCTGCTAGAAAAGTTCGAGATTATCCAATGATTGGAAGAATCGTTCCAGAAATAAATTTGACGGAGATCCGAGAAATGATTATTGGAAATTACCGATTGATCTATTTTATAGTCGATAATGAACAAATAGATATTTTAAGTGTTTACCATTCTTCACGAGGCTTGAACATTCAGGAATTAAAAAAACACACCCGCTAACACCGCATTACCACAAAATTATTTTTTACTCTTTTATTTTTATATTTCGGTAAAAATAATTCTGTGGCAATGCTAAAACGTCAGACTGTGCAAAAACCATTAATAATTCTTTAGCAAATCTATTTTATTTATTTTTTCTTTCTGAATAAATATCTTCTTAAGCAACAAATCGTAGAACACCCGTTTGGAACTTTTTAAAAGACTGCCGATCGCTATCGGATAGGCGTCAGGCTTAGCGGCAAATTTAAATTGAAGCTGTTTCGAATTATCCATGTCTTTACGCTTATGATATGAACAATTAGTCTTTATAAGATCGATGTTTTTATCATCTGATTCAAATTAAGTTGAGTAACGATGGCAGAGCAACGAATAACGACTAACGATCAGTTTTATGTTGAGTAACGATTCGATCGCTATCGGGAGGAACATGGATCACATCCTGCTCAAAGGAATAAAAAAGAACACCGGAGAATTTGGATTAATTTATTTTACTTACAACTTTAGGAGGGTTATGAACTTTTTCGGCTTCAAAGAGTTAATAAAGCGGCTGAAGAAGCTGTCTTTATTGCTTTGTAAACTATGGCCGCGTAAAGGTGTTAATAGAGCGGAATTATTTTTTTATTCCTATTATCGTTTACCGGTTTTATCGGTATGAAAAAATTCGTTACTTTTAGTTTTTGCACGAACTGACGTCAGTGGCAACTCTATGGCAACAGTGCAACTTTCAACCGTCAGATATAAAATGGGCAGACCAAAGAATAAAAACTCTACTTTTACCGTTTCATAGACAACATTGAAAAAAATAGTCAACATATTTCTTTTAGCGTTTTACTCTTTCGGGACTTTCTGTTTGCCGGTGGGTGACTTTTCAGTGCTGCAAGACATTCCCGAAATGTATCGCCACTGCAAAGCGACAGAGGATAAGGACATGACACCGCTTGACTTTATCACCGACCATTTAGTAAACATTGACGGACTGTTTGACAAACACGAAAACGGAGACGAACAAAAACCACACACTCCAAATCAAACACAGCATCACGGACAGACACAGGTTACTTTCATTACTAACTTTTCTTTTTCGCTGACACAGTTTCAACCTATTGAAGTTAAACCTTCAATTCCTACGGTGAATTTCCTTCCATCGGGTTACATCTCAAAATTCTTTCGGCCCCCAATGGTTTAGTTGTTTTATTTCTTGTAAGACACAAACTTTGTTTGTGCAATTAGTCATTTATTTCAAACAATTAAATATTTCAAAAAATGAAAAAAATAATTTATTTGCTACTAACAGTAGCACTAATGAGCAATGCGGCTTATGCTCAAAAAATATCTGCCGATAAAGTTCCTGCTGCCGTTACTTCAGCATTCAAAGCAAAGTTTCCAACCGTAACTAAAACAAGTTGGGAAATAGAAAATACCAACGAGTTTGAAGCAGGTTTCAAACTTAATGGCGAAGAAGTTTCTGCCAACTTTGACAAAACAGGAAAGTGGTTAGAAACAGAAACCGAAATAAAAGTTTCTGCTTTGCCGGCTTCTGTTCAATCATCGTTAAGCAAAGATTTTGCAGGTTTCAAAACAAACGAAGCAAGTAAAATTGAGAGTGTAAAAAACGGAAACTGTTTTGAAGCCGAGATTGAAAAAGGCGAAGAAACTTTTGATGTTCTGTTTACTGCTGACGGTAAAATGTTGAGCAAAACAAAAACGGAGAAAGAAAAAGGAGACAAAGATTAATTAACAAGTAAAGAAGCACCGCTAACGCGGTGTTTCTTTTTTTTAATTTCGCAAATACAAGAACCTTGAAGTTTTCCCAATCACTGACAAGCAAAAAGAAATTTATTACTGGACAGCAATTCTTTTCTCAAATAGTTTGGGAACAGCTTTCGGAGATTTTCTTGGCGACTATTTCGGACTAAGTTACATGCAAGGTGCTTGCGTAACAGGCGGAGTAATTCTTATTGTTGTGCTTCTGCACTCCCTCACAAAAATCAATCACATCATTTTGTTTTGGATTGCATTTATTTTCACCCGACCATTCGGTGCAACATTTGGCGACTTGCTCACAAAACCTTTGGACAAAGGTGGATTGCATCTCGGCACTTTAAACTCATCACTAATTTCAGTTGGTATAATGACAGTTCTACTTTTCATAGCACACCGCCAGCATAAATTAAACGGACATGATTAAACGGAGAAGCAGAGCAGCCGCAAACTGACTGCAAGAAATTAACTCTTAAAAATAGAATAGCTGACAAATGAAAAAGTATTCCTTACACAAACAAATCTGCTCTATGCTATTAGTAATTTTTATTACTACCTGCTACGGACAAACAGAGGGATATATGTTTCGTTTCGGTATACGGGATAAAGTCGGAAACCTTTGGTTCTCCAATATGGGCAATGGTGTATACCGTTACAATCCTTCATCTGACAAGTCTACCAATTATACAAAGGAAGATGGTCTGAACGATAACAACATTGGATCTATTTATGAAGATAAAGCAGGGAATCTTTGGTTCAGCACTGAAAACGGAGTATGTCGTTACGATGGTAAATCCTTTACCGATATTGCAACGAAAGCAGGACTGGGCAAATTTCATATTAATTGTATTGTAGAAGATAGGGCAGGAAACATTTGGATAGGCAGTAATGGCTGGGGAGTATGCCGTTTCAATTCAGTTTCAGGTGCAGTTACCAATTTTACAAAGGAACAAGGTCTGGGCAGTAATGCTGTTCAATGTATTTTAGAAGATAAAGCAGGGAACCTTTGGTTTGGCGAAAGGGACGGAGGCGTTTGCCGTTATGATAAAGCCACAAGTAGGTTTACCAAAGTTGATGGATGTTTCAGTAGTCAGATTATGGACATCATAGAAGATAAAACGGGGAACATCTGGTTCGTCAATTTGTATAGCGGGCTGTGCCGTTATGATGGAAAATCCTATACACATTTTACACAAGAAAATGGTCTTTGCAATGATACTATTGATTGTATTTATGAGGATAAAAAGGGAAACATTTGGGTCGGCAGCGATACTAAGTGGAACACAGGGCGTGGAGGTGTATGCCGTTACGATGGAAAGTCCTTTACCCGTTTTTCAACAAAAGACGGTCTTGCTAATTCTGATGTTTGGACAATTGTAGAAGATAATGACGGAAACATTTGGGTCGGTACAAGGGGCGGATTGTTTCGTTATCATTCTCCTTCAGGAAAGTTTATCAACTATACATACAAAGTGAAAAAGGAATAATTCAACAACAAACAAACCTTGAAACACTTGACGCGAAAGGAAAAGAAAGCATTGTCAAGCATTTAATTACGTTTGTCGCGGGGCGAAAGAGACGAACTACCCCCTTTTTTTTACTTTATAAATCTTTCAAACGTTAATAGAGAATAAGAATCGAATATTTGTAAATAATATATTCTTTCAAAATTTATTTCTTGTGGTAAAATAATTAATTAATAATTACTAATGAAAGAATTGTTTTGAATTAGAATCAGCTTGGATCAAACTAACAAATACGTTCCCCTGCTCGGTAGTCTAATTACATTAGTACATTCAATAATACCGACTAAAATTTATTCGCTTAAAATTTAGTTTGTTAAAAATGTAGTTGTTGGATAGGTGGAGTAGCAATGCGGAGAAAATGAAGTGGAGATAATTTATATGTATTACTCACATTTGAATATGCCTAACAGGATTATTATTTTATTGGATTGATTTAGAATCAATAGAGAGATTACGTTGCCATTTTAAACAATTACCCGCGTTGCAGGATTCCTCCTACAACATTCGGTTAACTTCCATAACTACGTCAGTGAAAAATCACAATTTCTGTACTGTAATTTCCGTTATCGGTCTGAACGGATAAAAAATAAATACCGTTTGCTTGATTCTTTAAAAATAATGTGCCATCAATTTCATTAAATTTTTCATAACCAGCCACAACCTGACCATAATCATTGATTACTTCCAATTTAATAATTTTTTGATTTTTCGGCAAATTTAAATTAAGGATGCCCGTAGTTGGAATTGGAAAAACGTTTAAAGAAGAAAAAGCGGAATTTACATTTATATTCGTAGTTGGCTCAGTTAGTTTTTGTATAAAGATATCCGTATAACCATGAGAAGTAAGGTTTACAATACCTGCATTAGGATCAAAATCAGTAGTGAGTTGATAATCTCCCATTGTATAAATATTGCCCAGTTTGTCTGCCAGTATTGCACTACCATTATCTGAAAAATTTTGACCCATATTAAATGCCCATAGGTAATTTCCTGCACCGTCTAGTTTTAAAATAAATATATCTGAACTCACAGCAGATAAAATATTTTGACCGGCTCCTGTATTAAAATCGATTGAATCATAGAATAACCCGGTTACAAAAACGCTACCGGTCAAATCAACTTCTATGCTGTTTCCCTGATCGGAATGGGCTCCTCCCATACTTATTGCCCAATTAAAACTTCCTGAAGAATCCAGCTTACAGATAAAAATATCCTGACTTGCTCCATTTGATACCAGATTGTATATACCGATATCCGGATTAAAATCCGCTGTGTCCTGGAAAGTACCGGTTATATAAACATTTCCGATTGCATCAACAGTCATTCCATTTCCGAGTTCGTATGATGCACCTCCAAGTTGTTTGGCCCAAATAAAATTTCCTCCTGAATCAAGTTTGCTTATATAAATATCATTCACACCGGCTGAAGTCAGGTAATATGTTCCTAGTGAATCGGGATCAAAATCTGTAGTATTTTGAAAGGAACCCATTGTGTAAATATTTCCTCTTGCATCAAATTTAATTTTTCGTCCGCTCTCAATTGCTAACCCTCCTATATCCTTTACCCAGACAAAATTTCCCTGAGCATCTAGTTTAAGTATAAAAGCATCCGCAAAAACACCTGAAATTAAATTATGTACACCGGTACCGGGATCGAAATCCACAATGCCTTCAAAAAAACCTGTTGTATAAACATTGCCTGATTCATCTAATGTGATTGAATTAGAAATATCGTCAAAACTTGAGCCAACGCTTTTTGCCCACAACAAACTACCTGACGAATCCAATTTGCAAATAAAAAAATCATACGTTCCCAAGGCAGAAACGAGGTTTACAACTCCGGCATTCGGATCAAAATCAACTGTCTCCTTAAAATAACCTGTAATATAAATGTTTCCCGATACATCAACAGCTATTGAATTGCTCCTTTCAACAAGTGTATCCCCGATCCGCTTTGCCCATTGTAAATTTCCATTTGTATCCAATTTACTAATGTATATGTCCTCATAAGTTGGGGAAGCAGAATTTAAAATCCATGTACCGGCATTCGGATCAAAATCGACCTGGTTCTTAAAAGTTCCGGTTGAATAAACATTACCGTAAGCATCAAGTGCTATATCACTTGAAAAATCAGATAACGAACCTCCAAATTCTTTTGCCCAAACTAAGGATGGGATTTGAGCTTTAACTACGGAGACTGAAAAGAAAAAAATAATAAGAGATGCTGATAATTTTTTCATTAAATTCGGAATAATTAATCGAAATTACTTCTTCAAATCCGCCATCGTTGTCAAAGCCATCATCTGCTTCATTGTCTGTTGCATTCCTTCAGAAGAGCCGTCAAGAAAAATTACATTTCCTTTTCCGAATTCGGCGAAATTTTTTATGGCTTCTGTCCACATGCTGAAAAGAATTACAGATGTATCAAGATTGGCTTCTTTCAATTCAAGCGCCGCCTCAGTCATACCTTTTGCTACTTCCTGTCTGAATAAAGCCACACCCTGCCCGCGCATTTGAGCTGCTTCGCGTTCTGCTCCGGCAGATATTTTAATAGCATTTCCTTCTGCCTCTGCTGCTTTTGTCTTTGTAATTAAAAGTGCCTGACCTTCGTTTTCAGCAGCTGCTTTCAGGTTATTCGAAGCAACTACCTGGCTCATGGATTTCATAATTACTTCGTCAAATGTAATGTCGTTTAACTGAAGGTCTTTTAAATGATAGCCCCAGTCTTCCAGTGTACGGTCAATTTGTTCTTTTACATGCTCGGTAATATCCCTCCGCAAACCAAGAACATCGGATTGTTTTTTTGTTGCAACATATCCACGTATCGAACCTTCAATGGTACGAATAAGTGCCTGCATAAAATTTCTGTCGTCGACAAACTTAAAGGCAACATCAATTATATATTTTTCATTCTGATCGATGACAGAATACAAAAGCATTGCTTTAAAATAAACATTGGCCTGATCAATAGTAATGGCTTGAAATTCCAATTCGACTGATCGGTTTTGAATTGAAATCCTTCGATAAATTACTTCGATAAAAGGAATTTTTAAATTCAGTCCGGGCATCATTATTCTCCTGTATTTACCAAATATAGTTACCACTGCAATGTAACCCTGCTGAACGGTAACGAAACTGAGAAATAATGTTAGTATTACAATAACTAGAAATATAAGTGGTGCTGTTCCCATGGTTTTGTTTTTTTCAAATGTAGAAAAAAAATCCTACCTTCGTCACCCAGAATGCAAAAACGGCTTTTGCTCGACCAGAAACAGATTGAAATCACGATCAAACGATTGTGCTATCAACTGATTGAAAACCACGACGATTTTTCGAATTCCGCTCTCATTGGACTTCAACCGAGAGGAATTTACGTTGCGAGCCGCATCCATAAATACTTATTGGAAATCCTTAAAGTACCTTCCCTGAGATTGGGGAACCTTGACGTTACTTTTTACAGGGATGACTTCCGTAGAAGAGAAATAATTGCTCCAAGCGAAAATAAAATCGATTTCATTGTCGAAAATCTGAAGGTTGTACTGATAGACGATGTGTTCTTTACAGGACGAACTATTCGCGCAGGAATGGAAGCGCTTCTTGATTTCGGTCGACCGGAAAAAGTTGAATTGTTAACGATGGTTGATCGCCGGTATAGCAGGCATGTGCCTATTGCTCCTGATTATATTGGTGTGCAGGTTGATACTATTACTACTGAAAAAGTAAAATTTCAATGGAAAGAAATTGATGGAGAAGATGCTGTGTGGTTGATATAAAATATATTTCTTTGCGATTCTTTGCGTAAAACTTAATTTATAAAAAGTAATTATCCTTGCTCACTACAAAACATCTCCTCGGTATTAAAAGTCTGACGATAGACGACATCGAACTTATCTTTTCTACTGCCGATAATTTCAAAGACGTCATCAACCGTCCCATCAAGAAGGTGCCTTCGCTGAGAGATGTTACTATTGCCAATTTATTTTTTGAAAATTCTACCCGTACCCGACTGTCTTTCGAATTAGCCGAGCGCAGACTTTCAGCAGATGTTGTTAATTTCTCCGCTTCCTCTTCTTCCGTTAGCAAAGGAGAAACACTGATAGATACGGTCAACAATATCCTGGCTATGAAGGTCGACATCGTTGTAATGCGTCATCCGCATGCAGGAGCCGCTGAATTTCTATCCCGAAATGTTTCCGCTTCCATTGTTAATGCCGGCGATGGAGCGCACGAACACCCTACACAAGCACTTTTGGATGCTTTCTCCATTCGGGAAACATGCGGCGAAGTGGAAGGAAAAAAAGTAGCAATCATTGGTGATATTCTTCATTCCCGGGTTGCTCTTAGTAATATTTTTTGTCTTCAAAAACTTGGCGCTGAAGTCATGGTTTGTGGTCCCGCTACACTAATGCCTAAGTACATTTCTTCCCTGGGCGTTAAAGTAGAACACAATCTTAAAAAAGCACTGGAATGGTGCGACGTAGCCAATATGCTGCGAATACAACTCGAACGTCAGGAAATTCATTATTTCCCTTCTCTGCGTGAATACATTATGCAATACGGACTGACCAAAGAAATTCTTGATTCACTTTCAAAACGAATTGTTGTTATGCATCCCGGCCCAATCAATCGCGGTGTTGAAATTACCAGCGATGTAGCAGATTCCGGACAATCGATTATTCTTCAGCAGGTGGAAAATGGTGTTGCAATAAGAATGGCTGTACTATATTTACTGGCGGGGCGATAGAGTTATTTATCGCCATTCAGTCCTCAATCCTCCTTGCTGGGCGAAGTCTTAAGCGCGAAACGGAATCTTTATTAGAATCACTATCATCCGATTGAGCGCGTGACTTCGTCCACGACGCGCCTTTTAAAATTCCAACGAATTTTTTCCTTTGTATTTTATCGTTCTAGATGAATGAATGTAAATAAATCCCGCGCTCCGTCGAGGACGAAGTCACGCGCTCGATTAAATCTTGGAGCTATTATTTATATTTGGTACTTCGCGCTTAAGACTTCGCCCAGCGGGAGAGCGTTTTCAATAAGGATATTATATTCAATAAAAAAAAAATTAAACCCTGAATTTTTTTTCTACTACAAACTCCATGCTTGGCGAAGTCTTAAGCGCGAAAAGGAATCTTTATTATAATA
>JANOVM010000031.1:0-4059 GCA_031417395.1 Bacteroidota bacterium | reverse complement strand
CTGATGCATTACGGATAGGTAAAAAAAGAGAACAGGAGATAGCCTTTAAGGAATTGGAGAAAAAATTAAAATGAAAAATACCCGGATAAATTTAAAGGTCATTGGTAAAGTAGCAAAAGCACTTGGAGAGCTAAATGATCGTGTAGTCTATGTGGGTGGTGCGATTGTCAGCTTGTACATTAATGATCCGGCAGCAGAAGATATCCGTCCAACCAAGGACATTGATATTAGCCTGGAAATATTAACCCTGGGTGAACTGGAAAAACTAAGAATATTATTAACTGAAAAGAAATTTTATCAGACATCTGATGAGACAGTCATGTGCAGATTTATGTATGATGATATTACCGTTGATGTAATGTCAACAAAAGCTGTCGGATGGGCTCCAGCTGATCAATGGTTTGCACCAGGGTTTAAACATGTCGAAACAAGAAACATAGTAGATCAGCAAATCCGGATTTTACCATTAGCATATTTCTTAGCCACAAAATTCAGTGCCTTTCATGATAGAGGAGCGAAAGACCCGCGGACAAGTAAAGACTTCGAGGATATCACTTACATACTTGACAACAGAATGGATTTGGTTGAACAAATCTTGAATTCATCGGAAGACGTTAAACAATATTTAAAGAAGGAGTTTCAAAGTATTTTGAAAGATGACAGTTTAAAAGAGGCGATCACGGCTAACTTGTTTTATGAAACGCAAGTTGTACGCTCTAAGAACATAATTGATAAACTGAAAACTATTATATCATCTTAATAAACATTAAAGAATTTATTTCCTGATACTAATTGAAGTCCATCTTTAAAATTTTTTTTCTTTTAATTACGGACTTATTATTTTCAATTTCTAAAAAATAAACACCATTTTCCATATTGCCAGTATTTATTTGCAAATAGCCGTGAATAATCTGATAAAATACAACTCTTCCTTTAACATCAAATATTCGGATTCTATTTATGGATTGGGAATTAGTATGAACTTTGAGATATGACTGAAAAGGCACCGGGTATATCGTGAACTCATTGCCATCGCCTTCAGAAATATTCAATACAAAACTTGTATCGGAATATTGCTTTACAAAGGAGTTCCAAAATATAACCGAGCCCCCTTGACTTTGAGACCCAACAAATGCACAAGTTGAATCTGTAAAAGCAACCGCCGAAAATTGTGTGAAAAGCGAAATATTGAATGAATCAATTAATGTTCCGCTACTATCATATTTCGCTATGCAATCCGGTGAAGCAATAATTACATCATTATTATTCCAATTTACAATCTCAGTATTACTTGAAAAAATTACTTGGGATTTACGCCACAACAAATTGCCATTTGGATCTGTTTTAAAGAGATCTGTGTTGTAACTAGTATTGAAATAGAAATCACCCGAATTATTTAAAATCAATGATTTTCCAAATTCAGCGTTACCTATGTTGTTGTACACCTTTGTCCATAATTCGACTGCATTAGTATCAATCAATGTAATAGAAGGTGGATAGTTAGATGTAGCGGAATCGCGTTGAGATGAACAGAAAGCAATATTATTATTAGATATACAATATGAAGTTTTATAGTTACCGGGATTATAGTTTAATCCTTCAACGTATAACAACGAATCGCCTGCATCGTTGGTCTTAAACATAAAACTTATCCGGTGACTTGCGGTATCCATAAAAGTTCCAAAGCAATAAATACTATTGTTCAGCTCTACTGCACTTATGAAATTAGATTCAGTTCTGTTATTCTGTTTGGTCCAAAGTACATTTCCAGACGAATCGTACATTTTGATACTTGATCCCCAACCAGCAAAGTTTTCAGCTGTTAGGTAAAAATGAGAACTGGTCTCAATGACCCAGCCTGAAGAAACCTCTCCTGCCATTGCCGGCGACAATTGGCTCCAAATTACATTTCCATTCATGTCAAGTTTATACAAAACTGCTTGCTGTGGTCCGTTGTGATAAAAAGTTGAACCTGCAAATAAGTAATGTCCATCTGAAGTAGTTATAAGGTCATGTCCCATCGATTCATTGAACATGGAATAACTATAATTAAAATTCAAACGCTGTGAGTATGCACTTAAGTTAAACAAGAGACAAAAAATTATTACAGGTTTCATATGCTTTATAAATTTATTCCCACTTAAATTTAAGCTATTTTTTCTTAGTATCAACTATTTTGAATTTCAAGCAGTGAATCTTTTGAACAAATTGATTTACTACTTTATCGAATATAAATATTTCTTCAATTCCAAAAACTCATTCGATAAATATGAGTCACCTCAATCTTGGCCGTCGGGTCTTAGCTTTTTTTGACAAGCACCGTTACTATCAATGATCCTTATTTGATTTGAAGTTTAGTGAAATTAAATTCTAAACCTAAAATTAAATATTCTAAACCCATATAAATTCGTTTTCATAGGTAAAATATCAAATGATATACGTCCCGTCCGGACCGCAAATAAATACAAGGCCTTGGAGATCAATATTTTCAAGGCTTTTTTGTTGGTATTAGGTTTAGAATATTTTTTAATCTGAAACTTTTGCCGGATGACCAACTATTGTTCAGCTATATTAATTCGTGATTCGCGAATTATGAGATCTATATGATAGTAGAAAGTAGCCAGATTTTTTGACAGTTTGTAATTATAATTTAAGGCACTCAAACATTCCCCGAGCGGAGGTTTGTCTTTAATGATGAATCTGTGTCCTTTTTGAGTTTTTCAGGATTGTCACGACTATGTTAGGCTTTGACAAATCCGGAATCTTTATGCTGAGCGGGCAGGTTTTGTGAATTTAATTCTCTATTTCCCTTCGAAATATTGCAAATCAAATTCACAAAACCTGCCCAGTCGAAGTATAATTCCATTTTTGTATATTTATACAAATCCGGAATTTAATTCCATTTATGTATATTTGTGCAAATCCGGAATCGATGATCACACGTGCCATACTTTCAGAAGCCAGATATTCACTGAAGCAGTTTCGCGCTTTATGCATTACAGGTCCCAGGCAGAGCGGTAAAACCACGCTCAGTAAGTTGTTGCTGAAAGGGAAACCTTATGTGAATTTTGAAGATCCTTCCATTGAATCTGAATTTCTGGCTGACCCTGGAAAGTTTCTGGAACAATTTTCAAAAGGAGGTGTCCTGGATGAAGTACAGAGAGTGCCGGAAATTTTCAGGTATCTGCAAGTCCTGCTGGATAAACGCACTTCAAGAGGGCAGTTTGTATTGACAGGATCGAATAATTTTTTATTGTATCAGCAGATATCGCAATCATTAGCGGGTCGGGCAGGATATCTTACCTTGCTACCTTTGAGTTATGCTGAAATGAAAGAATCAAAACTACCTGTAAATGACATTTTGGTCAATATCCTTTCAGGCGGCTATCCGGAAATTGTGTCCAAGAAGCTGAATCCTCAGAAATGGCTACAAAGTTATATCCACACGTATGTTCAACGTGATGTTCGCCAGTTGAAGAACATCAATAATCTGACTGCCTTTAACAAGCTGATTCAACTGTGTGCGAATCATGCCGGTCAGTTATTGAACCGAGATGAGTTTGCCAAACAGATCGGTATTGATTCCAAGACTGTTCAGTCCTGGATCGGCCTTCTCGAAGCGAGCTATATCATATTTCTTTTGCAGCCCTGGCACAATAATCTGAATAAAAGAATAATAAAGAGCCCCAAAATCTATTTTTACGACACAGGACTGTTGTGCACATTATTACAAGTGAATTCAAGGGATAGATTAAAGCTACATTCTATGTTTGGAGCTATTTTCGAAAACTGGTGTGTTGCAGAGATAAAGAAGAATAGAGCTAACCAGGGTATGAACGATGGCATGTTTTACTTCAGAGACCATCTTGGAAATGAAATCGATCTTATAATTGATAAAGAAACAGGCCCACAAGCCATTGAAATCAAATCCTCATTAAAGAAAGACCATAAACTGTTATCCGGCCTCAAGTATTGGAGCAAATATCAACCATCATCTAATGGGTTACTTCTTTATCAAGGTGAAGATTGTGAAGCGGATTATCCTTTACTCAATTATAT
>JANOVM010000030.1:0-205232 GCA_031417395.1 Bacteroidota bacterium | reverse complement strand
TCGTGCATTCGTGGCAATCTGTCTTTTAAAATAACTTAAATGGAATTAATCGAACTCATCATAGCCTGAATGGACTGATGTCTGATTATCGTCTGTTTTCTGTCGGGGCCGACGGAGACAATGCTAATGGGAACATTAAGTTCTTTTTCAAGAAAAGCGATATAATCTTTCAGTTCCTCAGGCAAATCGTTTTCTGTATGGATTTCGGAAAGATTCTTTTGCCAGCCTTTTATTTCTTTGTAAACCGGTTGTACTTCTTCATGAACGATATCATACGGCATGAAATCGATCTTTTTATTATTGATTGAATAATGGGTGCAGACGTTTATATTTTCAAAGCCGCTGAGAACATCAGGCTTAGTCATAATAAGATCAGTAACACCGTTAATCATAATGGAATATTTTAATGCTGGAAGATCGAGCCATCCGCAACGGCGTGGACGACCGGTTGTTGCACCAACTTCATTTCCATTCTTTCTGATTTTTTCGCCGATCTCATTGAGTAATTCGGTAGGGAAGGGGCCGCTTCCAACTCTTGTACAATATGCTTTGAAGATTCCGTAGACTCTTCCGATTTTACCCGGAGCAATGCCAAGTCCTGTACAGGCTCCTGCTGTAATGGTATTGGATGAAGTAACAAATGGATACGAACCGAAATCAATATCAAGCAATGAACCTTGAGCACCTTCAGCAAGGATTTTCTTTCCGGCATTGATTTCTTTGTTGATCATGTGTTCACTGTCAACAAAGGTTAATTCTTTTATTTTTTCAATCGCTTCAAAAAATGAACTTTCATATTCATGCACATCCTGGCTGTAGTTCATGCTTTTTAATATTTCCAGGTGTTTATTTTTTAAACGTTCGTAGCGGCTGAGAAAATCGGATGCTTCAATATCGCCTATGCGTAAACCATTTCTGCCTATTTTATCCATGTAAGTTGGACCGATTCCCCGTAAGGTCGAGCCAATTTTTTCTTTTCCCTTTGCGCTTTCAGAAGCAGCGTCAAGCAAGCGGTGAGTTGGAATAATTATATGAGCTTTCCGGGAAATAAAAAGTCGTTTTTTGACATCGACTTTTAACTTTTTAAGAGCTTCTATTTCTTTGCTTAGTGTAACGGGATCAATAACGACACCGTTTCCGACAATATTGATAATTCCTTCCCTAAAGATTCCGGATGGAATGGTATGCAAAACATGTTTGATGCCATCGAATTCGAGGGTATGTCCGGCATTTGGGCCGCCTTGAAAACGAGCTACTACTTTATATTCGGGGGTAAGGACGTCAACTATTTTCCCTTTTCCTTCGTCGCCCCATTGGAGACCGAGAAGTACATCTACAGGCATGAGAGTTAATTTGAGAATTTGAAAATTTGAGAATTTGAAAATGCAGGTAATGACGGATCAGGGAGGCAAAGTAATTGATGTACGGAATTATTTTTATTCCAAAATAAATTTTCCGGGAATGGAATTCCTGAACTCAATTAATTCTGAAATTGACTTATGGCTGCGGGAAGATCTTCTGTAATAGTAAAGACAGTATTAAGTTTAGTAATGATAAGAAGTTCTTTAATCTTATCGTTAATGCAGCAAATGGTAGTGTCGCCGCCATTCTTTCTGCTTTTGGTTAGAATATTTACCAGAACGTTTAGTCCATTGCTGTTCAGGTAACGGAATTCTTCCATAGAAATAACAAAGCTATTGATTCCTTTGTCGATGAATTCCTGAATTTCATCGAGGAGGGGAGTTGCCTGATTTTTATCGATCAGATTTCCACTCATTTTTACGATGGCATAAGTGCCTTTGTTGGTGATTTGATATATAAAGTCCATGGTGTGAAAATACTGCTTTAATAACGATTGTCAAATACTTATTTTTTAAAATTATGGGAGATAGAAACAATGAATTGTTAATTTTTTTAGCAGAAAAATCAACGTTTTCACTTGTTTTTCTGTTTTTTACAAAAGCCTGTATCCTTTAATTCACGGCATTTTCCAAAGAGATTCAGTGAATGGTGGGTAATTTGAAATTCCAGGATGTCGCCCATTGTACTTTGAATCTGGTGAATCCTCGGATCGCAAAATTCAAAAACTTTTTCGCAATCCTCGCAAATGAGATGATCATGCTGGCGAAAGGAATAGGAGGTTTCAAAGCGGGATATGTTTTTACCGAATTGGTGGCGGGTAATTAATCCACAATCGAGCAGCAATTCAAGGGTATTATAAATAGTCGCCCGACTCATTGGGAGTTTTTTCTTTTTTATCTGAGAGAATAAAGATTCAACATCAAAATGTTCTTTCAGACTATAGATAACTTCTAAAATGTTGAAACGTTCTTCCGTTTTCCGCAGATTTTTTTTCTCCAGATATTCCTTGAAAATTTTACGTACAGTCTGCTGAATATTTGTCGTTGACATAATGATCCAAAAAGAATTAGTTATTATTTTTCACTGTCAATTCGGTTTACGGTAAGTATGCCATTTATTTCTTTCAGCTTTTGAATGAGTTTGTCGAGGTGATGGGTGTCGTGAACGAAAAGCATAATGGTTCCTTCAAATATTCCGTCGTTTGAATCGATACTTATGCTTCGCATATTTACCTTGAGTTCGCTGGAAATAACTTTTGAAATTTTATTTACCAAACCAACCTCATCAATTCCTGTCATTTTGATTCCTGCTAAAAAGGCAATTTGCTGCTGATTGGTCCATTTTGCTTTTACAATTCTGTAAGCAAAGTTTGACATTAGCTGAATAGCATTCGGGCAATTGGTACGATGAATTTTAATTCCTTCATTGATGGTAATGAAGCCAAAAACGTCGTCGCCGGGAATTGGATTACAGCAAGTAGAAAGTTTGTAGTCGATTTTGTCTAAGTTTTCTCCAAGAACAAGCATGTCGCTTGAGCCGCGAATATCTTTTACAATTTTCTCCAGAGAATTAGCATCAGACTTATGCTGTGTTTTAGCTTTTATAGTTCCTTTTTCATGGATAAAATCTTTCAACTCTTCAACATCTAAAATACCTTTTGAAATTCTGTAATACAATTCCATGCTGCTTGGAATTTTATAAAACCCAAGCATTTCATTAATGTTTTCATGGTTGAATTCAACTTTCAACTGCTTGAATTTGCGCATCAAAATTTCTTTTCCGTCTTCCGCTAATTTTTTCTTTTCCTCCTTAAGGAGTCCTTTTATTTTCGATTTCGCTTTAGCCGTAACGACATACGTAAGCCAGTCTTCTTTTGGTGTTTGTTTATTGGAAGTAAGAATTTCAACCTGATCGCCGCTGCGCAGCTTGTGTGAAAGCGGTACGAGTTTGTGATTAACTTTTGCACCAATACATTTACTGCCAAGGTCTGAGTGTATTTCAAAAGCGAAATCCAAAGCAGTAGCATTGCCCGGCAGCATGATCATATCGCCTTCAGGAGTAAAAATAAAAATTTCATCGGAGAAGAGATTTAATTTAAAATCGTCGATGAAGTCGAGTGCATTGGTATCAGGCGCTTCTAAAAGCTCACGTATTTTTTGAATCCATTCATCGAGAGCTGATTCAGCAGCAGATTCTTTGTATTTCCAGTGTGCAGCATAACCTTTTTCTGCGATTTCATGCATTCGCTTAGAACGAATTTGTACTTCTACCCATTTTCCGTTCGGCCCCATAACAGTAGTATGCAATGATTCATAACCATTTGCTTTTGGTGTTGAAATCCAATCGCGCAAACGGTCGGGGTTTGGCTGATAAAAATCTGTGATGATGGAGTAGGCCCTCCAGCAAACAGCTTTTTCATTTTCTTCATCAACATTTATTATGATTCTGATAGCGAATAAATCATAAATTTCTTCGAAAGAAACAGCCTGTCTTTTCATTTTACTCCAGATAGAGTGAATGGATTTAGAACGGCCTTGTATGTCGCAATTGATATCCTGTTTTACCAGCTCTTCTTTTATTGGATCAATAAATTCATTAATGAAACGGTTACGTTCGCGTTTTGTCTGCTCAATCTTTGAAAAAATTTCATTGTAAATTTCCGGCTCTGTATATTTTAGTGCAAGATCTTCAAGTTCAGTTTTTATAGAATACAAGCCAAGTCTATGCGCTAATGGCGCATATAGATATGCCGTTTCAGAGGCTATCTTTAGCTGTTTATCACGCGGCATGGAATCCAGCGTTCGCATGTTATGAAGTCTGTCGGCAAGCTTTATTAAGATAACACGAATATCGTCAGAGAGCGTCAAAAGCATCTTGCGGAAATTCTCTGCTTGCAGGGAGGTTCCTTTATCGAATACTCCGGATATTTTTGTTAAGCCATCAACAATAGAAGAAGCTTTTTCACCGAAAGAACTGCTGACATCTTCCAGCGTGATATGGGTATCTTCCACGGTATCGTGAAGCAAAGCACATACAATAGCAAGTGGTCCCAGACCAATTTCCTCAGCACAAATTTGTGCAACGGCAAGAGGATGCAGTATATAAGGTTCGCCTGTTTTTCTGCGCATATCTTTATGCGCTTCCAGTGCCATATCAAAGGCCAGGCGAATAGTCTCTTTATCTCCTTTTCCAAGTGTAGGCTTCAGCGCACGAAGCAACGCTTTATAAGCCTTGAGGATAAGATCTTTTTCGTCGGGGGCACTGGATGTATAAGCAATTTGTTCAGCCATAAAAACTCAAATCTTTTCTGCAACTTTTTTCAAAGCCAGGATGGAGTAGTTTGTATTTTCTTTTCGAATAGTATTTACTAATTTTCCAAGTCCTGTAATTTCCATTTCAACGATATCACCATCTTGCAGCCATTGAGTTTTGTAATTAGGGTCATTTAATAAACCGGTGCCGTTTAATTCAAGAAAACATCCGGTTCCAACCGTGCCCGAACCGATTACATCGCCTGGAAAAAGATCGACTCCATAAGAAGCTCTTTCAATAATTTCTGCATAAGTCCAATTCATGTCTTTCGTATTTCCCTGGCTGACAAGTTTTCCATTTACCCAGCATTTCATTTCAAGGTTAAAACTGTTTCCTGTATGTCCGGAAGGAGGATTGGTTTTATATTTTTCGAGTTCATCAGGTGTAACCAGCCAGGGGCCGATTACAGTGGAAAAGTCCTTGCCCTTTGCCGGACCAAGATTGAGAAGCATTTCTTCCATTTGGAGTGTACGTGCACTCAAGTCATTCATAATCAGATAACCGGCAATGTAAGAGTCAGCTTCAGAGGCTTTAATATTTCTGCCTTTTTTACCAATTACTATAGCACTTTCCAATTCGAAATCGAGTTTTTCAAAATGGTCAGGCATACAGGTAATGTCACCGGGGCCATTAATTGCATTGTGGTTGGTGAAATAGAAAATAGGGTACTGATCGAATTCCTGAATCATAGGAACCTTTCTATTGCGCCTTGCTGCTTCAACATGTTGACGAAAAGCGTATCCGTCGCGGCAGCTTGTAGGATGAGGAATAGGGGCGAGCAGGTTTTTTTCTGTAATGGCTGAATGCTGAATGCCTTCATTTTTGTCATTAATTTTTTTGTCCACAGCTTTAGCTATTTCCATTGCATTTTCTCCCATCCTGAGAAAATCCAGAATTTTATCGGGGAGAATTCCCAAACCCATTGAATGAGCATTTTCAGCAACATTATAGATTTTTCCATTGATGAAAAGTCCTAATCTTTCTTCCTGACCGTCGAGATAACTTACTATTTTCATTTGTCTGTTTTTATAATGCAAAAATAACATATCCATTGAAAGAAACATCAGAAAACAAGAAGGCCGCTGATTAAAGCGGCCTTTTTCCTAAAGATCAGATAATATACCTCGAACAGGCAGGTTTTATGATTTGAATAAATATATTTCGAATCAGGTTAATGCCCATCCTTCGGCTGCGCTCTGGAACCATCCTTCGGCTGCGCTCTGGAACCCTCCTTCGGCTGCCTTAAGTTTTGTTTTTCCAATTAAGTAAATGATTTAGAAGCGACCGGCCCTTTAGGGCCTTACTTTTGGTAACAGTAGAGAACACAAGCATATCTAGCCCCTTTAGGGGCGAACTCTTTAAACTCAACCCATTTGATCATTTATACAAGGGGTAAAAGTTCCTGCACATATTGGTTGCATCCGGATTATTCCTCATGTACAATTGTGTAAAAATTAAATGGCAAATCCGATATGATGAATGTGATTCAATAGATTCAATACCCAAAAAAACATCATAAGAAAATCTCATAAATTGAAGTTAAGTCGTCGGGCAGATGAATTCAGTGTTCTATCGTTGTCGAAAAAAGCTGTGTGTTTAAAGAGTCCGCCCCTAAAGGGTCTTTGCGCTCTTTTATCGTCCATAAGTTACCAAGAGTCTGGCCCTAACGGGCCTAATAATTCCATAAATTGACTAGGTATTCGGATAATAATTATAAAGTTGGGATTTATTTGATTAGAAGCTTATGATAGATGACCTGCTTTCCATCATTTATGGCTATAATGAATATTCCTTTTCGGGTAGCATAATATTCGTCTATGGTTATGTCAAAAACACCGGATTCATTTACGGTCAACTTAAAAGGTACCGGTTTTCCGGTAAGATCACGAACAGTTATCAAAGGAGATATTTTATCGTGAATTCCTGAAAGATGCACAATTCCTGTAGTAGAAGGGTTTGGAAAAAGGTTTATTTTTTGGCTGTTATTATTATTTACAACAGTAGCAGGGAAAAATTTACTTTGCCCGTTTAAATCTGTTTGAACTAGTCTGTAATAAGATACACCGGCCATAGGATACAAGTCCAAATAGGAATAGCTGATATCTTGGTCCGGAATAACTGTTCCTTCAACCGATCCAATAGGAAAATAGTCTTCATTGTCGATAGATCTTTCAATGGTATAATAAACGTTTCCCGGTTCTTTATGAATTGTCCAGTTTATTTTAACCAGCTTTTCATTCAATATTGCTGTGAAAGAAAGTAATTCTATTTTAAATATACTTGCTTTGAGGCTGCAATCCTTTAAGCCTGTTACTGCTGTAGAAATCAAGCTTAGTGTAATCAGTATAAGAAGGGAAATTCCGGTTTTACTTTCAAATGATTTTCCGGAACAATGATAGTAGGATTTGGTTTTTTGGTTTTTCATTTTACTTCTATTAACTGTAAGTTTTTGGCGATAATATTTTTATACTATTGAGAAGAATGTATTGTTACTAAGTGATTTAATATTCATTCTGACTTTTGCCATTGCATGATTATTTTAACAGAAGCGATAAATAAAATTTAACAAATAATTTTCTCTTTTGGGAGATTTTATCCGATAATTTCTTCAAAAGGTGCTTTCTCTTAAAAGGTTACGTTTGCAAGGCATCAATAAAAAAGAAATAGTAAATTTGTTTTTTTAAATCTAAAAATATGCCTCAATATCATTCCCTAGGAAGCATTCCGCATAAACGCCACACCCAGCACAGAAAACCTGACGGTACTCTTTATTCAGAAGAGCTGGTATCTACCCATGGTTTTTCGAATGTGTATTCGCTCATATATCATTGTTATCCGCCTACAATGATAAAAGAAGTGGAAAAGCCATTTTCCGTCGAACCTAAAATAGCTTTTGAGCGTTCGCTGAAGCATCAGAGTTTTGAAGGCTTTCACGTAAAACCGGAGGATGATTTTATAAAAAGCCGTATTCCTGTTTTGGTTAACAACGATGTACATATTTCATTGGCAGCCCCACGCAATTCATTTAAGGATTACTATTATAAAAATGCCGATGCCGATGAAGTTATTTTTATTCATGAAGGAAACGGAACACTTAAAACAATTTATGGATCCCTTGATTTCAGCTATGGTGATTATTTGGTTGTTCCCAGGGGAACGATTTATCAGATGAGTTTTGCAACAACGTCTAATCGTTTATTTATTGTAGAATCGTTTACTGCAATTGAAGTTCCAAAACGGTATAGAAATGAATACGGACAGTTTGAAGAACATTCTCCGTTCTGTGAAAGAGACATTCGACGACCTGTTAATTTAGAAACGCACGATGAGCGGGGAGAATTCAGGATTATGATTAAAAAGCAGGGAATGATTTATCCATATATTTATGATTCGCATCCATTCGATGCCATTGGCTGGGACGGGAATTTTTATCCATTTGCATTATCCATTCATGATTTTGAGCCAATCACCGGACGAATTCACATGCCGCCACCGATTCATCAGACATTTGAAGCAAGAAATTTTGTAATATGTTCTTTTGTTCCGAGAATGTACGATTATCATCCGCTGGGAATTCCTGTTCCTTATAACCACAGCAACATTGATTCCGATGAAGTGCTATATTATGTTGATGGAGATTTTATGAGCCGGAAGAAAGTAACGAGGGGAATGATTACGCTTCATCCGGGAGGAATTCCACATGGGCCGCATCCGGGAACTGTTGAAAAAAGTTTAGGTCAGAAAGAAACGAAAGAGTTAGCGGTTATGGTTGACACTTTTAAGCCTTTGATGATTACGAAGGAGGCTTTGGAGATTATGTCGGATGATTATTATAAGTCTTGGTTGGAGTAGTACTTGTTGTAGGGTATTATGTTTGGCTGCTTTGTTTAATATTTTTTTAACCACAAAGTTCTCAAAGGCTTATACACAGAGGTCGCAAAGGGGGAGTGGAAAAAAATAGAAACAGAATTCAAGTCGTCCATATTTCTTAAAACAAAATTTTATTTGTACCTAAAAAAGTGTTGCATAGATATATTCCTCTATTAACTTCACTGAATGACCATTAAACGAGTCGCTTTTTGTGCTTCGGTTTTTATTGAATAGGTATAGATTCCGGGTTCCAGTTTCGAGGTGTCAAATTGTATAGTATGATTTCCCGGGAGTAATTTTTTCATTGCATCCGAGAAAACAATTTGTCCTAACATGTCGAAAATTTCGAAAAGAATGTCTGAAGTTTTATTTGTACTAATGTTTATTCGTGTTAATCCGGCAGATGGGTTAGGGTAATTCTGACTTACTAAAAAATTATTTTGTTTAATTGAGTCAATTCCTACCGATAATGAATTTGCAGTAGAAATATATAATTCTGAAGAGTTTCCTAAATTTTTCATCTGACTACAAGATCCGGGCGGAGCTAAAGCGTTACCGGGAGGTTCGTCTAATTGATATAATATACATATTTTGCCATTGTTTACAAGCCTTCCCACACAAGCAAAGGCGCCTTCCTGAAATTCACCGTAACCTCCATCAACAATTAAAGGAATGATATTAGTGGGGTAGGACCAGGACGATACAATATATGGAGGCTCAAGTGTCATCATATAGATGTGCCTGTGTGCTGCATGGAAGTTTATTGTATCTGCATTTTCATTAATTGCAGAAAAAGTTAAATAAATTTTACCTGCAGAATCAATGCCAGCAGAAGGCATAATAGTTAATCCGGCATCATAATATCCAAAAGGATTTAACTGGGTGCAAGTAGTGAAAGTATCAACAGGCAGATCCAATATACCGTTACCGTTGTAGTCGATGTAGGTAGAAATTTCAACATAATTATTTGTTCCCATGTTTTCATTCCAATATTCAAGACCGTAGGTATCATAAAATTTTACTATAGCAGTATCACAAATATATCTCATTGCAGAAAACCATGTATGGACCATTCCATTGTTGTCGATGAGTACTTTAATATCACCTCCATTGGTAAATAATGTATCAGCTATTCCGTCGTTGTTGACATCGGTAATCGAATCCGGAACATAAAAAGGTATGGGATGTTGCTGTACTATAGTCTTCGTCCAGGTCTGACCGTAATCAGTCGATTTCAAAATGCCAACATCAGTATAAGTGCTCCCGAAACCGATAGCAACAATGCTATCTTTTGCGTCTATGGAATAATTGTCGGGGCCAAAACCTGTATAATAATTAGAATCAATAAGGTTAATTATAGACTTTGGGCTGAAGTTAATCCCTCCATTGAATGAACTAGAAAAATAAATCGGGCCCTGTTGTCCTGCAATAGTTGTATTGTTATAACTACCATTAAATATTACATAAACAGTATCTCCTGAGCTGGTTGCTTTTGGCCAAGCATCGTAATTCGAATAACCCCATGGACTTGACCATGACCATTGACCTGTTCCTTTTGTTATACGCCAGGCGACAACAATATGGTTGTAAGGGGTTCCGATTAGTTCTGAATCGGCTACGATCATTTCATATCCGCTTTTAGTATTGACAATATTTACAGACCCGGTTCGTGCAGAATCTAAAGAAGTCGAAGGACAATTAGAAGCAAACCAATTTGTGCCATCAAAATATTGATAACCTATACCACGATGTGGAAAAGGAGGAATAGCCGAAGCTAAACCATCTGGTGAATTGATCCATACTACTGCAATCGTCCCATCAGGATTAACAACAACCTGATTGCTTATGGAACCGTTTGACTGAAGGTCATAAAATGTGCAGCCGATAAAATCTTGTTGAATAATTGTCTGAGCTTTTATATTTAAACAATTATAAAAAATATAAAAAATGAGTAAATAGTATCTCATTGTATCCGGTTTTGGAGAAATAAAAGAACATTTCAGAAAATAAATGTAAATGTAATTTTAATTTTAATTGTAAAGCATATTATGAAGAGAAAGTTTAAAATTTTACAAATAAAAGTCAGATAGCAATTTTTAACAGATGATTTTCTATGCTATTAATACAATGGAAACCTCTCCATCATAGTATGCACTTTTTTCTTCACCGCTTCCACACGTTTTTCATTATCGTGGTTCATTAAAACTTCGTCGATCAGTTCGGCAATTTTACTGCAGTCTTTTTCTTTAACGCCACGCGAAGAAATAGCAGGAGTACCAAGTCTGATTCCTGAAGTAACAAATGGAGATTTATCGTCGAATGGAACCATGTTTTTATTGCAGGTAATATCAGCTTTCACCAAAACGTTTTCAGCCAGTTTACCTGTCAGGTTTTTAGAACGAAGATCGATTAACATACTATGGTTTTCTGTGCCATTGCTAATCACTTTATAGCCCATGCTAATAAAACTCTGCGCCATGGCTGAAGCATTTTTTGTTACCTGAATACAATATTTCAAATAATCATCAGAAAGATCTTCCTGAAAAGCAACTGCTTTACCGGCAATTACATGTTCAAGCGGCCCGCCTTGTGTACCCGGGAAAACAGCGCCATCCAAAACAGCGCTCATCATTTTGATTTCTCCTTTAGGAGTTTTTAATCCCCAGGGATTTTCAAAATCTTTACCCATCATAATCATTCCACCTCTCGGGCCACGAAGTGTTTTATGCGTTGTAGTAGTAACTACATGACAATGTGGAAGCGGATCATTTAATAATCCTCTTGCTATGAGTCCGGCAGGATGAGCAATATCAGCCATTAATAAAGCGCCAACTGAATCAGCAATTTTTCTCATGCGAACATAATCCCAATCGCGCGAGTAAGAAGAAGCGCCTGCAATAATCAGTTTAGGATTTTCAGCAAGAGCGACTTTTTCCATCTGATCGTAATCAACTCTTCCTGTATCAGGATGTACGCCATAAAAAACAGGACGATATAACTTACCGGAAAAATTTACCGGAGAACCGTGCGTGAGATGTCCTCCATGAGAAAGATCGAATCCTAGAATAGTATCACCGGGTTGTAGCAAACCCAGCATTACAGCAGCATTTGCTGTTGCACCGGAATGAGGCTGCACATTTACCCATTCAGCATTGAATAAAACTTTTGCTCTGTCAATAGCGAGTTGTTCAATCTGATCAACAATTTCACATCCTCCATAATACCTCTTTCCGGGAAGACCTTCAGCATATTTATTGGTCAGACAAGATCCCATAGCCTGCATAACCTGTTTGCTTACAAAGTTTTCAGAAGCGATAAGTTCAATGCCTTCTTGCTGGCGTTTTTTTTCTTTATTGATGAGTTTGAAGATTTCGGTGTCTTTTTCTAGCATGGGGCTTTTTTTTAGTACCAATGACTAAGTACAAAGTACAAAGTTTTTTGTTGGTGATTTTTTATTACTGTGTTATTTATTTCTATTTTCTATTTAATAAGATTTATGATTTTGTGCTTTGTACTTAGTCCTTTGTACAAAAATCGTCACCCAAAATCTATCTCCGTACTATCCCCCAAGTTAAGCGACTGACTTAAACCTTTAAGAGAAGCGTCGGAGCCTATGACGGAATGATGCATAACAGCGTTTTTTATTTCTGAGTATGAACCAATGATGGCATCTTTGATAATGGAATGGTTAATAATTGTATTCTCACCGATAGAAACATTAGGTCCAAGGATGCTGTTATTTATCGTACAATTTTCAGCAATGCTTACAGGCGGAATGATAATGGTATTTTCAAAATTGTATTTTACCTGGTTGTCGATATTTTTTTTGAGCAACATTGAATTTGTATCAAGCAAACTATCTTTATTGCCACAGTCGTACCAGTTTTCTACAGGAAATGTTTTGAAGACGGCGCCGCAGGATATCATGTGCATAATAGCATCTGTGAGATGGAATTCGCCTTGTGTACGAAAATTTTTAGAAATAATATGATCGATTGATTCAATCAACAATTTTGAATCGCAGATTTTATAAAGACCAACTAAAGCAAGATTTGATTTCGGAATAGGTGGTTTTTCAACTACGTTTTTAATAATTCCATTTTCATCCAGTTCGGCAACGCCAAAGTTTCGTGGATCATTTACTTTCTTGACGCCAAGCATTGAGTCTTCTGAAGTCAGTACATCTTTTATTTGTACGCCAAAAATTGTATCGCCGAGCGCAATAAAAAGCTTTTCATTGTCGCGTATTGAATTCCGGCAAAGCCAGACGGCATGCCCGGTTCCTTCGCGGGGATCCTGGAATACAAAAGTTTTTTCTATACCCGGATAATGGACGCGAATATAGTCTTCAATTTTATCGCCGAGATAACCCACAACGAAAATGAATTCCCTCATTCCCGCTTCAATCAGGGTGTCAATAATATGTGACAATATGGGTTTTCCGGCTACGGGAACGAGTGCTTTGGGCTGTGTATGTGTATGTGGCCTGAGTTTGCTTCCAATTCCGGCTACAGGTATGATTACTTTCATTTTTTATTCCTTATTAGTGTTTACGTTCCGGGTTTTTAGAGTTGCGTTAGCACTTTTAGGAGCCCGTAAAAGTATTACTTTTGGCTTAACGAGCCATTTAATAATAGGCAAAATATGAAAAATAGAATTACTGACCTTTTTGGAATAGAATATCCTATAATTCAAGCTGGTATGATTTGGTGCAGTGGTTGGGAGCTTGCTTCATCCGTAAGTAATGCAGGAGGGTTAGGGTTAATTGGGGCCGGTTCCATGTATCCTGAAGTTTTGCGTTTACATATCAGGAAGTGCAGGGAAGCGACCTCAAAACCTTTTGGAGTAAATGTTCCTTTACTTTATCCCGAAATTGAAAAGATCATGCAGGTTATTGTGGATGAAAAGGTTGAAATTGTTTTTACTTCAGCAGGAAATCCGACTACATGGACAAACCACTTAAAATCGAAAGGAATAAAAGTCGTCCATGTAATTGCAAATACAAAATTTGCATTAAAATGTGAACAGTCAGGAGTAGATGCAATTGTAGCTGAAGGCTTTGAAGCAGGCGGACATAATGGAAGGGAAGAAACTACGACAATGGTATTAATTCCTCTGATACGCAAGGCTACTCAACTGCCTTTGATAGCAGCCGGTGGTATTGGTGATGGAACTTCCATGCTTGCAGCTATGGTTTTAGGAGCTGAAGGAGTTCAAATGGGTACCCGTTTTGTAGCTTCTAAAGAGTCATCCGGACATGAATTATTTAAAGACCGCGTAATAAACAGCAGGGAAGGTGATACAAAACTGATGCTGAAAAAACTGACTCCCGTTCGTTTATTGAAGAATGAATTTTTCGAAAAAATTGCTGAAGCTGAGGAGCGGGGAGCTGATGCAGAAGAATTGAAAAATATTCTTGGAAGAGCCCGTGCTAAAAGAGGAATGTTTGAAGGTGAACTCAAGGAAGGTGAATTGGAAATCGGACAGGTTTCTGCAAATATAAGGGAAATAAAACCGGCAGGAGAAATTGTGAAGGATATCTGGAATGAGTATTTAGAAGCCAAGAAAAAAATATGCAATACCGATTAGAAAAGTTGATACTATTTTGAATTTTAATTTCAGGCTTTTCTATACTTATTATATTAAGGGAAAAGTTTATATTTACCCCTTATGATAAATCACACATCACATACCTTATCGAACGGATTGAAAGTAATTGTTCATGAGGACGATTCTACGCCACTGGCAACCATAAACATTTTATATAAGGTTGGTGCCCGCGATGAAGACCCAAATAAAACAGGCTTTGCCCATCTTTTTGAACATCTGATGTTCGGTGGTTCGGTAAATATTCCTGAATACGATTCACCATTGCAGCTTGCCGGCGGCGATAACAATGCATTTACCAATAACGATATTACAAACTATTACCTGACGCTTCCGGCGAATAATATTGAAACCGGTTTCTGGCTGGAGAGCGATAGAATGTTAAGCCTTGATTTTTCTGAAAAAAGTCTGGAAGTTCAACGAAGTGTAGTAATCGAAGAATTTAAACAGCGTTATTTGAACCAACCCTATGGCGATGTATGGCTTTTGCTTCGTCCATTAGCTTATAAAGTGCATCCCTATCAATGGGCAACTATAGGAAAAGAAGTTTCTCATATTGCCAATGCAAATCTTGATGATGTAAGAGATTTCTTTTTTAGATTTTATTGTCCTGACAATGCTATTCTCGTTGTTGCCGGAAATGTAAAGGCAGGCGATGTGTTTTCATTGGCAGAAAAATGGTTTGGAGAAATTAAAAGAAATATTTTTGCACGCCCTAAATACCCGATGGAACCGGTTCAACAGGAAATGCGTGAATTGACAGTTAGAAGAAAGATACCATACGATTCCGTTTATAGGGCTTATCATATGTGTTCACGGCTTGAACTCCAGTTTTATGCTGTTGATCTTATTTCTGATATTTTAAGCAGAGGCAGGTCTTCCAGATTGTATAATTTACTCGTAAAGGAAAAAAAATTATTTACAGAAGTGAATGCTTATCCAACTTCTGATTTTGACCGTGGACTTTTCATTATAGAAGGTAAATTAGTCAAAGGGGTTTCTATGCAAGAGGCAGAAGCAGGACTTGATGAAGTTATTGATCGGTTATGCAATGAACTTGTCGGTGCCGACGAATTGGAAAAAGTAAAAAACAAGGTTGAATCAACCATGGAGTTTTCAGAAATGGATATTTCAGGAAGAGCATTAAATCTTGCCATTGCCGAATACATGGGCGATGTTAATTTAATCAATACGGAATTGGAATTATACAGAAAAGTTACTTCTGACGACATAAGAAATCAGGCTAATTCGCTTTTCAAAAAAACAAATTGTTCTATTCTACATTATTTAGCAGAATCAAATTAATTTAATTTATGCAAACCATTCTTGACAGAAAAGAAGCTCCATCTTCGAATAAAATAAAAAGCTTTAACCTTATTCAGGCAAAAAAAAATGTACTGGATAATGGAATACCCGTTTATTCAATAAATGCCGGATACCAGGATTTGGCAAAAATTGAGTTTATTTTTCCCAATATTTCTTTTGATCTTAAACGGCCACTGCTCAATTCTGCCACAAACAGATTGATGTCTGAAGGAACTTCAAAATACACCTCTCAGCAGCTGGCCGACCATATTGATTATTACGGATCATTTTTTGAGACCGAGGAGAACTCTGATTTTACTTCTGTTATTTTATTTACGTTAAATAAACATCTGGAAGCCACTTTGCCCTTTATCAGAGACCTGATTCAGGATCCTGTTTTTCCTGAATCAGAAGTAGGAGTTTATGTTCAAAACAGCAAGCAACAGCTTGTCGTTGATAATGAAAGAACAAGTTCCATAACCAGAAGAAAGTTTAATGAAATAATTTTTGGAGAAAAGCATCCATACGGATACTATGTTAAGGGCGACGATTTTGACACCATAAACCGTGAGAATCTGATCGGTCATCATAAAAATAAATATATACCGCAGAATTGTACAATAATAATTTCAGGAGTTGTAAAAGATGAAACCATTAAAATTTTAAATAAATTTTTCGGAAATAATCCACGATCAGTTTCTGATAAACCTGCAATAGAAGATCAGGTTTTTTCTTCTTCATCACAGAAAAAACATCTGGTAGAAAGGAAAGATGCTGTTCAATCGGGCTTGCGAATTGGTAAACCTTTCTTTAACAGAAGGCATCCTGATTATCCGGGAATGGCAGTTGTAAATACTCTTTTAGGAGGTTTTTTTGGTTCCAGGCTTATGTCAAATATTCGGGAAGAAAAAGGATATACGTATAGCATTGGTTCAGCAATAGTATCGATGAAGCAGGAGGGTTATTTTTTTATTTCTACAGAAGTTGGTGTTGATGTAACAGCACCGGCTATAGAAGAAATTTATAATGAAATAGAATTATTGACACAGGAATACGTTGAATATGATGAACTGGAAATGGCAAGAAATTATATGCTTGGAAGTTTTTTAAAAGGTGTTGATGGAGCCTTTCAGCTGGCCGAAAGGTTTAAATCAATTTATCTATATGACCTTGATTATTCATACTATGAAAAGTATATGGAAAAAATCAGAACCATTCAGCCCGATGAAATTAAGGATCTGGCTTGTAAATATTTTGAGCCTTCAGGCTTCTATGAACTGGTCGTTGGCCGTAAATAATTGCCTTGCAGCCTTATAAAGTGTATTTTTGTAAAGTTTTGCAAAAACAAGGATTAAAACGAACGTATTTTATGTTGGCAATGCTGTTTTTTGCAGTATTGCCTGCATCCTCTCATGCATTTACCATGCATTGTGCATCGGTTGGAGCTTCGGGAGATGTTACCGTTAGCTGGGATAGAAATGGCACT
The DNA here is from genome assembly GCA_031417395.1 of Bacteroidota bacterium. Taxonomy (GTDB): domain Bacteria; phylum Bacteroidota; class Bacteroidia; order AKYH767-A; family 2013-40CM-41-45; genus JADKIH01. The sequence goes on along the minus strand of JANOVM010000030.1, from coordinate 188,290 downwards.
CCGGCGGCTAATTTCAGATCCTGGTATGTATTTCATTCAACCGCTAGTTTAGGTCCTTATACTTTAATTGACAGTCTGCTAATTAATACGGATACAACAGACAACCATGCGGCAGCGAATGCAGCCAACAGTGCTGCTTATTATTTTGTCGTTTTTAAATCAAATAATGGTTCTCCTGATATTTATTCGGATACAATTCGTGCAATTGGTTTAAATATTAATAATCCCGGTAATGGCTATGCAAATCTGAGTTGGAATGCAATGTATGTTCCATTGCCTGCCACTAACAATCCCTACTATTATATTCACAAAGAATATCCAACGGGAATTTTTACTTTATTGGATTCAATAGATGCAAGAACGGCTCCTAATCCTATGACCTATACCGATTCTCTTTCTGTTTGTGACGATACTGTTAAATATTGGATTGAAGTTAGAGATTCCTCAGGTTGTTCATCGCTTTCAGCTGTTAAAAAAGATCGGTTTAAAGACCTTCAGGTTCCATTAGCCCCATCTATTGATTCTGTAAGTGTTGATGCTTCAGGATTAGCCGTTGTCAGCTGGTTTGTCGGCAACTCAGACGATACAAAAAGTTATGTTGTTCTTCAGAACCCCGGACTAATTACAGTTGATACCGTTGCGGGATATTTTTCAACCTTTTTAGCGACGCCTATTCTTGCCACAGGAGCCTCACAAAATTTTGTATTGCTGGCAATTGATGGTTGCGGAAATAGAAGCACAGCTTCTGCGGAACACTCAACAATTTATTTGAGTAATTCTTTCAACCAATGTCAGAAGTCAGTTTCCTTAACATGGACACCATACGATTTTTGGGGAAACAAACCTTTGTATGGAATATACCTAAGTATAAATAGCGCTCCCGAAGTTTTAATTGATACAACACGAAACACACAATACACCGATACAAATCTGATTAGCGGATCAAATTTTTGTTATCGTATCAAAGCTTTTGAGAAAGGAGGAATACGAACCACTTCTTCGAATACTTCATGTTTAATTCCGGTATTTACACCGGCACCGGCATTTTCATATATCAGAAAAGTTACCGTTACAGGCCCGGATCAGGTTTTAATAGAAGCATTTGTTGATGCTTCTGCAATCGTCTCCAGCTATCGGTTGCTTCGATCGAACTCTCAGGCCGGACCATTTTCCCTTGTAGCTTCTCAAAATATTTCCGGTGTTTCAACGGTAACTTTTACAGATAATGTAAAGACAGATAAAGGGCCTTATTATTATGCCATCGTCACCTATGATACATGCGGAAGATCCGTTATAACTTCACAGATCAGTAATACCATTTTGTTGTCCGGTGAAACTGCTGCTGATAATTCGAATGTTATCAGTTGGACGGATTACGCTGCATGGCCTAATGGAGTCGACAGGTTTAATATTTACAGAAGTGATGGAGGAATTATAAGCAGTATTCCTATTGCAACGTTGTCATCGAATACATTTTTGTTTCTCGAATCAATCGTCAATAGCTTTTCATCAGGAGGAGAGTTTTGTTATATTGTAGAAGCTATTGAAGCTCCCGGTAACCCAAATTTATTTTCAGACTCCAGTCGATCGAATGAGGTTTGCATCAAACAGCAGCCTGTAATTTTTGTTCCAAATGCTTTCCACCCCGGTGGACTTTTCAATCCTGTTTTTTATCCATCCAATGCTTTTGTTCCTGCTGACAGCTATAGTCTGGATATTTTCAATAGGTGGGGCGAAGTAATTTTTCATACCAACAATCCCCAAGAAGGCTGGGATGGTACAAGTCATGGAACGTATGCGCCTGAAGGAGTTTATGTTTACAGAATTAAATCAAAAAATTCTGATAAATCGGATTTAGAGAAGGTAGGATCCTTAACATTAATACGTTGAAGTTTTTGCAAACGTATTGTTTCGGAATTATTAAGAACTTTAATTACATAAAATTTACATTCATCTTTTCATAAAAATTTTCGTACTTTCGCGTGCAACTTTTTTTCAACCCCACTATCTATGAAAGTTGCAGAAGGCCGTTTTCTCGGCGAAGCTCTTACTTATGACGATGTATTAATCGTTCCCGCTTATTCAGATGTTTTGCCGAATGAAGTTGATGTTTCTTCAAGGCTCACATCTAAAATAGCGCTAAACATTCCAATACTTTCTGCTGCTATGGATACCGTTACGGAATCTGATATGGCCGTTGCTGTAGCCCAGGAAGGCGGAATTGGAATGTTGCATAAAAACATGTCTATAAAGCAACAGGCGGCAGAAGTCAAAAAGGTAAAAAGGAGTGAGAGTGGTATGATTCACGATCCTGTAACCCTTTCCAAGAATGCGCTAGTTTCTGATGCTACGCAATTAATGAAAGAACATGGAATTGGTGGCATTCCTGTTATAGACAAGAATCATAAGTTAATTGGAATATGTACGAATCGCGATCTTCGATTTGAGAAGAATCCCAATCGTTTGATTTCAGAGGTAATGACCAAAGAAAATCTAATAACTACAACGGGAATAAAGGACCTCAAGGAAGCAGAAAAAATTTTACAGAAATATAAAATCGAAAAACTCCCCGTTATCGATAAAAGCGGAAAGCTAATTGGCTTAATTACCTATAAGGATATATTAAAAGTAAAGTCCAGACCCAATGCCTGTAAAGATGAATTTGGCCGTTTACGCGTTGGTGCAGCTATAGGAATTACAAAGGACTATTTGGAAAGAGCCAGGGCACTAGTTGAGGCCGGTGTCGATGTTATAACAATTGACACAGCACACGCACATTCTAAAAATGTTCTGAATGCTTTAAGTTCTATGAGAAAAGCATTCCCTGATCTTCAGCTAATAGTTGGCAATATTGCAACTGCGGAAGCAGCTTTGTTTTTAGCAAAAGCCGGTGCAGATGCTGTAAAGGTGGGAATAGGTCCCGGTTCAATTTGTACTACCAGAGTAATTGCGGGAATTGGTATTCCACAATTTACTGCCATTTACCAGGTGGCTGAAGCTTTAAAGAAGACAAATGTTTGTGTCATTGCTGATGGTGGTATTCGTTTTAGCGGAGATATTGCTAAAGCCATAGCTGCAGGTGCTCATTCTGTTATGTTAGGATCGTTGCTGGCCGGAACAGAAGAATCTCCCGGAGAAACGATAATTTATGAAGGAAGAAAATTTAAACTTTATCGCGGTATGGGTTCGATTGAAGCCATGCGTGAAGGGTCAAAGGACCGATATTTTCAATCACAAACCGACGATGTAAAAAAGCTAGTTCCGGAGGGTATCGTTGGCCGTGTGCCTTATAAAAGTCTTGTTGGCGAAGAGCTTTACCAGCTTGTAGGAGGATTGCGTGCAAGTATGGGCTACTGTGGAGCAAAATCTATTCGGGATCTTCAGAAATCATCATTTATAAGGATTACGGCAGCCGGAGGAAGAGAAAGTCATCCGCATGATGTTACCATTGTAAAAGAAGCTCCCAATTATCACAGATAATTGAAAATTTCCTGTTTCTTTAATGTAAGTTTTTCATAACTAATTATTTAAGGAAAATTTTTAGTTTGTTTTACTTTCGTGGAAATATGCCTTTTAGTGTCATAAATTCATTTGCTTCTCATTTTGATACATCAGTTGGTTTATTAAATTTGCGCTCCCATAACAAATCTATAATTTATTAAAATGAAGAAATATTTCTTAGTATCGTTATTATTAATTTTTGGAATAATCAGTAAGGCTCAGGAAAAAAAGGATCCGACTATTCTTTCAATTGCAGGTGAGCCAATTAGTAAAAGCGAATTTGAGCGTGTGTTTAAGAAAAACAATTCTAAAGACAGCTCTTATGATAAAAAAGCAGTTGAAGACTACCTTCAATTATACATCAATTACAAGCTTAAAGTTAAAGAGGCTTTGGAATTGAAAATGGACACTGTAAAATCTTTTATTGATGAATTGTCCGGTTACAGAAAGCAGCTTGCTCAACCTTACCTTGTTGATAAGCAGGTAGGGGAAAGTCTGATGCGCGAGGCATATGACAGAATGAAAAAGGATGTAAAAGCTGCACATATTCTAATAAAGTGTGATCCAACTGCTTTACCGAAAGACACTATTGAAGCTTATAATAAAGCAATAAAGGTACGTGGTGAGATTATTAAAGGCGCTAATTTTTCTGATCAGGCAAAAAAATATTCTGACGATCCTTCTGCTAAGGATAATGGCGGTGATCTTGGTTTTTTTACTGCTATGCAAATGGTTTATCCTTTCGAATCAGCTGCATTTACTTTAAAGAATGGTGATGTATCCATGCCTGTAAGAACCCGTTTTGGTTATCATATTGTGAAAACAATTGAATCACGTCCGGCTCAGGGAGAAATCAAGGTAGCGCATATTATGATTAAGGCCGCTTCAGGTATTAATGCTGAAGATTCGATTAAAGCGGCAAAGAAAATTAATGAAATCCACAGCCGTTTAATGGCAGGTGATAAATTTGAAGACCTTGCAGGTCAATTTTCAGAAGATCAGAGTTCGGCAAAAAGCGGCGGACAACTTCCTCCGTTTGGGACAGGAAGAATGGTTCCGGAATTTGAACAGGCAGCTTTTGCTTTGAAAAATACAGGTGATTATTCCGGTCCCGTAAAGACTTCTTACGGCTGGCACATTATTAAACTAATTGAAAGAAAAGGAATAGGATCTTATGAAGAAGTTCAAAATGAACTTAAACAAAAAATCCAAAAGGATTCTCGTTCAGAACTCAGTAAATCTTCTATGGTTAACAAAATAAAAAATAAATACTCTTTCAAAGAAGATGCGAAAGCGAAGGATGATTTTATGAAGAAAGTTGACTCAACGTTAACACAGGGAAAGTGGACGGCTGATAAGGCTTCCGGATTAAATAAAACCATGTTTTCTCTTAGCTCTAAAACCTTCTCTCAAAATGATTTTGCAAAATATTTAGCGGATCATCAATCCAAGCATGATGCAAGTACATCACCTGTTCAAATGGCAACAAATATTTACAATGAATTCGTTAAAGAAAGTGCTGTTGCTTTCGAGGAATCAAAACTGGATTCTCTTTATCCTGATTTCAGAAACCTTATGCAGGAATACAGAGATGGCATTCTTCTTTTTGAACTTACCGATCAGAAAGTATGGTCAAAAGCTGTGAAAGATACTGCGGGATTAAAGCAATATTATGAGTCAAATAAGGCCAATTACATGTGGCCGGACAGAGTGGATGCTGTTGTTTATTCCTGCGCCAATGCTGCAATGGCAAAACAAGTTCGTTCACTTATGAAGACTATTGATGATGATGATACTTTAATGGCCAGGATTAATAAGAATTCACAATTAAACCTTCAGGTTAAAGCGTCTAAATTTTCAAAAGGTGAAAATGATATAGTTGATAAAACTCAATGGAAAATTGGAGTAAGTCCTGATATGGATCATAACGGACAGGTTGTATTTGTTAAGGTAAAAAGACTGCTTCCCGCAAGTCCAAAAAGCCTTGAAGAAGCAAAAGGGTTAATAACGGCAGATTATCAAAATCTTCTTGAAAAGGAATGGATAAGCTCACTCCGTAAGAAGTTTCCTTATACAGTGAATCAGGAAGTAGTGAATACTTTGGTTACCAGATAAACATATACAACATAAAAAGTTGTATGGTTCTTCCGGTTATCTTTTTTTTAACAAATAGGTGCAAGCCTTTCTATTTTTAGGTTGCACTTGTTTTTTATCTCACTGAATGAAATGCATTAAAGACCTTCATTGGTTTAAATTTTTTATTATTCTTTTCGTTATAATTTTTTTTAATTCATGCAGGTATTTTAAAAAGGATGATGCAGAAAAAAAGGAAGCGGTTGCAAAAGCATTTGACTATTATTTATACGAGGACGATCTTATTGGAATAATGCCTTCCGGGGCTTCCAAAGCTGATAGCATTTCTATAGTTAAAAATTTTATCGAAAATTGGGTAAGGCAAAAGGTTGTGCTTCATACAGCTGAAGAGAATCTGGATAATGAGAAGAAAGAGGTTTCCAAAAAACTTGAAGAATACAGAAATTCATTGATAACATATGCTTATGAAAACGAACTGGTCAGACAAAAACTCGATACTGTAATCAGCGAAGATCAGATTGTTTCATACTATAAACGAAATCAGCAGAATTTTGAATTAAAGGATAACATTATAAGGGTTATTTACCTGAAGTTAAATAAGAAATCACCCAAACTCGAAAAGGTAAAACAGTGGTATGTCAGTTCCAATGAAAACGACCGTCAGTCGTTAAAGGAGTATTGTCAGCAATATGCAATCAATTATTATCTCGACGATAATACATGGTTATTATTTGATGATTTATTGAAAGAAATTCCAATTAAGACTTACGATAAGGAACAGTTTTTACAAAATAACAGAAAAATAATAATTGAAGATTCAACACTTTTATACCTTGTAAACATTAAGGGTTTTATGATTAAAAACAGTCTTTCTCCGCTGAGTTTTGAAAGGAAAAATATTATTTCAATGATTATTAATGAACGAAAACTAAGGTTGATCGAGGAAATGGAAAATAAGACCCTGGAGAATGCAAAAAAGAGCGGTGATGTTGAATTCTATTAATCCTCTTTATTAGGTGCCGGAAACCAATATAATCTGCTAAATTTGCAGTCCCATGAAAGAAATCAAAACATCATTACATTTTCTCCCAAAGGCAGGTTTTTTTCTTGTCTTACTATTTTCTTTTTCAATTTCAGTGAATTCTCAACAGATAGTCGATCAGGTTATGGGCATTGTTGGAAATAAGATCATTCTTAAATCAGATATAGAGAAACAGTATATTCAGATGCAGGCTCAGGGTGTAACAAATGCAGAAGATGCCCGGTGTGAAATTTTTGATCAGATAATCCTTCAAAAACTACTTTTGAATCAGGCCGCTATTGACAGCGTTACTGTTACTGAAGGTCAGGTAGAGGGTGAGTTGGACAGAAGGATGCGCTTTTACATCAGACAAATCGGGTCAGAAGCTAAACTTGAAGAATATTTTCATACTACTATCAGACAATTAAAATCTGATTTCCGGGAACTTATTCAGGACCAGCTTTTGGTTCAAACGATGCAAAGTAAAATCACTAAAGATGTTGTAGTAAGTCCAAGCGATGTTAGAGAATTTTTTCAAAGCATTAATCCTGATAGTGTTCCTTATATTGATGCTGAGCTTGAAATTGGCCAGATAGTGCGCAAACCGCTTGTCAGCTATGAAGAAAGAATGGAAATACGCAATCAGATGGAGGAGTACAGAAGGAAAATTATTGCCGGTGAAGCTGACTTTGCCGTTTATGCCGCTCTTTACTCTCAGGATCCTGAATCAGCAAAAAAGGGAGGAGAGCTTGGCTTCTTTGAGCGAGGTTCCATGGTGCCTGAATTTGAATCGGCCGCTTTTAACCTCAAAGCCGGTGATGTATCTCCTGTAATAGAAACAAAATTCGGATTCCATATTTTACAACTTATTGAACGCAGAGGTGAACAAATTAATGTCAAGCACATTTTGTTGCAGCCTAAAATAAGCGAGCAGAATATTCAAAAGTCCTTTTTGTTTTTAGACAGTCTTAGCAAACAGATCAGTATGGGTACTATTTCGTTTGATGAAGCGGCACAAAAATTTTCTGACGATGAGGATACTAAAAATAACGGTGGTTTGATCATAAACCCTGAAACAAATACTGCTAAACTATCTCCGGATAAAATAGACCGATTATTATTTTTCCAGGTTGACAGCATGTCTTTGAATAAAGTTTCAGCGCCTTTGGCAATGACAACATCAGAGGGGAAAGCAGCGTATCGTCTGGTTATGGTTAAATCCCGTTCCAAGCCTCATAAAGCGAATTTAAAAGACGACTATCAGAAAGTCCAGGAAGTTGCCTTATCGGAAAAGCAAGCCAAAGCGCTTAACGATTGGATTAAGAAAAAACAAAAAAGTATTTATATTAATATTAACCCTGAATACAGTTATTGCACTATACTCAAACATTGGGCGAAGAGCGAATAATTAATTCTGCTTATAAACCTAAAAACATTTATAAATAAAAAATATGACAACACAATATAATTCTGATGTAGACGCTGTTAAAGATTTTGTAAGTAAATACAAAAAACTGAGAAGTGAAATCGGCAAGGTAATAATCGGACAGGATGAAGTCGTTCGCGATGTACTTATTTCAATATTCAGCCGTGGACATTGCCTGCTTGTAGGAGTTCCCGGATTGGCCAAAACCTTACTGGTAAATACCATTGCACAAACTCTCGGATTAACTTATAACAGGATTCAGTTTACGCCTGATTTAATGCCTTCCGATATTATTGGAACAGAAATTCTTGATGAATCGCGTCAGTTTAGATTTATTAAAGGACCTCTTTTTGCAAATATTATTCTTGCCGATGAGATTAACCGTACCCCGCCAAAAACGCAAAGTGCGCTTCTTGAAGCAATGCAGGAATATGCTGTTACAGCGGCAGGAAAACGTTACAAACTGGATTTACCTTTCTTTGTTTTAGCTACACAAAATCCGATTGAGCAGGAGGGAACCTATCCATTACCGGAAGCACAGCTCGACAGGTTTATGTTTAACGTCATGCTTACTTATCCGGAATTTGACCAGGAAGTTGAAGTTGTAAAAAACACTACCTCCGATTTTTCGCCTAAACTGGAAAAAGTGATCAGTGCTGAAGAAATTTTATTTTTTCAGGGACTGATCAGAAGGATTCCTATTCCTGAAAATGTTTTACAGTATGCCGTAAATCTTGCTACAAAGACTCGTCCTTCTACACCTGCTGCCACTAAAGATGTTAATGCTTATTTGTCCTGGGGAGCGGGTCCAAGAGCTTCTCAATATCTGGTTATCGGTGCTAAATGTCATGCAGCTTTGAATGGTAAATATTCTCCGGATATTGAAGATGTAAAAGCAGTAGCAATGCCTATTTTACGTCACCGTATTGTGCGTAATTACAGGGCTGAGGCTGATGGGGTTTCGGTTGAGAAAATCATTAATGATTTAGCAGTATAAAATAAATATTTTCTTTTTAGTCAGCGGGTTCGAGGTTCTCAATTGCAACTTTAGCTTTCATATTTCCGAAGTTTACGTAAACGATATCTTTCTTAATATCTTCTACAATTCCTATTTCTTTTCCTTTGAGCATTCGAACTTTCGATCCAATCTGAATTTCTTTTTTTAGTCTTTCAATTAATGCTGAACGTTTTAAAGCCAGCTTTTGTGGCGTATTTTCAGCTGCTCGTTTTTTCTTTTCCGCTGTAATGGCACCGATGAATTTTTTTATGACAGCTTTTTTATCTTTGTTTTTATTCCACTCTTCAGCTAAAGCATTCATTTTCCTTCCCATTTCAGCCAGCTTAATCAATTCTTCTCTTTTTACCTTATCTTTTTCCATTTTCTCTGTGAGCTTTTGCGTAAGTTCGGTAAATCGTCCGCCGGCTTCTTCGGTTTGCGCCTGCTTGGATTTAAGTTCACGCAGCTCTTCTTCAATAATATTTTTTTGCTGATGCAGGGATGTCAGCATGCTGTTTAGTTTTAACTTTTCAGTTTGCACTTTTTTCTTTGCCCGTGTAATAACATGAGGAGGAAGTCCGATTTTTTCCGCAACTTCAAACGTATAAGAACTGCCTGGTTGTCCGGGTAAAAGAAGATATTTAGGCTGTAGCGTTTCAATGTCAAAAAGCATGGATCCATTTACAACGCCGTTTAGTTCATCGGCCAGTAATTTGATGTTTGTATAATGGGTAGTAAAAATTCCAAAGGCTTTTCTTTTATTTAACTCTTCGAGTATAACCTCTGCAATAGCACCGCCTAATTCAGGATCGGTACCGGTACCGAATTCATCAATTAAAATTAACGACCGGTTATTAGCCGTTTTTAAAAAATGATTCATCCGAATCAAACGCGAGCTGTAAGTACTTAGTGCATTTTCTATTGACTGACTGTCGCCAATATCAGCCAGAAAATGATTGAAGAAACACATCTGCGATTTTTCTTCAGCAGATATCAGCAAACCACTTTGCAGCATAAGTTGAAGGAGTCCGACAGTTTTTAGAGTAATTGATTTACCGCCGGCATTCGGTCCGCTTATAATCAATATTCTGTTCTCTGAATCAAGATGAAGATTAAGCGGCACAACTTTTTTTCCCTGCGCTTTATTTTGCAGAAACAATAATGGATGAACAGCATTAAAAAGATGAATTACGCTATTCTTATTGAGTTGAGGAAGGTTGCCATTAATGTCTATTGCAAAATATGCTTTGGCCCTTATAAAATCCATGTTTACCAGGAAGGCATGATAAGCACTTATTAATTTAGAATGAATTCTTAACTGTTCGGTTAATTCTCTTAGTAGTCTTCTTACTTCTGTCTTTTCATCTTGTTCCAGTTCTGCGATTTCATTGTTTAACCCAACCAATGGTTCTGGTTCAATGAATGTGGTTTTTCCGCTATCACTTTTTCCGTGTATGAGTCCGCGGATGTCTCTTTTGAATTCACTGGGTACAGCAAGAACCCGACGGTTATTATAAAAGTTTTCTTCATTCTCCCTCAGCCATCCTTTCTTCTTAAAATCAGCGATGTAGGTTCTGAATTTCCTGTCGGCTTCCCTTCTCCTGGAAATGAGTTGTGAACGAATCTGACTCAGTTCCTCAGAAGCATTATCCTTTACCTGAGCATGGCTGTCAATAATGGTATTGATCAGATCAACAATTTCATCGGTAGGGTAAACCTGACCGCTTAGTAGCAATAGGTAAGGAAAAGAAGATTCCCTGTCTTTAAAAAATTTAAGAATTGAATTGACAATTAGAGATGCAGAGCGAATTAAACTGAACTGAGCCTCATTCAATACCGATCCCGGAATTTGCAGTAGTCCTGCTTCAGCTTCAAAATCATCAAAATAGGTATCCGGAAAATAACCCCTGTTTACAAGTGTTTGTCTGTACTCTTCGGTTTGTAACAAAGCTATTTTAAGTTCTTCTCTGTCAGTAAACGGTCTTAAATTTTCTGCCCGGCTATGGGAAGACGAGCACCTGCATAAATTCGCTACCTTTTCGCATATTTGGTCGAATTCAAAAAGATGGAGTGTATCGCTGCCATTAATATTCACAGAGGGGATCTTTTAGGAAGAGTAGAGTGTAAGCTGCAGGTATAAAATGAAAAACCACAGCTTTGAGCAGGCAGTGGTTTATTAAACCTAATACACAAATTTAAGGTATTTTGACTGTTTTGTTTGACGCTTTTCAAAGGTAAAAATTAAGAAATTAAATTTCAAATATTGCATTTTTATGTTGACAATGCACGGAATATTATGCTTATTTACTTTCTGAATAATGTAGTTCAATAATCAGCTATTTTAAGATTTATGAAAAAATTAACAGGGATAATTATGCTATTATTATCCTTTCTCAACGTGAAGAGCCAGCATACAGTTAGTGGTTTAGTAACAGACAAAATAGATAAAAGCCTTTTACTGGAAGGTGTATCTGTCTATATTCCTGAATTTGAAAGAATCGATTTTACCAGAGAAGGTGGTACGTATATTCTCAGAAATGTCGGTATAGGAGCTGTAGGACTTCAATTTACAAAACGTGGGTATAAAAGCGTGTTTAAGCAGATTAACACCTTTGATAGTGCAACGGTAGTTAATATTGAAATGGAACCCTTTGAAGGTCCGTTGCAGGAGGTTAGTGAAATGAGTTTTATGAAAAAATTTCCTGACAATATTCCGTATGCAGTACATTTATTTTCCGGCTCTCAATTACGCCGAACAGGAAATAATTCTTTTTTGACAGCACTCGCTTATCAGCCCGGCTTTGATGTTTTTTCTTTCGGAGCCATAAACAAACCAATGATACGTGGTTTGTCGTTAAATCATGTTGCAATGTATCAGTCCGGAGCACCTTTGCTTCATAAATCATGGAATGAATATTATTCCAATGAACTAATTGATGAAGGAACGGAAATTGTAGAATGGGTAAAAGGACCTGCATCTTTAATTTACGGTGAAAATGCCATGGGTGGAGTTTTGATTTTCCGGGATGAAAAGATGCCTGCTGCCGGCACAGTAAACGGCGATGTTAACCTTGGTTTTTTTACAAACACAGTTGGATTGAATGTTGATGCAGGTGTAAAAGGCAGTGGCAAAAAAGGAACTTTTTTTTCTTTGCGTTTGGGAGGAAAATCACATGTAAGTTACATCCAGGGTGAAGGAGATAAGGTAAAGAAAAACACTGAAGAAAAGGATTTTGCTTATCACAGCGGTTTTAATACCGGTACTGTGAAAGGTGTATTAGGTATTAGCAAAAAATGGGGTCAGAGCAAATTGACAGTATCATTTTTAAAATCTCAATATGAAATATTAAAGTCGCTCGATGAAAACGATATTGCACTAATTGAAGTAAATGAAGAGCGCAAACGCAAGATTACTGAACCTTTTGATGATAATTCACGACTGACTATATCTTCAGAGAGTAACGTTTTAATTAAAAAATCAGAAATAAAAATTACGCTGTCCGGCGAAACGAATGGCAAGGATGATAAAGAAAAGAGTTCCATCGGCAACTTCGACATTAAATTCATCAGCAATACAAGCCGTAAATTCGGGTATACAGCAGGCACACAAATGTCTCAACAGAATATTGGCATGTATGTAGCCTCTTCTACACCTGACTTTAAAAAATCAGGCGGTGGACTTTACCTTTTGTTACGATACGATTTGCCTAAAATTAACCTGTTGGCAGGAGGCAGAATGGATATGAGGAAGGTGAACGATAATTATGCTAATACAGTTACCGATTATAACATACCAAGTGGTTCTATTGGTATGGCATATCATCCAACAGAAGCAATTACCATAAAATTAAATGAGTCTACCGGTTTTTCAATTCCCGATGAAATTAGCCGGGTATCATCTATGTATGATATAACCATAAAACAAGACCTTTTAAAGAAAATTACTGAGGAGAGAAATTACGAAAGCGATTTTGAATTTTTATGGAATTCACCAAGTATATCACTTGGATTAAATGCTTATTATAATATAATTGAAAACTATGCATACCTTGGAAAGTCTACGGATTTTGGTATTTTGTTGTCTACAGGAACTTTTGCTCCTCTTACATATACCCATGACGATGCTGAAATAAATGGAGGTGAATTCTCATTTAGTCTTCATCCAAAAACGGTAAAATGGCTGGTAGTAGAAACTGCCTATTCAAGGGTAAGGGGAAAGTTTAAGGATTCAGACGAAAATCTTCCTTTTATGCCGGCGGATAAAATGACAGGAGCAGTCCGTTTTCAATCTGAAAAAATGAATTACATGTACAGGCCTTATATTTCTTTGGGAGTACGAAATTATTTTAAACAGGATAAATATAATTTATTCTCTTACGATACTCCTACGGATGGTTATTCATTGTTTGATATTAATATGGGCGGCAGTTTTATGATGGGTCAACAGTTATTTGACATTTCAATTTCCGTAAACAATTTATTGAATGAAGGTTATTATAGCCATCTTTCACGTTTAAAGTATCAAAACCCGGTTCCTGTGCGTCAAATCGGACGTTTTATCACATTACAATTCCATGTACCTTTTGGAATAAAAAAGGCTTAAATCAAAGGTAAATCACGCAAGTATGATTTTTAGGAATAATTCCCTGTTATCACTATGTATTTAATCAGTATTGAGTGTTAAATAATACAGGTACCTTAGCATTTTCTTAACTACTCCATCCTTATCTTTGTACATAAATTAATTTATATGAAAAGAATCAGTTATTACAGTTTGATTGTCTTTGTTTTTTTTCCATTACTATCCATTGGTCAAATGCCAATGAACAGAATAGATTCTGCATTTCAGATTATCAAATACTATTATGTAGATACTTTGAATGATAAAACGCTATACGATGAAGCTATAAAAGCAATGGTAAAGTCTCTTGATCCGCATTCAGAATATATAACGGCTGAATCGATGCGCGAAGCCATGGAGCCGTTGAAAGGAAAATTTGAGGGAGTAGGAATACAATTTAATCTTCATGAAGATACTATTCTTGTTACTGCAACTATCCCCGGTGGTCCTTCAGAAAAGCTTGGAATAAGAGCAGGCGACAGAATTGTAAAAATAGAAGGAATCGTTGTAACTAATATTAAGCTAACCAATAACGATGTATTGAAAAAACTTCGCGGCGATAAGGGAACAAAGGTAAAGGTTCACATCTTCAGAAGGGGAGTACCTGATCTCATCGAATATGAAATAACCCGTGATCAGATCCCTTTATTTACGGTAGATGCTGCTTATGTAATCCCTCCCAATATTGGTTATATTAAAATCTCTCGATTTGCTGATGCAACAGTTGAAGAATTTATTGACGCCCTTGCTAAACTCAAATTAAAAGGCATTACCAGTCTTGTACTCGATTTACAAAACAACGGTGGTGGATACTTGCGCAGCGCAGTTGGCCTGGCCGATGAGTTTCTGACAGATGGTAAAAAAATTGTCTACACCAGAGGAAGGGCAAGTAGTCCTGAAGATTATACATCAACAACAAAAGGTGGAATGGAAAAAGGAAAAGTTGCAGTACTTATCGATGAATCCTCTGCTTCAGCAAGTGAAATTGTTTCAGGAGCAATTCAGGATTGGGATAGAGGACTTATTGTTGGCAGACGTTCTTTCGGTAAAGGTCTTGTTCAAAAACATTATCCGCTGCCTGATGGTTCAGCGGTTCGCCTAACCTGTGCACATTATTATACTCCTTCCGGACGCTGTATTCAAAAGCCTTATAAGCTGGGAGAAGAAGATGAATATGACCTGGATTACAGTAATCGTCTTAAACACGGCGAACTATTTCATATTGACAGTATACATTTTGCTGATTCAACGTTATACTATACTAATGCCAAAAGAATTGTAAGAGGCGGCGGTGGCGTTATGCCTGATATTTTTGTTCCATTGGATACCACTTCAAGCAGTCAGTTTTATTCAGACCTGCTCAGAAAAAATGTGCTTAACGATTTCACGCTTACCTATACAGATAACAACCGTTCACAGCTTAATACAAAATATCCAAACATAGAAGCCTTTCGTGAAGGTTATACAAATGATGATTCTTTTATGAAGGATTTTCTGGCCGAAGCTGAAAAAGCAGGAGTCAAAAAAGATGAAAGTGGATTAAAGACTTCCGGTAACCTGATAAAATATCAGCTGAAAGCATTAATAGCCCGAAATTTGTGGAATACGTCTGCGTATTTTCAGGTAATTAATGACTTGAACCAATCGTTGACGAAAGCTGTAAAGGCCATACAGGATAATAGCTTCGAGAAAGCAAAGATTAAATCTGAATAATGAAAAAATATGCATTCATAGTATCATTGTTTCTGGCTGTAGATTGTGCAGCACAGGTAAATTACCAGGTAAAAGTAATGTCGTGGAACATATTAAACTGGCCTGAACTCAGTACTATTGTTGCTGATACCACATCACGTGCACCGTCTTACCGTACAGTGGTAAATTATGCAAATCCCGATATTCTTGTTACCATGGAAAATGCCGCCGGTTACAGTACTACATGGTTTTTAAATCAGGTAATGAATGCAAATGTCAGTGAATACAGTGCGGGTACCTTCATTAACGGTTATGATACTGATAATGGAATATTTTATCGCGATTCTTTATTTACGTTTGTTAGTAATCAGCCAATACAAACCAGCTTACGTGACATCAATCACTTTACTCTTATATTCAAACCAACAGGAGACACCTTACATATTTTTGCTGTTCATTTAAAGGCCGCGCAAGGTTATGAGGCGCAACGTGCCGGTGAAGTAGCTAACCTGAGAGCAGTAACCAATGCTTTTCCACCGGGCACTAATTTTCTTGTTGCCGGTGATTTTAATTTTTATGGAGATCATGAACAGGCGTATTCAGCATTGCTTCAGGATAATCCGGGCGATGACGGAAACTTTAATGATGTATGGAATCTGACAGGTGTATGGAATGATTTTTCGTATTCGTTTTACCATACCCAATCTACACGATTAAATTCTACTTCAGGAGGTTCAGGAGGAGGGATGGATGATCGTTTTGATATGATACTTTATTCGAATGCAATTGCTCAGCCAACCGGAGTTTATTTTTTACCCGGTTCTTATACAAATATTGGTAACGATGGTAATCACTACAATGAATCAGTAAATTATGGCTTTAATAGTGCTGTTCCTTCTTCAGTGGCTAATGCTCTTTATAATGCTTCGGATCATCTTCCTGTATCTTTAATCCTTTCTATTGGGCCAACATCTGATATTAGTGAACTTTCACAGAAAATCAATGGAGTTAATATCTATCCCATGCCTTTGAATGATGATTCTAAGCTATATTTTACACTTAAGGAGCCGGGTAAAGTTCTTTTTTCATTGACGGATATTTCAGGTAGAATACTTTTTGAAAAAGAGGATTATTTCAGTGAAAAGGGTAATTACAGCTATCCGATTAATTTTGGCCGAGTTGAAAGTGGAGGATTCTTTCTGCTTTCCATAAGGCATGATAATGTGCTAATAAACAAGAGATTAATCTCTCTTAAATAAGAGTGTGATTCAACTGAAAAATTAATTATCTTAATAGAATCAATCTCTGGAACTTTTTAAAGCGTATATAGTATTAGACGTAATAATCAGTCTTCATGAAGAAGAAAAAGAAGTCAACTACGATTCCCAAACCCCACGTTGGCGCACTTTTAATTTCAGAACCTTTTAATCCTGAACCTACTTTTAAGCGTTCAGTAGTACTGATTAGTCAGCATAATGCCAGAGGAACCATTGGTTTTATTGTAAATAAACCCACTCAATTACGGGTTCATGAGGCTCTTGACGACTTTCCTGAAATAGATGCTTTTGTTTATTGGGGCGGTCCTTTACGACTGGATTCCATTTATTATATTCATTCCATTGAGAGTTTAAAAGGCTCTCATAAAATTATGGATGGCGTATATTGGGGCGGTGATTACCAGCATTTGAAAGTGATGATAGAAGCAGGAGAAGTAACTACTAATCAGATAAAATTCTTAGCCGGATATTCAGGCTGGCAGCCAAGGAAGCTTCAAAAGGAAATCGGAGCTGATAATTGGTGGATAACGGGTGCTGATCCATATTCTATCCTCATAGAGGAACCTACAGTTTTATGGGGTAATGTACTAACACGAATGGGGCATGTCTATGGAATAATGAATGATTTTCCTGAGGATCCCGGTTTAAATTAAAAAACTCCGTTTTTCAACGGAGTTTTTTATTACTAAAACAAACTTTTGCGCCAAAAGTTGCCTTGATTTACTTTTTTTAAAACCTCAAATGAATAGTTTTTGATATTCCGTTTTTTGTAACGGTTGCCAGATCATCGCAATTACCATTACCGAAATCGATTGTTCTTGCCGGGCGTCCGCTAGGAGTAATTTCTATGGTACCGCTGGTAATAAAATGACAGGCTAAATCGCGGCGGATGTTGGTATGGATACAGGTAACAGTTTCTCCTTGTGAATTAGTGCCTGTAGAAGTTCCGTTGATTAAATATACATCATTGGTCCATGTACTGTCACCGTAGCCGGAAACCATTTCCCTTGTACGCTGACTGTTCCATGATCTCCAGGTTCCATCCGGACGAGTGATTAACATGTTTTGGGCATTAATAGACCATGTCAAATTGCCGGCTGCATTTAATCCATTGTTTGTAACAGTGCGTGTTCCTTCTACGTGACGATTATTAACATAAAAGTTGTTGAAGGTAACTGTCCAGGAAGAACCTGCATTAAAATAACCACTGCCCGTATAATTTACGATAATAATACCTGAACGGCTTTTGCCATCGTGTCCGGTACAGCCTGTACCAAAATCGTAAGTAATTACATGATTAATGGAATCATGTGTTACCGTTGCGCATGAATTAAAATTGAATTGATCTAAGGAAGGGTTCTGAGAGTTGTCATTACTGAATGAGCCTACTTTAGAAACCTGGCTGCTTATGTTATCGATATCAGAAGAAACACTTTCTGCCTGACCGATATCTTCTGCAGTAGTCTGAAAATCATCTGCTGAAGTCTCTTTGTCTTTTTTACAGCCGGTAAATGTAAAGATAGCGGCTGTTAATACTGTTGATACAAGGATTTTTACGAAACGCATGGTTATTTATTTTTTATGAAATTATGTCTCTATGACGGTGACTAACTAAAAGGGTTTAAGCCTATATGATTTTTTTTATTTAGCCCTCAATTATCCGGGTAAATTAGATTTAAAGCGGGGAAGCAAAGATATCTTGATTTATCAAATAGAAAGTGTAAAGGTTATATTAAACTTACAAAACTTTCTGACATGCCTGCGCTATAATTTTCTTACTAAAATGTACTTCATCTTATATTAATAATATTTGTGAACTTTTGCATTAAAATTATACGCTGAACGGTAATTTTTTGAGAATTTATTAGGTAATTATAAATAGTTAATTTATATAATTATTGTTTGAAATATGAATCATAGCCAGCTCTTTTTATATAGAGGTTTATTATTTGCAATGAAGTGAGCCATACATAAATGGCCATTATAAACCTTATTAGCTTAATATATTAATCAATCCAAACACCACAAGAAAATACATTTAAAGAAGAGTATGATGAGTCAATGAGGCATTATCAAGAAGGAATAAATAAGGTAATAAGGTAGTATGTGGGATAGTCCGTTTCGTTACTAAGGTGATAAGGTTTTATCCCGAAAATAATCTCTTGAGTACATTAGTATTTCAAATTTTCAAATTTTGTAAATTCTAATTAATCCAGTGAAGTATAGTTTTGAAGGAAATATCACAATAAATGACATTATCCAAAATATTAAAACTCATAAAGTTTTTAACTTAAAAAAAATGGATTATAAAAAACAAAATTTTCAATGATTATTAAAGTAAAAAAACTTTTCACCGGCGGTATTACGCTATATCCTTTTATTTTTATTTACGGCGGATTGAAAGAAGAAAGACTCAGAATCCTGATCAATCATGAGCGTATTCATTTGCGTCAACAATTGGAGATGCTGGTGATTCCATTTTATATTGTCTATTTGATTAATTACCTTTTATTATTGTGTATGTACAGGAATCACAACAAAGCGTATAGAAACATTATTTTTGAGCGGGAAGCCTTTATAAACGAATACGATTTGAATTATCTGAAAGTAAGAAAATGGTGGCGTTTTTTACATTACATAAAAAAGCCGCTTAACTATGCTAGTTAAGCGGCTTTTCGTGCTATGGGGAATTTTTTAGCGTATAATTATTCTGCCATTTTTCATTTCATTACCGCATGTTATTCTATAGATGTATGTTCCTGAAGGAAATGAACCTGCATCTATTCTTGCATGGTAAGTAACATCCTGTTTGATGTTCTCATTGAATACGGTGGCAATTTTTGAACCTGTCATGGTATAAACTTCAACCATTGCATGTGCATCTGACTTAGCGTATCTGAAATCAATTGAAGAAGTAGTTATGCAAGGATTCGGGTAAACACTTGCCTGAATAAACGTTACGAATGAATTATCATTGTTTCCGTATTGTTTTTCCATTTCCTTTATTCCTGAATTTCCTGTTACTTTTTCCTGAGACATTCCTGATGCTTCTTCTGTGGATGGAGCAATTGTACCGTTTGCATCAGTATTTGCTGTTTCATCATTACTTGCCGGATTTGCAACTTTCAATACAGCTGCAGGACCTACACGAATGAATGCTGTTGAAGAACAACCGTATGAATCAATAACTACAAACCAATATTCACCGGCTGATACGATAAAGTTTCCTGTTCCTGAATATGGAGGAAGTCCGCCGGTTGCTTCAACGGTTACTGAAGTTGTTCCATAAGGGTTTGTTAAAATTCCACCTGTTGCAGTAGCTTTAAGACTTAAGCAAGTACTTTGAAAACCGGCATCTATTGAATTATTGTTTTCTCCTGCACTTAAATTGATGTTTGCTGCTATACCGTTAATCGGGTCGCTGTCCATGTTTGTATTTGATCCCTGTTTTGCAGGAGAAGAAATATAGCCCATTGGTTTTGCAAAACTGATACTGTATGTTCCCGGAGCGAGGTTAGTGAATGAGTATGCACCCATAGTATTTGTATAAGTACTTTCTGTTGCACCATTTGTATAAGTAAGTGTTACCAGTACGTTTGAAATTCCTGTTTCACTTACTTCAATATCACCATCCTGAATTCCATTTCCATTGGTATCACTCCAAACAAAATTTCCTATAGAACCAGTACCCATTAAACCAAAGTCCATTGTAAGGTTTCCATTGTTATCATCGCCATCTGTTGTTGGTTCCATTCCTATTACAAGAGAAATACTTTTACTTCTTAATTCGCTTTGAGACATTGTTACACCGTTATTATCCATATTGTTGTCATTATCGGGTGTATTGCTGGTACCGGTTGTCATGGATGGCATGTAACCTGAAGGCATTTCCATTCCTACAATATAGTTACCCGGAAGTAAATTGTTGAATGAATAATTTCCTGTCGCATTAGAATAAGTAGATCCTTTAGCTATGCCATCAGGAATATTATCTGAATTATCGTCGCTGTAAATGTTTAATTTAACGCCGCTAACTCCTTTTTCGTTAATATCTTGTTTGCCGTTTTTATTTTGATCGTACCAAACCAGATTTCCAAGTTTCAGAATTCTATTGTTCATTACAGTAATGTTTTTGATTGCTGATTCACAAGCGTTAGGAGTGTTGTAAAAAATACTTACACTTCCCTGAGAAATACCCTGAACAACACCGGTATTCATATTTACAGTTGCAATAGATGTATTAGAAGAAGACCAAGTACCACCGGTAGAAAGATTTTGAAGCGATACAGAAGTACCAACCATTACTGAATTGTCGCCTGTAATGTCATTAATGTTAGCACACTGTCCGCCTACGTAAACACCACCTGAATTTCTGGTTAAATGGAATTTAGTAGTATTGGTATACCATCCACCAACGAATGTTGCATGACTTAATGAACCGGTTTCTTTGTTTCTGTCTTTTCCTGTAGTTAACCAATAACCGGTAAAGAAACCACCGCCTTTAAAGTCAGTTCCATTTTTTATTAAGGCACCTTTACCGAAGTTTTGACGTGGTCCTTGTGGATATGGAGCAGGAGGAGTAGTACCACCGCCACTTGCTGAAATATCACCTGCAACGTGAATGAAATTTGTTGCTTTTAAATCACCCATTGGAATAATGGCAGCTCCTCTTGCAAATTTTACTGTTCCCTGATAACCGTTTGCAGGTTTAGCATCTTCGTCCCATCTTAGAATGTAAGTATCATTGGCATCGCCTGTAATATAAATTCTGTTTGATACTTTGAATCCTGAAGTAACATTAATTACAAATGTTTCAGCAATCCTGTTCATTGAATTTAGCCCGTTAAGGGATGCGGCACTACGGCTTGTATAAAGCGGCGTAGCTGTCAGAGCATTAATCTGAGCAAAAGCACTTCGTAGGTCATTATCTAATCCTGTTATTCTCGAAGTTTCGTTTAGCGATTTAGAAGCTTGAGTAGCATTATAAGTGATGATAGGCTGCCAATCAATAAACGAAGCATCGTTGCTGTACATAATTCCGGCATAAGGAATTTTTTCTCTGTTTGAAGTGCTTTCTTTAGCTTTTAAGCCATTGATTGCAACATTTCCAACATAGCCGAATTTTGATGACTGCCATTTTGCATCTTTAGAACCATCTGTAAATACAAATAGGTAGTCGGTGAGCCGGCCAAGGTTAACCCTGGTTGCATTATTCTGCGCATAAGCAGAAGAAAATAATGTCAAACCGGCTATTAAGAAATAAATCCATTTAATTCTAGGGCTCGTTTCCATATGCATTGGAAGAGTACCTGTGTTTCTGTTTGTTCTTGTTTCTGTTGTTGCCATTTTGCGTTTTTTTATTTAGAAGCAATTAAGCTCTAAACGTGGTAAAAGTCAAAGTAAAGTTGGTTAATGGCAGTCTTGCTTGGTTAAAGTAAATGGATTTGGAGGTGAATGTTTGAATTGCGTCTGTGAAAATTAATTGACTAAAAATGTAAGATTTATTATGTTTTTTAGTTGTATAAAAGCTGAATTTTCAACGAATATTTTATTGTTTAATGAATTTGTAATTTCATTCTTTGTTTTTGATCGTTAATTGGAATATTTATTTTAACCGGAATATATTTATTATAAATTATTTCGATAATAAAGTGTAATAAAATTGAATAATTTGGATAAGTATTTTAATGTCGGATTTAAACGCAACGGCGCAAAGGTGCGCTAAGTTTCGCAACGGAAATAGTGCAAGAGTATAATAAGACGAGAATTGATTGAAGGTAAATAGTATCAACCGGGAAATCCTGATGCTGAAGAAAAATGATATTTGATTATTGACAAAGGAACAGTCATAGAATTCTATATTTCAAAAGAAAAATTCCATGGTTATTAATTTTCCGGTGAAATCGAAAGCATCTTATATGTTTGGGCCCATGAAAGCGTATCCGGCATTTTCAAAGTATGCTGCAGAGAAAGGGCATAAATCGGGTTTGGCGATGGAGATTTATGATACAGGGGGGAAGGAGATTATGTTTGTTATAATTGTTTTATGAAATATGTGAATTTAATACTTCAAGTATCCTAACCATACCAAGCGTATCCAAACCACAATACTCCAATAACGCTTTTCTCGTTTCCGAATGATCACTTTTCCTGTCAAAAACCATGCGCTCAAAAGCCAGACTGGCATCGCCGCCTTCGGAAATTGCAAGTTCGTTGTAGCTTAATTCAGGCACAAGAGCAGGAAGTACTTTCTTAATGGAATAGGATCCATGCATTGTATGTATATAATAGAGTCGATCACGGAAGGGCGCCATTAGATCTTTAATGCGCTCAATGCGTTTTTCGAGATGCTTGGCATACTTTGGAAATGTTTCAGCGAGATCCTTAAGGCGGCTGATTTCGAAAGACTGATTGTATGTGAGAATGTCGCCCGGATTCGATGTGTCGGAAAGAAGTCTTTCAATAAATTCAATACGCGGATCACTTGAGGCATCGGCTAAAAATTCGTAGTGTTTCAAAGAAGCATTTTTCTTTTCAAGATAGTGAAGGGAATACTGAAATGGAATTTGCTGATAAGGCCTGCTTTGATTGTAAAGCGGAACTGCCGGCCCGAAGGTTTCGAAATCGAGGAAATGAAGAGGGTAGGTTATGCTCTTTAGAAATTCTTTAATACCTTTTTTGTCAATAAAATCTTTCTTTTTCAAAAAGAGTGTGACCTGTTGTTGTTGCTTCTCATTCAGTATATCAATTGGTTCAAGGTCTTTATAAGCAACCATGCCTTGCGAATACAAGTCAAATTTCTTTTCTGTCCTTAAATTAGCAATGTCGAAGACGGAATTTTTTGGAATATGCGACCAGCAGTGTTCTTTGAAATCACAGGTATACGGATCTGTACAGTGTGTGCCAATATCTATTTTAGGAACCGACTTTTGATTGATTACTTTTTTTAGCTCAGTAATTTTCTCTTTAATAAATTTCTGATTCTCCAGTACTTCATCCATGACAGACTCATACGTAAAAAGTTCTTTTATTTTCAAGTCTCCTTGCCTTACGTATTCATTGTTTATATGAATGATTGAAATATCACTGAGTGCAAGTCCGGAATTAGAAATGACATAATATTGAAGCGAAGCATCGATAATATTAACTTCTTTCACTTCAGTAGAACTTTTAACTTCATACGCTTTCCACTTGCCGCTCTTCTTTACCAAAATATCAATAGCCGCTAAAACACCATCGTATTGAAATGCCGCTTCGAAAATTATTCCAACTCCATTTTTTATTAGGTTTTGAGTTAAGATAACTGATTCCTGATATTTAAAAGGTGTCTCCGGACTAGCATCCGTTCCGCCTGGAAAAAGTTGTCGTGCCAGTTCGCCTACACTTGTGCCACGATCGAAAATGGCTTGCTGCTGGTCAGAGGTTTTAGTTCTGAGTTGTGGCTGATGTTTGTATAAATAGAGCGCTTTCGGACATTGGCAGCCTTTCAGAAAGGTTGATTTAGAAAGGATGTGTCGGGGCAGAGAGGTTGGGGGCATCTGTGTTAACTAATCGTAAGGATGTATAAAGATAAAATATTTTAATAGAAAGGTATTGTGATATTAATTTCAAACCGGAAAAAAAAGTATAGGATAAGGCCCGAGGGCGCCTGAGAACGAATCCTCTGCCCCGGGGCTCTCACTTTTGAAGAGCCCGGCTTTATTTGAAAGTAAGACGTATGTAGAAAAGCAACAGAAATGAAAAAAAATGGCTTGCACCTGTTGTTCGTACAGTTTTCCCTCTTACCCTGCTGTACGAACAATCATTACAAGCCATTGCAATGATTGTCTTTTTAAATAGTCAAAGATTATTATTTGTATTCAGCATGACAACCCTCAATATGCTGGTTCTTATATTAAAATAGTTATTCCGAAAAGCTACAATGAAATTCACAAAACCGAAAAATTTGAAATACATTAATTTTACAGCTTTGTTTAAAAAAAGAACGCCCCGGATAATTTTAAATATCCGGGGCGTTTCTTTTAATTAACTTGTTCTAGTTTTGTTTTATTAAACGAATGAGATAATTTGAATTAGTTGTACTTATTTTTAGGAAATACATACCATTTGCATATTGTCCTAGATTTGCAGGATAAGCAGAAGCTCCTTTTAATTCCCATGTATCAAGCAGTCTCGATTCAAGATTGAATAATTCCACCTTACAGTTTTCATTTATTTTGCTAAGATCGATGGTAATTTCACCCGAAAGTGGATTCGGATAAACATTGACTAATCCTTTATTGCCAATTTCTTTTATCGCAGAGCATCCATCAACATAAATACTGTCAGCTGCTCCATTAGCACAAGAGGTAGATGGATTCACATATGTATATAGGATTACATGATAACCTGACCCGGCTAAAGAAGGATCAAAATCAGAACCCGTAACTCCCGTTCCGCTGAAACTTCCATTAGCAGGTGTACCTCCGGAAAGTGTACGTATACCATCCACAATACAAATCGTATCGTAAGGCAATGAAAGCGCTACAACAGGCAGAGGATTTATTACAACATTAATTGTATCCGATGCTGAACAAGTAGCCAGGTGGGTGACGGTTACATAATAGGTGCCTGTTGTATCAACGGTAATCGTTTGATTTGTACTGTTGTCATTCCACAGATATGTATCACCGGTATTCCCTGCATCAAGAGTAAGTATACCGCAAACAGTGGTGTCGCTTCCAAATGGTATTACAGGAAGTGGTGTAACCGAAACAGGAACGGTATCACCATATAAGCAGCCTGTTAATGAATCGTAGGCTTGTAAATAGTAGCTGGTATTTGCAATTGGATATGCCCATACTGAATTACCGGTAGTGTCATTCAGGGTTGATGTTGGTGTCCAGGAAAAATTATAATTCGGATTAGCACTTGTTGCAGTTAGATTTACAGAGTCTCCCTCGCAGATAGAAGATGGAGAAGTTGATGCACTAGCTGATGGAGCAGGGGTAACTGTAAAATTAGCGGCAATTCTGTTACTCAGGCATCCGGTTTTATAATGCACAATACCGTTAAAGATATGGGGACTACCGGTACAATTAAACATTGTTCCACTATAACCGTCTTCCACTTGTAAGTCAGGATTAATTGAATTAGCATTTCCTAACCCCGATCCGGTAGTAGAATATACAAAGCTTCCATTATATGTCATAACATAAAATGAATAGGTTTGGCCGGCAGGGATTAGTATGGACATATTTATTGGAATAGCAGTTGGTAATCCAACTCCCGGAGAAACTACATTGGAAGCCGAATCAACAAATATCCATCCATTACTGCTCGTATTACTTCCCGGTACATTAAGGAAATTATCTTTCCTGTAGTAAATTCCCCAGGTATTTGTTCCGCCTACGCCATGGCCTTCGAATCCTGTAATGATTACGTTGTTGAAGGCTGTAATCGTAAACATGTTGCCATCAGAAGTGAGTGTCTGAGAGAAAGTAGTAGTGTCGGTTTTGCCTGCGCTGACATTTCCAATTGCAGAAGCATAAAATGTACCTGAAGCGAAAACATTTTTAGTCAATGCTAAACCTGTATCAATCACCATTCCTCCTGTAAGTGAATCAAACCAAGCAATCTCAGTTGCACCGGAGGTGAGAAGTGTAACCGGTCCACTGCCACATCGAACGGTATCTGAAGTTAATGGATCAGCAACATTATTAACATCTATAGTATCGATGGTTGTCGGAAAAATTCCGCAGGTTTTGGCCTGGTAATATGTTAAAACGCTTGGAGAAACATTTAATGTCGCATTCGTTGCTCCTGAGATTGGTGTCCATGTTGTTCCATTGGTAGATTCCAGCCATTCTATAGAAGCACCGCTTGTTTGTCCTGTGAGCGAAAGCGTAATAGGTAATCCGGAACAAATAGTCGCATAAGCAGGACTTAATACTCCGCCGTAAACACCAACTTCAACAGAAGGTATGGTATCGTTATCTGCATAAGTATCTCCTGTGGTTGTTGTTACTATATTAAATAAATATTTGCCAATCGCTGTCATATCGTATATGTCGATAAAAACAGATTTTACTGCACCGGAAGCAAGTGATCCTGTATTAATAATTTGTACAGGAAAGGAAAAAGGATTCGGCCCTGTTGTTGAAACATAAATGGAGCAAGGGTGTGTACCAAAATTGATCGATTGAGTTCCATAATTTTTAATTGAAACAATTACAGAATCAGTATCGGAATGACAACCTAATCCCGGTTTAATAAGACCGTATGGTCCCATGTCAGTTGTTAAAGGAATTCCATCGAATTCATCTGCACCAATATCAGGGGCACTTGCACCGCCATTGGATGATCCTGCAGGACCGGGACGCACCTGTGAATCGATATCTGAATTTAATCCGGAAATGGTAAGTCCACGCGATTCAAGCGGCGATCCCGAAGCATTATTAATATGAAGATTTACTACTGTTTGGAAAACCGGATTAACAGCTAAAGAATTAGAATCTATTTTTGCTGCAGTAAACCAGTCGAAAAGAGAACTTTGATTAATTCCGTTTAATTTTCCAGTAACATAACCGTTACCATTTCCAAATAAATTATTCTTTTGAGATTTAATCGTAAGCGAGTCATTAAGACCAATTGAATAATGTTTACCGCCCAGGTTTAAATTGGAACGCGTATTTGTAAAGATGTTATTAAGTAATGTATCCTGACCGGTTACTGTTCTTCTGAATGCATAGGTATTAATATATGGAGAAGCAACGGAACCACCTGAAATATTCACGGAGTTATAATAGATGTTAGTATTTCCCGAAGTGTTTTTCAAAATACCGGTATACTGGTGAGCATTTGTATAAGAAACTCCCAACGTATCAGTACCTATACTAATCATGTTGTTTTGAACAGATGCATTTCCACTGGCAATTTCAATACCGGTAATGAAAGCAACAGAAGAGTTTAGTGAAGCTTCCAAACCGTAAATGCGGTTCCTGGAAATAACATTTGTTCCGCTTGCAGCACCATTATAATAAATACCGGTTACAGAAACACTGCTTGTTATGCTTTTATTGGAAAGTAAACGGATTACATTGTTTGAAATTGTTTGTCCGGGCAATACCGACTGTTGTGAAATCCCTTGTACAGAAGCACTGACAGTAGAACCGGATTGAGGAGAAAAGTTTGTAAGTTTTTGAATGGTATTTGAGCTGATGGTATTGACGCCTCCTAAAATTGAAATACCTCTGGTAATTCCGGTATTACTCATACCTGTATATTGATTGGTAAGGTTTTTAATTGAATTACCTGTAATTTGACTAATGGTATTATTTCCGGAAACAGAAATACCGGTCACAAAACTGTTGCCGGTAGAATCGCCGGGAGCATTCATCAGACTGTTGTTTTGAGATCCGCCTATGACATTGTTGACTATGGTAACGTTGCCGGTGGAAACACTGATTCCGGTAATATTGGTATTTATTCCCGTAGTACTGCTTCCTGCTAAAATACCGCCTATATCGTTATCTTCAATATTGACTATATGAGGTGAAGAGCTGCTTATCGCTACCGTTTGTGTTCCATTGGCAGAGGGAGTGGTAACAATACTGCTGCTGCCTGTAAGATTTCCAATAGTATTTGATGAAGAAGTTCCAATGTTGACATTTCCTCTTGTTACAGAAATGCCGTTAAAGATATTCGGAGTGCTTCCGGAAGTAGAGGAGCCGGCAGCGGTAGTAAGAGAAATATTTTTAATCGTATTACCCTGAATTTCGGAATCCGCTAAAGAATCTACATTAATGTTTATTCCGTTAAAGCGTGGTGCTCCCGTTCCCGAATAGTCTATGGTCCAGGTTCCTGAACAATTTGGCGCGGAACCTCCAATAAAATTATCGCTGATGTTGAAGCCATTTCCTTTACCGCCTGAAATATTAATGGCAGCATGCGTTTCAGCGTTTGTTGTATAAACCTGAGCTGTTGTTTGATAAAAACTATTGTCTGTAATTGTCCATTCCGTATTTCCGCTACCCAGATTTATACCATAATTACGTGATGTATTTCCTGTTGCATCAGTAAACCAGTCATGGAAATTATTATTTGTTATAGAATTATTTGCGTTGAAACCAATATTTGTATTTGAATAAAGAAGCACTTGTGGAGAACTGCCACTTTGGGAAATGTCGCAATGATCAATGTCATTGTCGCTGTTACCAGCTGTCGTTCTTCCATTGAAGAATCGAATAACACCATTCGATGAATTGCCTTTTGTTGCTCCTTTTATATTTAAATATTTCAATGTATTGTTTTGAGCGTCATAGGCAAAACGAATAGCGTTACCTGTCAATGAGGAGTCAACAATATTCAGATTTTTTGTAGAACCTGACCCTCCGGCTCTACCGTCAATCGTCATCCATGTAGCACCATACAAATCTATCGTCTGAACGGAATTAGAGACAATGACCAGGTTTGTTGCACCAGATTCGGGACGTAATGTTAATGTTAAAGAAGAGCTGCACCCAAAAAATGGAACAACGATTGGAAAAGTTTCAACGTTGGAATTATAATTTGCTTGAAGTTCCAGTATTACAGAACAGGAAAATCCATCGTTTATTAAAGCATTGAGTGCGAGAGTAAGAGAAGGATAAACTCCTGTTGGTCCGATGGAATAAGTACCGCATAGGGTTCCGGTTAATGTCGACTGATTTCCATCTAGCGATGAAGAAGAGGGAATGTTTTCAAGGGAATAAATCCTAAAATAATATAGTTGAGAAGTTAAGAGCACATTGACTGGAAAGGAATAAGAGGTTCCTGTAGTAGCTATGCTTGACGAAGCAACACTTCCTGCAAGAGTGAAATTGATATTGTCGGTTGACTTATATACTAGAAAAGAATCTTCTGTTGTGGAATTGTCATTCCAATTCACAGTCATGTAATTGTAACCCACGTTTGTAAAAGTAATTGAAGCAGGAGCAGCAGGAGCAACCGGCTGCCAGCTATAATTTTGTCCGGAAGCGGGAGCAAAACCGGTTTTGATAATGCAATTGCTTGAGTTTAACGTTCCTGCAGCAGAAGTGCTCCAGGTATTTGCAATGGCAGTATCGGCAACATAACGGTTATTAAAATCCGAATTGTTATTTCCGCGTAAACCGACCTGTGCAGTTTGTGGAGAAACCGAATTGCAATTTCCATATCTAATAGTAATATCATTTGAAGTTTCTGAAAGCCGTATCTGGAAATTTAAGGCATCACCAACAGCTCCCGTAGCTTTATAATTGGACCATTGAATGATAAAGGTGCGATTGGGTGCAGAACCGGTTGTATTGTATCGGAGCACAGAACCTGTTTGTCCTTGTAAATCATAATTCAATGCGCTGATTACATTGTTCGAACTACCGGAAGCGGTGTCGCTAATAACAGTAAAAGAATTTGCCAATGCAGCACTGCCAAAAGCAATGTAGCCATTGGCATTTACAGCAACCTGTGTATAGGCTTGTCCATTAAAATAAAAGGTAAATCCAATACTAACAGCAGAAAAACTGTTATCATTATTAGTGGTATCACCCAATACAGTACCGCCGGAAATAGCAGTATACGTTCCCGATGTTTGGGAGAAGCTATAGGTTGAAACTGTGGCAAAAGATTGAAAGGAAAATAAGATTCCCAAGCAGAGAAGAAGAGCTAATTTGGGAATAGAATGCAATGGTGTTTTCATAGGTGGGGTTATTTGGTTGGTTATTAGGTTTAAAATGAATATAAATTGCAGTTAGCTAAAAATGATTAAAAAATGTATAAAAATTAATCATTTTTCCTTGCACAAAGATTAGCAAAAAAAACGCTAATCTTCTATGAGAATAATGTAATTTTAACACAGTGGGAATGTTAATAAGTTAATAATATCGACTCTTGGTTAGCTGATAAAAAACAGTGTAAAACAACCTTGTGTTAACATCATGATTGATTTTATATACTTCATTTGTACTAATTATCAACTTTTCGATTCCTCCGATTTAGTATTATTGATATAACATTGGAATTTCTTATCTTGTATTAATTATTTTAACTTCTTAAAATGAAATTGTTAATTACATTATTATCCTTATTATTCTTATCATCTTCTGCATTTACACAGAATACCTGGGTACAGAAAGCTAACGTCGGAACAATAGTCAGAAGCAGTGCCGTAGGTTTTTCAATCGATGGTTTCGGTTACATTGGCACTGGTTATACAATCGGATGGACGGCGCAAAATGACTTCTGGAAATACGATACGCTAACAAATGCATGGACGCAAGTTGCATCTATTAATGGAGCCAGATTTAATTCTTTTTGCTTTGTAATTAATGGTAAGGGGTATGTCGGTGGTGGAGATGCGTTGCCTGGTCCACTGTTTGATATGCAGGTATATGATCCTCAGGCTAATTTATGGTCAGCTGTCAGTTCTTATCCTGGGCCCATTAATGCCGGAATCGGAATGACATTGAATAATGAGGGCTATGTGTATAATTTCTCAGGAACAAATAATTTTTACAGATATGATCCGCTTAGCAACTCTTGGGCATCTGAAGCAAATTTCCCGGGTTCGCCTGCTGATGGAGCGTCAGCATTTGCAATTGGAGATGATGGCTATATAATGACAGGCTGGCTGGGAGGAATTCCATATCGAACAATTTATATGTTCAGTTCTGTCACGCATACCTGGACACAAAAAAATAATTTTCCGGTATCCGGACGATGGGATGCAAGCACATTTACCATTAGCAACAAAGGTTATTATGGATTCGGTATGGATTCGGCCACTAATTATCACAACGATTTTTGGGAGTACGATCCTGTTGCAGACAGCTGGGAGCAAATTGCAAGTTATCCCGGGAATGCCAGATATCAGGGTGTTGCTTTTTCTATTGGCAATTTCGGCTATGCAGGAACAGGGATGTTTATAAATGATTTTTATAAATACTCTCCATTGATTACTTCTATTAACAATCTTACGAATGAATTACTTATTGTTACATCCGTTGATCATTCAATAATTATTAACTTAAACACTCACCTGTACTATCAATTGTATACCCTATGCGGAAAACTAATTTCTTCAGGAAATGGATTTGGTAAAATTACTATTCCTAATTTGCAAGAGGGGGTATATCTGATTAGGGTTAATGATTTGAGGGGTGTAAAGGTTTTGGTGGAGTAATATTTTTGTGCAAACTTTCCTGTTTCTAGTGATGATTAACTATTTATGCTTTAGAAACATTGTCGGAATCAGGATTTGCAGGATTATGGGATTTCCAGGATTGTTAGTTTAATTCATCCTGTAAATCCGAACTTCTTGTAAATCCCCACATCCTGCTAATCCTATAATCCTGTAAATCCTGATTCAGACATTATTATACAGGAGCATGTCCTTTCATTAAAAAAAAATTGAAACACATCAACAACTTAATTTTTTCTTTTTTCCTTATTTATTTCTTTTTTTATAAATTTTCTTCCAATCTCTTTTCCTAATACAGTTCCATGAGCAACTTCAGTCCTAGCCCAAACCCCAAGCTTTAATATCCATTGAAATTCCTTAGGTGTATAATGCCACCGATAATTATTGCAAAGCTGACAAGCCGGAAGAAAATTATCTAATGTTTTTTTTCCTCCATAAGCATGAGATTTAACATGGTCACATTCGAATTTTTTGTTCTTTAAATTACAACCGCAAATATGACATCTGCTTCCGGTTTTATTTAGTATTTCTTCTCTCTCCGATTTAGTTAATGAATAATTTCTTGTATGTACTTTTTCTTTTTCTCGTCTTCTTTTTTGTAAGGTTGCTAATGCTTTTTGGAACTTATTAGGGTCATCGAACTTGGTATATTTTTTCATGATGTTTTTGCAATTACATTATTATGGGAAATTATTAAATCGTTGTATTATTTTATAAAAGTTACCTTTTTTGTTTGATATTTAATAGATAAAAGCATTAGGAATTAATTTAAATAAGAGTTTTTTTTCTGTTACTTCAGACTCCCGACTCCGTACTGTTAGACTGTCCCTTAATTCAACCTCGGATTCACCCCATCCCTCAGTCTTTGCCATATATCCTCAGGAACAGCATTGTTAAAAGCGATGGAGATAAAGGAAGGAAAGGTATGATCCAGCAAGCCAATGGTATCATTAAGCCATTTGCATATTTTTTCGGCGGTAAGCTGGAAGCGGTCGTTAAAAGGTATTTCGCTGCGCAGTCTTATTTCGCCGTCTCTGTGATCCTGTTCGAATACGCCTATATGATAACCGTAATTGATCATTCCGATGAATTCAAAAACGGCAGGGCGGTTCAGTTCCGGTGCGAAAACAGGAAGAGTGATTACCATTGAAATAGTTTTCTCCTTCAGCCGGTTTTTAACTGTAACAGAGGTCATCATTTGATTCGTCTTTACCGGAAAATTATAGACGACATTTCCATTTTCCTCAGTATATTCCTTAAAAGAAAAATTCATGTTATTCAGAGCTTCAGCAATCAGTGAAACCTGGTCAGATTTATTTTCAGATTCGTTCTTCATCAATAGAGTATGATTGATATTATTTTCAGGATTAAAGGAAGATTCAAAACCGTTTGAAATTTCCTTTTTCTTTCTGCCGAAGAATATTTTTTTGATGATAAAATAAATCAATATAGAAACGTATAAGACGATCATGTTTTAGGTAGTAAGGATAAAAGTGAAAAGTTGAATGGGAGGGGGTAAATATAAATGGTGATTTACCAGATTTATAGAAAAGGGGTGGATTTAGTTATGAACGTACTTCGTGTGCCAGGAAAAGGAGGGGTGTTGATAAAAAAAATTAGGTAGGTTTATATTAATAAACATAAACACTTTGCTTTTCTATTAAGATTCTAAATTGGCTTTAGGAATTAAAACCAATTCTTCTCTTGTCCTTGTTATGGCAAAATAAAAGAATCTTCTTTCAACACTTCTGTTCTTCTTTCCAATATTAATATGTCTTCTTAAATAAGTAATGAAAACTGTAATTCTTTTTTTTAACATAAAAAAAGTTTTTGCCTAAAAAGAAACATTGGAGGGGTAACCAACAATTGAAAATAACAATAAGTTATAGTTTACATAGTAATAATTATGCAACCATCCCCCTCTCAAACACCTCCACAAACTCCTTCATCTTAAAAATAATCCTTTCGCCAATTTCACGGGCTTTCATGATGCTTGGTCTATCTCCCAAGCAATTGAAAATATCTTCACGCAAGGGGTCCTGGCCGCTAAAAATATAGGCTTCAATTAATGCTTTAAATTGTTCTTTGTCCAAACCCTCGTCTTCGCAAAGTTTGCCAAGAGCCAGTACTTTTTGTTCCTGCCAGTATTTTTCGAATTCGTCCTGGATGTTGTCGGCATCGGTGATTAGAGGTAAATTCTCTTCGATGAATTTTTCGATCAGTTCACGCTTGCTTCTCAACTCGACTTCTCCGCCTAACAGATCGATGATGGCCTTTTTCTGTTTTTGGGCTTCTGTTTTATTGGATTGTTTTAGTTTGGCTAAGAGTTTTAAGATGTATGCGACATTGATTATATCTCTGTGAATGAGTTCCAGTTCAAAATCTATATCATCGAGAATAGATGTCTTTTGTTTTACATTATCCTGTTTTACTTTGTCGTAAAGATCAAGGTACTTGCTTTTATAATATTCAAAGGTTTGTTCGTCTATCCCTAAGTCATCCCAGCTAAAATCTGTGTAAGATCCCAACACATTTTTTGCTCTCATCAACGCTCTGAATGCCTGAATAAATGCAAGCTCTTCTACTTCACTCGGTAAATCGTCAACGCTTTGATAGGTCGGGGCTATCTTTAACAGGTTTTTTAATGCTTCGTCAAAGATATTTGCAATGACCTGATAAGGCGGTAATACAATATCTTCTATCGCATCTTTATTAGAGAAGAGTGTGATGGCTGCATCCGTTGCTGCCTTTAAATTCCGGAAGCACAATATATTTCCCTGCGATTTTTGTTCTCCTAAAATCCTATTGGTTCTGGAAAATGCCTGAATCAATCCGTGGTGCTTCAGGTTTTTATCAACGTAAAGGGTGTTTAATTTTTTCGCATCGAAACCGGTCAGGAGCATGTTTACCACAAGTACAATATCTAAACGGTCTTTTTCATCGTTAAAGTTTTCCTTCTCACGTTCTTTTATTCGCTTACTAATGTCCTTGAAATAATTTTCGAACTGCTCGCTATCCCGGGTTGAATAACTTGTGCCGTACATTTTGTTGTAATCACCAATGTATTCTTCTAATTTGTCCCTGGTGTGACTGGATTTATATTCGGCTTTTGGGTCCGCTGCCATGCTGAGTAAGGGCGAATCATCTTCAGACAAATAATCACCAGCATCCTCGTCATCTTCATTTACACCATACGTAAATATTGTTGCAATCCGTAAATCATGCTCACCCGCTTTTTTCTTCTTCTTGAAAATCTCGTAATATTTAATCAGGTTGGCAATACTGCTTACTGCAAATAATGATGAGTACTCTTTATTAAATGTTTTTTGGCCATGATAGGCAAGGATGTAATCAGCGATTTTCTCTAATCTTTTCTGATCGTTAAATACTTCTGCTTTATCGATGTCTTCTACTTCTATATCTATAAACGTATTTCCCTTTTGTTTGTATTTGCCGACGTATTCGATTCCAAACTTCAATACATTCTGATCGCGGATGGCATCGGTGATGACGTATTTATGCAGGCAATTGCCGAACAGATCTTTTGTAGTCCGTTTTCCTAATTCGTTTTTATTGGCATTGTCGGCGAAAATAGGTGTGCCCGTAAAACCAAACAGCTGACTTTTGTGAAAGTATTTAATGATTCTGTCGTGCGTTTCGCCAAACTGGGAACGATGACACTCATCAAAAATGAAAACAATCTTCTTCTCTTTTAAATGCGATAACTTATTTTCATAGTGACCTTTCGTAATTGCATTGTTTAACTTTTGAATGGTTGTTAATACCAGCTTGGTATCATTCGACAATTGTTTCACCAACTCATGAGTATTATCGGTCACATCAACACTTCCTTTTTTGAAACTGTTGAACTCCTGCATGGTCTGGTAATCGAGGTCTTTGCGATCGACAACAAATACAACCTTGTGTACATTCGGCAGATCCATGATGATCTGACTGGCCTTGAAAGAGGTTAATGTTTTTCCTGAGCCGGTGGTGTGCCAGATATATCCGTTATCATTTCCGGAAGAAACCTGTTTGATGATTGCCTCCGTTGCGAAGCATTGATAGGGACGCAACAACATCATGTTTTTAAAAGTTTCATTCATTACTACGTAATGAGAAATCATTTTTCCGAGGTGATCCCTGTTCAAAAATGAATCTGTGAATTCAGTAAGCCCGGTAACATTTTTATTATTCTCATCGGCCCAATAAAAAGTTTGCTTAACCGATTGAAGTTTGTTATTAGCCAGATACTTTGTGTTAACACCATTGCTGATCACGAACATCTGCACATACTGAAACAAGCCCCGGTTGCTCCAGAACGAATGACGCTGGTATCGGTTGATCTGATTGAAGGCCTCCTTTATTTCCAACCCGCTTCTCTTGAGTTCTATCTGCACCAAGGGCAAACCATTTACTAGGAGCGTAACATCGTATCGGTTTAAATACGAACCTTCCTGTTGAACCTGGTTAGTTACCTGGTATTTGTTAAGCGACCAATTTTCGTTATTAAAGAACCGCACATAAAACGATTCGCCGTTTTCTTTGGTCAGCTGAAAACGATCACGCAGTGTTTTGGCTTTTTCGAATACATTGCCTTTTGCCAGGTGATTTAATATTGATTCAAACTCTTTATTGGTAAATGTTATCTTGTTGAATATTTCTAATTGCTTTTTGAGATTGGAAATAAATACATCGCCATCATGGATCTTTACAGATTCATAGCCTAAAGCAACCAATTGCTTGATAAGGTTGTTTTCTAATAGGGCCTCTGATTGCAGGGTCATTTAGGTATCGTGAAATATGTACGGACCGAATTTATTGCAAATATTGGTGAAAAGCGAGCGCAATTGGTGAAATATGAGTGCAATTTGATATTTATGGTGAAAAATGCATTGAAAAATTGTCTGAATCAGGATTTACAGGATTATGGGATTTTCAAGATTGTTACTTTAAGTTGTACTGCAAATCCACGCATTCGATAAAACTCACCATCGTGTAAATTCACACATCCTGCAAATCTTTAAATCCTGAAAATCCTGATTCAGACAACTTACACAAACATTTGCTGCAACAAGCCTTTTTTGAAGAGTTGGGTTTGGGTGATTTGTTTATTTACGCTTTCTATTTTATTGTCGATTTTGGATAAATATGTTGCAATCTTTATTTGCTCAGGTAAATTTGGGATTGTTACAATAATTTTATCCATATCCTGTTTACCGAAATTTGCCTGTGCTGATTGATTTGCAAGTTGACCAAATCTTCCAAAAACAGTATCTGACATTAGAAGATGTTTGGCAAATTTTCTTGATAAATATTTTGAATCGAATGGGACAAATTTTCCAACACGGTAATTTTGAATCATTTTAAAAGGTACTGATTCAACTTCAATCACACGACCAATGTTACCAGTCAAAGACATCAATATATCTCCCTTATGTATTTCGAATCTCTTAAATTCTTCAAATCTATTTGGATTTATATAACTTAAGTCTTGCAAATAAAGATTATTGCCAATTACATTGCTGATTTTTATAATTGCCAATCCTTCTCTTGTAAAATCTATAGATCTAAATTGATACCCGTGTTGTAAATCCAAAACATCCCCCAACTTTTTCTCCTCCCACTTCGGAAACGCCTTCCCATTCTCATCCTTAAACCTCAATTTCCCGGAGAAGAGTTGTTGCATCACACCTTTTTTGTATTGCTCCAGTAATTCTTTTTTGCGGGTGAGGTGTTGTATTTTTTCATCGATGGTGGAGAGGAAGGAGGCGATTTTGGTTTGTTCGGGGAGGGTGGGGATGGATATTTTTAAGTTTTTTAATTCCTCAGTATCTAACTTTCCAGCACCTATTCCTGTTCCAACTACTTTATCAAGTAATAAATTTTCTTTTGCTGAAAACCATTGATAGAGAAAATCCGAGTTTGTATTTCCTTTCGTTAGCAAAGCTTTTACGTCTTGATTAAAAGCCACATCTTTTGACGCAATTCCGATTGGTATTTTATTAAATAGCATACTACCTCTAACTAAAAGGAGAAGACTACCTTTCGAAGCTAATTTAGAACCATTATTTAATCCTTCAATCGTAATTGTTCTTTCCGATTTCGAGTAGTACTTCCCAACCATTGATGCAGCACTAATCCATGGTATTTCGCCATCCCAAAAATTTGGGTTATCCTTTGATGGTGTTCCACCAGATTTAAATGTAACTAACTCTTTTAATATTGAAAAGTTTAAACGATCTCCAAACCCCTTAAACCTCAATTTCGGAACGAGTTGTTTTTTCATAGTTAATTTTTCGTGGTTAATAATTTCTGAATCAGGATTTACGGGATTTTAGGATTTCCAAGATTGTTAGTTTAACTCACCCCTACATCCTGCTTGCACTTGAATCCTGTAAATCTTGATTCAGACAAGAAGAGTAGGATTTAAATTATTCTACACTTTTTAATCCTGTAAATCCTAGTTCAGACTTTTTTTAATTTTTTGTTCAATGGCTTTCAGTTCTTCCATATCTTGTTCATCAGCTTTTTGAGTATCCTGTATTTTTCTTTTGGCATCAAATTTTTCATAAACTGATTCAACGAGTTTCTCCATTTCAGCATTGCTGATGCTGCCTTTGTGATCGAGAACTATTTTATCATTCAGGGCGATAATTTTATCTACGTTATCCCGCCAAAAATCCATTGTAATATCTTGTCTATTTTTGGCTCTCAGTTCGGCGGTTTCTAAAAATACGGTAACAAAGCGATTGAGATTATCTAATTCGTCTTCGTTCAGATAATTTTTTGCTATATATATATCTTGCTTCCTAACAACACTTCCTTTCCAACTGTTTAATGCCATATTAGGTTCATTGTCATTGGCTCGGCTAATAACAATTTCTGCTGCTGTTTTTCCGGTACTTGCAAATAATAATTTGTTTTGTGTTTCAGCATAAAACATTTGTGTTGCTTTATCTGTAGCATCATAATCACTGCTAAGAGAAAATAAATCACGAACTTTTTGGTAAAATCTTTTTTCAGAAGCACGTATATCACGTATACGTGCTAAAAGTTCATCAAAATAATCAGGCCGGCCATCAGGGTTTTTCAAGCGCTCATCATCCATTACAAACCCTTTAACCATATATTCCTTCAGGTTTCGATTTGCCCATTGCCTAAACTGAGTTCCTCTCTTGCTTCGTACTCGGAATCCAATGGCCAATATCATGTCTAAAGAATAGAACGTGACATCATAATTTTTGCCATCATGGGCAGTTGTCAAGTAATTCTTGACAACTGAATTTTTGTCTAATTCATTCTCTTCCAATATACTAATTATATGTAAGCTAATATTTTGTTTAGAGGTGTCAAAAAGTTCTGCTAATTGGTTTTGGTTCATCCATACTGTTCCCTCCCTGGTTAAAAGTGAAACGGATGTCTTACCATCTTGTGTATTATATATGATAATGTTTTTCCCCTCGTTCATACTACTGAAATTTAAAACGGTGTATCAATCCCCAATTCCTTACAATACTTTGCAATCTCATC
Source organism: Bacteroidota bacterium (assembly GCA_031417395.1). Taxonomy (GTDB): domain Bacteria; phylum Bacteroidota; class Bacteroidia; order AKYH767-A; family 2013-40CM-41-45; genus JADKIH01. Next base: position 148,932 of record JANOVM010000030.1, on the reverse strand, counting down.
ATCCGTATTTTTAATTTCCTTCTCCAAATTTTTCAACTCTTTCGAAACCGATTTCAGGTTTACGGACTCTTCCTCTTCAAACGTATCCACATAACGAGGAATGTTCAGGTTGTAATCGTTCTCAGCAATTTCACTCAGAGGTGCTACATAACTATACTTATCGTTGTTAATGCGATCTTTATACGCGCTGATAATTTTAGTAATGTCTTCAGATCGCAATACATTTTGTGTCTTTACTTTTTCAAAATGCTGACTTGCATCGATAAATAAAACGTTACCGGCGTGTTCGCGCTTTTTCTTCAACACTAAAATACAAGTTGGAATGCTTGTTCCGTAAAAAATATTTGAAGGCAAACCGATCACAGCATCCAGCTGGTTTTTATCTTTTATTAAATACTCGCGTATGTGTCCTTCGGCGCCGCCTCTGAACAATACGCCATGTGGTAATACACAAGCCATGGTTCCGTTGTCTGCAAGTTGGTGTATCATGTGTTGTACAAAAGCAAAGTCGGCAGTGCCTTTGGGAGCCAGTCGTCCATAAGGAGCATAACGGTCGTCGCTCATAAAAAGGGGAGAGGCACTCCACTCAGCTGAGAAAGGAGGATTGGCAACGATGGCTTCGAATCGCATGTCAATGTGCTGCGGACGTTCGAGGGTATCTTCGTTTTTAATGTCGAACTTTTTGTAATGCACATCGTGCATGATCATGTTCATGCGGCATAAGTTGTAAGTGGTGGGATTGCTTTCCTGTCCGTAAAAAGCGCTTACCTCTTTTACTTCTTTAGCAACACGAAGCAACAATGAGCCGGAGCCGCAGGTTGGATCATATACACTCTTGAGTTTGGTTTTACCCATAGTAACCAATCGGGCCAAAACAATGCTTACTTGTTGTGGCGTATAAAACTCGCCGGCTTTTTTTCCCGCACCGCTGGCAAATTTACCTATGAGGTATTCGTAAGCATCGCCCAATACATCGCTTTTGGTATTCTGTAAATCGAAATCGATTTCATTCAAATGCGAGAGTACTTTTACGATCAGTTCGTTCTTGTCGTTTTCGGATTTACCGAGCTTACTGCTCGTCAGATCCAGATCTTCAAAGAGATTTCCGAAATCCTCTTCACTTTCCGAACCCATGGTGCTTTGCTCGATGTTGGTAAGCACCTTAGATAAATCATCGAGGATGAATTTGCTTTTCCCTTCGGCATTGCCTCTGCGGGCGAGCTCGCTGAAGAGCTCCGATGGTTTTAAGAAGTAACCGAGTTTATTGAGTGCCTCTTCTTTGATGGCCGCTAATAATTCTTTTTTATTCTTGTGTTTTTCTACCTCTTCATATTTGATTTTATCAGGCTTCAATATTGTATTGGCATAGGAATACATCTTTTCGCTCAGGTACTTATAGAAGATAAATCCTAAAATATAATCTCTGAAATCATCGGCATCCATCTTTCCGCGGAGAGTGTCGGCTATTTTCCAGAGTTGTTGTTCGAGGAGTTGTTTTTTGTCAGTGGACATAGGGTCTAACTTATTGGGCTAATTTAGTTTTTTTTGATTAATCTATGTGAAAAATAATTATTACTTTTAAATTGTAAAATTAAACCGGCAAAGCTACAAATCCTTCAATTAAAAATGACATTAAAGCATACTATGAACTAAATGAAAAAAAATGTTAAAATAAACGAATTGTTTAAAGAATTTGAAGCAGGTGAAAGCCTTAGTTCGTTGAGTAAAAGATATTCTTATTCACCTTCCGGACTTCGGCAGCTTTTGATGGAAAATAATTATCAAAGCTGGCTGGCTGCAAGGAAGAAGAAGAGAGTTAGCTCAGATACAAATAATTCAATATTAGCTGCTAAAATTTTCAATTTATTTGAAAAAGGAAAAAGTATAAAAGAGCTGTGTGTGCTTTTTAATTTGAACGATTCCCAAGTGAGGCTTAAAATGATTGTGCATGATAAGCAAAGATATAGAGAAATACTAAAGCGAATTCTGAAAATTAATTCTCCAAGTGAACTCAAGAATAAAATAGAAAATCGAAATCAAATTATCATAAGATTATACAATGAAGGAAGCAAGGTTGCAGAATTGGCAAAAAGGTTTGACATTTCTACACAAAATATATATCTAATATTTAAAATGGAGGGCTTGTCAGAAATTAATAGAAAGAAGAGAGCTAATCGAAATGCTAATATACTGGAAGATTTATTTAATGGAATTTCTTCAGAAAATGTTGCTAAAAAATATCGATTATCGAAAGCAGTCATTGATCAAATTCGAATAAGCAATGTCATTCCAACTTCCTATCAGCAAAAAATTGAGGATAGAAACAATAAAATTATGGAATTGATTAAAAAAGGTGTAGACACTGATAAAATAGCAGTAGAGTGTAATATATTGGAATCGTATGTTTCAAATATTGCCAGGAAGAATGGTATTTATTGGAGAAAGGAGCATAGCCTCACACCAAAAATAAAGCAACTTTTAAAAAAAAATAAAACCCCTGTACAAATTGCCGAAAGGTTACAAATTACATCACAGTGTGTCTATCAGCTAAGAGTGTTAATGAGGAGGAATGGGGAGTTGTGAATGTAATGAAAAATATTTTATCCATTTTAGTAATGTGATTTTTCCGGTGATGCTATACCACACATTCTGTATACAAAATATTTTAATTTTCATCCATCCACCAGCCAAACCACCAACTCCATTTTCAACCACTCACCAACCCAGGTTATTGATTTCAGCACACCGAAAATCATCTTCCCTGCATCCAAGAGCCTCGCTTTGGTTTCGTTTTTTGAACGGGGGAGGTAGCCGAGCTTTTCGCGGTGTGAGGTGTAAATGGCTACGGTGAAATTGTCGTACTTGTTTTCTGATTCGCGGATGAGTAGGAAGCGGTCGTTGAGATTCAGCTGTGGTCCGATCTCTTCGAGATCCTGGTTGGAGGTGCCTGCTACCTGACATTCGAGAACGACAAGCTCGCGTGCAAAGGGCAGGAGCGATCCTGTTCCCTTTACCAGGGCAAGCAGGGCAGGATTTATTTTTATTAGTTCAGTGCTCATGTGCCGGAGCCGTTTAAAAGTGTTGCTATTGCTTTTTCGTAAACTGCTTTTTCTTCCCTTGCTTTTGAAATGGCATTCAGACTATCGTTGTTCTCAAGGTCAACCCATGAAGGATCATTAAGTTTTTCGCTGTAGGTAAAAGGGAAATTGTTTTTGATATGTTCAATCTCTTTCATCAGCATGATGATTCGCGAGGATAAAAGTTCATTACGTCTTTTTAATTCTTCCAGAGCAGTAGGAGATGATTCTACTGTTGTCTCGTGCAAGGCCAGTATTTCCAGCAGTTTCATTTGGTTCAGATCTCCTTGCCTGTAGCAATCCGAAACTTTCAACCACAACATTTTCATCGATTCGCTTTGTCCGGGATTTAAATCGGGATGAAGGATGCGTGCAAGTTTATAATACAGATTTCTAAGTTCGAGGACTTCATCACTTTTCATTGGTGGCAGTCCGGAAAATTGAAAAGCTTCAACTAATTTTTTCGATTCTTCTTCCAGTTTTTTTCTTTGTTCCGCAATTTCTTTTTCAAGCAATATATCGATGGCCTCGGGCACAACTTCGCTTTGCCTGTTTATGCAGGATTGAATGAGCTCCATTTTTCTTTTTAGTCGGTATACTTCCAAACGTACTTCCAGCAATTCCAGTTTGTGCTTCCCAACCTTCGACAGGTACGTTGCTATGAGGGCAGGCAATGCCTGGTGAAGAAGGAATTCTTTTTCTTCTTCAACTTTTAGAAGAGATTCGCGGAGCATTTCATAGTTATTTAATGCACTTGAATATTCCGGTGTTAGTGATATTTCTTCTGGAGTTTGCATCAAACTGCCATCATTGTTTTAATAAATACGAAATTATTTTCTGTCAGTATCTTTTCGCCATTAAACCTGTAACACACCAGCATTCCTTTTTTTGCTACACTATAATCGAGGCAGCAAACATTTTGAGACTGTAGATTTGGATGTTCAGCTCTCAGCCAATAATGCCCGAAGAATACCGGTTTTTCATTGGACGGATACGGATGAACCGGATATTCAAATTCCACACGAATGTGCTCTGATTCCTCAGGAATTGAAATAAAAATGTCTTTGAATACAGCAGGATGAATTCTGTCAGCCCACCACTTAAGCCGAGCTTCATGCCTATGAAAACCATCTTTATCGTGAAATGATTTTCCTTCAGGAAGACGAAACTCTTTTCCTTTCAGCGTTTCTTCGAAAACATGATATTCGTATTTGGACTTGTTGTGAGCATCAATAAGCAATTCCTTAGTCAGTTTACCCAAATAATTATTTTTCAGCCATTCTATGTGACTTGAATCCCAGCAGGCATGAACAGCGCGAAAATCATCTAATTCCAAAAACAGAGGTAACGTAGTAAACCATTGGAGGTATTCATTCCATTCATCTTCATGACCGGTAAACTGTTCTAGTGTACGTCCATGTTGTTTGATATTTTTTTCAGAATGCTTACGAATATATTCTCCCTTTTCATCCGTCATCGAATATGCAATAGCATTAAATTCATGGTTACCCATAATAGCGAAAGCATTTCCTGCATCTACCATGCTTTTAACGATTCGAAGTGCTTCCCGGATTTGTGGTCCCCGGTCAATATAATCGCCCAGGAAAATGACAGTACGCTCAGGATGACTGTAAACTCCATTATTCAGGGAGTAATCCAATTTCTTTAGCAAGTCAATAAGCTCATCCGCATGTCCGTGTATGTCGCCAATGAGGTCGTAATTTTTCTTCATGTAATGCAATGTATATAATTAATTTTTATGATTGGGTATTTATAATCCTAAAAATTTAAGCTTTAATAAGTATTTAAAAACCTCTACATTCAAATGATATTCCTCACATTTACACAAGTATTCGTGAAACTGCCTTTTGATCAATTTCTTTTGTAAATTTGACGGGTATTAAAGACAGGGAAAAGATTATTTATGAAAAAGCATTATATTTATTTCACATTAATCTTACTTAATTTATTTTCGAACGCTTTCGCTCAGCAAACCACTCAGGTAAAAAAGGTAACTATAAAGGATATATTTATTCAATCGGGTTATTTTACACAGAGCAATACAAATTTTAATATTTCTGATTTTAAATTACTTACCCCGGCTTCTGAATTCCTTAAGAGCGACTTTTCAGGATTTACCGAAATAGATAATGAAGCGAATATTTAAAAGAGTTTTTTTTCAGTATTGCTCGGATTTAAGTTCAGCGATAGGGAAAAGAAAAACTACAGAGCGAATCCCATACTGCGTCTTGGCATTAGCTATGTTTCGGGAACGAGGCAGGAAATCAATCTGACGAAGGAAGAGAAGAGGTCATTCGACACATTGGTCTCCAATCAAACCGGAAATTCTATAATTCTTGATTCAATTACTTCAACCGGTTATCGCTTGCGTTATGACTGTGAACAACTCTATTTTGATGCTTCTGTTATATTCAGAACAAATCCCGATGCACGATGGTCACTATATGGTGGAGCCGGTTTTGCTATAGGAATTTCTATTGATGCAAGAACGGAAATACGAAAAACTATTGCCAATTCTGAACAAGTCAGGTTCTCAAATGGAAACAACGGTTCCTACGAATATTCCTATACAGAAGATGAAAATTCAGAAAAATACTCAAATGATAATAGTTTTGGTTTTTTTGCTTATTTGCCTATTGGAGTAGATTTCAGAATTGGTAAGCAAAATGAATTCTGGAAACAGGTACATTTATTCTATGAAATCAAACCGGGAATTAATATGGTGTCTGTTCCGGAATTAAAGACTTTTTCAGCCGGAAGTATGGAACAGGGTATGGGAGTCAGAATTAGTTGGTAACGTATTCGCCGAAAATTCCTTCGGATTAGAAATATAATCACATAAATTTTATCCTGCATTTAAATATTGAAAACTCTTTAAAAAATATTTTACTTATTGCTGTTAAGTCTCTATCGTGCATTTACTTTATTAATTTTACAAAATTCATATTGAGATTTGGTTACCTGGTATTTGTTAATCGACCAATCTTCGTTATTTAAGAACTGTACATAAAATGATTCGCGGTTTTCGTTGAGGAGCTGAAAAAGGTCACGTAGTGTTTTAGCTTTTTCGAAGACATTGCCTTTTAGCCGGGTGGATTTAAATGGATTCAATCTCTTTAGTGGGAAATGTCGTCTTATTGAATATTTCTAACTACTTTTTAGGATTGGAAATAAAAACATCACCATCATTGATCTTGGTAGATTCATAGCCTAAAGCAACCAATTGCTTGATAAGGTTATTTTCTAATAGGGCTTCTGATTGATGGCTCATCTTAATTAACGGACATTAAATTTACAATCAATTTAATCGTAGTATGTTCCAAAATGGAACTAACCACTTTTTCTTTAAGTTCACCCGATTTAAAAATGTTATTTAAATGTTTGGTAATAGCAGGTCGTTGCGTTCCAAAAACGTCGGCGATTTGCTGTTGAGTAAGCCACACCGTTTCCTTCTCAAATTTTACTTCTACCTGTGCTTGATTGTCAGCACTTTCATAAATAATAAGTTCGCCCTTGTTTTCCTTTTTCTGAAGATGGAATTCAGATGGAGGATCTTTAGCCATTGAATGCAAAGCACCTTTCTTCTTTATATGTTTCTTGATTTTCATCTTTCTGTTTATCAAACTGTTCGAAATTTCCGAACAGTTGGTTATATTTCTAATTACTTTTTAAGATTGGAAATAAAAATATCGGCATCATGAATCTTGGCAAACTCCTAGCCTAAAGCAACCAATTGCTTGATAAAGTTATTTTCTATAATGGCTTCTGATTGCAAGGTCATTTAAGTATAGGGAAATAAGTATGGACCGAATTTATTACAAATATTGGTGAAAAACGATAGCGTTTGGTGAAATATAAGCGCAATTTGATATTTAAGGTGAAAAATACACGGAAAAATTGTCTGAATCAGGATTTACAGGATTTTAGGATTTACAAGATTGTTAGTTTAACTCATCCTGTAAATCCGAACTTATTGTAAATCCCCAAATCCTGCTAATCCTATAATCCTGTAAATCTTGATTCAGATATTTTTTTTAATTTTTTGTTCAATAGCTTTCAGCTCCTCCATATCTTGTTCATCAGCTTTTTGAGTATCCTGTATTTTTCTTTTGGCATCAAATTTTTCATAAGTAGATTCAACGAGTTTCTCCATTTCAGCATTGCTGATGCTGCCTTTGTGATCGAGAACTATTTTATCGTTCAGGGCGATAATTTTATCCACATTATCCCGCCAAAAATCCATCGTAATATCCTGTTTATTTTTGGCTCTCAGTTCGGCTGTTTCTAAAAATACAGTAACAAAACGGTTGAGATTATCTAATTCGTCTTCGTTCAGATAATTTTTTGCAATATATATATCTTGTTTCCTAACAACACTTCCTTTCCAACTGTTTAATGCCATATTAGGTTCATTGTCATTGGCTCGGCTAATAACAATTTCTGCTGCTGTTTTTCCGGTAATTGCAAATAAAAGTTTGTTTTGTGTTTCAGCATAAAACATTTGTGTTGCTTTATCTGTTGCATCATAATCGCTGCTAAGAGAAAATAAATCACGAACTTTTTGGTAAAATCTTTTTTCAGAAGCACGTATATCACGAATTCGTGCTAAGAGTTCATCAAAATAATCCGGACGGCCATCAGGATTTTTCAATCGCTCATCATCCATTACAAAACCTTTAACCAGATATTCCTTCAGGTTGCGGTTAGCCCATTGCCTGAACTGCGTTCCTCTCTTGCTTCGTACCCTGAATCCTATGGCCAAAATCATTTCCAAACTATAAAAAGTTACAGTATAGTTTTTGCCATCCTGGGCAGTAGTTAAGTAATCCTTAATAACTGAATTAGCATCTAATTCATTTTCATTCAGGATGTTAGACACATGCATGCTAATATTTGGCACTGAGGTGTCAAAAAGTTCTGCTAATTGGTTTTGGTTCATCCATACTGTTCCTTCTCTGGTTAAAAGTGAAACAGATGTTTTACCATCCTGTGTTTTATAAATAATAACATTCTTTTCTTCGTTCATTTTCGTGAAATTCAAAACGGCGTATCAATATTGATTTTTGTTTATTTTAATTTCTTAACCTGCGGATTAGAAATTAGCGATTTCAATTGTGCAATAGCAATTTGATTTAGTTTTAGTAAGCCTGAAACTGTTAAGTCCAGCTTCTTTTTTAAAGGTGTCGAATTCGCCACCTTTAAAATCCGGATTATGTAATTGTTCCCAAATTCCCAGAAATTCAAGGGTATTTCTATTCCGCATCCAGCTGTAAATCAGGTCATCGCCTCCAAATTTATTAGCCATATCAGTTAAAGAAATATAGTCACTCTCCTTCACCGAAAGAATTGTAATTGCTGTACCCTGTACGTTTATTGTTGTTTTTTTATCCTTCAGGTTTATTTTAAAACGGTGTATCAATCCCCAATTCCTTACAATACTTTGCAATCTCATCATCCGTATTTTTAATTTCCTTCTCCAAATTTTTCAACTCTTTCGAAACCGTTTTCAGGTTTACGGATTCTTCCTCTTCAAACGTATCCACATAACGAGGAATGTTCAGGTTGTAATCGTTCTCAGCAATTTCGCTAAGTGGAGCTACGTAACTGTACTTGTCTTCGCTGCTTCTTGTTTTAAAGGCACTAATAATTCTTTTTTATTCTTGTGTTTTTCTACTTCTTCATACTTTATTTTATCGGGCATCAGTATTGTATTGGCATACGAATACATCTTTTCGCTCAGGTATTTATAGAAGATAAAGCCTAAAATATAATCTCTGAAATCATCGGCATCCATCTTCCCGCGCAGGGTATTGGCAATTTTCCAGAGTTGTTGTTCGAGTTGTAGTTTTTTGTCGGTAGACATAATGTGGTACTTATTGGGCTAATTTAGTTTTTTTTTGATGAATAAGATTCAAAATAAATTATTACTTTTCAAATCATAAAATTAGTCTGACGATGACCCACATCCTGCAATTCAAAATAACATTAAAGCATTCTGATCCTAAAATCTGGCGCAGATTCCAGGTAGAAGATTCACTTACATTTAACGATTTACACCTGGTAATTCAGAATGTAATGGGGTGGACTAATTCGCATCTTAGTCAGTTTAAGTATCAAAAGAAGTTCACTTTTGGGGATCCTTATTTGCTGGGTAGAGACGACATAATCAACTCTCGGGAAACTATATTATCAAGGTTCTTCAATAAGCCAAAGGTCAGTATGGTTTACGAGTATGATTTTGGCGATAGTTGGGATCACGAATTACTTCTCGAAAAAATCCTGGACATAGATCCGAAGGTGTTGTACCCCATTTGTCTGGAAGGAGAGTATAGTTGTCCGCCGGAAGATTGCGGTGGCATTTACGGTTTTTATAACTATTTGGAAATATTAAAAGACAAAAAGCATCCGGAGTATGAAGATGTAAAAGAATGGATGGGAGATTTCAAAGCATCAAAATTTGATTTAGAAGCTGTAAATGATTACCTATTAGATTTCAGAGATATTGAAAATTGGGAATGAAAATTTTATTTAACGAGGGTATATAATTTGTAGATATATTAATACACTTTATTCTATCACGCTCAGGCTAACTTCCACCATGACACTTTTTATATTTCTTTCCACTGCCGCAAGGGCATAGATCGTTTCTGCCTATTTTGGGGTGATCATTTACTATGGGCGCAGGCCAACCGGAATTGATTGAGTTATTTTTTTGGGGTTTTGAAATTTCAATTTCCTTTTCTTCCCGAGAGAGGAGGCTTTTATATGTTTCATTTATGTTTTCAATTTTTTTCTTAACCCATTCTCCGACAGGAATTTTAAATTGTTCCTGTATATCTGTCCAGTCGCCGGCATAGGACAAAGGAGCTATCTTTTCATCCAGCATTTTCTTAATTATCGGCAGAGTTTCAGTAGCTGCTAAATCAATGCAATCACAAATTAGTGAACCATTTAAATTGGAATCAATTAGGTTTTCCGTTTGCCTGTTTTGGAGAAAGTATTGCATTACATTACAAAGCCAGTCAACTGCCTTCTCGTGTGGTATTATATTGTGAAGGGCTGCCTGACATACAGCTTCTCCAATGGCGGTTCTCGACCAAGTGTAATGTCCGGGTTCTTTAATAAATGAATCTAAGCGATTCAAGTTATGACTTCCGCACATTAAAATAATAGACCATCCTTCCTCGGTGAGTATGTCTCCAAGCCAGAAATCTAAAAAATTTTCATCCTGACTTAGAAAATCAAGTATTGTTTCAAGCGATTCTGTAGCGCGAAGATCTTTCATCAGAAGCAGGGCATGAATGGGAAACCAATTGCGGTAATCGTCCCCGGCTAATTTTTTAAAGTCTTTGTATCGTGCAATGGAATCAAAAAGCACACTTTGAAGATCTTTTAAAAGAGATTCACGTGGTAAGGATTTTATTTCTTCTATAAAATCTAATGGAATATTGCAATCATATTGATATAGCCAATACGTTTGAATATGAACAAGTACCGGCGGTTCTTTACTTTCCTGAATTACAAATTTGGGAGTTACTTTTACATTAACCTGATTCGCTTGATCCTGGTTCCAATAGTTCATGTAAATAAATATATTTTAGTATTCAAACATTCAAAAATAGTAAAATCAATTACCCAAGCTCAAATTTATAAAAATAATTCGAAAAATAATTTTTGAATTCAGATCTATTCTTTTTTTCTTCTTCAGCTTCAAGAAGTGACTCACACAACATTTCATAGTTATTCAATGCACTTGAATATTCCGGTGTTAGTGATATTTCTTCCGAGTTGTTCATTAAATTGCTTGCATTATAATATTGTAAATGGAATTATTTTCTGTAATTTTCATTTCATCATCAACCTTCCCCCCAAATCTTCAATATCATTCTTCCTCGCCAGTTTTTCCACCCAATCCTTCGGAATATTTTCATATCCATATAAAAGTCCGGCTAGTCCTCCGGTTACGGCTGCTGTTGTATCCGTATCTTCGCCCAGGTTGGCAGCAGTGAGAACAGCATCACGGTAACTATTCGTTTTAAGAAGGCACCAGATCGATGCTTCAAGGGTATGCACTACGTAACCGCTGCTATTAATTTCATCTTCTTCCAATTCGTGAATGTCATAAACTAATAAACGGTTGAAATGATTTATTTCATTTTTATTGATTGAAGCAGAGCGTAAATAGGTTGGTAGTACATTTTTTAACTGATTGTAGGCTGTAAATTTATTTCCTGAATCTAATAACAATTTAGCAAACTCAAGATAGTAAAAACATGCAATAACGGAACGAATGTGTCCGTGTGTAATTGAAGACACATTTTTTGTGATATGAAATCTTTCTTCAATGGGCATATCTTTAATATGAATAAGCAATGGTAAAATGCGCATCAATGAACCGTTGCCATTTGAATGAACATCCATTCCTCCGGCTAATTCAGGCTTATGTCCTTTTATTAATCTGTTAATTGCTTCCCTGGTCGCAATGCCAATATCGAAGACATCACCGTGTGGAGTCCAGAAGTTATTTTTATACCATGCAATGAAGTTGTTTGCAACAGTCTGCAGATCGAATTCTGATTCTGTTGCCAATGCCTCAGCCAGACAAAAGGTTAAAGAGCTGTCATCAGACCATGTTCCGGCAGGAAGGTTATAGGTACCGTAGCCAATCATATCGGTTAATGGTTTTGACCGGATTTGCTCTCTGCTCATGAATTCTATGGGAACGCCGATTGCATCGCCAACTGCAACTCCGAATAACAGGTTTTTTATGTATTGGTTTTTGTTTTCCACTTGATGGATATTAGTATAAATATAGTCTTATTTTTTGAAAATATTTTATGGTTGTTCTAAGTTGTGCTTTACATAAAAATATGTAGATTGATTATGAACCTTGATTTTTTTCTTTAATGTTAGAGTATTCTTTCTAAATGCTATTCATTGGACGTAACATCATTTATGTTATTTCGATCTGCGGGGCAATTCTTCCGGCATCGGAGAATCTCATTTTCCTTAATATATTGGGTTGTATAAATAACTCGTACTTCAAATCTTTGCAAATAAAAAATGTTCGGCTTTGAAAAATTAGATACTTATAAAAAAGCCAGAGAATTTAATCTGGAAATTAAAAAGGATATCCTTTCAAACGAAAAACCGGACAGAGTCTCGAAAGATCAACTTAGAAGAGCAGCTAGGAGCATCATGTTAAACATTGCTGAAGGTTCGAGTCGATTCAGTAAAACAGACGAACGAAATTTTTATGTAATTTCAAGAGGCAGCGCAATTGAATGCGTTGCAATACTTGATTTGCCTGACCGGCAGGTAGGTGTTAAAGAGAAATACAAAGATGTTGAAGGATTTTGTAAAAGTGCTTTACTTGAAGAAGTAGCTGAAAACAATTATGTGCTGACTACCGGCAGGTATGTTGGAACTGAAGCAGAAGAGGATGATGGGATTTTGTTTGAGGATAAGATGAAAGTACTGGTTGAGAAATTAAATTCACAATTCAAAGAAAGTTCTGTTCTCGCGAAAAAAATTGCTAATAATCAGAAGAGTATTGGTTATGGCATATAAAGCGATAAAAATTATCAACAAGAAAAATTAAATCAATTGTCCAGCCGGTGGTTGCACAATTTCATGATCGAAAAATAATCATCTCCAACAGCTGTTGGAGAATTGGAAAAGCGGAATTTCTCCAACAGCTGTTGGAGAATTAGTATAAAAAATCATTGGTATAAGGTATTATTCAGTGGCAAAAACGAAAATTGAGAAATCTGCTTATAATGCCTTGCTCAACGAAGTAAAGTCTGAGGTAATAAAGGCAAGATTAAAAGCAGCTTCTTTGTTAAACAGTGAGCAGGTGAGGCTATATTACAATGTAGGTAGATGCATTGTTGAAAAGCAGCATTCGGAAGCATGGGGAAAAAGCGTAGTAGAAAAATTATCCCATGATTTACAAAAGGAGCTCGGGAGTTCTGAAGGATTTTCACCACAGAATTTATGGTATATGCGACAGTTCTATTCCGAATATAAAGGAAATAAAGAAATGTTAAGTATGGCTTCAATGATTCCCTGGGGACAAAACATTGTTATCTTCAGCAAAATAAAAAGGAAGGAAGAAAGGAAATATTATTTTAAGGCTACATCACAATTGGGTTGGAGCCGCAATGTATTATTAAACCAGATTAAGGCAAATGCCTACGGACGGCATAAAAAACTTCCTAAACAACATAACTTTAGAAAGGCATTACCTTCTCATTTGCAGGGGCAGGCTGATGAAATGTTGAAAAGCAAATACAATCTCGATTTTTTAGGCATCAATAAACCGATACACGAAAGACAATTTGAAAACCGGCTAATTGAAAGGATAAAAAAATTCATTCTTGAACTTGGTTATGGTTTCAGTTTTATTGGAAACCAATACCGGATACAATTAAATGCTAAGGAATATTTTGTCGATTTATTATTTTTTCACCGACACTTGCAATGCCTCGTGGCCATTGATTTGAAGATTGGAAGTTTTGAACCGGAGTTTGCCGGGAAAATGAATTTTTATCTCAATCTACTCGATGATCAAGTAAAACTAGTAAATGAAAATCTATCGATCGGAATAATACTTTGTGCAGAAAAAAATTCCGTAGAAGTTGAATATGCCCTTAAGGGAATTAATAAACCCATTGCAGTGTCAGAATACGAGTTAAGAAAAACAATACCAAAAAAATTACAAAAACAATTGCCGTCTTCTAAAGAATTGTCTGATTTAATTAGTACTGAATTCAAGAAGAAATAATTATGGGAGAGTGGAGAAAAGTTAGACTTGGGGATATTTTAATATCAGTTTTAAATTCCTATAACAATTTGTTCACAAATATGGACCACTCAAAATCTATCTTTAAGTACATACAGAAATGGCGACCCGATACCAAAGGTTACCGATCCAGCAGTTTGGGCACACTTAACAACGGGCGCATATTGTTATTATAATAATGACTCGGCAACTTATTCCACTACCTATGGCAAGCTTTACAACTGGTTTGCTATAAATGATCCGAGGGGTCTTGCCCCTGATGGGTGGCACGTACCCAGCGATACAGAATGGATTACTCTTGAGAACTGCTTAGGAGGTGCATATCTTGCCGGTGGTAAAATGAAAGAGACCGGTTTATCCCATTGGAGCAGCCCAAACACAGGTGCAGACAACAGTAGTGGCTTCTCAGGCCTTCCTGGAGGCTACCGTTATAACACAGGTCCATTCGACAACATTGGTAACGTTGGTAACTGGTGGAGTTCAACAGATACTGGTACTTCAACTACATGGTACAGCTATTTGGGCTATAACTTTCCCTACATCTACTTGTTCAACGACAATAAGCACTTTGGATTTTCAATTCGTTGTGTCAGGGATTGACAATATGGCAATTCGATTTATTCTATGCCGAAGGCGGAAAAATATGTCGGAACTTTGATTGAAATGATTAAATTATTTCGCTGAGCGTTTGTCCTGAACGATATTTTTTGCAATAATTATTTTCCGATACATTCTCATTTTCCTTAATATATTGGTTGTATAAATAATCCATTCTCCCAACCTTGCATCAAAAAAAATGTACGGTTTCGAAAAATTAGATACTTATAAAAAAGCCAGAGAATTTAATCTGGAAATTAGAAAGGATATCCTTTCAAACGAAAAACTGGAAAGAGTCTCGAAAGATCAACTTAGAAGAGCAGCTATGAGCATCATGTTAAACATTGCTGAAGGTTCGAGTCGATTCAGTAAAGCAGACGAACGAAATTTTTATGTAATTTCAAGAGGCAGCGCAATTGAATGTGTTGCAATTCTTGATTTACTTAGTATTGAAAAAATAATTACTATCGATCAGTATAAATACTTCTACGATAAAGCAGAAGAAATTTCTAAAATGCTTTATAAAATGATATGCAGACTTAAAGCAGAAAGCGATAAGAAGCCCGAAGGACGAAAGTAGTCCGTAGTTCGAAAGCAGTCCGAAGTCCGAAGTCCGGAAGTAGTCCGCAGTTCGTAGTCCGTAGTCCGAAAGTAGTCCGTAGTCCGAGTCCGAAGGTAGTACGAAGTCTTAGTCTGAAAAAAAAAAGTCCGAATCCGCTCCGGACTCGGACTCCGGACTCCGGACTGTATTTCGGACTCGGACTGTATTTCGTGATCCCGCTGGGACTCGAACCCAGGGCCCATACATTAAAAGTGTATTGCTCTACCAGCTGAGCTACGGAATCGGTACCTTTTTTAAGAAGGGTGCAAAAATAGAATTATTAAGTAAAATATTATACTTTGTTTAAAAAAAAATAAGTTTTTAATTGACTTTTTGCGTGTTTGAAGCTTGTTCCTTTCTCCTTTTAAATGAGTGTTTTAGCGACATTATTTGCAATCTTTTGAAAAGCATGTATATAGAGATATATTTAGCGATTAAAGGATTTTATCACCATAAAATACTTTAATTCCCAATAATCGATTATTACAAGTCAATATCAGGAAAATCCCTTAATCCTTCCTTTCAAGGTTCAGACTATATGTACGGATGCCTCTTAAACTCCGCCTGCGGATTAAATAAATACCTATAAGTTTTAAACGTACGACTCTTATAAGTTCCCAGACTTTCTGCTACACTTACCATTTTTGGATTGAAGTCACCAATCCATTGCATTTCATAATCTAAGTATAGATTATCAGCAATAATTACATTGGATCCATCGACTATCATATAACTATCAATTCCTTTTCCCTGGTGTTCGGGAACAATTCCAAAAACTAAACCTATTATCTTTCGCGTTCTTCTGCGTTTGATGTGCCAGAGGAAAAGTAGCTTTTCAATGAGGCCGAATTTGCCGTTGAATTTTTTAAAGATCTGATTGATGTCGGGAAGATTTACCCACATTGCTACAGGTTCATTCTTATAATATACATACCAGATGAGTTTTTCATCGATTACCGGTTTCATTTGTGCGAAAAATCCTTTTACCTGTCTACTGTCGAGTTCTTTACCGCCACCGTGTTTGGCCCATGCTTTATTATAGATAGTGCGGAAATCTTCTGCATATTTTTCAAGCTGCGATTTCTTCAGATGTTCGCAGCGATAATCTTTGTTTTTTGAAATTGACTCGTGGCGCTCGTAGAATTTTTCCTGCAGATGATCATGCACTTTTAATGAATAACACCATTGTTCAAAATAGGTCTTAAAACCATAGGATTCGAAAAGTTCCTGATAGTAGGGTAGGTTGTAATTCACTTTATACGGAGGCGGTGTAAACCCTTCTGTAATTAATCCCCACCAGCTGTCGCGTTCTCCGAAATTAATTGGACCGTCCATTGCTTCCATGCCGCGTTCCATAAGCCAGCGTTTGGCCTGATCGAAAAGTATGTGTGCTGCTTTTTTATCGTTAATGCATTCAAAGAATCCTAATCCTCCGGTGGGCTGATTTTCTTTTCTGGCCAGTTTGTCGTTTATGAATACTGCTATTCGTCCAATTACTTTCTCTTCGTCATCTTTCAAAAGAAAACGTGTGCATTGTCCATGCCTGAAAAATTTATTTTTTGCAGGATCGAAAACGGCTTCAATGTCTTTATCCAGAGGACGAATCCAATTCGCATCGTCCTTATATATTTTTAAGGGCAATAGAAGAAAGGCTTTTTTATCGCTGTCTGTTTTGACTTCAGAAAGAACCATTTTGTAAGTACAGTGTGGTTTTAGTATATATAGTGAATTGTCAGGGCAATTTATAAATTGTTCTTTGATTTGTAATAATCCTCAAAAAAAAGCCGTTCATTTTGTGAACGGCTTTGTATTATTATAAAAACAGGTAATATTTTTTTGCAAATCTTTTACTTGCCGGTAATGCTTATCTTTTTTTGAAGTTCCATAACACTGGCTTTAAATTTCTTATCGGTTTCGATAAGGTTGTTAACGGTGCGACAGGCATGAAGTACAGTAGCGTGATCTTTTCCGCCGCAGTGTGCGCCAATGTTGCTTAAAGATGACTTTGTCATGCTTTTAGCAAAGTACATGGCTATCTGACGAGCCTGCACCACCTGGCGTTTACGCGTCTTAGACTTAAGCATTTCAATAGGTAAATCGAAATAATCACAAACGATTTTCTGAATGTAATCGATAGAAACTTCGTGCGTTGTGTTTTTCACGAATTTGTCTATCATTTGTTTAGAAAGTTCGAGGGTGACAGCCTTTTTATTTAAAGATGCCTGGGCAAGAATAGAAATAAGAGCGCCTTCGAGTTCGCGAACGTTTGATGTTATGCTGTATGCAATGTACTCAACAATATCTTTTGGAAGTTCGATTCCATCCAAATACATTTTTTTATGTAAGATGGCAATACGTGTTTCGAGATCAGGCATTTGAAGATCAGCAGCTAGTCCCCATTTAAAACGGCTAAGCAAACGTTGTTCCATTCCCTGTAAATCAACCGGTGCTTTATCGGAGGTGAGAATGAGCTGTTTACCTGTTTGGTGCAAGTGATTGAATACGTGGAAAAATACATCCTGCGTTTTTTCTTTTCCTGCAAGAAACTGAATATCATCTAATATGAGTACATCAATCATCTGATAAAAATGAACGAAGTCATTTTGCTCATTATTTTTTACAGAATCAATAAATTGATGCGTGAATTTTTCTGACGATACATATAATACTGTTTTACCCGGATTTTCGTTTTTGATCTCAATACCAATGGCATGCGCTAAATGGGTTTTTCCCATTCCGACACCACCATATATTAATAGAGGGTTGAATGAAGTTCCCCCCGGTTTGTTGGAAACAGCATATCCGGCTGAACGTGCTAAACGATTACAATCCCCTTCAATAAAGTTTTCAAAGGTGTAATTCGGGTTAAGCTGTGATTCTACATTAACCTTTTTTAGTCCCGGAATAATAAAGGGATTCCGAATGGTGTCTTTAGTGGATCCAATTGGAATGTTTACCGGTGAGTTTTTTAGGTCCCCGTGAGAACGCGTGGGAATCTTAATTGTATAAGGTTTGTTGACATCGGTACCGTGTTCCATAACAATGCTGTACTCCAGGCGGCCTTCATTGCCAAGCTGCTGACGGATGGTTTTCCGTAAAAGAGTAATGTAGTGTTCCTCCAGCCATTCGTAAAAAAACTGACTGGGTACTTCGATGGTTAGAATCTTTCCATCAAGTTTAACCGGCTTGATTGGTTCAAACCAGGTTTTGAAACTTTGAGCACTTACGTTGTCTTTAATTATCTGCAGGCATTTTTTCCAAACGCTTTCGCAAGTTTTCTCCATTGTGTTTTTCAAGAAAAGTTTTTTTTGTGTTGATGTTAAATTATTACTGAAAAATAGTACCCTGTGTTTTCGTGTTCAAATTTATGGTTACTTATTGTGATGACAAAGATTTCAAAAAAAAAAGTAAAAAAAAAATTATGATGCTATTGTATTTTCACTAATTTTTACAGTAGCACTAACAACATCTTTTTTTCTTCCCTGAGCATCAAAAAAATAATCGATGCGTCCGAGTTTTATTCCTGCCCAACCAACCTGAGCAACAAAAACTTTTTTTTCTTTTTTATTTGTATACATTACCGGATTATCGAGGAAGGTGTGTGTGTGTCCTCCAATAATGAGATCAATGTACGAACTTTCCTGAGCTAAAATTTCATCTGAGATTTTTTTTTCTTCGTATTTATATCCTAAGTGCGATAAACAAATAATCAAATCGCATTTATGTTCCATTTTCAAAATTGTAGAAATTCGTTCTGCATGTGGGAGAGGATCTTCGTATCGGGTATTTCCGTAAAGCTTTTGATCAACAAGTCCTTGCAATTTTATTCCTATTCCAAAGACGCCGATTTTAAGTCCTCCCTTTTTAAAGATGCGAAAAGGTAACACTTTTTTTTCTAATGGCGTATCTTGAAAATTGTAGTTAACATTAAGAAAAGGAAAATTCATGTCCGGAAGTCTTTCTGCCAATCCTTCAATGCCATTATCGAAATCGTGGTTTCCTATGGTGGCTGCTTCATATCCCATTTTACTCATTAGCTGCAATTCCGGTTTTCCTCCATATAAATTAAAGTAGGATGTACCCTGAAAAATATCGCCTGCATCTAAAAGCAAAACATTTTTTTCTTCAGAACGGATTTTATTTATTAAGGCGGCTCTCCGCGCCATACCGCCCATGCCGGGATACTTCGGATCGTTAGCTGGAAAGGGATCAATCCTGCTGTGCATATCGTTTGTATGCAATACAGTCAGTTTAACCAAACCGTGCGAGGCAAGTAATTCTATAGGAAGGGAGCTTAGTCCGGCAAAAGCCACACCGCTAATCATCCAACGTACAAAATCCCTTCTATTTTGCATAACTGATTCTGCCGTCTAGTGAAACATTAATTTTTATTCCTTTTTTATTCGCATCTTCCAGAAAATGAATAATTGCATCTCTCAACTTCAGATTTACTTTTTCCCGGGGTGCATCTACAAGCATATCAAAATTATCTCCTCCATTGGCAAGGTAATCTGACGTTAATACTTTATATATACGGGTGGAGTCTAAAGGCATATTATTAATAGTAATATTAATCGCTTGCTTTTCTTTAATCTGCAAATGCACGCCGGAAACGGGCGCTCCGTCTTTTGAAGCTATGAAGTTAAAAATTTTTTTGACACTATTGCCATTAATTGTTAAAACAACCAATTCATTTTCAAATGGCATTAATTCAAAAACATCTTTACGTGTAATTTTTCCTTGAGGCAATGGTCTGCGTAGTCCTCCATTATTGAAAACTGCAAAATCAACCCCTTTGCCATCAGTAGGATAAAATGTTTTTGCGGTTTCTTTTATGCATGCATCTGCAACAAAATTTCCAAGTTTTCCTTCGGGCAAACCCTTTTCTAATGCTGTTTCACTTTCAGCAAGATAAACATTCATCTCACTTTCCATCTTCGCTTTGTAAGGGCTAATGTATGCATATACAGAGCTATCGACAGTGTTATTTAAACTATCGGATAAGACATATTCAGTCTGATTGGTTTTCTGTATGGTATACACAGGGCGACAACTAATGAAAATCAAAAAAAATAAAAAATTCAAAATGGATATTTTCATTCCTGTAAAAGAAAACTAATTTTTTTTGCAAGATGAAGAAAAAATGATTGACTAACTATCTTAGCCAAAAAAAATCGATGATTACAGGAGAAATAAAAATCAGAGTGCGTTATTCTGAAACTGACAGAATGGGTTATGTTTATTATGGACACTATGCTCAATACTTTGAAGTGGCCCGTGTAGAAATGTTAAGGAGTCTTGGTTTCAGCTATAAAAAACTTGAAGACGAAGGTGTAATATTGCCTGTCCTTGAGTATTTTATAAAATACATTCGTCCTGCTTATTACGACGACCTGCTAACTTTTAAAACAACTATTACAGAACTTCCATCAGCAAGAATTCATTTTAATTATGAAACCTACAATGAAAAAAATGTTTTATTAAATACTGCAAAAACGACTCTTGTCTTTGTAAATCAGAAAACCGGTAAGCCAACAGCTATTCCGGCGGATTTACTGGAAGCTATGGAAAAGCATTTTTAAAAAACTTAATTTAACATAATTCTTTACAATTTGGAAAGAAGATATCTATACATATCTAACATACTCGAAATATCAGATTTATGTACTTTCTCATTCGGTGAATGAACATTTTCTTCAGGAGCTCCGATAAAACACCAGTCAATAGGGTAGGGCTGCTTTTGCAATTCTGTTCCATCGCTACCACCGGAACTTTCAACTTCTATTTGAAATGGAATTCCGCTTTCTTTTGCCAATTTTATTATTCCATCAACAAATTTTCTCCTGGGAATTCCTGTATCACGCATGGATATAACAACACCCATTCCCGGTCTCACGCCTTCAGTAACCCATGTAATGTCGCATATAAGCGCTTGTTTTATCTTGTAGGACTCGTATAGGAATTTAGTAAGAAAAGGCACGGTGCCGCCTCCGTGTTCTTCCCAGCAGGAAAAAACGATGGCAGTATCGTTAATTGTTTCGCATGATCTTAATGCATTCCAAACGCCAAGTCTGTTATCCATGTAACAACATTGAATGGATTCTTTATCTTCTTTCCAAATATCCTTGAAAGTCAGGTCAGTTCCGGGCTCTAATTGCACTGATGCTTCCGCAAATATATCTCTCTCATTCTTTGCTCTGATCGGAAATTCAATTTCTTTATTTTCAAAAGTTCCTTTTAAGAGATATCCATTTTTTACTTCCGGTGCGCCAATTTTTACAAGTTGATTGTTGTAACGGGCTGTAAATCCAATTGAATCAATATGAGCAAAAACAGCTTTTGTCGGTTTTCCAAAAATTAAAACAATACAATTTTGAAAATCTTCTCCATGAAAAATTTCGGGTTTGACTTTCCAGCCCGATTTATTTTTATCGATATAATCAAGTAAAAAGAGTGTCATTAACTCTTCATTTCCGGAAGGGGCATGTATGCCGCATAATTTTTTTAGTAATTCCACAAAGTTTTATTCAAAAGGGTGAAGGGTAGCAATGCTGTCCCCTGTAATTTTGGATTGAAAAAAAAGCTTACCCGAAATGTCAGGAGAGGGCAGACCTTCTTTCCAATAGTCATCTGATGTAATAATTCTGGCTTCATCCCAGAGTTTGTCATGGATAAAATGTTTTAGAAGTCCGGGACCGCCTTCAAGCATTAAGGAGAGAATTTTTCTATCATACAATGCTTTCAGTATTTGTAAGGGAGCTTTTTCCCTGAAATCAATTTTCACATATTCAACCATTTCTTCTGATTGTTCTTCTTTATCGGTAAAAACGATGGTCTTTGCAGCTGAGTCGAAAATATGCAAATCCTTTCTCAAACGCATATTTCTGTCGAGGGTAATGCGAATTGGATTTTTTCCTTTCCACTTTCTTACGGTAAGCATGGGATTGTCAATTTCCGCAGTCCGGCTTCCAACCATTATAGCGCTTTCTTCACTTCTCCATTTGTGCACCAAAACATCTGTTGTTTCATTGCTGATTTTCATCCTGGAAGGATTCAACTCAGCCATAAAATGATTGGCCGTCTGAGCAAATTTAAGCAGAACGAACGGTCTTCTCTTTGTATGAAAAGTGATAAACCGGCGATTAAGATATTCGCATTTCTCTCTGAGAATATCTTCTTCTACCTGAATTCCTGCTTCACGAAGTCGTGTAATTCCTTTTCCATTTACTTCCGGAAACGGATCGCTCATACCAATTACCACATGAGGAATTTTATGTTGAATAATCAAATCGCTGCAGGGTGGTGTTTTACCGAAATGAGAGCAGGGTTCCAGATTTACAAACAATGTTGACTTTTCAATTAAATGATGATTGCCTTTTTGAATTGCATCGTTGATGGCATTTACTTCTGCATGAGGCCGGCCAAAATATTGATGGTAACCTTCACCAATAATCTTATTGTCATAGACCAGAACTGCACCTACAAGAGGATTAGAATCCGTATTGCCTAAACCTAATTGAGCCAGATCAAGGCAACGAAGCATATAGGTGTTGTAATCCGATTTCAAAAAAGGAGGGTATTAGGTAAGTAAAAGGTAAAATGCTACTGTACTTTTTCTTTTTTCAAAAAATTGAAAAAAGTATCGCTTCTGAGGCCAATACGCAGCGATTCAAGTGCAATTACTTCTGTAGGCGAAATGTTTCCCAGATTTACATTAGCTCCAAGTAAGTTAATGAAGTATACCTGTCCGCTTTTATTTGGTGTTTCCCAGATAATTTTATCGGGCGGAACGCGTGAAATAATCTTATTGATGAGAACAACATGCGCTTTACCATTGGGACGGTAAATCCCAACCGTTCCGCTTTCGCGGGCTTCAGCGATAACCTTCCAGGCTCCTGCCTGAATTTCACGTTCCATCATTTCAATCCATTTGTTTGGATGGATGATTATGCCTTCTTCTTTGGATCCAACTTCTGAAATAACAGTAGCATGCTTGCTCAATCGTCGGATCAGACTTAGTTTTTCATCGTGTTCAATTGTTATGCTTCCATCGCTGAGTTCAGCATGTGTAAGCTTATATTTGTCTATGAGCTTCAGATAATCATCAAATCGATCCCGTGCAATAAATGCTTCCAGTAATGTTCCGCCAAAATAAAACGGAATTTTAGCACTGCGGAAGACTTCGATTTTCTTCTCCAGATTTGGTGTAACGTAAGAGCTGCCGAAACCTAATTTTATGATATCAATATATTCTCCGGATATATCAATCATATCTTCGGCCTGTCTAACGCTTAATCCTTTATCCATGACCATTGTCATGCCCTTTTCGCGCGGCTTTGGAGCGCGTTCAGGGATATCATCAAGAAAAAAATTCATATACGGTTTTTATAAAGTTCAATGATTTCGAGTACGTGGTTGTCTTTTGCCATAGCAGGCGTATATTCAAAAATGGAATCGCTTAACGCAATATTTTTATCCAAAGCATTGGCAAGAACCAAATAGGATTCATTAATATTTCCAATGAGGTAAAGGTAACAAGACAATCTATATAACAATTCAGGATTGCCGGGATGAAATACAAGTCCTTTTTGTATCATTTCCAATGCTTCATCCGGACGATTGTCTGCAAAAAGCAAATGAGAATATTCCAGCCAGATATCAGCATTTTCGGGTTCGAGGTCGACTACTTTTTTATAAGCGTTTTCAGCGCTTACATAATTTTCAAGGTGGTATTCAGCATCACCAAGAGCAAACCAGAACTCAGCGTTTTCACTGTCGAGTTCTATTGCTTTGCGGATGTAATGTATTGCTTCAAACCACCGCTCTTCATTTTGCAGTGTAACACCAATGCCAAGCCAGGCTTCTGCAATGGAATTGTCTAGTTTTGTGGCTTTCTTATAATAATCTCGTGCCTTATGCATATCTTCCAGTTGCTCGTAGCATTCACCAATATTATAATAAGTAAGAGCATCCGGTGCTTCAAATTCAAATGTTTTTTTATAACATTCAATTGCATCGTTGTATCGCAACAGGTTAGCCAGCGTATTTCCTTTATTAAAATAGGCCGAAGAGAAATCGTCTTTTATGACCAGACAATAATCGTAAGCATCTAAAGCTTCTTCGTAACGGCTAAGTCTGTTATAGACATTTCCCAGATTATACCAGACAGTATAGCTGTACGGATGAAGATCAATAAACCGTGTATAGAATTCAATACTTTCATCAAAGCCTTCGGTAAATTCAAAACAGAAAGCCAATTCATAAAGAGCAATATCGTTTTCAGGATTGCTTTCCAATGACAACTTCAGATAATTAATTGCTTTGTCGTAATCGCCCCAGCTTTCATAAACATATGCCAGATTCAGATAAAGCAAATCGAGTTCATCTGCGAGAGGAATAGCTTTGTTAAAATTATCTATGGCCAGTTCAAACTTTTGTTGCTGAGCATAAATACTACCGCGTATCATATAAAGATCAGCATCCCTGGGTGTAATCTTTTCGGCCTTTTCAAGTATGTCAAGTGCTTTATCGTAACGGTCTACCATGGCCAGAATCTGAGCTTCCCTCAACAGAAACTCTACGGAAGCGGGGTGTTGATCGCGTGCAAACTCAACTACCTGCAATGCCTTAACAGGATCATTACGTTCTATGTAATAATCAATAATATTAAGGAAAGCATCCACATCAAAGAAGTACGCTTCTTTATTGCGCAGCATTTCTTCGTATCGTTCGATAGAATAGCGGATGAGCTTTTGCTCCTCTCCGGAGCCGGAAAATTCTTCTTCTTCCATTTAAAACCTTGATCTGGAAAAACTGTTCATTCAAAGGTAAAAATTTCCAATGATATAATCACCTTTTGTTACTAGGTTTTCAGGAATTTAGGCCATTATTTACAGATTATTTTCGCAAAACCGTCAAAATCAGTCTTTCATTCGTTCTCTCTGTGTATCTTAGCATTCCATGCATCTTAAAAGGCTATCACTCTTAAATTTTAAAAATTATTCTGAAGCAGAAATAGTGCCTGATGCAGGCGTAAATGCTTTCGTTGGTGACAATGGAGAAGGTAAAACGAACCTGCTGGATGCCATTCATTATTTGTCCATCTGCAAGAGTTATTTCAATGCTATTGACGGACAAAATATTAAACAGGGAGAAGAATTTTTTGTTGTTCAGGGTTCTTTTGAACTTGACGGATCGGATGAAAATATTTCCTGCAGTTTTAAACGCGGACAAAAAAAAGTTTTTAAACGGAATCAAAAGGAATACGAAAGACTGGCCGAACATGTTGGAATGATTCCTGTTGTTATGGTTTCTCCAACGGATACTTCGCTGATAACAGGTGGAAGTGAAGAGCGCAGAAAATTTCCTGACAGCATTATTTCTCAATTCGACAGAAATTATTTGGAGTCATTAATCAGCTATTCGCGAATTTTAATGCAAAGAAATGCTTTCCTGAAGCAGCTTTCCCAGGGGCGCAGTGTTGATTCTGAATCGCTTCATTTGTGGGATGAGCAACTGGTAGCTTTCGGAGAGAAAATTCATACTACGCGTTTACAATTTATTGAAGAGCTGATTCCTGTTTTTAGGCATTACTATAACTATCTGTCGGGTAATAGGGAATCGGTTGATATACGGTACGATTCTCAACTGAATAAAAATAATTTCTTATCCCTGCTTCAGGAATCGGAAGAAAGGGACCGCTATCTGCAATATACTTCCATTGGTCCTCACAAAGACGATTTGGTTTTTATCATTAACAATTTACCGGTAAAACGCTTTGCATCTCAAGGACAGCAAAAATCATTTTTGATAGCGCTTAAACTGGCACAATTTGAATTTGTCAGTAAAAAAAAGGGACTAAAACCAATTCTGCTCCTCGACGACATCTTTGATAAACTCGACGACAAACGCGTAGGAAAATTGATGGAACTTGTAAGCCGCGATAATTTCGGACAAATCTTTATTACCGATACGCATCCGGAGCGTTTGCTAGCCATTTTCAATGATATTGGTGTGCAAATTAAAAGCTTCCCAATTCTAAATGGCGAAATAATAAATTCTAAATTAATTAGCTAATCAACTATTCGATAGCTATCAGATTAACAAAAAAGCACACTACAATTTCCCCTGGTACAAAAAGAAAAAAATGGCTCGAAACTCCAACGATCAATCCCTAAAAGAAGCAATTCAAGACATGTTGAAGAACTTCAAGCTCGACGATAAGATGCGACAGATAAAGCTTATTGAGTCCTGGGGAACGATAATGGGTCCGACAGTTGCCAATCGTACAACGAATATAAAATTATACGGCAACAGACTTCACGTAATCCTTAATTCTGCATCCTTGCGACAGGAACTTTTTCAGGAGAAAGAAAAAATAATCAAACTCCTAAACGATGAAGCGGGAGCGGTAGTGGTGGAAGAGATAGTCTTTCAGTAAGACAATATATCGTACTAAAACTTCTCCAAATCCGAAAAGAAAAATCTCCCTTCAATAGCTGCATTTTCATCGCTGTCAGAGCCATGAACGGCATTGGCTTCAATTGATTTTGCAAAGAGATTTCTGATGGTTCCTTTTTCAGCTTTAGAAGGATCGGTGGCACCGATTAGTTTACGGTAATCTTCAACAGCATTGTTTTTTTCGAGTATGGCTGCTACGATAGGACCGGAAGACATATATTTTACAAGGTCATTATAAAAAGGGCGAGCACTGTGAACAGAATAAAATTCACCGGCACGCTCGGGCGATAGGTGCATATATTTCATTGCAACTATGCGAAATCCTGCTTCGTTGATCTTTGCTAATATTGGACCGATGTGGTTATTGCCGACTGCATCGGGCTTAATCATGGTAAAGGTTTTGTTTGACATAAAAATTTTTGGTTATTAATTTATAGGTTTTGGTTAATAGATTTTGATTTTAAACAGGAGAAGATTTAACGCTTACAATGCTTTGATTTCAGTCACAAGTTTTGTAAGAACAGCTTTAGCATCACCGAAAAGCATGCTGGTTTTAGGATTATAGAATAATTCATTTTCTATTCCTGCATAACCTGCATTCATACTTCTTTTATTGACGATAATGTGCTGGGAACTTTCCACATCAAGAATGGGCATTCCATAAATAGGAGAGGAGGGATCGGTTTTAGCAGCCGGGTTAACAACATCATTAGCGCCTACTACCAGAACAACATCCGTAGTTGTAAATTCAGGATTAATTTCATCCATTTCCGCAAGCTTGCTGTAATCGACATTACTTTCTGCAAGGAGGACGTTCATGTGTCCGGGCATCCGTCCTGCAACAGGGTGGATGGCATATTTTACTTCAACACCTCTTTCTTCCAGAACTTTTTCAAGTTCGTGAATGACATGCTGAGCCTGGGCAACTGCCAGTCCATACCCGGGAACGATAATAACTTTTTTAGAGTAATTCATTAACACGGCAGTATCGCTTACAGAAATATCTTTAATACTTCCTTTAATACCGGAAGCACCGGCAACTACTGCAGTTTCGCCAAAAGCACCAAAGATTACATTAAACAACGGACGATTCATTGCTTTGCACATGGCAAGCGTTAGAATGGTACCTGCTGAACCAACGAGAATACCACCGGTTAGCATGACCTGATTGTTATAAAGAAATCCTCCAAATGCTGCTGCTAATCCTGTGAATGAATTCAAAAGAGAAATCACAACAGGCATATCGGCTCCGCCAATTGGAACAACAAAGAAGATTCCATAAAGAAGGGCAAGAACCAATACTGAATAGAGAAGCATGGCACTGCTGCTTTCAGAAATTGTAACATAGCATCCGGCCGCAACAGTGGCCAGCATTAAAATGAGGTTGATCGTATTGTATTTAGGCAGGCGAATAGATTTTTTAAGCGTACCATTCAATTTCATGAAAGCGATAATACTTCCAGAAAACGAAACGCTTCCAATAATGAGTCCGGCCATTATAATTCCAACACGTGTTGGATTTCCAATGTTATGATTAAATTCAAGCAGTGAGATAAGAGCTGCACAAGCACCGCCCATTCCATTAAATAAGGAAACCATTTCAGGCATGGAGGTCATCTTTACCTTCTTGGCGGCCATCCAGCCGATAACACTACCTATTAATATAGCACCGGTAATAAGCATGTATATTAAGGAAGAAACTTCTCCTTCATGAAAGAAGATCGTTGCAATGACGGCAAGTGTCATTCCAAAAGCGGCAAAAAGATTTCCACGACGTGCTGTTGTGGGTTTACCGAGCATCTGCAGTCCAACTACGAATGTAACAGATGCAATAAGGTAAATAATTTTCAGGTATGGATTATTCATATATTATTACTTCTATTACTTCTTCTTTTTACTAAACATTTCTAGCATTCTGTCTGTAACCACAAATCCGCCGACAACATTTAGTGTTCCGAGAATTACAGCTACAAAACCCAGACTAAGGTGAAGAATGTTGTCAGGCTCAGTGTTTAACATTACTATTATGGAGCCGACTATAACAACGCCATGAATGGCGTTGGCCCCGGACATTAGGGGAGTGTGAAGGACGGAAGGTACTTTTCCAATAACTTCCACACCGACGAAAACAGAAAGTATAAGAACATATACCTTGTCAATATTCTCTCCCAGAAATGAAATTAAATTATCCATTTAAATTGATTTTTATCTAGTTGATCAGGCTTTAACCGCTGCCATTGGGAAAAGGATATTTCCTTTATGAACAATCAACGATCCTTTTGTAATTTCTTCTTCGAGCTCCCATTTAAAACCATCTTTTGTTGCAAGATGAAGCAAAAACTCCTGTATATTCTTAGCATAAAGCTCGCTGGCATTTAAGGGTAACAGACTGGGAATATTGGATTCACCAACAATGGTTACTCCGTGTTTTACAACAGTTGAATTTATTTCACTGAGTTCACAATTTCCACCCTGACTTACGGCCATATCAATTACAACTGACCCACGTTTCATTTTGTTAACCATATCAGCCGTCACAAGCACAGGAGCTTTTCTTCCGGGGATGAGTGCTGTTGTGATTACAAGATCAGCTTCAGCAATGTGTTTGGTTATTAATGCCTGTTGTGCTTTTAAAAATTCTTCGGAAACATTTTTCACATAACCGCCTTCAATCTTAATGGAATCATCTCCTTTGAGCTCAATGAATTTACCACCCAGAGATTCAACTTGTTCTTTTGTTTCCGGTCTTATATCTGACACCTCTACTATAGCGCCAAGGCGTTTAGCAGTTGCAATAGCCTGAAGTCCTGCAACACCGGCACCCATAATAACAACTTTTGCCGGTTTAATCGTTCCTGCAGCAGTCATTAACATAGGGAAGATTTTTCCCAATGCCGCTGCACCAAGAATTACAGCTTTATATCCTGCCAGATTGGCCTGAGAACTTAGTACATCCATTTTCTGCGCCCTGGAAATACGGGGTATTGCATCCATAGAAAACATGCTTATGCCTTGAGCAGAAGCAGCTTCTAACAATGGAATATTGGAAGCAGCGAATAATAATGAAATTAATGCAGCTTCTTTTTTCATTAAGCCGATTTCACCTGCAGTTGGAGCATTGATTTTTAGGACTATGTCAGCTTTACCATACAGTTCCTCTTTCCCGGAAATGATTTTGGCGCCGGCTTTTTCATAGTCAGTATTATCAAAATAAGAAGACTCACCTGCATCTTTTTCGACAATAATTTCAAAACCTGCCTTAATGAGTAGTTGAACTACATTGGGAGTCAATGCAACACGCTTTTCAAAAGCATTTAATTCTTTCGGAACAGCTATTATCACAATTTCATTTTTTTATTTAAAAATCGAGCAAAGGAAACAATAAATTTTGTCTTATCATAAAGGTTACATTGAAGTAAACTTTATATTTGCTCCATGATAAAACTCAATCAGCATTCGTTGGATAAACTTGAAGAACTACTTGTAAATGCAGGTTATACAATTCGCAATGAGAAGGGTAACTTTAAATCAGGTACTTGTCTCCTTGAATCTTCTAACGTAATCGTTTTAAATAAGTTTGCCCCTGTAGAAGCAAAAGTGACCTATCTTCTTGAAATTATTCGCGATTTAAATCTCGATGAAAACGTTTTAGAGGAAAAAAACAGGAAATTTCTTCAGCAAATCAGGCAAATGAGCATTACAATTTAGGTGTTTTGTTTATTCTTTAATTATGGTTTTCACTTTTTTAGGTACAGGTACTTCTCAGGGCGTGCCAATGATTGGCTGTCCATGTAAGGTTTGTACTTCAGAAGATCAGCACGATAAAAGGCTGCGTAGTGCCCTTATGGTGGAAACTGATACTGCAAGAGTCGTTATCGATTCCGGACCGGATTTCCGTCAGCAAATGCTTCGTGAAAACGTGAAAAATCTTGATGCAATAGTTTTCACGCATGAACATAAAGATCATATTGCCGGACTAGATGATGTGCGCGCTTTTAATTACCTGCAAAAAAAACCTATGGATGTTTTTGCAAGTGCTTCCGTTCAGATTGCTTTACAGCGGGAGTTTTTTTACGTATTTTCAGGTGATACTTATCCGGGAATTCCAAAGATTACACTTCATACCATTTCTGAAGAACCTTTTTTGATTTCCGGAATCAATTTTTTACCTATTCCTGTTATGCACCTTAATCTCTCTGTTTTTGGATTCAGAATTGGTGATTTTAGCTATATTACTGATGCAAGCTTTATCAGCGACAAATCCAAAGAATTGCTTAAAGGATCAAAAATATTAGTATTAAACGCTTTACGGAAAGAAAAACACGTTTCTCACTTTAATCTGGAAGAAGCTTTACAAATTGCGAGTGAAATAAGTGCAGGTCATACCTACCTAACCCATATTAGCCATCAATTAGGTACGCATGAAGAATTAATGCAAGAACTTCCTCCCAATGTCTCTTGTGCCTACGATGGGCTTAAGATTCATCTAAATTGAGTGCAAAAACGCCTGCGAATTTGTACTTTTGCAGAATTAAATAATTTCTAAGAATTATGTTTGAAAGTTTAAGTGATAAGCTCGAAAGGGCTTTTAAAGTTTTAAAAGGTCAGGGAAAAATTACGGAAATCAATGTTGCAGAGACATTGAAGGAAGTTAGAAAAGCATTGCTGGATGCTGACGTGAATTTTAAAGTAGCCAAACAATTCAGCGATACGGTTAAAGAGAAAGCTCTTGGACAAAATGTACTCACGGCTGTTTCTCCCAGTCAGCTAATGATTAAAATTGCCCATGATGAGCTCGCTGCTCTAATGGGAGGGGAAAAAGTAGAACTTAACATTAACGACAATCCTTCTATAATACTTATGTCGGGTTTGCAGGGTTCCGGTAAAACAACGCTGTCAGGTAAACTTGCTGCTTTTCTGAAATCGAAGAGACAGAAGCTTCCACTTCTTGTTGCGTGCGACGTTTATCGTCCTGCCGCTATCAATCAGTTAAAAGTCTTAGGGGAACAAATTGACGTTCCTGTTTATAGTGAAGAGGACAATAAAGATCCGGTTCAGATTGCGAAAAACGGTATTGCATTTGCAAAAGCAAATAATAGAAATCTTATCATTATTGATACGGCGGGCCGACTGGCAATCGACGAAGAAATGATGAAAGAAATCGAAGCGATTAAGAAAGCGATTAATCCGCATGAAATTCTTTTCGTTGTCGATGCCATGACAGGACAGGATGCAGTTAATACAGCAAAAGCATTTAACGACAGACTCAACTTTGACGGCGTAGTGCTTACCAAACTCGATGGTGATACTCGAGGCGGTGCTGCACTTTCGATAAAATCCGTAGTTAATAAGCCAATTAAATTTGTTGGAACGGGTGAAAAGCTTGATGCTCTCGATATTTTTTATCCCGAAAGAATGGCCGACAGAATTCTCGGCATGGGAGATATTGTTTCACTCGTCGAAAAAGCACAGGAACAGTTTGATGAAGTTGAAGCCGCCAAGCTTCAGAAAAAAATAGCAAAAAACCAGTTCAACTTTGAAGATTTTCTGGGCCAGATTCAGCAGATAAAAAAAATGGGGAATATGAAGGACCTGCTTGGAATGATTCCCGGTGCCGGAAAAGCAATACGCGACATAGACATCAGCAACGATTCCTTTAAACATATTGAAGCCATTATTAAATCGATGACAATAGAGGAAAGACAAACTCCAACTGTCCTCAACGGAAGCCGCAGACAGCGCATTGCTAAAGGCAGTGGAACCAATATTCAGGAAGTAAATAAACTCATCAAACAATTCGACGAAATGCGAAAAATGATGCGCGCTTTTTCAAACAAAGATCAGGCAGCAAAGATGATGAGGAATATGCCGGGGATGAGGAAATAATTAACTTCCTTACTTTTTAATAGAGCAAATTAACTAATTAACGAATTAGCTAATTTGTTAATTAGCTAATTCGTTAATTGTGAATCAAACCAAATAATGTTAATAGACGGAAAGATCGCCAGCACAGGAATCAAACAGCAATTGGCTGCTGAAGTTGCTGATATGGTAAAGAATGGCAAAAGAGCTCCACACCTTTGTGCTATTCTTGTTGGTGAGAATGGAGCTTCCGAAACGTATGTAGCGAGTAAGGTTAAAAATTGTAATGAGATTGGTTTTATTTCATCTGTTATAAGACTTCCAGAAACAATTTCAGAAAAGGATTTACTTGAGAAAATCAAGAATGTCAATGGTGACGATTCAATTGATGGATTAATTGTTCAGCTTCCTTTGCCCAAACATATTAATGTTCAGAAGGTCACCGAAGCCATAAATCCTGCAAAAGATGTTGATGGTTTTCATCCGGTAAATGCCGGGCGATTAATGCAGAATTATCCTTGCTATCTTCCCGCTACGCCTTATGGCATTTTACTTATTCTCGAATTTTATAAAATTGAAACATCAGGAAAACATTGTGTAGTACTTGGACGAAGCAACATTGTTGGTATGCCCATGAGTGTCTTAATGGCTAGAAATGAAACACCGGGAAATTGTACGGTCACACTGTGTCATAGCAAGACTACCAACCTTTCTGATATTTGCCGTTCAGCCGATATATTAATTGCCGCTCTTGGAAAACCTGCTTTTGTCAAAGGGAATATGGTTAAGGATGGAGTGGTGGTTGTTGATGTAGGCATTACCCGACTGCCTTCGACTGAAACAAAAAGCGGATTTAAAATTACCGGCGATGTTGATTTTGCAGAAGTATCGCCGAAAGCTTCGTGGATAACTCCTGTCCCCGGCGGTGTTGGTCTAATGACTATCGTTGGACTATTAAAAAATACAATGAAATCCGCCAAAAAGGAAATTCAATATTAATTTTCCCCAATGCAAACAACAGAATATCCTTTAATGGAAGATTTCTACACCATACAGGGTGAAGGAAGTAATGCTGGAAAGCCGGCCTACTTTATTCGCCTTGCGGGTTGTGATGTTGGTTGTGTATGGTGCGATGTAAAGGAATCGTGGAGTGTTGAACAGCATCCCAGGATTAGTATTGCAGAAATTACCGATCGTATTATTAAATCTGGCGCCAATGCAGTAGTGGTCACCGGAGGTGAGCCTGCCATGTATGATTTAAAACCACTAACTGACGCATTAAAAAGTAAAGGTTTGTTGTGTCATATTGAAACCAGCGGAGCATATCCATTGACGGGTGATTGGGATTGGATCTGTGTTTCACCAAAGAAATTCAAAGCCCCATTGCCTGAAGTTTTAATGAAGGCAGATGAATTGAAAGTTATTGTTTACAACAAAAGTGATTTCGATTGGGCCGAAAAAAATGCCCAAAATGTCGGGAAAAACTGCAAACTCATTCTTCAGCCGGAGTATTCTGTTTTTGATAAGATTATTCCGTTGATAATTGACTATGTTAAGTCCAATACTAAATGGAGAATTTCGTTACAGATCCATAAGGTTATGAACATACCATAGGGATTAATTGAAGGATCACTCTGCTATTGTAAATATGTTTTCGCTTTTCTTTGCGAGACTCTGCGTTAGACCTTTGCGTACTTGGCGGTAAAAATTTAACTCAAAATATTCTCCAAATTAAAATATGAAGATAAAATTTATACTCTTAATTATTTTCATTTCTCCTTTATTTCTATTTGCACAGCGCGAATTGACAAGCTCTGTACCGAAAGCTGTCCGTTCCTTTGAATCAGCAACCAGGTTTTACAATATGAGACAAAATGATAAGGCCTTGGAGTCTATCGATCAGGCAATAGCTGCCGATCCCAAATTTATTGAAGCCTATATGATAAAAGCCAACATTCTGACAGACATGAAACAGAATGAAAAAGCCATTGCAGCATACAAAGAAGCCATTGCAATCAACGCCGATTTTTTCCCGAATAATTTTTATTCACTTGCTAAGGTAGAATTTCAATCAGGTTTGTATTCCGAAGCAAAAGGACACTCTGAAAAGTTTATTACGTATCCTAAAATTAGCGCTAAACTAATGGCTTCTGCCAATCAGATGATTGCTAATTGTGCTTTTGCAGAGCAGGCAGTTAAGAATCCTATTCCTTTTTTACCAATAAATATGGGCGATAGTATTAATTCAGATGAGGAAGAATATTTTCCTGCTATTACTGCTGATGGTAAAACGTTTTTGTTTACGCGCCGATTGGATATTCCCGGATCAACCGGTTTGGATAATGAACAAGAGGACTTTTACGTAAGTAAAATGGGTAAGAAAACATGGTCAAAGGCGCAGCCGGTTTCAGAGATTAACACCATAGACAATGAGGGAGCCGCTTCTTTATCATCCGATGGGCAGTATCTTTTTTTTATTGGCTGCGACAACGATTTGCATGTTCGAAAAACAAATGGCAGCTGCGATATTTTTCTGTCTAAAAAAATGGGTGACAAATTTTTAAAACCCAGAAACCTTGAAATACCAATCAATACAGGTAGTTGGGAAAGTATGCCTTCTTTTTCTTCCGATGGAAGGACGCTTTATTTTGTTCGGAGGATTAAAGACAAGAATAATGTTTCCCAATCCGATATTATGGTTTCTAAAATTGACGACAATTCAGGGTGGAGTGAACCGGTTTCAGTAAGTGATAAGATTAATACTCCTTACGATGAAATGTATGCTTTCATTCATCCCGACGATCAAACATTGTATTTTACTTCCAACGGTCATCCGGGTATGGGAGGATTGGATATTTTAATGAGCAAACGTCAGCCTGACGGAAGCTGGGGGGAGCCGGTAAATCTGGGTTATCCAATCAATACGAAGGACGACGAAAACTCATTGCTGGTTAGTCCGGATGGAGAAACTGCTTACTTTTCTTCTGACAGACCCGGAGGCAAAGGGGGACTGGATATTTACCAGTTTTCTCTCTATGAAAAGATGCGTCCGCAGCCGGTAACCTATATGAAAGGAAAAGTTTTTGATAGTGAAACTAATAAGGTGCTTTCTGCTTCTTTTGAACTCATTGATCTTGCTACGGGTAAAACAGTTGTCAGTTCAACATCCAATGTTGGTAATGGTGAATTTCTGGTAGCATTGCCAACCGGTAAAAGTTATGCATTGAATGTTTCCAAAGAAGGCTATCTTTTCTATTCTGAAAATTTTGAACTGAAAAATGCAAAGACTTCCACTGAGCCATACAATAAGGATGTTCCTATGAAGCCTATTAAAGCGGGGGAGAGTATGGTACTAAAAAATATTTTCTTTGATACCGATAAATATGATTTGAAAGATGAATCGAAAATTGAATTGGGAAAACTAATTAATTTCCTAAAGAAGAATCCGACTATTCGTTTTGAAATCAGTGGCCATACCGATAATGTAGGTACAAAGCCATACAATCAGGGCTTATCGGAGCGAAGGGCGCAATCGGTTTATGATTATCTGTTGAAAAATAGTATTCCTGCTGATAGAATGGCATCAAAAGGGTATGGTGACAGTAAACCGCTGGCTGATAATACTACTGAAGCGGGGAGGAAACAGAATAGGAGGACGGAGTTTTTGATTACGGAGGTGAAGTAGAGATAATTAGCTTTTTATCAAAGCAAATAATATTAAGGGATGACTCATTCAATCAAATTTAAGCTATTTTTCAGTATTATTTTTTTATTAAATATTTTTATTAAGTTTTATGGTATTGATAAAAATAGCTTATGGCTTGATGAAGCTTATAGCGTTAATCAAGCACAATTATCAATACAATCAATAATTCATAATTCTTCTCAATCAGATAATCCGCCACTATATTATTTGGCCCTTCATTTTTGGACCGGTCTTTTTGGATTTTCAGAACTCGCTGTTCGATCTTTGTCTGCTGTTCTTAGTATATTAGCTGCAGTCACAATGTTTGTGTTAATATCAAGAAATTTTAATTTGGTCACTGGTTTTGTTTCTGCACTATTTTTTTCAT
The DNA here is from genome assembly GCA_031417395.1 of Bacteroidota bacterium. Taxonomy (GTDB): domain Bacteria; phylum Bacteroidota; class Bacteroidia; order AKYH767-A; family 2013-40CM-41-45; genus JADKIH01. Next base: position 112,437 of record JANOVM010000030.1, on the reverse strand, counting down.
TTTCAAATGAGAATTTATTTTATGCCCAGGAAACTAGAACATATGCTTTAGTTGTATTTTTAACTGTTTTATCTATTGGACTATTTTTCGAGCTTAGCAAGAGAAAAAATATTTTATTACTCCTTGGCCTAACCCTTTCAAATATATTTCTTCTTTATAGCCATTATATAAGTGCACTAATTCCATTATTAGAAGTTGGGATTGCAGCGTTATACTTTAAGAGCAATAAGCGATTCTTTTTTGAAGTATTATTATCAATGGTAATTGTTGCAATATTATTCATGCCTTGGATGCAATTTCCTTTATCGCATACACCTAAAGAAGGGTCCTTTTGGCTAAATAAACCAACATTTTCAAACTTTAAAGGGATACTTATAGGTATGGCAGGTAATAAATTGACATTGATTATATGTTTTGTAATTTTAGCATACACTTTTTATAAAAAAATACATTTATTTAAAACTAATCAAAAATTTATTTCTTTTGATGAGGTGTCATTAATGACCTTTGCTTTTTTTCCAATAATATTTGTTTATATTATTTCCGGTTTAATTCCAATATTCTTAATGAGGTACCTTTTATTTGCGTCTGTTCCATTTTACATTTTATTTGCATTTTTGTTGGTTACCTATGTAAAAAATAATAAAATATTACTTTTAAGTTCTGTTGTTTTGATAGGTTCTACCTTGTTTTCCCTTAAACTGCATGCTTCGAAAGATGAAGGATGGAGGGATGCCATTGAAAAAGTAAAAGAGCTGAAGGGAATTGATGATGCTGTAATTTTATCTGCATCTTATACTGATTTAGTTTTTAGTTATTACTACGATAAGAATATATTTTTCGATTACAATAAAAGGGACTCACTATTAATGAAGGAGAAGATATTTCCAATTAAGATAAATTCTGCAAGTGAATTAGATGAATTTAAATTCAAGGAAAAAATTATTGGAGTTTTTTGTCACGAATTGCTGCAAGACCCTTCCAATTTAATTAAAATTGAATTGGGTTCACGATATGAAACTTCTCAATCATATGATTTTGAAAAGGTAAAAGTCGTTGTTTACGAAAATTTAAAAAAGTAAAATTTTTAGCATGAATGAAAGCCCTTCTTGATCTGAAATATTAATCAAGTAAATTCCTGAAGAGTAGTTTGTTAAATTGATTTGTATTTTATTTTCGGAATAATATTTTTTGAATGTAGCGTTTTTCCCATTTTGGTCAAAGATATTTACCGTAAGTTTATCCAAGTTTTTATAAGTCGGATCACATGATAGTGTAATCAGTTGAGTAATTGGATCTGAAAAAACACTAAACGCTGTTAGTTTATTTGATATTTCAGCAAGACCAATTATAACATTTGTATTTGCAACTAAATTTGAATCGGTTTTTACTATATACACAGACTGCACTCCAGGCTTAAATGTTTTAGAATATCCAACAGAAATAGCTCCACCATCGGGTGTTTGAGAGACTGAATTTCCCATTTCATCTTCTGTTCCCCCAAATGTTTTTCCAAAAATATCGTTTCCAGTAGAATCTACCTTTGAAATAAATAAATCTTTTTTACCTGCACCGAAGGAACTTGTATAACCAGTGATAAGGTAATTGAAACCAATTGTGTCAAGTGACGTCGTAATTTCATCCATAGTATGGCTTAATAGTATAGTTGAAAGCGAATCACCATTGTCATTAATTTGAAAAGCAAGATTGTTAAAACCTGAAATATCTTTGTTTGAACCTACAATTAGTGATTTACCATTTCGTGAATATATAGCATACGAATCTTCATCATAATCACTACCATATTGCTTAACGAAAACTGAATCACCGTTAAAATCAATTTTTTCTATAATGATATCATTACTACCTCCATGTCCAACTTTCATTATTCCTGTTGCAATGTGACTTCCATCAGCGAGGATGGAAACTCCATTTAAATAATCATCACCGGCAGTATTGAAAATTTTCTGAAATACTAAATTTCCCCAAAAATCAATTTTTAAGAAAATCCCATCTGAAGTTCCACTGCTGCCATTATAAGTGTTTCCTACAATTACAAAGCCGCTATCTTGAGTTTGTATAATGCCTTTTGCAAAATCCCAATCAGGTCCACCAAATGTTTTTTGCCATACAAGTTGTCCATTTCGATCAACTTTTGTTACATAAATATCGTAATCACTTGAACCATTAAAACTATTTGAATAGCCTGCTAGTATATAACAACTATCATATGAAATAGTCATACAATTTGCATGATCTACACCTGAACCACCCAGGGTATTTTGCCAATTTAGTGTTCCATTATCATTTATTTTAAGAATATATATATCAGTATTATTAATTGAAGTAGTTCCTGAGATTACAAATCCTCCATCAACACCATTTTTTACTGATTTTCCTTCATTTATACTGCTGAAACCATATGTTCTTTGAAAATCATACTGAGCAATTGCAACATTGCTTATTGATAAAATAGCTAAAAGAATAAAAAATTTATTTGTATGCATTAGGGTAAGGATTTTTTTATTTTTACTAGTTGTAAAAGTAACTCCTCCAGTAAATCGAGCTTAAGCATATTCGCTCCATCCGATTTTGCTTTGGATGGATCCGGATGCGTTTCAATGAATATTCCATCGACACCTACTGCAATTCCGGCTTTTGCTATAAGGGAAATTAATTCAGGCCGGCCACCTGTAATGCCTTCTGATTGATTAGGCTGTTGTAAAGAATGTGTTATATCCAATATAACCGGGACATTATTTTTCTTCATTTCGTAGATATTTCTATAATCTACTACAAGGTCCTGATAACCGAAAGAATTTCCTCTTTCAGTAAGCATTACATTCTGATTGCCGGCATTTCTTACTTTATCGACAGCAAATTTCATTGCTTCTCCTGAGAGGAATTGGCCTTTTTTAATGTTTACGGTCTTTCCTGTAGCAGCAGCAGCAAGCAGTAATTCAGTTTGTCTGCAAAGGAATGCCGGAATCTGTAAAACATCAACATAGCGAGCTGCTTCTGCGGCATCTTTGCTTTCGTGGATATCAGTAAGCACAGGTACTTTTATCTTTTCACGGATATTCTTAAGAATATTTAAAGCATTTTCATCGCCGATTCCCGTGAAAGAATCGGATCGGGTGCGGTTAGCTTTTCTGTAACTGGCTTTAAAGATGAAAGGAATTTTTAATCTATCAGTAATTTCTTTTACACGAGTGGCAATTCCTGTTGTTGTAATTTCATCCTCAACAATACAAGGTCCAGCTATCAGAAAGAAGTTCCCTGAATTTAAATGATTGATAAGTGGTATATTCTTAAGCATGATTTAGAAATAAGCAGATAAAGATAAGAAAGCTCCCTGAGCATTTCCATCCGATTTAAACATTTCACTAAGTTGATCGCTTTGAAGGGTAAGCATCCAGCGCTTCAAAAACAAAAAATTGCAGGATATGCCTATTCTGAAATCAGTATAGCCTCCATAACCCGCTTTTATTACAATACGTTGATTATTTGTAAAGGAATATCCTAATGACAATGATTCTATTGGAGTAGCTTCGGCAAAAAGTAGGTAACCTACTTCGCCTTCCACATCGAGCTTTTCAGGCTTTAATATGTAGCGATAAGTAAGTTTAAAAAGAGCCGGAAGTTTATAGGAGAAACTATTTTTCAACTTGTCAGTGAGATAGGGTTCAACCAAAGAAGAGTCAAGGGATATGGGTTTGTGAATTGTATCGGAAAGCAGAAATACATCAGAAACATCAACTCCTTCAAACCTGAAAGAAGTATCGGCATGAGTAAAGGAACTTTGGTCATTCCATTTTATGTATCCTACATTATCAGCAGAAACAGTTAATTTATTATTTTTTTTATTCTTCCAGAAGAATGAAAAATTTCCGGAAAAACCAAAGCCATTTAATGAAGATAGTACATCGTTCGATGAATCACTGCGGTGAATGTCAATATCGGCATTTAGATCAAGGTATTCTCCGTTGATATCAGTATACAATTCAGCTTTAGGTGATTCAATCCTATATAACTTTCTTCCAAAATTAAATCCAATTCCGGCTTCGTATCCGAATTTATCTTTATCGAATTTATACTCATGGCCGAAAGTAAAATTGACCTGTCTGTAAACGATCTGATTAAAAACAAAATCACCCAACGAAGCATTTTTCCCTGCATACGATTTATTGCCCCTGAAATATAGTTCAAATGCATCCTTGCTGAATTTGCAGTTCAGATGATAAATATCGTTAAGGGAAATGGAATAAAATGAATGTGCAAGTCCGAAAATTGTATCGTTATACTTTGAATATTTTATTTCATTGGAAAATCCCGCACCAAAACGATTCAGTTTTGATAGCCCTTTACTAACTTCATCTTTTTTATTGTTATCAATAAATTCATTCCTGAAATATGCCAGTGCAAAGCGATTCGTTATTGCATCGGAATCAAAAAAATAATTGGAAGAGATTGAAATGGAATGGCGGAAAGGAGGTACCCGGTTAAATTCCCAATCTCCGGCAATTGAACTCAATGAAAGAAAACTAAAAATAATCAGAAAGATATTTTTCACCAATTAGCGTATAGAATAAATGCCATCTGCAACCATTTTCAGGTCGAGTTTGTAGTTAGCGTAAAACTGTATTTTTTGCGGATAATCGGGAGTGTTAAACTTCATTCGCACACCAACTCTTTCCACGGACAATAACCTTTGTTTTCGAATTGCATCGACAGGAATTTTAATTTCAGTTCTCTTTATTCCGGTAGCTCTATAAGAGGCATCGTACGGTGCAGCAGCTATTAAATCGGGCACAAACAAAGAATCAACGATTGACTGAGTGTTATCGAGCAGAAATAATTGAATATTCATATCGAAAGGGAAGCCATTATCAGCAAGAACAGTTAAAGTCAGGGGACCTACAGCATCAAAATCAGTAGCATTATTTATAGAGAATGGAACAGTATCAGCCAACAGCAGCTGATTAAGCGCAAATCGTAATGGCATTTTAATTCGCAGTCGGGTATCGAGAAGCTTCTCACTAAAAACAAAATCATTACTTCCTGAATTATTTCCCAGTGGATTAAGATTCAAAGAAAGATCGTAATCGATTTTATCCGGAAGGTTTTCAATAATATTTTTAATATTGCTGTTTGATTGATCCAGTTGAATGGAGTAAAAAGTAGGCTGGAGAGAATCAACCAGGGAAGAGTTAATACCGGCTCTGTTTATGTTCAGGTAATGATTGATGAAGGAAGGTGCTGCAAGATTTACAATGTTTCCTGTCAGGTTATTAATAGATCGAAGGGAAGAAACAATTGCCTGAGCATCGGCACCAATGTAATTGATAATATCCAGATTCATCTGAACACTGTCTATCAATACGGTTCCGTTTTTAATTAATCCTCCGACGCCAATGTTCTCTGTTGTATTTGCTGTTGTATTCACTTGTCCCAAATATCCTCTTACAAAAGAAGGACGAATGCTCAATAATGTCGATTTAAGATTGACCATTGTATCGAGTCCGGCAACATTGAAAACAACTCCGTTAGGATCCGAAGTGGCTTTAACATTATAGGTTAATGAGTTTACAAGGTTACCGGCAAATCCTGTAAGATCAATTCTGTACCCTGAAAAATCATATTCGCCTGTGAAAAATTTTGGATCAGTAACAGATGCAGAATCAACCGTTGCATTTACTGTAAAAGCAATTCCGTTTTTATAGGCCCGAGGAATTGTATAAATAAAATTTACTTTCGAATTTAAAGTATTTTTAATCTCCAGTCTGATTTTTCCACTGGAAACAATTGCTTCTTTAAGTTGTATGCTTCCCAATCCCAAAGAAATGTCATTATTATTCGAAACAAAGGGTGTTCCCGGTGAAATGGATGATGGAAAGTTTGGGAAAGTAATAAATGTAAATAGAGTAGTGTCTTTAATCTGATAGATTGAATCAATTTTAAAAGCAGAAAAAATTGTGTCGAAATCGAGAATCTGAGCCCCATTAGAATCAGCTTCAATGGATGAACTGCCCACCAATTCATTCATTCCTAAAGTTGCATGCAACAAGGGTCCATATACTTCTATATCCCACTGAGGATGCTTATTCTCCTTTTTACAAGCCGAAACCAATATGAGTAAACACAATGCAAAACAGCAACGAAACATAGGGTGTAAATATAATCAATTAGTCAGACCTTTGCTATGCTTCACATTTTCAAATTCTCAAATTAATACCCGTACTTTTCTTTCCATAACGACCGCAAATGATTTCTGATTTCATTTTCCCTGGCATTTAACCCCGGGTTATAAATTTTTGTTCCTTTAATTTCATCGGGAAGGAATTCTTGGCCTGCAAAATTTTGTTCATGGGCATGGTCGTAATCGTAATTTTTACCATAGCCAAGTTCTTTCATAAGTCGGGTAGGGGCATTTCTAATATTCAGAGGAACGGGAAGGTCTCCCGTTTTTTTAATCAGGGCAATAGCGTCTTCAATGGCCATGTAGCTTGCATTACTTTTTACGGAAGAAGCCAGGTAAACAACAGCTTGTGAAAGAATGATTCTGCATTCAGGATAACCAATTTTATTACAGGCATCAAAACAGGTATTGGCAATTACCAGCGCTGTTGGGTTAGCGTTTCCAATATCTTCAGAAGCGAATATGACCATTCTTCGGGCAATAAAAAGCGGATCTTCGCCGCCAAGAATCATCCGGGCCAGGTAGTATACTGCTGCATTTGGATCAGACCCTCGCATTGATTTAATAAAAGCGCTGATAATGTCGTAATGCATTTCTCCACCTTTGTCGTAGAGTGCAATTTTTTCCTGGGCTATTTCCTGAACTATTGCATTGGTAATAGTAATTTCTTTTTCAGTTTCAAGGGAGTTAACTACAAGTTCTAAAAGATTCAGCAGTTTCCTTGCATCACCGCCTGAAAGACGAAGCAAGGCTTCATTTTCTTTTATAATTATTTTTATTTTTTTCAGAATTTCATCCTCATTTATTGCCTGATCGATAATTTTAATCAGTTCCTGTTTACTAAGTTCTTTAAGAACATAAACCTGGCAGCGGGATAGCAGGGGAGCGATTACTTCAAAGGATGGATTTTCTGTTGTTGCACCAATAAGTGAAACAATACCACGCTCTACTGCATTTAAAAGAGAATCTTGCTGTGATTTACTGAAGCGATGTATTTCATCAATGAACAGGACAGGACTTCCTTGTACTTCTTTTAACTCACCTGAATAACGTTGTGACTTTTCAATTATTTCCCGAATGTCTTTTACCCCTGAATTAATAGCGCTTAATACGTTAAAGGGTCTTTTCAAATCATGTGCAATAATTCCGGCCAATGTTGTTTTACCAACACCCGGAGGTCCCCAAAAAATAAGAGAAGGAATTTTTTTGTTTTCAATTGATTTTCTGAGAACCGCACCTTGTCCAATCAAATGTTCCTGACCAATATAATGATCCAGATCATGAGGCCGCATACGTTCTGCTAATGGAGTTGATTGGGTCATGTGAATTTATCCGCTAGTTAGCGGATCGTTAATTAGCTAATCCGATAGCATCGGATCCTCAAAAGTATTCCCATTCTTTAAATCCCCGAATTTATAACCACGTCCAAACCATTCTTTTCTTTGTTCAGAAGTACCATGGGTAAATGCATCAGGGACAACATGCCCTTGTGATTGTTTTTGAATATTATCATCACCTACAGCGCTTGCTGCATTAATAGCTTCAGCAATATCTCCTTCTTCAACAATATTCTCTTTTTTATCGGCAAAATGTGCCCAGACACCGGCGTAATAATCGGCTTGTAATTCGAGGCGGACGGAATATTTGTTATATTCTTTTTCTGTTAGCTGTTGACGTAGTCTTTGCATTTGTTCAGAAAGACCTAAAAGATTCTGAACATGGTGACCGACTTCATGGGCAATTACGTATGCCATTGCAAAGTCGCCGGAGGCTTGAAAGCGGTCCTTTAATTCTTTATAGAAAGATAAATCGATATAGAGTTTTTGATCGGCCGGACAATAAAAAGGTCCGGAGGCAGCGCCGGCATTTCCACAAGCGGAAGAAACTTCATCACGGAATAGAACCAGAATAGGTTTCTGATATTGAATGCCCTTTTGGCTAAGAAGGTCTGCCCAGACGTTTTCCGTTTCTGCAAGAACAACAGAAACAAATTGAGCCATTGTATCTTCAGCGGCCTGATCTTCAGGTGAAAGTTGTCGGCCTTCTGATTGAGATAACTGAGGCAATTGCTGTAACTGGGATGGATCTCCTCCCAAAAAAGCTATTAACAAATAAATTACAATTCCTGCGAGGCCTCCACCCGCAACAACTCCGCCGGTTGACAAGCCTCTGCGGTCTTCAACATTTGAACTTCCTTTTCTACCTCTCCAAAGCATGATCTTTTTTTGCGAAAGGTAATAATTCGCAGAATGTAAAAAAAGTAATTTATCGAAGGAAAAGCTGTAAAAAAATCTGAACTTTTAGCTTTTCTATTTTTCAGATTTTCATATATTTTGAAAAGGATTAATTTTTCATAATTACCTTAATCGTTTTTGTGAATTCATTATAAACGATCTTAAAATAGTAAATACCTTCAGAAAGCCCTTTATCGTCAGAATACACATATGAATTTATTCCTTCAGAAGCTTGAACTCTATCGTTAAAAATGAGCTGACCTGATTCATTTATCAACTGCATGTTGACTTCACCGGACTTAAATATGGAATAGTCTATCTTAATTTCATCTTTAAACGGATTTGGGTAAACATTATCCACTACCAAATCCCTTTTATTTTCATTATCAATGATCGTAACATTTCGCCAGTCATAATACTTTACATTTCCGTCGTAATCTGTTTGTTTTAACCTGTAATATGAATCTCCTTTGTAAGGGTTTTTATCAACTGTATGATAATATTGTGTTTGTGAAGTGTTACCTGCACCATTAATATTTTCAAGATCTTCTATATTTACAAGGTCTTTGGATTTTTGAATAGTAAAATAGTCGTTATTTATTTCAGCTGCAGCACTCCAGTTAAGATCAACCTGTTTTTCACTGTTTACTTTTGCAGTAAAACTTAATAATTCTATTGGTAATGTTGACGTATTTTTAGATAGCGTAAATGGCCCATAATTAGAAACACCGGGAGTTGTAACGGTATTGTTTGCTGTATTGGCCGATTGCGATGAAAGCGGGGCAATCCAGCCTTTCATTGTACTATTATATAACTGTGCCACTAAACCGTTTTCACCATTTGTCGGTTCTTCACCGGGACCATAAGTAAAAGTAACCGTCAATGTACCACTGCCACCTGTTTTATTGATTTGCCAGAAGCGATCCACAACATTTGCACTATTGTCATTAAACAGGGAATCTCTCATTTGATGAACGGAATCCGGAGTTACAGGATAAGGAGTGTTGTTCGCTGCAGTTGGGTAGGTTGAAGCTGTAACATTACCAATTGTTCCTGCTGTAAGATTGAGCGTTAACGGAATTACTACATCGGATATTGTTCCAAAAGGTATAGTATGTGCGCCTGTAGTGCTGCCTATGTTCCATTGCAGCTTGCCTGAATTATTGGTCAGCTCTGACTTAACATATCCATTCGTATAAGACATGGCTGAGGTAGCAGCATTGCTAATGGTAAGTGTATAGCCATTCAGGTCAAGTCTGCCGTTAATTAGATTTATACTATTTGTAACTTCTAAATTTGAAGTCATAGTAGCTTTTCCCGGAGACTTATTAAGCTCTACATTATAAAAAATTGTGCTCGATGATCCGTTTATAAGCTGATCATCCAGGTCCCAGAAAATAACCTTTCCATTGTCTCTTGTAAAAGTTCCATTATTTGTAAAATCACCTTTTATATACAGATCTCCATTGACTTCTGTATTTCCTGAAGCGTTTGTTATAACAGACCCTTCAGATGCCATTGTTGTGCCTGAACTGATATATAAAATTCCTGTATTGGTTAAGTCTACGTAACCCACCCTATACATTGTAATTGGATGATTAGGTAGTAGTGCCTTTTTAGTATTTGATAAAAGAGGTTTATCAACTAGCTTTTCATGAGTAGAGAAAAAGACATTTCCATCGTTATCATTTCCTGCTTTTGCACTTTCTGTATTAAGCAGGTATATAACGAAAAATGCCAGCGTAGCCGGAATTAAGTTAGCAGAAATATTTTTATTAATAATAGGAAACTTCATCCTCCGACTGTATCTAATCTTTTTATGGAGCCTTCATTTATTAAATGACTCAATGGATTACGATTTATTATTCTTATCTGTAAATTACCAGTATTCAAGACAGCTGGCAGCTTTCACTGTATGCCTGTTTGCTGATTCTTCAGCACAACGGATTATAAATGTACCGTTTGCTGATGGCGTAATTACACCTGTTATTACTGCTATACTTCCTGCAACTATAGAATTTGATACAGAGGCAGGTGCAACATCATAAGTTGTACTATTATAAGTATATTCTGAAGTTGTCGAATTTGGCTGATGAACCTGATACGCTAAGAAGGTAGGAGAAGCAGGACCGGTAACACTAAAATCAATTCCATCGCCTGTAGCATTTGCAGTGTAGGCTATCATTGCTTGAAAATGATACGTTGTTCCTGAAGTAACAGAGAAGCTGAGCCCTGAAACATCAACAAACGATGTTGAATTAATAGCCTGGTCAGATGCTTTGTTTACAAGAGTACGATATCCCGCTGAAGACATTGAAGCCCATGTACCATCTCCTCTTAGCAATGTTGTAGAGTTTGCTGTACCGGTACCCAGATTGGATGTTGGAATAACACTTGTTGTTCCTAAAACTCCCCCTGCTGTATTCGTTACTATACCTGAAGTAGAAAGTCCGCTAAGTGTTAAACCGGTAAATGTCGGTGAGTTTCCTGTGCCTAATCCTAAATTTGTTCTCGTTGATGCACCGTTTGTTAAGGTTACTGCTCCTAAGGAGGTAATTGTTGCATCACCGCTCACTGTTTTGGTGACCCATTGTGTGCCACTACCTATTAATAAGTTTCCTGATGTTGCAGTTGCTGAACCTAATGTTACGCCATTTATTTTAGCTACCGTTGGACTGGGATAAGTACCACTTAAATCTCCGCTTGCTGTTCCCACCGGAGTTGATATTTGTGCCCATGCACTACCATCGTAATACCATGCTCCTGCTGATCCGTCTGTCTGATAGATAACAAGTCCTGTTGCAGGTGAAGCTATAGCTGTCTTTTGTGCTAAAGTCATCCTGGGCAATAGCATTCCTTTCGTTGTAGAAGTTAAATCCAGCAAGGAAGAAGCAGCAGGGGTAGTAGTTCCTATGCCAACCTGAGCAATTAATGTTTTAGTAAGCAGCAGGAATACAAATAAAAGCTTTAATAGATGATGTGTTTTCATAATTTCAGATCATGAGCCATTTCTGATTCATTTAACTATTGCATATATACAAAAGGTTCTGATGAAAGTTGAATAGTTATTCATCCTATTTGAACAACTGTAATAATTTTTGAAAAAAAAGTATTTATTTTGGATATTAGAAAAAACGTTTGGCCTAAATAATAAAAATCATTTAAATTAGTTGATTTTTAAATTTAGAATTGAATAATAATTAAAAATAGTAGTGTAAGACTATATTAGTATTTGAAGGTTTCAAATAATTGAATTCTTGAAATTTAGTTTTTGACCTAATTTTAAACAAAAAACATTGGGTGAATAACCTGAATTTAGAAATGTTTATTTACAAAAAATGGTGTCATATTGAGGTGCATAGCCGGCCCATATACCTAATCCACCATTAATATTTGTTGAGATAGGAGCCGGAGAGCCAAAAGGATTGCCGTTACTCTGAACCTGGGAATCTTCAGTACGCCAAAATTCAAAACTCGCCCTGTCAATGGAGCAATATTTTACAACAACCGTATCGCCGCGTTTAAAATAAAATTGTTCATCGTTAGTATCGTCTTCTTTATCGGAGAAAGAAAATGTACCTCGAGCAAAAGAAAAATCAAAACTTTTCCCGTTAAAAAATTTATCTTCAAAAGCTGACCCCAAACCGGCTACGAAGACAGAATCTTTCTGACGACCTATGTCTTTGCCGTATGTATATTTGTTAATGCGCTGCGCCAGCCATTGATAGCAGTTTCCTATAGTATCCGGATCGGTCAGATGAGCCCAGGCAAAGCCCAGGGAATCTTTATTGCCGTTTACTTTCCACCAAACACTGTCAAGTTTTACCGGATAGGGAATTGTTGTAACCGAACGCAATGTTTTTCCATTTACCTGTACACTTAATGTATAGGACTTGCCGGCTTGGCCTCTGATTTGTGTTCCAAAATATACTCCGTAATCCGGTAAAATTTGTAAAAGGGTGTCTGTCAAAGTTCCATCACTAACTATAACCGTTGCACCGGGAATGGTTTGATTTAAGAATTCATTGCGATTAATTTCTCCAAAGAAAGGCAGCGTTTTTGATAGGACAACTATAGGAAATGTATCCGTTTCAATTCTTCCTTCAACAACAACTTCTTCACTTGCTGTAGGTATATCAACAGAAACATTCTTTTCACATGAAAAGAGCAAGGCTATTAACCCTGATAAGATTAAATATTTACTACGTTTCATCAGAATTTGAAATTATAGGTTACACTTGGAATGATTGGAAACAATGATATTTGTTTAGCCTGAATGGTAATCTTATCATTTGAATAATCTGTGTCAAAATAAATAATATAGGGGTTATACCTATTGTAAACATTAAAAATGGAGAAGTTCCAACTATTTTCATAGTTCTTATGTGGTTTTCCTTTCAATGTAGCACTGACATCCATACGGTGATAAGCACTTAAACGGTAGTTATTTCTTTGTCCACCGTAATCTTGCAAAATATCACCGTTGGAAAGAACAAACACTCGTTCCGGAAATGTATTTAAATTACCTGTGGCATATACCCAGGTAGCTCCCAGCATCCATCGTTTGCTGATTTCATAGCTGAGCACAATAGAGACATCGTGCCTTCTGTCATATTTTGGAAAAAATGTTTTCCCATTATTCAAATCCGGAAACCTTCTTTTTGTCCACGCAATAGTATAACCAATCCAGCCATTAAATTTTCCTTTATTTTTTTTAATAAAGAATTCAGAACCATAACTCCAGCCTTTACCTGCTACAAAATAATTATCAAGGTTACTGTTTACAGTATTTTCCGGCAAAAAACCTTCTTCATATTCGATTTGGTTTTGCATCGTTTTATAATAAACTTCCACTGACGATTCATACGTATTCAATCCGAAATTCCTGAAGTATCCTAAAGCATATTGAGTGCCCGATTGTGGTTTGACTTTGTCGCTGCTGGGTATCCAGGTGTCTGTGGGTAAAGAGATACTCGATAGGGAAGCGAGGTGTATGTATTGATTGTTTTGTGAAACAGATGCTTTCAGGGATGAAAGATGATTAATAGAATATCGTATGGCAAAGCGAGGCTCCAGATGAGAATATCTTTTTACATTTTCACCTGTTTTATATTTTATGGTATCCGTTGCATTTCCTGAAATCGGATCAAGAATGTACCGGTCAAAAGGTCCAACCTGCTGGAAATAAGTATGCCGTAAGCCTGCATTTACAAGCCATCGGTCATTTATTTCATATTCATCATTTAAATAAATGGCTGCATCGTGAGCATACTGTCGCAGTATTTTTCCAATATCAAAGGACACTTCACCTGATTTTGCTGTTGCATTACTCGGTACAAAAACATGAAAAATGTATTGACCTCCGAATTTTACAGTATGTTTGGGGTGGGGATTCCAAGTGAAATCTTCTTTCAGATTGTAATCTGTAATACCCGAAAATAATTTGAAACTAAAATCATTTTGCCCACCTTCAAATTCAAATTTGTAATTGGTGTAGATTAACGATGAATTTAAAAATAGATTGTTTCCGAATAAATGGTTCCATCGCGCTGTCGCTGTGGCATTACCCCAGGGTACGCGAATGTAAAAATCGGAATTTGGACTTTTAAAATTGAAAACATCTCTTCCGAAATAACCGCTAAGAAACAATCGGTCTTTATCGCTTAATCGGTAATTTACTTTGGCATTCAGGTCGTAAAAGAAATATTTATTTCCACTGATATCAGAGCTTTCGCTTACAAATGGCTTTCCAAAGAATAAATCAATAAATGTTCTTCTGGCTGAAATAATAAACGATCCGGTATCTTTTTTAATCGGACCTTCCAATGTAAGTCGGGATGAAACAAAACCGATTCCGCCTTCACCGCTGAACCGCTGGTTGTTCCCTTCTTTCATTTGAATATCGAGCACAGAAGCAAGCCTTCCTCCGTAATTAGCGGGCATGTTTCCTTTGGTGAGGGTCACATTTTGTATGGCATCTGAATTGAAAACTGAAAAGAAACCGAAAAGATGAGAAGCATTGTAAACATTGGCTTCATCCAATAAAATCAAATTTTGATCAGGGCCACCACCTCGGACATAGAATCCGCTATTACCTTCACCGGCGGAAGAAACTCCCGGAAGCAATTGAATTGATTTCAATATATCTACTTCTCCCATAAATGCCGGCAATGTTTTAATTTTTTCTATGTCCAGTTTTTGCCTTCCCATTTCAGTGCTTTGAATGTTCCTGTCTTCTTTTTCAGCTGTTATGGTTACTTCTTTTGTTTCAATGAAACTATTTTTCAATGCAGTATTTTGCCTGATATCCTTATCAAGCACCAATGGAATTTCTTGATTCTGAAATCCAAGGAATGAAAAGATTAAAGTATAAGTACCAGCCGGAACGGTAAGTGAGTAAAAGCCATAGGAATTTGATGTGGTTCCTTTAAGGTTTTCTTTCAGATAAACATTAGCTCCAACAAGAGATTCGCCTGTTGATTCTTCTTTGACAAAACCGCTTATGGTAAATTGTTGAGAAAATCCTGAAAGGGGGAGAGCTAACAAAAAAAGGACATACAACGAGATTTTATTCATATAATTAAGATAAATATGGGGCGCAAAAATATTAAACTCAATTCACTAATTGACTATGTATTTTTTTAATTATTTGTTAATTTTTTACAGGACATACACTTTAAAAAACAACGTCCTTCCGAAGAAGGACGTTGTTTTAATACTGTCTGATAAGCCGGGTTCTGTAACCTTTGCACGAAGCAAAGATGCCTGTCATTTATCTGGGATGACATTCGCATGTCACCTCAATCAACCTACCCGTCATGGCTCCGAAGAATCGGGCGTGCAGCCCTTTACCATGACTTATTTGGTTTTTCAACTCCTGAGGTTTACCCGTAACCGGCATCACTGTCGATTACCGTGAGCTCTTACCTCACGTTTTCACCTTTATCCGTCATCTGACGGATTTGTCAGCCTTTCGGCGGATTCGTCCGACATTCGGCGGATAGTTATTTTCTGTGGCACTTTCTGTTATCCGCCAACCGGCGGATACCTTCCCGTTAGGAAGCAGGATGCACTGTGTTGCCCGGACTTTCCTCCCTTTGTCTTTCAAAAAGGCGACAGACTCGACAGCATTACAAAGGTAAGCAAAACTAATAGTTATTGGGTCTTTTTGTTAGTATAGAAATGTGATATTCTGTTCTTTAAACAAAAACGTTTATTGGAATGCACTTATCATTAGCGAAAGAGGAAAGAACTATAATGTTCATCCTTAAAATATGTTAATTGTTTAAGCAATACCCTTGAGAATTAAGATGTAAACTAATTGCGTTATCGTCCTATTATCCACAAAGCGAATTACTATCTTTGCCGACTTTATGAACTTTAAATTAATCACGGAACTTCCAACATGGTGGATTCTATTTTGCATTATTGCAGGTTTAGTCTATGCCTATCTATTATATCGACGGGATCATTCTTTCGATGGAATTCATAAATGGTTAAGGACAACTCTTTTTGCTTTTCGTGCATTGGCTGTTTTCATATTGTCGCTTCTCTTATTGACTCCGTTAATTAAATCATTTAGCAGGGAAAAGGAGAAGCCACTTTTAATTATTGCCCAGGATAATTCTCAGAGCCTTGTTTTAAACAAGGACTCTGCATTTTATACTAATCCTGATGGATATGCTAAATCAATGGACAAGTTGATGGATGATTTGAAAGAAAGGTATGATGTTCAACCTATCAGTTTCGGTGATAAAGTGAGCGATAAAATTGATTATTCGTTCAGGGATAAGCAAACGGATTTTTCTGCCCTTCAAAAGCAACTAGCAATTAAATTTGGAAACAGAAATGTGGGCGCTATTGTAATTGCCAGCGATGGATTATACAATCGCGGCAGTAGTCCTCTTTACAATAATGAGCTAAAAGTACCGGTGTATACCATTGCTCTTGGTGATACAACGGTTCAGAAAGATCTATTAATTTCAAGAGTTAACTATAACAAGGTTGTTTATCTCGGAAATTCTTTTCCTCTTGAAGTAACGGTTAATGCCCGCCAATGTAACGGTGAAAAATCAAAAATTACTGTTCAACAGGATTCATCCATTCTTTTTTCAAGAGATATATCAATCAGCGGGAATCGCTTTTCTCAGCTTATTCCCATTATGCTGGATGCTAAAAAGCCCGGACTTGTTCACTACAAAATTAAAGTATCTTCCGTTTCAGGGGAAATGACTACTGTCAATAATCAACAAGATATTTACCTTGAAATAGTGGAGAGCAAACAAAAAATTCTAATTGTTGCCAATTCTCCTCACCCTGATCTTGCCGCAATAAAAAAAGGAATTGAGAGCAGTCAAAATTATTCAGTCAAAATAATTATGGCATCGGAGGTCGATAAAGTCAAAGATTATAATCTTATTATCCTACATAACCTTCCTTCTTCTGCAAACCCTGTAAACAATCTGCTTTCGCAAATAAACTCAGGCAGAATTCCTGTATGGTTTATACTTGGTGCTCAGACTTCCGTAAGCCTCTTTAATAACACACAATCCGGACTTGAAATTGCAGGCGACAATGCTAAATTAAATACAGTTCAGGCAATTGTAAATAGTGATTTTTCCAGATTCACAGTAAGTGAAGAGGTAAAACGAATGATACCTGCTTTTCCACCCTTACTTACTCCTTTTGGGCAGTATAAACAAACAACAGATAATGCAGTTTTACTGGAACAACAAATAGGTTCTATTAATACCAATGTGCCTTTACAGCTTTTTAATGATAATGGTGAATTCAGAAAAGGAGTTTTATGCGGAGAAGGAATTTGGAGATGGCGGATTAGTGACTATTCAGCAAATAACAATTTCAATTCCTTTAACGAATGGTTATTAAAATCCGTTCAAAATCTAAGCGTGAAAGAAAACAAAACTCATTTTCGCCTGATCAACAAAACCACTTTTTCTGAAAATGAACCTGTAACACTGGATGCTGAAGCTTACGATGATAATTATGAACTTATCAATGCTCCCGATATCAGTATTTCACTTTTCAACAGTGATAAAAAGTCCTTTTCATATACTTTTTCTAAAACAGAAAAAAGCTATACGTTAAATGCCGGTTACTTTCCACCGGGTCAATACCGTTATAAAGCAAACGTAAAAATCGGTGATAAGCTTTACAATGCAGAAGGAGAACTTAGCGTAGCTGCACTTCAGGCTGAACAAACTGAAACTGTTGCAGATCATCAACTCCTATTCTCACTTGCTTCGCAAAGCGGCGGTACTATGTTTTTTCCTAAGCAAATTGATGACTTAAGTAAAGCACTACTTTCCAGAGACGATATTAAGACAATTACCTATTCTCATTATAAGCTTCGGGATCTCGTTGATTGGAAACTTATTTTTTATATCATTCTTGGACTTCTGACTCTGGAATGGTTTTTAAGGAAAAGGGCAGGGGCTTATTGAGAAGCATTCAATATCGGTTCATATATAATTAAAAACGTCTTAACTAGATTGTTATGCTGATTATCATTTTTATAATTCTTATTGCAGGATTTATTTTTGAAACAATACTCGATTACCTCAATATTAAAAACTGGGCGCCGGATGTTCCGGGAATTATGAAGGATGTCTTCCCGGATGAGAAATATAAAAAAGCCAGAAATTATTCTATGGCCAATTACAGGTTTTCTTCACTTTCTTCTTTATTCTCCTTAGGAATTATGATAGTGGCTTTAGCAGGTGGTCTTTTTGGAAAGTTAGATGAATATGTTCGGTCAATATCATCCTCACCAACAATTATTGCTTTGCTCTTTTTTGGAATCATTGGAATTGTCTCAGATTTATTGTCGCTTCCTTTTTCTCTTTATAAAACATTTTTCATTGAAGAAAAATTTGGATTCAACAAAACAACAGTCAAAACTTTCATAACTGATAAATTGAAAGGATATTTTCTTGCAATCATTTTAGGCGGACTTGTTTTAAGTGTTTTGGTAAAAGTTTTTGAAGTAACCGGTAATAATTTCTGGTGGATGACCTGGATATTTCTTACAGTTATTATGTTTTTGGCCACCATTTTTTATGCTTCGTGGATACTGCCAATATTTAATAAGTTAACACCTTTGCCTGATGGTGAATTGCGTCAGGCCATTGAAGCGTATAGTCAGAAGAATGGATTTCCATTAAAAGACATTTTTGTAATGGACGGTTCAAAAAGATCTTCCAAAGCAAATGCATTTTTCAGTGGACTGGGGAAAAAGAAAAAAATCGTATTGTTTGATACTTTAATTAATAAACATACTACAGAAGAACTTGTGGCTGTTCTTGCACATGAAACAGGCCATTTTAAATTGAAGCATACATTTACATCTTTTATTGCCGGTATAATTCAGACCGGAATTATGTTATTTGTATTCTCGCTTATTCAGGGTAATCCTGCTTTAATTGAAGCGCTCCGTGCCAACGAACCTGGACTCCATCTGGAATTGCTTGCTTTTGGATTTCTCTATACTCCTGTCTCTGCTATTTCAGGTATTCTCATGCATATCATCTCAAGGAAAAATGAATTTGAAGCAGATGCTTTTGCAAAGAAAACATACGATGGCATTTCATTAGTTAACGCACTTAAAAAACTTTCAGCCGATAGCCTAAGCAATCTCACTCCACACCCCGCTTATGTTTTTGTTCATTATTCTCACCCGCCTTTGCTTGAGAGAATCAGAGCACTTAGTACTTAAAACCTTGCCACATCCACTTCCTTAAGCAATACACCTCCATTGAGATAATCAATAAAGTGAGCCGCAAAGTAGGGTGCAAGGAGAACGCCTTTTGTTCCCAAGCCATTGAAGATATATATGTTTTTATGCTCTTTATGTTGACCTAGTATTGGTCTTCTATCCTTTACGGTTGGCCTGATGGCCGCTTTATGATCAATTATTTTAAATGACACTTTTAGAATACTTTCTAAACGTTCCAGCAATTTAGATTTACCATCTGGAGTAGGGAAATCATTTTCGTAATTCCACTCATAAGTAGCACCGACGCGAAATTGATTTTTACCTTGAGGAAGAATAAAAATTCCATTCAGAAGAATAAAGTCTTCCGGAAATTCTATACATTCAATAGTTAAAATTTCTCCTTTAGCAGGAACCATAGGAAGCCAATTCCAATAAGGATTTTTAGAAATGTCGGGACCTTCACAAAAAATTATTTTCCTACTTTTATGTTCTTTATAACTTATCAGGTTATCCTCAATTTTTAATAATGCATAATCGAAAATTATTTCTTTTAGATTTCCTGATAACCTCAGCTTATTGCCATATGCTTCGATGAATTTGGAAATGTTCATCCAGCCGGATGAATTAACTCTGAATAGCTTTTGATAAGAGCTGATTTTGTTTCTGTACATTTCATCAGGTACATCGTGCATCAAATACTTTTTCATTGATTCATCTTCAGTCCTTGTCTGCCATTCATTCAGATCTTTAATATTGGTAATGACTTCAACAACATCCATGGGATGAAAAAAATCAGTGTTTAATTCATGCTCAAGGGTTTTATAATAATTGAATGCGTATGGAATCAAAGTATCTGCCATCCAGCTTTTAACAACCCTTCTGCCTGTGATTGGATTAAAAATACCTGCAGCAACATTGGAAGAAGAATTCGGCTTTGAGGAATTGATAACAAGAACTTTTTTTCCTTCTTTCAATAGAAAGTCAGACACAATAGAGCCTGCTAATCCTTGTCCTACGATTATGTAATCTAAAACATCATCACTCATGGTTTCTTACCTGTATAGGCAACCAAAGCAAGAAAGCTGCACGATTCATTTACGGCTATTCTGTAAAACCCCGGCAAATCTGAACTAAAATCAGCGAGCATTGTCCACAAGCCGGATTTTTCAAGTATATAAAGTTTGCTTTCATTTCCAAGTATGATGGATTCATCCGGTAAAATAGCAAAGTCTTCGCTTCCTTTCAGTGTTTGCGCAATTCGCGACAATGTAAAATTTTCGCAATCCATTGAATAGATGTACCATTCAACTTCATTCGCTTTCAAAACAAAATACATTCTTTTTCCATCCGGCGATAGTTTCATACATCGACCGATATCAGAAGCGATTAGCTGTCTTTCATAATTTACTAAATTTAATACCTGAAGTGTATTTGCCGGTCCCAGAATAAACATTGCCAGCATTGTATCGTTGAGCCAGCAGGCATAGCCAATGCTGTCTGTGTTATTGATTTTAAATCTTTTCGAATAGTTGTTATCCGGAAGAAGGTAAAAGCGTTGACCTGAATCGGCATCAACACATACCACTGAAATTAATCTATTATTGGGTGTAAAGGCCGGTGAATACTCACTTTCTCTTGAAGATGTAACCGGACTTGTAGATTTTGTTTTTATGTCATAACTAAAAATATCCGATTGTAATGTATCCCGGATTGAAACAAACAATATCTTCTTTCCGTCTTTTGTAAAGCTAGGCTGATTGTCATATCCTTTTCTATTGGTAATATTTTCAGGTTTTGAAAAGATGTATTTACCGCTTTCTTTTTTAATAGTACAAAGGAAAATATCTGTTTCAGGTAATTGAGCTTCTGAAATGGTAAAACAAAATAGTGCTATGCACAAAAGACGGAATTTCATTTTTATTAATTTAGAATTATAATCACTTAACTTTATATTCAATATCACCTGCTTTTTTATTTAACAAAAGCAAGGTTTGATCTGAACTGTCTATGTCGGAAGACACATGGGTTACAACACTCGTATATCCACGCACCACCAAATTCTGTCCTTCTATGAACTCAAGCACCTTTGCAGAGTCCAGCTTATTCCCAAAGGTTATATCACGTTGTATAGTTTGATGAAACATACCTTTCTTTAAAATAAGCTTATAATATTCAGTATCGTTTTTTTTCCTGGAAGTATTTTGTTTCTCAAGGAAATATCTGCCCTCCAGATGCACTAAGGGTTCATTTGTTCCCGTAAAAGAAGCCGTCAATAGAAAGTTCATTAGAAGGGAAGGAGATATAAGGAACAATGGAATTGTTAACATGTAGATAGAAAAGTAATACCTGAAATACCTAGATACAGAACTTCTCCAGGCTAATCCACTTAATATTAACCCCGAGCAAATGAAAAACATAAAAAAGAAATTAACCTGACTTGACTCGTTTTTTTTAATGACAAAGAATGCCAATGCGGCTAAAAGGAAAAGAAAATGAATGGTGACCAACAGAAGAAATTTTTCATTTTTAAGGCCTTTTCCGGCAATTAAAACGATTAATCCAACTACTACAGAAATTATAAAAACAAAAAGTCCCAGATAAAAAGCCATAAGTTAATCAATTATTTATAAATTTGGAGCACACAAATTTATAAAGATGAATCAAAAATTACACAGAATTGCAATAAAGATTTCTATTATTTCTTTATGCTTACTTTCTCCTTTAAAGCCATATGCAAATACGGGAGACACAACTATCGTTAAAGGGTTCAATCATTTGCTGCATCAGAATTGCAATGTAGGTGATTCTACGTATCTCTTTCCACCTGATTCCATGAATTTTTATAAAATAATGCTCAGATATGAATTAAGCTGTCCAGGTTTTGGCTGCGATATTTACGACAGAATTGCAACTTTAAAAGTTAAACAACATACCGGTTTAATGGATTCTACATTGACTCTTGTGCCATCCTATAAAATTAATGGTAATTCACCTGATTCTATTCAATTCATGCAGGATACGTCCTATCATTATTCTTACAATGTGGCAACCATGCAAATTGATTCTACCCCTTTGAATCCTTTGCAAATAATTTTATACAAAGACTCCCTAAATCCTACTGTTGCTACCGATACATTGAATGTATGGCCTTCGTATTACAATCAGTATTTATTTAATCCAAATGGTGTGGCTACTGATTCTATGTTTGTCACACCTGATTCTGTAATTTATCTTACGCGGGATTCAGTATATAATTCTTTTGAGGTAATTAATAAATATGAAATTGCCCGTGCAATTACTCCTTATGGTCAGGGAGTTGTTTTATGGTATGATGTTTCTGATTATGAAATGTTACTGCACGACAGTGTCAACCTCGAGTCTGTTGCTTGCGGTTATAGCAATGGCTGGGTAGTAACCACTGACTTTTATTTTATTGAAGGAATTTCTCCACGACATCCCTATAAGATTACCAATTTATGGAATGGAACCTTCCTTTATGGAAATACAAGCAATCCGATTGACAGCCACCTTCAGCCCATAACACTTATTGTAGATTCACAGTCGGTTTATGAAAAAATAAGACTTATTACAACAGGACATGGTTTTGGCGGAAATCCAAATCAGAATGTAGCTGAGTTTTATAATGTTAACCACACCATAAAAATAAACAATGTAAATAAGAATCAGAATTTGTGGAGAAGTGATTGCGGAAGAAATCCTCTTTATCCCCAAGGTGCTCCGGGCTATACAAGCACCTGGTTTTATAAAAGAGCAAACTGGTGCCCCGGTTCATATGTAACACCACATGATTATGATGCAACTCCTTTAGTAGGTGCTAATGATTCTTTGGTTGTCGACTATAACATGGCAAATTATACGAATACAGGCGGACCTTCAGGTTATTATCCACCGGAGTATTACATTCAGTCACAAGCTATTTTTTATGACAGTATTCATTACTCTAAAAATGCTACTCTATATGAAATACGCAGACCCAATGGTGCTTTTGAATATAACCGTATGAATCCTGTTTGTGATGCTTACAGTCCAATGATTGTGATAAAAAACTATGGTGTAGATACTTTGCATCAATTAACCATTCATTATGGTGTTGATGGAAACACTTCCGGATCGTATCAATGGACAGGCAACCTTTCTTTTATGGATACCGTTTCCGTTCAGCTTCCGGCAATTTCTTTTGGATCAGGCAATCACAGCTTTGATATATATATCGATCAGCCCAATGGTTCACTTGATGAATTCGCATACGATGATACCATGCATGTTAATTTTAGCGCTACTAATATTTATAACACTAATTACATTGTGCTTAAACTAAAAACTGATAATAGCCCATCTCAATCATCCTGGAAGGTTAGAGATGATCAGGGTACTCTTTTATTTCAGAGAAGTATTTTTGCAGCCGCATCGACCATTTATACCGACACTGTTACCTTGCCAAATGGTTGTTTTAATGTAACCGTTTATGATTCTTATGGAAATGGAACTTGCTGTTACAATGGTACAGGGTACTTCAGAATAAATATGGGGAACAATTCAACGCCATTGTTTAATTCAGGCGATTATGGCGATTTCTATTCCACTAACTTGACGTTGGATTTTCAATCAAGTATTAACGAAGAACTTTCCAAACAATTCCTTTCTATTTACCCTAATCCTGCAAGCGATAAGGTTGTGCTAAATACAGGTTTTGAATCAGGTAATATAAATGTTAGTTTGTTGGATATGACCGGAAGAGAAACCTGCAACCCGATAAATTGCCGAGTTTCTGGGTATGCCACTACATTCGAGCTTCCGAACGTAGCAAACGGTTTATATTATCTGAAAATTCAAAAAGGAGACAACGTAATTGTCAAAAAAATTGTAATTGAAAAGCAGTAATTAATTTCATTCTCTGATTAAAACGAATCCCCGTTCAATAAGTGAACGGGGATTTTTTATGCATTATCAATCAAACGAAATCCTTTTCCGTGAATGTTTATAATATCCAGGGATGAATCATCTTTTAAATATTTCCGAAGTTTCGTTATAAAAACATCCATACTTCTGGCATTGAAATAATTGTCATCACCCCAAATTTCTTTGAGCGCTTTCTGACGGGGGAGAAGCTCATTTTTATAAACACATAACATCCTTAAAAGGTCAGCTTCCTTTGGAGAAAGCTTTTGTGAAATACCATCCAGGGCTATGGTTCTATGGTCGTACTTAAATTCATACTTTCCAATAGTAAAGTCTTTTTTGGTTGGGTCTAAAGTTTTATCGGAGCTTCTTTTTAGAATTGCTTTGAGTTTCATCAGCAAAACTTCTGAATCAAAAGGTTTGGTAATGTAATCATCTGCTCCCAGACTAAATCCGGAAAGCATATCTTCCTTTAATGTTTTAGCGGTAAGAAAAATCAGCGGCACATGCTCATCCTTTTCACGGATCTCTTTGGCAAGTGTAAAGCCGTCTTTTCTGGGCATCATAACATCGAGGATACATATATCATATTTACCTGAAACAAACTGGTCGTAACCGGCAAATCCATCAGGACATAGTTTAACTTCGTAATCGTTTAACTCGAGATAATTTTTTAGAACGGAACCGAAATTAGGGTCATCTTCAACAAGTAGAATTTTAGTTTTTTTATTCATATTAATTATTTTTACTTGGTATCAAACGGTAAGAAAATTTCAAAGGTACTGCCATTGCCCGGTATACTCTCAACTTTTATCCAGCCATGGTGATTTTCAACGATAGCTTTTACATAACTTAATCCTAAACCAAATCCTTTAATATCGTGAAGGTTTCCTGTTCCAACCCTGTAAAACTTATCAAAAATCTTCTTCTGTGTTTCTTTGGTCATTCCTATGCCATTATCGCTTACTTTAACGATAATTCCCGATTTAAAATTGTATGATTGAACAATTATTTCAGGCTGAAGTGTAGCATATTTATTTGCATTATCGAGCAGATTAAAAATAACATTTGAAAGATGTACGGAATCTCCTTTAATAATTGGATTTGTGGCATTTAATTGATTGGTAATATGCCCACCCTTTTTTTCAACTTGTAATGCAATAAATTCAACGGCATTGTAAATTATTGAATGAATATTTACTTCTTCCAGCTTTAAATTTAGTTCTCCTTTTTCTAACTGCGCCATTTGTAAAACATTTTCAACTTGCGCATTCATTCTTTTATTTTCTTCTCTGATTATCCGGGTAAAATAATCGAACTTTTCCTGGTCGGACTTTACCCGCGGATCTTTAATTGAATCCAGGGCAAGGGAAATTGTAGCAATGGGAGTTTTAAATTCATGTGTCATATTATTAATGAAGTCAGTCTTAATATCCGATACTTTCTTTTGTCGGAATATTACCAATATAGTATAAGTGAAAACAAGAATAATAATAAGCGTAAATAAGGTTGAACTAAGAAGCATAACCCAAATTGAAGCCAATACATACTTTTTACTTCCCGGGAAATTAAGAATTAGAAAATCCGGTTTTGAAATCAAGTCATTGGGGAATAGCAAGGTTTTATAACGTGATTTCATTAATTCACTTGCCGGAACAGAACTTTTTGAGAACAGGAAAGTATGTGTGCGCCCATTTAAAACTCCATAATCGGCCTGCAGATTGATGCCTCTGTTTTTTAACTCATTGGCAATAATTGAATCGAGTCTGCTTGAATCAAGCCTGCTATGAATATCGTTTTCAGGTCCGGCAAACTCTACTGCTACCTTTTCCATTACTTCATTTAATTTTTCCAGGCGGGCCTTAATCTTTTCTTCGTTTTGTCTTATAATTACTTCAGCAGAATCTCCGAAAATTCGCGTTACTCGGGAGCTATGCACAGTATGCGATGAAATGGAGTCTCTCTTTACATAGTTTCGACGCTGCACACGAAGAAATGTTTGGTTGCTGCCCGGCCGATGAAATTCAATATTAATGTCAGCATTGTCCAAGTCATCAATTACCGGTGGCGGCTTTATGGCATGATTGGGAATCTCTATGGTGGTATCGGTAATTATTACAGGATTGCTGCTGGCTGTATCCCTTATCATTAATTGTGTAATCTTCGAGGGGTCAAAATTAAATACCCGATCCTGCAGCATGCTAAAAGCCTCATTAGTTTCAATCCTGTCGACAATAGAATTCATAACCTGACTCACTGACTGATCAAATTGTTGCTCTTTCAGACGGATGTCTCGTAAAATCCAATATATCTGGAGACTAATGATGCCCAATAGTGCTAGACTCATTAAAAAGACTATTGAACGGATGCTCCTCTTATTCATTGCGTGTAAAAATACGAAGCATTAACATTTAGCATACTATTTTAACCAATCTTTAACAATGATTAACTGTTTTTTAACCCTAATGTGTGGGTATATGGCATTTCTTTGAATTTCAAAAAACTAATAGCTATGATAAATAGAATTCAAATAAAAACTGAAAACAGTTATTTGTTTTTAAACGTTCGGAATTCCAAAAGAAATAAATTTTATTTTGATTGCCTGTTTTAAATGCCGTCTTTCGTGTGCTACAATGAGTTTAATTGCATCGTGGACAGAAAGAGTGATTAGCCCTGCAACAGGAGATGTAATTCTCATCAAAGAATATTTTTCCTTTTCCAATTCAATAAATAATTCATGAAGTTGATTCTGTTGTTCCTTAAAATCTTCAATCAGGCGCAGGCTAAAATGTTTTTCTGATGGAACAAAGAGTAAAGGTGATTTATACTTTTTAATTATTTCAGGTCCCAGGGTTTTTATCATTTTTTCTCCTGTATAACGGACTAAGGGATTGTATTTTTCCCAAAATGTCATAGTATATTTTCCGGAAGCAACTTTTTTTAAAATAGGAATGTATTTACTATTGGAAACGATTAGATGATGCAGGCATTGACCTATACTCCAGCCATTGTTTACCGGTTTTTTATTTAGTTGCCATTCCTCCAGATTTCCGAATTCTTTAATTGTATTCTCTGTTATTTGAAGTATGTCTTTTGCCAGCATTAATTTTATAAATTTACATTTTACCTTTTTGCGAAATATAAGGAATTCTTTAAAATAAGAAGATGAGTACCACAGCTGAAGTGTTCGAGAACTTTAAAACGAAGCTTTTAAAAAGCTACGATGTTAATGAAGCAGAACAAGTTACAATATTAGTTTTTGAACATATATTGAATTACAAAAGAATCGATATTAGTTTGAACAAAGAGAAGCCTATTGAAAAAAAAATTGAAAATCAATTTCAGGAAATTCTTAATCAGCTTGATTCAGGCAAGCCGATTCAATACATTCTTGGTTATTCATGGTTTTATGACATGAAATTGATTGTTAATGAAAATGTTTTAATTCCACGAAGGGAAACGGAAGAGTTGGTTCATTGGATTATTCGTGACCTTGAAGTAATGACAAGAAAGGATTTTTCCATTTACGATATTTGTACAGGCAGCGGCTGCATTGCCTTGTCTTTAAAAAAGAAATTTCCACAATGCAACATCGTGGCAACAGATATTTCTTCAGCTGCCCTTGCAGTTGCTAAAGCAAACAGTGAAATGGAAAATCTGCCTCTACAATTCCTGGAGATGGATGCTTTGAATATGACTATTAAAGCAAATCCTGATATCATTGTAAGTAATCCGCCTTATGTTCTTTCAAGTGAGAAAGCCTTAATGGAGCGAAAAGTAACAGACTTCGAACCTGCTCTTGCTTTATTTGTTCCCGATAATGACCCATTGATTTTTTATAGAAAAATTGCTTCCTGGGCTTATACAAACCTTGTCAGCGGCGGGAAATTGTATTTTGAAATTAACGAGTCAATGAGTGAGGAAATCAATAATTTACTCACGGAAACAGGCTTTAACAGAATTGACAGGAGGAAGGATTTACAGGAAAAGTTTCGTATGTTTCGTGCGATAAAATCATGATAATGCTTAATAAATATGACGGCGGCTGAAGCAAAGAATAGGATTGAAATTTTAAGTAGGGAAATCGAAGAGCATAATTACCGCTATTATGTTTTATCGGATCCCAAAATCAGCGATTTTGAATTTGATAAAATGCTGGAGGAATTAATTTCTCTTGAGAATAAATTTCCTACCCTGCTATTGCCAAATTCTCCTTCCCAAAGAATTGGGGGAGAAGTTACCAAAGAGTTTGAATCTGTTCGGCATAAATATCCAATGCTTTCCCTTGCTAATACTTATTCTGAACAAGATCTTATCGATTTTGATGAACGCATTCAGAAGATTATTGATGGAAAATATGAATATGTATGCGAGTTAAAATTTGATGGCGTCGCTATTGGATTAACGTATGAGAACGGAGAATTGGTGCGAGCTGTTACCCGGGGCGATGGTGTGCAAGGTGATAATGTTACTGCCAATGTCAGAACTATAAAAAGTATACCATTAAGTTTACGAGGAAAAGATTTTCCTGACGAATTCGAAATACGGGGTGAAATATTTATGCCCCGTTCTTCTTTTGAAATGATCAATCAACAAATCGAAAATCAATTGTCGGAAGATGGATTTTCAGATGAAGAAATTGCCGGTAAACTTCTTAAAAATCCCCGTAATGCTGCAAGCGGAACTATAAAAATGCAGGATTCCAAAGTAGTTGCCGGCAGAAAACTTGATTGTTTTCTCTACGCACTTTACATGGATAAATTCCGATTTGATACGCATATAGACGCCATGCATGCTGCAAAAGAATGGGGTTTTAAAATCAGTGAGCACACTACCGTTTGCAAGAATATTGAAGAAGTAATGAAGTTTCTTTCTCAGTGGGACAAGCAGCGATTTAAACTGCCCTACGATACAGACGGCGTGGTAATTAAAATAAATTCCATTGCACAGCAGGCCGACCTTGGGTTTACTGCCAAGTCGCCTCGTTGGGCTATTGCATATAAATTTAAACCGGAAAGTATTTCAACTGAACTAAAAGATATTTTCTATCAGGTGGGTCGTACCGGTGCTATTACTCCTGTTGCCGATCTAAAACCGGTTCAACTGGCAGGAACAACGGTTAAGAGAGCAACTCTGCACAATGCTGATCAAATTGAAAAATTGGATCTTCGAATAGGCGATTGGGTATTCGTTGAAAAAGGCGGCGAAGTTATACCAAAGGTTACTGCTGTGGATTTAAAGAAACGTCCATCATCGGCAACTCCTGTTCACTATATTACAAAATGTCCGGAATGTAAAACGCACCTGGAAAGAAAGGATGGCGAAGCCCAGCATTATTGCCCGAACATTACCGGTTGTCCTCCTCAAATCAAAGGCAGGATTGAGCATTTTATCAGCAGAAAAGCAATGAATATTGACAGTTTAGGAGAAGGAAAGATCGAAATGCTATTTGATAATGGTTTAATTAAAGATGCTTCTGATTTATATTCCTTGAAATATAAAGACATGATTGGGTTGGAAAAAATAATTCCTGCAGATGACTCCGGTAAAACAAAAAAAATAAGTTTACAGGATAAATCCGTCACCAAAATTTTAGCGGGAATTGAAGAATCAAAAAATGTTCCTTTTGAGAGGGTTTTATATGCTATTGGAATTCGGTATGTCGGTGAAACAGTTGCTAAAAAACTTGCAATGCATTTTAAAAGCATGGAGTCCATAGAAAATGCAAGCTTGGAAGAGTTAATGCAGGCCGATGAAATAGGGGACAAGATTGCTAATAGTATAATTGATTTTTTCAATATTGCAGAGAACAGACGATTTGTTAATGCTCTAAAAGATGCCGGTTTATCTATGAAAATTAACGAAGATTCGATTCCGGTTAAATTAAGCGCGCTTCTGGAGGGAAAATCGTTTGTTGTTTCCGGGACTTTCAGTAATTTGAGCCGTGAAGAAATCAAAACACTGATTGAACAACACGGCGGTAAAAATCAAAGCGGAGTTTCCTCAAAAACAAGTTTTCTTCTGGCCGGCGATGAAGCAGGTCCTTCAAAACTGGAGAAAGCAGAAAAACTGAAAATCCCCATTATGACTGAAAGTGAATTCTTAAAAATGATTGGAGAATAAATGCAACTAAGCAAAGGCATACGCACCCGGTTGGGTCAGTATCGGTTTATCAAAGAAATGAAGAAGTTTCATCGTGAGCCGGAGATAGTTAGTTTTAATGATGCTGCGAAAATCGGACTTCTTTACGATGCTACCGATGTGCGCGACAGTGAGACAATTAAAAATTACGTAAAGACTCTTAGAAGTAGTTTGAAGAAGGATGTACTTGCTATGGGTTTTATCGATAGAAAAAAACCGGAATCAAGTCAGTTTGCTCAATTTGGTCTCGATTTCTTTTCGCGAAAGGATCTCAGTTTTCACATGATTCCTTCCGATCCAATCGTTCATAATTTTATTAATGCGAAATTTGATATACTCATTAATCTAAGTATTGGAAAGAGTTTTCCGCTCCGTTATATTGCAGCGTGTTCAAAAGCTAAATTTAAAGTTGGCTGTTTTAGTCCAAGCAATTCTGAATCGCTGGATATGATGGTAAAACTTGAGGCAGGTACTTCTCTAAAAACAGCTATTGAAGAAATTGAACATTTTTTAAAGAAAATTCATAAACCATGAATCTTAATAAACTCAAAGGAACAGGCGTTGCATTAGTAACTCCTTTTCATAAGGACACCAGCATTGATTTTAAATCATTCCAAAAACTCATTAATAGATGCATTGATGGAAAAGTTGAATATCTTGTTCCTCTTGGTACCACGGGTGAATCAGCCACGCTGACACTCAATGAGAGAAGAGCCATTACAGATTTTGTTATTGAAATAGTTGATAAACGTGTGCCAATTGTTCTTGGATTGGGAGGGAATAATACTCAGGAAATTCTTACTTTAATCGAAGAACAGGATTTTAATGGTATTGATGCTTTGCTTTCTGTTTCGCCTTACTACAACAGGCCTTCTCAACGTGGAATATTTCAGCACTATAAAATGATTGCCAATGAATGTCCTGTTCCTGTTATCATTTACAATGTTCCTTCACGAACAGGAAGTAATATTGACGCTGATACTACACTTCAACTTGCACATGAAGTTACTAATATCATTGGTATAAAAGAAGCTTCCGGCAATATGGAAAAAGCAATGAAAATTATTAAGAATAAACCAAAAGATTTCTTAGTTATTAGTGGAGACGACATGCTTACTTTGCCAATAATTGCTTGCGGCGGTGATGGTGTTATTTCTGTAATTGCCAATGCTCTTCCAAAAGATTTTTCTGAAATGGTCAGACTTTGTTTAGCAGGAAGTTTTGATAAAGCCAGAAAGCTTCATTACAAGTTGCACGACATTACACATGCCATTTATGTAGATGGCAATCCTTCGGGAATAAAAGGTCTTTTAGCTTCCTTAAATGTTTGTTCTGAATTTGTCAGACTGCCGCTTACCTGTGTGACGAAAGCTGTAATAAATCGAATGGATAGCCTTTTGAAAAGATAATACGAATTTGTCCTGAAAAAAATTCAAAGGACAAATACGTATTGTTTTCAGCTTAATTCTTGAGTATTATAAGACGACTGTATGTTACATTATTTCCTTTTCTTGAAGAAAGAGAATATGAACCCTCTGCCAGTTTGCTAATATCAATTGAGTTTTCCAATTGAGTTAATATGGTTTTTAAAACCACTTGTCCATAGACATTATACAAACTAACTTCAGCGTTAATTAGTAAATCAGGAATTTGAATGATTAATCTTTCCTGTGCAGGATTGGGATAGATTATCACTGCATATTTCCCGGAAATATTATTTATCCCTACTGTATTTACAATATAATCGGATGATGTACCGGAACAATTTGTTGCTGAATCTGTAACTGTAACAGAGTATATTCCATTTGACAAGGGAACAAAAAATTCATCAGTCGCTCCCGCTATAGGATTATTATTATTGTTCCATTGATTGTTCGTTGGACTCGACGAAAAAAGTGTGTCGTTGACAAACGTAACTACCGGTGAAGGTGATGGTGTAACAGCAACGTGTAACGATGCGGCAGAACTGCTTCCGCATGAATTAACAGCCATTACACTGATATTTCCGGATACTCCAATAGAGTTTATTAAAATGGAATCTGTTGAAGATGATCCAACCCATCCGCCGGGTAATGTCCAGGAATAGGATGTAGCGCCCGCAACAATGCCGGTCTTGTATGAAGAAGCACTTCCGGAACAAACTGTTGTATCGCCCAGTATAGAAGTAGGAGCACCGGGTGCTTTTTTAATCACTACAGCCAATGCTTGTGCCGGTGATGTACCACAATTGTTACTTGCTGTTACGGTTATATTACCGCTTGAAGAATCTGCGGTTAAAATTATTGAATCAGTAGTTGAAGTTCCTGACCAGGCCGATGGGAATGACCATGTATATGTTGAAGCTCCACTTACGGAATCAACATAAAAGGTGTTTATACTTCCTGAACAAATTGTATCATTCCCCAAAATTGCATTAGGCATGGAAGGTGTATGATTTATTGTTACAGTGATTGTTTGTTGAGCAGACGGACCACAACTGTTATTTGCCCAAACAGTAATGATGCCGCCTGTCGTATCAGCAGTTGTTGAAATGGAGTTGGTCGTCGATGTACCTGTCCATCCATGCGGAAGTGACCATGTATAGGATGTGGCTCCGGTAACAGGTAAAACACTGTATGTATTCGAGCTGTTGGAACAAATAGAAACGTTCCCGCTTATAATGCCCGGTTGTGGGAGTACTGTTCCTCCTGAAATTGTAACTGCCAGTGTTCTGGGTGAAGATGAACCACAAGAATCATTTGCCTTAACAGTAATATTCCCGCCGGTTGCTCCTGCTGTTAGTGTAATTGAATTTGTAGTTGAGCTGCCTGTCCATCCGGAAGGGAATGTCCACGTATACGATGATGCTCCGTTTACAGGAGAAACACTGTAGTTGTTTGAACTACCGTTGCAAACGGAGGTACTTCCACTTATTGTGCCTGGTGTAGCAGGTACGGAATTAACAGTGACAGCAAATGTTTGCACAGGCGATGAGCCGCAGGTATTATTAGCTGTAACTGTAACATTGCCGCTCGTTGAACCGGAAAGTGCTGTAATTGA
Source organism: Bacteroidota bacterium (assembly GCA_031417395.1). Classification (GTDB taxonomy): domain Bacteria; phylum Bacteroidota; class Bacteroidia; order AKYH767-A; family 2013-40CM-41-45; genus JADKIH01. Next base: position 79,169 of record JANOVM010000030.1, on the reverse strand, counting down.
ATTAGTAGTTGATGTTCCTGTCCATCCCGTTGGTAATGTCCATGTATATCCGGTTGCACCGCTTACGGATGCGACACTATAGGTATTTGATGTTCCGGAACAGATTGTTGCAATTCCGCTAATAGCTCCGGGTTGAAGCGGTGCCGAACCTGCGCCAATGGTTAATGGCAGGGTTTGCGCCTGTGAGGATCCGCATGCATTGTTTGCTGTGATAGTTACATTTCCTCCCAAAGAACCGGCAGTTACAGTCATAGTATTGGAAGTTGAAGATCCCGTCCAACCCGATGGCAGTGTCCATGTATAACCGGTTGCGCCGTTTACTGCGGCTACACTATAGGTATTTGAACTTCCGGAACATATGGTTGTATTTCCGCTTATTGCACCGGGCATTGCAGGAATGGAATTCGCTGTTACCGCTAACGTTTGTACAGAAGAAGAGCCACAGGTGTTGTTTGCTTTTACAGTTATATTTCCACTCGTTGTAGTTGTCATTGCACTGATAGAGTTTGTAGTTGAACTTCCTGTCCATCCCGCTGGAAGTGTCCATGTATACGATGTAGCACCGCTTACTGCTGCAACATTATAGGTATTAGATACGCCTGAACATACTGTTGCATTGCCACTAATGGCACCCGGAGTTAATGGAGCTGAATTTGCCGTAATTGCTAAACTTTGTGGAGTAGATGATCCGCAGCTATTGTTTGCTGCTACAGTAATATTTCCGCTTGTTGAACTGGAGGTAGCATTTATGGAATTTGTTGTTGATGTTCCTGTCCAGCCATTGGGTAAAGTCCATGTGTAAGCTGTTGCACCATTTACTGCAACAATGCTGTAGGTATTGGAAATACCTGAACAAGGTGATGTATTTCCTGTAATTGTTCCCGGTGTATTGGGTGCTGAATTTACGGTTACTGCAAGGGTTTGAGGAGTTGAAGCACCGCATGCATTGTTTGCTGTAACTGTAATGTTTCCACTTGTAGAACTTGATGTTGCACTAATTGAATTTGTTGTTGAAGTTCCTGTCCAGCCCGATGGCAATGTCCAGACATACGATGTAGCCCCCGTAACAGCGGCAACAGAATACGTATTAGTAGAACCTGTACAAACAGAAGTAGTCCCTGAAATGGATACGGGTTGGCCCGGAGCATTAGTACATGCTGCTTCCGTGAAAACCTGAGTAGTGGCATAAGCATAATCACCGGATTCGTTATTGTCATTGTTTGCTGCAATTCCTGACATATAAAAAGTTACATTTCCCGTTCCTGCAGCCGGTGCAGTCCAGTTAAAAGTAAATGCCATAGAATTTGAAGAAAGTCCGCCGTTTGTTGAATGAACCACATTGACTCTTCCATTTCCTGCCGTCAATAAATGAGTTGAAGAATTAGTATTCGTAAAGGTTCCTGCATTCGTATTTGATGAATTCAATGCTTCAACACCAACACCAAATAATCCCAAACCGGATTTTGCAACAGTTACTGTTATGGTATAAAGCTGATTGGGGGTATATTGAAACCCGGGTGTCCCGGGACTCTGTATCGTAATTGAACCACCGCCTGAATTTAAAGCAAAGTCACTGTGACAGTCCTGGCAATTAGTTTCTCCCGGTGATCCTGTTTTTCCGGCAATTCCATTAATTTTTAATTGACTGCTTGTTAGTAATACTAAGGATGCTAATGGTATTAGAATAATTAGTAGTTTTTTAAACATGATATTGGAGATTAGTTTTATCGATTAAGTTAGAGTCATAGTTTGGATATTTTTATTATTTATGACAGAAAGTATTCCCTTTGTTTTATGAAAGGATTTTGAAATCAAACAGAGCATAGAAAAGGGCATACTTAAATCATATTGAATTTCAATTAAAGGTAACCTAGACAAATTTAGTTGAAAATGATTTTTCTCATAAGATTAAAAAAAAACCGGCACTTGACCGGTTTTAAAAGTTCATTATAAAGCTTTTTTAGTTTCTGGAAACTAATATTCTGTTTATAGTTTTATCATTACCTTTTTGAGCAACAAGTGTATAAACTCCTTCGGAAAGATCTGAAATATTAATTGAATTTTTAAGTTCGTTCACTTCTGTTCTAAGGACTGATTGTCCGCTAACATTATATATTGTCAGTGAAGCATTCTTTAAGTTTTCAGGAATCTGTATTTCAATTTTGTTGTTAGCCGGATTTGGATAAACCTGTAATTGATTTTTTGATGCAATTGAGTTAATTCCAACATTGAGAACAGCGTAATCAGCAGAAATTCCTGTACAAGTAGTTATCGGATCCAGCACACGTACTGAGTAATTTCCATTAGCAACCGGAACATAAAAATTTCCTGTGGCTCCATTTATTGGATTGCCATTTAAATACCATTGACATTGATTACCGGGGCCATAAAATGAAAACAGTGTATCGTTTGAATAAGAAATAGTTGCGTTTGGAAGTGGATTAACGTTAACAAAATAAGATGTGGGTGTGCTGTTGCCACAAGAATTAACTGCGACTACACTTATATCTCCTGATGTTCCTATTGCACTTACCCAAATAGATTCAGTTGTAGATCCTGCTGTAGTCCATCCTGTAGGCAATGTCCAGATATAAGTAGTTGCTCCACTAACAGGAGGAACAGAATATTGAGCACTTGAACCATCACAGTTATTTAAATTACCTGTTATTGCAGAAGGTTGTGCCGGAGCAGCGCATCCGCTTTCAGTAAATAATTGCATACCGGTGTAAACCCAATCTCCAGTACTAGAAGTGTTAGCATTTGCTGCAACACCCTCAAAATAGAATTTTACATCGCCTGTTCCTTGCGGTGGAGCTGTCCAGTTAAAATTGAAAACTTTTGAATTCGAAGAAGCTCCTCCATTTAAGGTATGTACTACATTAACTCGTGCTTTATTTGCAAGAGTAGTATATTTGAGTTGTGTAGATGCGAAATCAGTAATCTGAAACGATCCTGCTGTATTAGTATCACTTACAACTACAGCTTCAACTCCTACGCCAAACAAACCAATACCGGACTGGCTAACTGTTACGCTCATATTATAGGTTTGTCCGGGTGTGTATTGATTTGTAGGCATTCCCATACATGATATACTAATTGAACCCGTACCCGAATTAATTGTATAAGAGTTATGGCAGCCATTGGTACAGTTTTGCTCACCGGGAGCACCCGTGCGACCTGCTTTGCCATTATCGCTCATAGTGCTGCTGCTCAGTATTACTAGTGCAGCCAATGGAATAATTGTAAAAATTAGTTTCTTAATCATGTTTATTGTTTCTTATTAGTTTGTATAGTGATTGAATAGTTTCAGATTTTATTCAAAGAACCAAAAATAATCTGTTTTTGGGATGAATGAAAAAACAGCTATAAAATTAGTATCTTTTTATAAGCGTATTCCTTTTCGTTATTACAAAAGATTGATATTTATCAACTTTGACATTTAGTTTGTTTTTTATGCCTTTCCAAAGTATTAGAGAGTAGGCTATCGTTTGAATAGTTGGGTGATTGACTAATTTTTTCTTCAATTAATTTGCCCATAATGGCATTTGCTTTATTAAAGTAAATCAACTATTTTTATAAAAAATCAACTATAAAGCCATGAGAAAAATCATACTTATTTTTTTACTTTTCTATCCTGCATTTTCATCCTTTGCACAAGATACGATTAGGACTCAAGACCTGACGAATGCCGGTGATACTTTTGTACTTAGTATAGGTAGTTCTTTCCCGGGAATTGACCCTGTCGCTACCGGTGCTAATTATACATGGGACTATTCCCAGCTTGGTAGAACCAACCAAAGGATTGATACGATTTTTAGTGTTGCTTCAACAAACGTCGCTTTTAGTGTTTATTTCTCATTCCTTTATCCATCCGACCAGGCGACAAAGGGGGCAAATGCTCAACTAGGACTTGGTTTGCCGGGATTAAGTGATGTCTATAATTTTTATAATAATACCAACAATAGTTTTACTCAAACAGGATTTGGTGCAACGGTAAACAGTATTCCACTGCCAATTGCTTATTCTCCTGCTGATATTTTATATAAATTCCCATTGAAATTCAATGATGAAGATTCTAGTGCTTATGAATATTCTATCGACCTTGCTTCTACACTTGGAGTCTATTTTAAAGCTAAGAAAACAAGACATAACGTTGTTGATGGATGGGGGACTCTACAAACTCCTTTTGGAACATTCAATGTTTTACGCATAATGTCCATCATAACTGAACGTGATAGTATTCATTTGGATAACCCTAGTTTTGGCTTTAATGGACCATTAATCACAACAAAGGAATTTAAATGGCTTGGCGCAGGATTCGGACTTCCTTTACTTCAAATTAATACGAGTGCAAACAATGCAATTACTCAAATTCTTTACCAGGATTCCATACGTTTAACTGCAATTAATGAATTAGAAACGTTATCCGGCGACCTGGTGCTTTTTCCAAATCCTGCTACCGACTTTCTCTTTGCGCGCTATAACCTGAATAAAAAATCTAATGTATCGTATGAACTTATGACTGCAGTTGGTCGCACTATATTTACTAAGAATGAAGATTTTCAAACAATAGGGGAGAAGTCAGGCGTTTTTGATTTATCACCTTATAATTTAGCTTCCGGAAATTATTTCTTTTCCCTGAAAGCCGGGAATTCTGTCATAACCCGCCCGGTGTATATTCATAAAGAATAAAATTTATTCCAAATCTAATTCGTATTTCTACGCTTTAGCTGCACCATTTTAATAGCAGTAACAGCCGCTTCCACACCTTTATTTCCATGTTTGCCTCCCGCGCGGTCTAAAGCCTGCTGCATGTTCTGAGGAGTAAGAACGCCAAAAATAACGGGAGTGTTATATTCAAGTCCCAATTGCATTATTGCCTCCGAAACGGCCTGACAAATAAAATCAAAATGCCTGGTTTCACCCTGAATGACGCATCCAATGCAAATTACAGCATCCGGCGACTGTCCTTCAAGAAGCCATTTAGCACCCAGAGGTAATTCAAAACTACCCGGAACATTGAGTCTGAAAATGTTTTCATTTTTGCATCCTGACTTTTTCAGAACATCTTTTGCTCCATTAAAGAGTGCCTCTGTTATTTCTGTGTTCCATTCAGAAACTACGATTCCAAAGCGCATGCCGGAAGCATCCGGTAATGAATTACCGTCAAAAGCAGAAAGATTTTTATAAGAGGAAGACATTCAGTAAAATAAGAATAGAAAAAAAACTCCGAATCGCCGGATTTATTTTTCCGGAGTGCATAAACAATATCAGAAATGGTTTGCTTTTACTTAGAAAGCATTCCTTCAGCGCGAGCAATAAATTTATCAGCCTGAACACCTTCGCTGGAAGTTGGATATTCCTTTTTTAATCTGGAATAAACTTCTTTTGCTCCATTGTAATCGCTTTTAGTTTCATAAGCAATAGCGAGTTTCATCATCATAATTGGAGTAGTGAAATTATTGGGGTTTTCTGAAACGGCTTTTTCATAATAAGAAATTGCTTCATCCATCTCTTTCTTTTCACTGTAAGCATCACCTAAAGCACCGTATACCAAAGCACCGGTAACCTGATCTTTTGCATCAAAGCTTCTCAAGGCTTCAATAGCTTTGTCGTAATCCTTTAATTTAAGGTATGCCATACCTAAATAGTAACGGGCAAGATTTCCTGATGGACTTACACCATACTGGTCAGCAATTTCTTCTAATCCGGGATTATTACCATCACCATTAATGGCTAATTTCAATGAATCAGAGTTTAAATACGATTCGGCATGAAAAAGTAAAGACTGAGCTTCCTTTTCTTTACCTGAAACATAAACCATTTGGTAAAAAAAGTAACCTCCGACTGCCAAAAGAAGGGCTCCGAAAATAATTGTTAAACTTTTTTTGTTTTGAACGATAAAGTGCTCTGTTTTACCTAGCGCTTCCGTTACTATAAATTCCTGATCCTGCGTGCTTTCAGCCATGATTGGGCATTGGGTTTTTAAATGAGGATGCAAAATTAGTTTTTTTTCCGAAATTGGCAATTCAAATATGCAGATCTTATTTTTTTTTAAACATTTAAAGTGTTAAAAATCTTAGTTTTGTATCCTTTTTTAGTAAAAAAATGAAAAAAATGTATTCTCTTGCTTGAAAAGGAAATAGTTGTAGAGGCTATTGACATACTAATAACAAACTCAAATGCTCCCAAATAATAAGAATATTTGCTTAATAGAATGTCCCCGTGATGCTATGCAAGGCTGGTCAGAATATATTCCTGTTGAAAAAAAGACTTCTTATCTCAATACCTTGTTAAAGGTTGGTTTTGATGTGCTTGATTTCGGCTCGTTTGTATCTGAAAAGGCTATTCCTCAATTGCGCGATACCAGGCAGGTTTTGGAGAAATTGGACCTCTCTGAAACAAAAACCAAATTGTTAGCAATCATTGCCAATGTAAGAGGAGCAAAAGAAGCTGTTGCTTTTGAACATATTTCGTATTTAGGTTTTCCATTTTCAATTTCAGAGGAATTTCAGAAAAGAAATACAAATTCTACTATAGCAGAATCTCTTGAAAGAGTAGAGGAAATTCAATCGTTATGCATTGCCAATAAAAAGGAACTTCTCATATACATTTCCATGGGTTTTGGTAATCCATATCATGAAAAATGGAATTCCGATATTGTCATTCACTGGGTCAATCGATTACACACCCTGGGCATAAAAACCATTTCTATTGCCGATACAATTGGTGTTAGCAACCCTGAGAATATTAACCATCTTTTTTCAAACCTCATTCCTTCTTTTAAGAATATAGATTTTGGAGCTCATCTGCATAGCAACCCTGCTTCATGGTTTGAAAAAGTTGATGCTGCAGTAAAAAGCGGATGCAGGCGTTTTGATGCAGCTTTTAAAGGCATAGGTGGCTGCCCTATGGCTGATGACCATTTAGTGGGTAATCTCGCTACAGAAAATATCGTGAGTTATTTTGGAGGAACGGAACCGCTCGGTTTAAATCAGGATTATTATTTTAAGGCAGGAGAAATGGCTAATATGATTTTTCAATCATAATAGATTTTTAATAAAAATGTTTTTTTCTAATCAATTATTTAACCAAAACTTCTTATTGTGAAACTGTTGGCTTACCTTTGTAAGAATATAAAATAATAAATTCCGTTTTAACTTCCATGAATCATTTCCGGGGAAAGTATTTACCACTGCTATTTTATTGCTTTTTTTCACTGTTTTCCATAGACCTTATTGCCCAGGTCACCGGAAGGGTTGAAATCGATGGAAAAATAAAGAATGATAAAAACCCCGTTGGCGGTGTCAATATTATCATTCAGGGTGAGGGAGTGCCCACTCAAACGGTTGTTTCAAAAGATAATGGTTCTTTTACCTTTAATCTGATTCTCCAGAAAAACTATACTATTAAATTTACAAAAGACGGTCTTGTTACAAAGTTGGTTGAATTCAATACAAAGCTTCCTCCTGATCAGGCTGATATAATTTACCAATATCCATTCGATGTTTTTCTGATTAGTGACGTTGCCGGTGCCTCTTCCAATGATGTAATGACAAAGCCTGTAGCCCGAATTGCATACAATCCCACCTATGAGAATTTTATGCACGATGAAAGCTATACCAAAAAAATTCAGTCAGAGCAGGATTTAGTAAAAAAATCGGCCTATGAACTAAATAAAAAATTGGAACAATCGCGCCTCGACTCATTGAATAAGATATGGAATGATTCTCTTGTAAGAGTGAAAGAACGTAATGCTAAATTACAAATAGAAAAAGCAGAGAAGGAAAAAGCAAAAAAAGATTCACTCGATCGTGCTTTTGCATCTGCTAAGGCTGCCGAAGCATTGGCTGCTAAAGAAAAAGCCCGCCAGGATAGCATTAATCTTGCTGAATCTAAAGCTAAAGTAGCCGCTGAAATTGCTGAAAAAAACAAACAGGATTCTATTAGCAAAGCTGAAAAAGAAGCAAGTAGACTTGAAGCGCTTCGACTTGCCAAAGAAAAGACTAGTCAGGATTCAATGGCCAGAGCATTATCGGAAAAAAACAGACTCGATTCTATCAATCGTGTAAAAGAAGAAATTGCTGCTAAAAATAAGAAAGAAGCAGATCTAAAAGCTCTGGAAAAACAACGTCTCGATTCCATTGCAGGAGTAAATGCTGCTATGAAAGCCAGAGAAAAACTTGTTGCTGACTCAATTGCTCAGGCTAAGATTGAAGAACAAAAGCAGAAACAACTGGAGCTAGCCAGACAAAAAGAACAGGAAAAAACCAGACAGGATTCCCTTGCAAGGGTTCAGGCTGATGCCAAAAAAGCTGAATTGGAATTGCAAAAGCAACAAGCTTTACAAAAAGCAAGAGAGAAATTTGTTGCTGATTCTATTGCTCAGGTTAAAGTTGATGAAGAACGTCAAAAGCTGCAAGAACAAGCTCGCCTCAAAGAACTTGAAAAAGCCAGACAAGATTCATTGTCTAAAGCACTGGCAGAAGCTAAAAAATCAGAACTTGAAGCTCAGAAACTTTTAGCGCTCCAAAAGGCAAGGGAAAAAGTAGTTTCAGATTCATTGGCCCAGGTAAAAATTGACGAACAGAAACTAAAGCAAAAAGAAGAAGCCCGGCTAAAGGAAGTCGAGAAAACACGACAGGATTCCATTTCGAAAGCAGCTCTGGCAGCAAAGCAAGCAGAAGATGAAAAACAAAAACAATTATCTCTTCAAAAAGCAAGAGAGAAATTCGTTAATGATTCTATTGCTCAGGCTAAATTGGAAGAAAAATCACGACTTGAAGCAGAAGCACGAATTAAAGAAAAGCAAAGACTTGATTCAGTAAACGCAGCATCAATTGCATTAAAGGAACGTCAAAGGATTATTGCAGATAGCACTCTACGATCTAATGAAGCAGCCAAACTTCAGGCAGAGGCAGAGGCCAAAGAAAAAATTAAAAGACAAAACGATTCCATTGCTTTAAAAAAGGAAGAAGAAGCCCAAAAGGTAAAAGAAGCTGAAGAAAATAAACGACTTGCTGCTTTGAAAGAGAAAGCTATTAAGGATTCTATCTCACTCGCTTATGTTGCAGAGAAAGAAAAGTTGGAATTAGAAAGCCGCAGACAACAAGCTGAAGAAAAAGCAAAACAGGATTCAATATTAGCCATTCAACGCATTGAATTAGAAAAAAAAGAAGCACAGAAGAAGGCTAAGGTCTTGGCTGAAATTGAAGCTCAAAAGCAAATGCTTGGCAAAAGTAATAAGACTGAAGAAAAGGCTGCAACACCGCCTCCTAAACCTGTTGCTGCAATCCCTAAAATTAGAGATTCAGATTATAGAGAAGGCGTAACAGAAGAAACCGTAACGGAGAACAACAGGGTCATATACAGAACTGTTGTAAAAAAGGAAGGTAATGCTTTTAACTACCAAAAAATCGTTTATACCTGGGGTGGTGTTTTTTATTTTAAGAATGAAAACAGCATGACGCAATTGCTATTTGATCAGGAATTGAAAATTGCTAAAACTACTTTAAAAGAATAAGTACGGTATACAAAACGTGAGTTTTAGTACACTTCTTTATGGAAATAGAAGTTTCTTAAATTTAGTACGATTATATTTGCAATAAACCACTCTAATTATGGAGTGGTTTATTTTTTTGCTATAGTGATAAGTCCTTTTAGAATAACAGTTTCTCTGCAGAAGTGAAGCCCTTTTTCGACCACCTATTTTTATTACCTTCGCGGTCAAATAAGGGTATTCTTCATGTCTGAAAATAAAAAAATAATTCTCGTTACAAACGACGATGGTGTAACGGCTCCCGGTCTTCATGCACTTGTTGAAGCTGTAAAACATCTGGGTGAAATCTATGTTGTAGCACCTGACAGTCCACAATCGGGTATGGGACATGCCATAACAATTAACAGTCCTTTGCGTCTGGACCATATTGACGTAATGGGTGAACAAAAATGGTATCAGTGCAGCGGAACTCCTGTTGATTGTGTTAAGATTGCTATTGATAAAATTCTTCACAGGAAACCTGATCTTTGTGTCTCAGGCATTAATCATGGAAGTAATTCATCTATTAATGTAATTTATTCCGGAACCATGTCGGCCGCTATGGAAGGTGCTATTGAGGGAATTCCTTCCATTGGATTTTCTCTATCTAATTATTCGCTTGATGCTGATTTTACTGCAGCAAAACATTATGCTTCCATTGTTGCAGGAAATGTATTGCGGGCAGGGTTACCTACAGGTACATTGCTAAATGTAAATATCCCCAATCTTCCGCTTACTTCACTCAAAGGTGTTAAGGTTTGCCGTCAGGCAAATGCAAAGTGGGTGGAAGAATTTGATGAAAGACTTGACCCTAATAAAAGAAAATATTACTGGCTTACCGGAAAGTTTATTAACCACGATAGAGGTGAAGATACCGATGAATGGGCTCTTGCTAATGGATTTGTTTCTTTAGTACCTGTACAATTTGATTTCACCGCCCATCATGCCATTCCATTCCTCAACGAAATGAATTATGAATTTGGAAAGATGGATTAAGGATTCTTTTTTAATGGGCATTATTGCCGGATTAGTATCATTGGTTATATTTTACTTTATACTGAATGCAATTCGTTTTGCTGTAATCAATTATTACGGCAATCCCTACATGCTTAAGCCTCCAACGGTTCAACTTTTAGTTATGGCGGTTAACGTTATTTTATTCAGGCTCCTCATGATAAATCTGGATAAAGAAAAAACTGCTAAAGGATTTTTATTTGTTACAGTTCTAAACTCACTGGGATACTTTTATTTTCTTTTCAAACTTAGTAAATGATGAATAATAAATCCAATAATCTTTTAACAGGTTTTATTGTTGGATGTTTGGCTCCACCGGCTGCATTCATTATTTTTTGTTTGCTTAGTTTCCCGGATGATAGTTTGATAGAAATATTTATGAGTTATTCAAGACGAAATGTTCTTACCCATGTCATCAGTCTTTCAGTTATAATAAACCTTCCAATATTTTTTATTTTTCTCGGCAAAAACAAAGATCATTCTGCCCGCGGTGTTATTGGAGCGACATTTCTTTTTGCATTTTTAATTTTAATTCTAAAACTCAATTGATGAAGCTATATATTATTGCCGGCGAAGCTTCCGGAGATTTGCATGCCGCCGACCTTTTAAGAGAATTAAAACGTAAACATCCTGCTATTCAAGCAAGGGCCTGGGGAGGTGATTTGTTAAAAGCAGAAGGGGCCGCTATCGTAAAACATTACAAGGATTTAGCATTTATGGGTTTTACGGAGGTATTGTTAAACCTCCGGACAATTTTAAGAAACATAGATTTTTGTAAAAAGGACATCTTAGAGTATAAGCCCGATGCAATTATTCTTGTTGATTACCCGGGTTTTAATTTAAGGATTGCTGAATTCGCCAAGAAGCATGGTTTCCCTGTCTATTATTATATTTCCCCACAGGTTTGGGCATGGAAATCATCGCGTGTTAAAAAAATCAGAGAGAGTGTAAAAAAACTTTTTGTGATTCTTCCTTTTGAAAAGGAATTTTATAAAAAATACGATTATGATGTTGAATATGTCGGCCACCCATTAACCGATGTAATACGCAGAAAAAGTGAAACGTTTTCTGATCGTAATTTATTTCTTAAGAAGAATTCTCTGTCTGACTTTCCCATTATATCTCTGCTTCCGGGAAGTAGAAAGCAGGAAATAAAAACAATGCTTCCTTTAATGCTGGCCATAGTAAATAAGTTTCCGGATTACAGGTTTGTTATTGCAGGAGCTCCTTCTCAAGATGATTCACTTTACAATAATTTCATCAAGGATAAAAATATTAAATTACTTACCGGTGTTACACATGAATTGTTGCACCATTCGCATGTTGCTCTGGTTACATCCGGTACAGCAACTCTTGAAACCGCACTGTTGAATATTCCTGAAGTCGTTTGTTATAAAGGCGGCCGTATTAGTTATTATATAGCGAGATCATTGGTAAAAATTAAATTCATTTCCCTTGTTAACCTAATTTTAAACCGTGAGGTTGTTAAAGAGTTAATTCAAGATAATCTGACTGCTAATCATCTGGAGCTTGAATTAAAGAGAATTCTAACTGGAGATGCCAGAAAACGTATGCTTAGCGATTATGCAGAACTCAGGGAAAAGTTAAGCATTGGTGGAGCAGCCGCCAGAACAGCAGGATTAATTATTGACGACCTTAAAATAAAGAGTTAAAATAATTTTTTTAAGCATTTTTCCATTTTTTTTATTTTATGATGGATACTCTTTTAAGGAAAGTGAACTCCTGACATTATTCTTTTTCATAAGCGTTTAATTTTACGCAATGAATGTTTTTAATGGTATGCCTTTTCTGCGCATACTTCCTGCCTTTTGCTTCGGAATTATTTATGCCTTTTTCATGGGATCGTCTTCATTCATTATTCCGGCTTTCCTTCCTATAGGATTTTTGGTTCTATTCTTTTTACCTTTTCTTAGAAGCATGCTTTATAAGCTTCGGTTTTTTCGGGGATTTATTATAAATATTGTTTTTTTCTCACTTGGATTTACTTTAACGGCAGTTAAGGATAGGAGAGTCTCTGAAGATTACTTTATGAATTCCAATTCACCGGTTCTTTATAAGGCTGCCGTAAAGAATGTTACAACCATAAAGAATAATAAATGCAGAATTTTATCTGAAATTGTTGCTATTTACTCCGGTACTATTTGGAAAGCAACAACGGGTGAAAGTTATATTTACCTGCCTGCCGATTCAGCAGCACTGAGTTTGCACACCGCTGATGAAATAATTTTCTCCGGAATACCGGATTCAATTTCAAAGCCATTAAATCCCGGCCAATTCGATTTTAAACGATATGCTTCTATCCAACGAATCTACATTCAGTTTTTTGTTCAAGCCTCGGATTGGAAAGCGTTGTCAAATGAAGAAAGTTTTTCCATTAAACAAATTGCAGAGAATATAAGAAATCGTTTTTTACGAATTTATCAAAGAGCAGGTCTTAGCGGACAGGAGTACGCTGTTTTGTCGGCTCTTGTTTTAGGGTACGATGATGAAATCGATCAGAAAACAGTTCATGCTTTTTCTGCAACGGGAACATTGCATGTCTTATCGGTTTCCGGTATGCATGTGGGAATAATATTTTCTGCACTTTCCGGATTGCTTTTTTTTATGGAAAAGAATGGAACATTGCGATCGTTCAGATTATTTATACTTATCACATCCCTATGGTTTTATGCATTGCTTACCGGTTTCTCTCCATCTGTCATTCGGTCGGCAATGATGTTTTCATTTATCCTCATTGGACGATCTTTAAATCGTTCGTCAAGTATCTATAATTCACTGGCATTATCCGCATTCAGTATATTCATTTTATTCGATCCGCTTTTGCTTTTTAATACCGGACTTCAGCTGTCCTTTACGGCAGTATGGGGTATAGCATTTCTTTACAATGGCATTTATAAAACATTCATCTTTGAAAACTGGCTTGCTGATAAAATCTGGAGCCTTATTGCCGTTTCAATTGCTGCCCAGGCTGCGACCTTTGCAATAAGTATTTATTATTTCCATCAGTTTCCAAATTATTTTATTTTAGCAAACCTTATTATAATTCCCATTTCCACTATTTGCATTTTTGCCGGCATTGCCCTATTATTTCTTGATCCATTTTACAATATTTCCATATTTGCGGGAAAGATTATTCAAATGCTTATTCATTGGTTAAATGAATCTGCTTTATTTATTGAACAATTGCCTTACGCTGTCTGGAATGGCATTTCAATTTCTTTTTTTGATTTATTTATGCTGTACTTATTTTTGATTGTAATAGTTCTTTGGATTGAAAATAAATCAGTACTATTATTTTATGTAGGATTGGCTTTACTAAATATAATTGTGTTATCCTCTATATTAAGTAATTATTCCCGGATTCAAAGAAATGGATTAATTCTTTTTTCAGGCACGTCCGGCTTTTGCGGTCAACGTATAAATGGTTTTGATTCATGGTTGATATTTACTCCTAACGATTCTGCTAAAGCAATTAATTATTCTGACAATTATTGCAATTCAAATGGGATTCCTATAAACCAAAGAAGGCTTGTAATTTTAAATGATTCCATAAAAACCTATAACGATGGAAAAATTGGAATGATTGGGAACCGGTTAGTTCTTGGAAACTATGTAATTCACATTCTTTCAGATTCTGATAAAGAAATAAATAAAAACGATACTTTAAAATCAGATATGCTTTACATATGCAAAGCTTTATCAGGTAAATCATGGACAAAAAAAATAATTGCCCCGAGAATTATTTTTACCGATAGCAGAAAAAATTCTGATCCTTTTAATTCTTTCAGGGGGGGAAACACATACAACCTTTTTCAAGGTGCAAAATGGATCGATTTACAATGAAGAAAGTGGAAATTTTTCTTTTACGCGTATCCCTCTTTCTGTCTCTTCAAGCGAACAGCATTCAGTAACAGGATCGTGTTCAAAAAAGAGAATTGATTTTTTAGAAATTGCTTCTTTGAGAAGGGTAGTTTTTTCACCCAAAGTAATAAATGGCTGCATGTCGTATGCCATAACATAAGCTACCGGAACATGCGCTGAGGATGGTATAAGATCAGCACAATATATTATCTCTTGATCGTTGTAGTTTAAAACAGGAAGCATCATCGCTTCAGTATGCCCGTAAACAAATTTTACATCGAAGCCATTCATTAGCTTTTCTCCCTCTTTGATAAATTTTAAATGACCACTTTCCTGAATAGGTAAAATGTTCTCTTTTAAAAAACTAGCTTTTTCTCGGGCATTTGGCTTAGTTGCTGCAGCCCAGTGCTTTTCTGTACTCCAGTATGTTGCATTTTTAAAGGCTATTTCATAGCCATCTTTTTTGGAATTCCATTTCACACTTCCCCCACAATGATCGAAATGAAGGTGTGTTAAAAAAACATCAGTAATATCATCTTCCGTAAAGCCATGTTTTCGTAAGGAAGATGATAGTGAATCAGGCCCATTCAGATAATAATAAGAGAAAAATTTTTCATCTTGTTTATCGCCAAGTCCATTATCAATTAAAATAAGTCGGTTACCTTCCTGCACAAGCAGACAGCGCATGGCCCAATTGCACATATTATTTTCATCGGCCGGATTTAGTTTATTCCAAATGGATTTAGGCACAACTCCAAACATTGCGCCTCCGTCCAGTTTGAAAAAACCTGTTTCAATTGTGTATAGTTTCATAATCAGTGGAAATGTGTTGCAAAATAAGCAAATTGTATGTTAGTAATGATGTGAAAAAACAAGAAATGTTTAGCAGGCATTATAATTTGATTATTTATCTTCGGTTCAATCAATTCGACCAATATGAAGAAACATCTTCATTTTATTGCTATTGGCGGCGCAGCCATGCATAACCTTGCCCTGGCACTTCACCAAAATGGATATATAATTTCCGGCTCAGACGATGAAATACTGGAGCCATCCCGCACCAGACTCAAACAAGCCGGTTTACTTCCTGAAATGGAAGGATGGTTTCCTGATAAAATTGTAAAAAGCCTTGATGGTATCGTTTTAGGAATGCATGCACGCATTGATAATCCTGAACTTTTACATGCAAAAGAACTTGGCATTCCTATTTTTTCTTTTCCTGAATTTCTTTACGAACATTCAAAAAATAAATTGCGTGTAGTTATAGGTGGGAGTCATGGTAAAACAACTATTACAGCTATGATTCTTCATGTGCTTCAAAAATTAAAATATGATTTTGATTATATGGTTGGCGCAAAGCTCGATGGATTTGACACCATGGTTCGACTGAGCAATGCTCCATTAATAATTCTGGAAGGCGATGAATATCTTTCATCACCGATTGATAGACGTCCTAAATTCCATCTGTATCATGCCGATATTGGATTAATCAGTGGTATTGCCTGGGATCATATAAATGTTTTCCCAACTTTTGATATTTATAAGGAACAGTTTAGAATTTTTGCCGATGGTATACCTGAGAATGGAACGCTTATTTATTGTTCCGATGATCCTGAGCTAAACTCTTTGGCTTTGGATTCAGGTACAAAGGGTTTAAAAATCCCTTACAATATTATTCCTCACAGAATTGAAAACGGCGAAACGATACTTTTAACTGATCAGGGTGAAATTCCTGTCTCTGTTTTTGGAAATCATAACCTTATGAATCTGGAAGGTGCACGCTTAGTTTGTGAACGAATAGGGGTAAAGAAAGAATTATTTTATAGAGAAATCGGCAGCTTCCGCGGTGCATCACGTAGATTAGAATTGCTTGCTAAAAATAATTCAACAGCTGTCTACAGGGACTTTGCTCATTCTCCTTCAAAATTAAAAGCTACCGTTCAGGCAGTACGGAAGCAGTATCCATTGCATCAACTAATTGCTTGTATGGAATTGCACACTTTCAGCAGTTTGAATA
The DNA here is from genome assembly GCA_031417395.1 of Bacteroidota bacterium. Lineage (GTDB taxonomy): Bacteria > Bacteroidota > Bacteroidia > AKYH767-A > 2013-40CM-41-45 > JADKIH01. The sequence goes on along the minus strand of JANOVM010000030.1, from coordinate 62,718 downwards.
AGGATTTTTTAAATCAATACGCAGGTACTATGGATGAAGCTGATGTTCCAATAGTATTTTTTAATCCCCATACCCTCGAACATAAAAAACTTGAACCCTTGTCGGAGGAAAAAGTTTGTGAAGCATTTAAAAATTCTCGTATCAGGGTTTATACTGATTCAATACAATTGGAGAGTTATTTATTATCGATGAACGCTTCCAAATCAATTTTCCTGTTGATGAGCTCCGGAACCTTCAACAATATTAATCTTTCAGAACTGGCAGAAAAATTATCCGGCAGCAAATCAGTTTTGAAATCAATTTAGTTATTTAACATCACAGGCATTACCAACATCAATATGTCTTCTTTTCCTTTACCGTTTTCAGAAGGGACTAAGATTCCTGCACGATTGGGAGCAGACATTTCAACGGATACATTTTCACTGTCGAGGTTGCTTAACATTTCACTAAGAAATCTTGCATTGAAACCTATTTCCATGTCTTCACCGTCGAACTGACAACTTAGTCGCTCATTTGCTTCATTGGCAAAATCTACATCTTCTGCACTTATTTGTAATTCGCTGCCTGTAATTTTTAAGCGAACCTGATGCGTGGTTTTATTTGAAAAAATGGATACCCGCCGTACTGAATTAAGAAGAGCAGAACGGGAAATGGTAAGTTTGTTGGGATTGTCAACCGGTATTACGGCTTCGTAATTCGGATAGCGGCCATCGATCAATCGGCACATTACCGTAATGTTGCCCAGCTCAAAAAATGCATTGTTCTCATTGTAGCTTATTTTAACATTTTCATTTTCATCTGTTAAAATATTTTTCAGAAGATTGAGCGGTTTTTTAGGAACAATAAATGCACCTTCATTAGCTGCCTTCAGGTCGCTTCTGCGGTAACGAACCATTTTGTGGGCATCCGTTGCAACAAACGTTATACCTTCTTTTCCTAATTGAAAAAATACACCCGACATAACAGGACGAAGTTCATCGTTACCTGCAGCAAATATTGATTTGTTAATTGCATCCTGAAGCGCAGAAGCATTTATGGTAAATGATTTTGATTTATCTAAAACAGGAATCTTGGGATATTCTTCACCATCAAATCCGGTGAGTTTGTATTTACCATAATCAGAAACAATTTCTATTCCGAAATTTTTATCGTCAATGATAAACGTTAAGGGTTGTTCTGAAAAGGTTTTAAGTGTTTCCAAAAGAATCTTTGCAGGTATGGCAATCTTACCATCGTTTTTTGTTTCATTGATGGGAAGGGTAGAGGTAACAATAGATTCAGTATCGGAAGCGGAAATAGTAAGTTTTCCTTTATCAAGTACAAAGAGGAAGTTATCAAGTATGGGAAGCGTATTGCTTGAATTTAAAACACCGCTGATTTGCTGTAAGTGCTTCTGTAGTAAACCGCTGGAAACTATAAATTTCATGGAATATTGATTTAAAAATGGATAATGGATTTAGTCTTTCATTGTCAGTATTTTATGTTAAATACTTAAAGCCAAAGCTATGCATACAAACCTACATTTTTCAAGCTGATTTACAAAGTGAAACCTTAAAATAGCATTACCAATTATCAACAAAAAGTTTAAAACTTTTATGGTTTTATTGCCTGTTTTTGATTGCCCTGTTCGAAGTCGCTTATTTGCCTTAGTAACTTGTCAAAAGTATAATGCTGTATCGTTACAAGTTCCTTTTCAGGCTTAATAAAGCCATACATTCTATCTAAATCATATTTGAGAGGATTTCCCAAAGAATCCTCTTTTGTAAGCGAACGCTCATTAACAGGCATTGGATAGATGCTTACTTCTTTTGTCAATCCTTCTTGGGTTGTTAGGCCGATCGTAATTGCTGGTTTGCTTTTAATCATTGAATCTACCTGAAGAGGAGACATTTTTCGAACCCATGATTCAAAATAAACATTTTCGTATAGCCTCAGGTAATTTTCAATCGATACAGAATTCGCTTCCATTTCTTTGTTAGCCGATTGATGTTCAATTGTATATGTATTATTTTTTGAACGAATAGTAAAAGATTTTTCAGGATAATTGGTATAGGTTAATGTGAGTGTTTTTATCTCTTTAGGATGGGAATTAAAAAGCAGTGTACTTCTCCAGGCATCCTCGTCGACGCTGTATCGTGGTGTCAGGTAACCCAAGAAGCTATTTATCTCAGTAATAAAAGGTGTGGAAGAATTTTCAAGGATCATAAATGTGCCTTCTGAATTTTCTGTTTGTCCTCCAACATAATAAACTTTATAAGGATCTTTTTCGTCCTTTAAATAAATTTCACATTTTACTCCCGTTGCAGCAAGTGCCTTTATAACATTATTGTAGGCTGCTTTAGCTACCCGTGCTTTTACCTCAACTTTATAGACAGTTTCAAGAAAAAGATTCAGAAAATCCGGCCTTGGCTCATATTTTCCATTTAATAGCCATTTGCTTTCTTTTCTCTCCAGTTTAATGGTATGACTGTTTCTATCGGCCAGAAATATTTTTGAAATGGAAGCTGTGTCTTTAACAGCAAAGTCACTTAACTCTTTTTTTAATGTTGAATTGTTTTTATTGAAAATGAAAAAGAAAGCCAAAGCGCTCAGTAAAATAAGAATGATAAATAAACTTTTATTTTTCTTCATTATCGTTCAAATCTTTTTTTCTTGATGTAATTAAAAATTAAACCAAATACAATCACCAGAAAAGCAGGAAATAAAATATTGGCCCATTGAATGAATGAACTATTTTCTGTTTTGGCAGGATTCAACAAGCGCAGTCTTATTTCTTTAGCACGCAGACTGAGAATTTCTTTGTTACCACAGAGATAGTCAATGCAATTAAGAATAAAATTTCTATTGCCATAATTTTGTCCTGTAAACCTGTCATAACCCAGCGGATAAGGTACGCCCTTTTTACTGACATAATTAGCAATTATATCACCGTCGCCTGCTACAATCATTGCTGTTGGCAGACTCTTATTCTTAAAATCAATTTCTTTTGAGGAAGCAAGTTGATCAGGAATCCTATTCGTATAGTTGGAAGAAAATATACCTTCAAGCAAAACAGCTACCGGTATGTCGTGTTTATTAAAAAGTTTTGGATCCGGTTCATCTCTTAACATATTCAGACTTACCCGTGCAGGCGACATCTGTAGTCTGCTGAATTTACTGGTTGCAAGAAGTATCGTTTTACTTACACCTTCAGCTTCTATTGTATCAAGAGAACTTGCGAATTCACATTTGATGCTATTCAGGTTGTGTACAATTGGATTCGGATTATCGGTTTGCAGCAATGGAAAATACAACCAGGGGAATAGCTGCTGCTTTGGCTGGTTTCCTACATAGCCAGTTACGATTGGAATTGGTGCAGCCTGCAAATCCAACAGCAAATCCGAATTTATACGAACACCGTATTTAAAAAGCATATCCTCCAGATTCAACTCTCTGGGCAAAGCAATATTTGTGCTGGATGCAGTTAGACTGTCCATATTCATTTCCATAGCATCAAGGAACCATAAAATTTTTCCGCCATGCATTATATATTGATCGAGAATGAATTTATCTTTTTCATCGAAAGGCTGCGACGGTCCTGCAATAATTAAAGCGGAAAAATCTTTAAGTGCATTAAGTTTTCCATTAATGGTAATTGTATCAATCTTATAAAATTCAGATAATGCCAATGCCGCATCACTGGTCTTTGTATTTGAAATTTCTCCTTGTCCTTTTAAAAATCCCACCGCTGCTCCTTTTTCCTGAGTAATTTTTCTAAGCGCACTGCTTATTTCGTATTCAAGATTTTCAACGGAGATATTCAGCATTTCTTCCGGTGAACTTCCCATGCGGCTCTTTAGAATCTGCAGAGGATACTCCCGGCTCCTATAAGTAACAATAGCTCCGGGGAAAATAATTTTTTGCGATTCTCCTGATTTTTGTTTCTGTTCTAAATTGGTAGGAAACAATCCTTTTTTTGCCAGTTCTTTATACAAATCCATTCTGGATTTTTCATCCTTATCGGCAGCAGGATCGATAAAATCATAGCCAATATTGTCGCCTGAATATACTCTGAATTCATCCAGTATCTCCCGTGTAGAATTCTTCAGCCGTGCAAATCCCGGAGGCAAATCTCCATCGAGATAGAATTTAAAAAACACAATGTCTTTCAAATTAGCGGCCAAGTCTTTAGAAGACGGAGAAAGTGAATAGCGTTTTTCCTGTGTCAAATCAAACCTGGTAAATAAATAACCGCTTAGAATGTTCAGAACAATCAGAATACCTAATAGGAGGAAGAGCCTGGTAATATTTTGTTTTTTTATATTTCCGCTTTTCATAACCTTACCATTTCCGTTTTTCAAGTATAAAGCGTGAGAGATATAAAAATAAAAGTGTTAGTGAAGCAAGATAAATTATATCTCGCGTGTCAATTACACCCCGGCTTAGGGAATCATAATGATTGCTTATTCCAATTGAAGAAAGTATGTTACTTAGTTTAGCCGAACTGACAAAAGAACCAATAAATTCAAATCCTGAATAAAAGAAGAATGAAACAATTACCGCAATTATAAAGGACATCACCTGGTTTGAAGACAAAGCAGAACTAAAGATTCCTATGGAAGTAAATCCGCTGCAAAGAAAAAGTAAGCCTATATAGGAGCCTATAATGCCGGCAGTATCGACATTTCCAACAGGACTAGCCAAATAATAAATGCTAAAGAAATACATCAGCGTTGGTATTATAGCACAAAATACCAGGGTAACAGCTGCCATATATTTAGCGCCAACTATTTGCAAATCGGAAAGTGGTTTGGAAAGCAGTAATTCAATAGTTCCGGTTTTTTGTTCTTCTGCAAACATACGCATGGTTACCGCAGGGATCAGGAATAGAAAGAGCCACGGTGCAATTACAAAAAATCCATCCATACTTGCATAACCGTTTTCGATGATATTAATTTCAGACCCCGGGAAAATCCAGAGGATTAGTCCGGTTCCAATCAGAAAAACCAATACAACAACGAAACCTGAAAGCGTACTGAAAAAACTGCTTATTTCTTTTTTAAAAAGTGCAAACACATAAATCGTTTAAGGCTGTAAAAGTAAAAAAAATGCTTGTTATCTAAAATTTCCCTGTGAAACTTATAAGCAGTCAATTGAGAAGAAATGTTTGCAGGAAAAATAAAGGAATAAAAAAAAACGCAAGCTTGTGGCTTGCGTTTCCATGACTAAAAACTATGTTTGGGCTTATTGTTTTACAATTCTGGACGTAGTTATCTCGCCATTATATTCAACTTTCAAAAGATAAACTCCCTGGGAAAGAGAATGAATATCAATTTTCTTTGAATAGCTGTATTCAGCCGTTTCTGTTTTTGTATAAACCGTATTTCCTAAGATATCGTTAAGGGTAACCTTAACTTCTGTATCACGGATACTGTATATCTGAACATTAAGTTCATTGTTGGCAGGATTTGGATAGATATTCAATTTACCACCGTTTGTAGAACGGAAACTACCGTTATGTATTAAACAATTGCTGAATGTAACATCTATTGCATCCGATCTCTCGCAACCATTAGAATCTGTAATAAGGCAGCTATATGTTCCACCGGGAGGGTTAACGATTAAAGTTTGAAGTGCAGTATTATCACTCCATAGGTAAGATACCATTCCCGGTCCTGCATCAAGTGTTACTGGTCCACCGCTAGTACAAGCTACTGAATCAGGACCAAAATCAAGTGCAGGTGAAGCATTAACAAAACCAATAGTTACACTAGCATAAGCATTACAACCATTGTAATCAGTAACTTTTACCAAATGAGTTCCCGGAGCAAGTGTACTGTCAGTAGGAGTAACAACTCCATTAGGCCATAAGTAAGTATATGGTAATTGTCCGCCTGTTGCCATAACTGTAGCAACACCATTTTCTCCTGTTTCACATGTTGCATCGCTTTGAGAAACAATTGAAGCTGAAATTCCTGCAGTATTATTAACAAGAGTAGAAAGTGAATCAGAACACCCACCACCAATGTCTGTTACAACAACTGAATATTGACCGGTAATAAGATTAGTAAGTGCAGATGTTGTTGTATTTTGAGGGATATCAGGAGTCCAAACATAAGAGAATGGACCTGTGCCACCCTGATGGGTTACTGTAACAGTACCATTATTAGCAACACAATTTGCCGGAGTTGAAGATATTGCAAACGTTACAGGCACTACAGCAACAATATTAACAGACCCTGTTGTTTGACAATTATTGGCATCCTTTACCTGAACCAGATAGGTATTTGTTGCAAGGTTTGTTGCAGTCTGAGTAGTTTGTGTAGGTGAAGTATTCCATAGATAAGAATAACCATTTGTACCCGGAGTTCCACCGGTTACGTTTGCAGTTGCACTACCGGATCCGCCGCCACCACCGCAACCGGAATTAACACCTGTTACATTCACCACTAATGGTGGGGGAGCAAGAATTGAGAAATTGGAAACACCAACGCAATTATTACCATCTGTAACATTAAGAGAATAGTTACCCGGATCAAGGTGATTAATTGAAGAAGTACCGGTTATTATAAATGGACTAGTGGGTAATGTCCATGTATACGTTAAAGGAGGATTACCCGTAGTAGTTGCCATTGCTGAACCATTATGAGAGTTACTGCAAGAAACAGATGGTGTTGAAGTAAGTGAAAGGCTCATATTTGAAACAGTAATACTATACGATTTTGTTACTGATCCGTTTGCCGGACAAGCATCATCACGTACATTAACTGTAAAAGTATAGGGCTGTGGACGAGCATCTGCCTGAGTTGGAGTCCAGCAGAATTGACCTGTTGGATGAGGAGAGCCGGATACAGTAAAGGTTGCTCCCGGTACGCCCTGATTCCAAGACATTGTTAAAATCTGGTTAGGGTCAGGATCATTTGAAAGTACATTGAAACAAAGTTGTCCGCCAACGCATGAAGTAGTTGAGAAATTACTTGTAGTATCAATTCCACCTAAATCAGGTAAAATATTCGCACACTGTACAGCATATAATTGCATATCACGCATTACAGTTCCAATTAAAACACCGTTTCTGTATTCCTGAACCTGAATTGCCATAATGGTAATATCCGGTTGTGTAGGCTGCATGAAAATATCTCCGGTAACATCATTAATACTAACCGGAGGATTAGAAATAAATGGGTTTGTTACAGAATACCCCGACGAATAAGTTAAAGGAGTGTTTGGATCGGTTCTTGGAGCAATGAAACTGTAAACCAATGAATCTCCATCGGCATCAATTGCACCTTGATTAAAATTATTTGGCTGACCAATACATTCAAATGCAATTGGAACGTTTGTAAATACCGGTGAACTATTATCTCCCGCTGTATTATTTAAGTATGCTTCGCAATAAAGATTATCCGAACTTGGATTATCAAAAGTTGTTACTGCTTGATTTCTTGCACTAACGGACGTACTGAATTGCCAATCTGCACAATTAGCAGGTAAGGTTACAATTGTACTATAAGTACATTGCTGAATACCTGTTGCACTTCCACCGTCACAAGTTGAAACAACTGTAGAACAGTTCGTGGTAATTTCAACACCTATTCCCGGAAAAGCATCAGGAACGGTATCCATAGTAAATGCCGGCAATGTTACATTACAGGTGGCTGATGAAACGTTTAGCGTTTGAGAAAATGGAGGATCAATTCCAAAACAGTCACGATAAAATGTGAATGTAACCAGATATTGGTTGTTTCCCAGCGCTTGATACGTAAGATCTGATCCTGCAGCGTGAGAAGCTAAGCTTTCTCTAACACTGAAAGAACATACAATCAGTAAGAGAAGTAATACTTTCTTACTTAGCATTTCATAGATTAATTTGTACATAGTTTTTATCATGATTATTATAGGTTATTTAACATGTAGGGATTCTCAATTCGATAAAAATAGTTTTTTTATTAATGATGTTCTTAATATCTTATGTAAATATACGTTTTGTTTGGGTAGGTTGAAACAAAACAAAGGCGAATGATTTTTTTTACTGTAGGAGTTAAGTTTTATACTTTATAGTTTAACAATTATAGCTGAAAATCCTCTATTCATCATCATTTCAGCGTAAATTTTTTTATTATTTACTAACACTTCTCAAGACTCCAGGCTTCAGCAGGGCAAGAGAAAAAAGGTTTGATTATTTGCCAAATTGATAAAAAAAGGGGGGAGGCCCTGTAAAAAGCGAGGTCTGACTCCGTTTTCCATAATGAATAAGTGAAAAAAACATGGGAATTGTTAATATCCCTATAAAACAAAAGTCCTTCACAGCCGGGAAAAGAACGGATATTTTCTTCCGCTTCCCTGAAAAGTGCAATGAATTCAGGGATTTTTTCTTCCCTGAAGCTTAATTTAACCAGCCGAATAATCATGAAATTCAATACGTATAGGTTCCATTATTTTCAAACCGAGCAGTTGGGCAGCACTTCCTTTATTTAATGCAATTTCTAAAAAACCATCCTGATTAAATAATGCCACCATTTCCCCAACTTCAACTTCTTCGTAAGCATTACTAATTGTAGAGACATTGTAAGCTGATTTTCTAAAAAAAATGGTAAAACTCCTGTCTTTTTTTTCTTTTAAAAAAAGGTCTCGTTCTATATTAACAACAGCGTTACCAAAAGAATCAATATAAATTATAGCACCCCTTATTGCCATATGATCGACAGTTGGAGTCGCAAAATAGCTGTCTTCCAGCGCGCCATCCGCTTCGCCCAAATCTGTTAATTCAGTACCGGTAGCCAATTTATTTATTATGGTAACAAAATCGTTTAGTAGCTGCTGCCTGTCTGTATTTGTTTGAAAGGATAAACGAATTATCTGCTTGTCATCTTTGTCAAGTATGAGCGAAAAAATTCCGCTGTCTTCTCCAACAAGATACTGACCATTGGTTTTTACAATAACGTAAGGTTTATCTGTAGTATGGTTGTCTATTTTTGAAACTCCAATAAAATGAATAGTGCCGGGAGGAAATTTTTTATAGGAGTTTCTCAGAATGAAAGCCGCCTGCATAATGTTAAACTTCTCCACTTCATGAGAAATATCGACAAGTTGCAAAGAAGATATCATGGTCAAAATTCCTCCTTTGAAAGAAGCAAGATAATGATCACGTAACCCCCAGTCCGTTGTTAGAGTTAAAATAGCCATAGAAGGAAAGTATACTGAATGTGTTGATAACTTGTAAACCAGCGAAAGCCAAAAGTACTTAGATTTAATTAGTATTGAAACGAATTTTGCATCAATGTATAAGCATTTTATTCCAGATGTTCTTTTGTCATTCCTATTTAATTTAACTTAAATTAACCGGCCTTGAGTGAAGTAATTATTCCAATCGACACCTTTAACCCCGTTGAGTTTTTTGGTGTTAACGACGCTAACCTAGAAGTTATCCGCAAAAATTTTCCTGAACTGAAACTGGTCGCCCGCGGTAATGAAATAAAAGTAATTGGCGATGAGAAAAACATCCACTCTTTCAGTGAGAAAATTAACCGCCTCATTCAGCATTATCAAAAATTCGGAAGTCTGACACCCGACAATGTTGAGCATTTTCTGGCTGATAAAAATGGTCGAGATTCTTCTTCTCAACAACCTACAGGCGATGTGCTCGTTTTCGGTCAAAACGGTGTTATGGTTCGCGCCCGTACCGTAAACCAGAAGAAAATGGTTGAGAGTACTGAGAAAAACGATATTGTCTTTGCCATTGGTCCGGCCGGTACCGGTAAAACGTATACCGCTGTGGCTTTGGCCGTCAGGGCTCTTAAAAATCGTGAAATAAAGAGAATCATTCTTACGCGTCCCGCTGTTGAAGCCGGTGAGAATCTGGGTTTTCTACCCGGTGACTTAAAGGAAAAGATTGACCCTTATTTAAGGCCTTTATACGATGCCCTTTTTGATATGATCCAGGGTGAAAAGGTTAAAAGTTATATAGAAAGCGGTGTTATTGAAGTTGCTCCTTTGGCTTTTATGAGGGGCAGAACTCTGGATAATGCTTTCGTTATTTTGGATGAAGCCCAGAATGCAACAGAAAGTCAGCTAAAAATGTTTCTAACCCGCATGGGACCATCGGCCAAATTCATAGTTACCGGCGATGTCACTCAAATTGATCTTCCTAGAAATCAGCCTTCCGGTCTCGTTCAGGCAATTAAAATTTTGAGCAATATTAAGGGTGTCGATTTCATTTATCTGGATTCTCAGGATGTTGTAAGACACAGACTCGTTAAGGATATAATTGAAGCATATAATCGGTAACTTTGGGGACTTTATTTACTCTTCGGATATTTTACTGCCGGACTGTTTTTAAAGGAATTTAAAGTCCTTAACCATATGTCTTATTTAAATCATACAATTCCTTCTGCGCTTTCAGAAACCCATTTTCATTTACCGGGCCAGCAAAATTTTTACAAGGGAAAGGTAAGGGATGTCTATACTGTTGATGGACTTTTAATTATGGTCGTTACTGATAGAATTTCTGCTTTCGATGTTGTATTACCTCGGGCTATTCCCTTCAAAGGTCAAGTATTGAATCAGGTTGCTTCAACCATGTTAAAGGCAACAGAAGATATTGTTCCAAATTGGCTTCTTGAAACTCCCGATCCTAATGTTAGCATCGGGAGAATTTGTCAACCCTTCAAAGTCGAAATGGTTATACGCGGTTATCTTTCCGGACATGCATGGCGCGAATACAAAGAGGGACGCAAACAAATTTGCGGAGTGACGTTGATGGACGGCTTGAAAGAAAATGATCGTTTTCCTGAACCTGTCATAACTCCAACCACAAAAGCAGCAGAGGGTCACGATCAGGATATTTCTAAAGAAGAGATTATCGGGCAGGGCATAGTTGGAAATGCTGACTATGAAAAAATGGAAGACATTACCCGAAAACTTTTCCTGAGAGGAACGGAGTTGGCAGAAAAGCAAGGGTTAATTCTCGTCGATACTAAATACGAATTTGGAATGCTGGATGGAAAAATAACCCTGATCGATGAAATACATACACCCGATTCTTCACGATATTTTTACGCCGAGGGCTATGTGGAAAAACAATTAAAAAGACTTCCTCAAAAGCAATTATCAAAAGAGTTTGTTAGACAATGGCTGATTGATAATAATTTTCAGGGGAGAAAGGGAGATCAAATTCCTGAAATGAATGACACCTGGATATTGGAAATATCTAATCGCTATATTGAACTTTATGAGGAGTTAACGGGAATGCCTTTCAAGCCTGCGGAAACCTCCGATATGCCAAAGCGTATAGAAAACAATATCTTAATGTCTATTAATAAATTAAAATCTATACTCTAAACAATTTTTTTACTTCTTTTTCTAATTTATTTTTTCTACTAATTCCGAAAATTCTCTTCTTGCTCGAATATTAAAAAGCTTTTCTTCATTCTGAATTTTACTTTTATCCTTTAATCCGAGCATTACGGCTTCATTTAAATAGTATAAAGCTGAATCGGCTTGATTGTTCTTTGAAAAAAGACAGGCCTTCAAAAAAGGTTGCTCTGAATTTTCAGGATCGGCCATTTTATAAATTTCCAATGCTTTTTGTGCAAAGTCAACATTATTTGCTTCTACAGCCTTTGATGAATAAGACCAGGCGGCTAAAGAAATGTATCCCAGAATTCTCTCATTACTTAAATTAGTTTTTTCTGATTTTAACTTATTAATTTTATCTGTCCACCACGAAAGATCTCTAATGTCAAATGAAGCGGCCAATTCCTGTTTTTCTCTATCCTCGAAAAAAAGGGCTGTTTCAAATTTCTTTTTTGCCTGTTGATAGGAAGCAGCGTTTTCAATATTGCTTAAACTTTTTTTATACTCATTTAAAGGAGCTAATGAATCTAGAATTTTAATAGCTTCCCTTAATAATATAGCTTTTGCTAAAACATCACTTTTAAAAATAGAATGCTTGACAAAACTTTCATACTCTGCTATAGTTTCTTTGTTTATTAATGTTGGATTTTTTTTCATTTCATTCAGTGCAATCCAATAAAAAGCATGCAAAAACGAACTGGAATCAGGCCATTCATGCTTTCCATCCCATTCAATAATGGAATGTGATATAGGAGTACCATTCAATGAAAAGTTGTAATTTTTAACTTCTGTATAATTCATGTCCTTCCTTCCTGCAAAGCCAAGTATTGGGACCTTTGCTTCTAAGTTATTGGAGGTAATGGCAGCCCCGCAATAGATGATACTATTAAATCCCTTAACCGTATTACCGGCAATCAAAGCAGCTTTGGCTCCACCTGAAAAACCGGCCAGGTTTATCATTGATTGGTTGCCGGGAAGAACAGTGAACGCTTCATTCTGTAGACGTGCACAAATCTCATTTATTTGGTCAAACGTAAGTCCGTTTTTTGATTCTTCAGATCCAATAAGAATAATACCAAATTTTTCAGCAAGATTTTTATACCTGGTAAGCGGAAATGAGCCATCAGCATGAGGATCCAGAAAAATAAGTACAGGTAGTTTAGATTTGTTGGAAAAATTTTTAGGAATATAATATGAATAATAACCATTTGAAGTAGCTCGACGGATAATCTGTCCTGCTTCCTGCAATGGTTTAGTTTCAGATTCCTTGTCTTGATTCATTACTTGTGACTTTTCTTTTTTTTTCATACATGAAAAAATCAGGAAAAGAAATAACAAAAAGCATAACTTTTTGAGTTTTGAAATCGAATTCATAATATAAATGCTTTTTTTGCGACCTTAGCGCAAACTCTGGATGCAAGATAATGTTTTTAAAATTTAGTAAGTAATGCGGGAAGAAAGAATAATTGCAAGAGTAAAATTATTGGTTGAAAACTTTACTTATGATCAGCCCTTTTCAAAATATCTGAATCATTTTTTTCGACTTCATAAGGAAATGGGTTCAAACGACAGGCGCAATACCCGCGATTTATGTTTTGCATTTTTCAGGATTGGTTTGATTATGCAGGAATGGAGCTTTGAAAAACGTTTAAGTCTGGCATGTTATTTAGGGGAAAATTGGAATTCTTCTATTCAAAAATATATATTGGAGAAATATCTTGAAATCGAAGATGCAGAATATGAAAATTCATTGGAGGAAAGAATAGATCAGATTAGCAAGCGTTTTGCATCTTTTAAACTTGATGACATTTTTCCTTTGAATGATTTATTATCTGAAAAAATAAATAAAAAAAAATGGTATTTTTCTTTTCTCATCAAACCCAAGGTGTGGATAAGGATTCGTAAAGAAAAAATCAATGAAGTTACTTCCGAATTAATTAGTAGATCCATTATTTTTAAACCCGAATTAAATCCTTGTGTATTGTCTTTTGATCAGGGAATAGATATGGAAAATACAGAATCGTGGAAGAAGGGATTTTTCGAAATTCAAGATATTAATTCCCAAAGAACAATTGATTTTATAACTCCTGAAAGGGACGATTGGTGGTGGGATGCCTGTGCCGGTTCGGGTGGAAAGAGTTTATTGCTTTTTGATCATGAACCAACCCTTAAAATTACCGCTACTGATTCAAGGAAAAGTATTTTAAATAATTATTCAATGAGAATGCAAAAAGCCGGAGCAAAGAATTACGAAACCCTGATTGCCGACCTTTCTGATAGAAATATTTTCAAAGAAAAAACGTTTGATGGCATCCTGGCTGATGTTCCTTGTTCCGGTTCGGGAACCTGGTCTCGATCTCCTGAATGGTTAATAAGTGATTCCCGAAATTTAATAATGGACCATTTTGTTCCTCTTCAAAGAAAAATCATCAAAAATATCTTGCCATCGTTAAAAATCGGAAAGCCTTTAATCTACATTACCTGTTCAGTTTTTAAAAATGAAAATGAGGAAAATGCAGCTTTTTTTGCTGATAATTTGCCTCTTAAATTGGAAAATTTCACTTATCTCGAAGGCTATGACTCCTTTGCGGATACACTTTTTGTTGCAAGATTTATCCGTCTTTCATGAAACTTACTTATTGATATTAAGCTAATAAGAAGATATACATTGTGAAATAGAGTTTATCTTAATTACTATATTTGTAAAAAATTGATAACGTGAAGGTTGTGAAAACCAAAGCAATATATATTCTTGTTTTATTAGTTTTTTTCTTTTCAGATTCATCCTTTTCGGAGAATAGGCGACTTCCGGAAGCAGAACTGAAAAAGAAAGCTGATAATTTTTTTGCTATGCAAAAATTCAACGAAGCTTTACCTCAATACTCTCAGTTGTTAAGTGTAAATCCCGATAACACAAAATATATTTACCGCTTTGGTGTGTGTTTATTATTAGTAGGAAAGGAAAAGTCGAATGCAGCGACTTTCCTTTATTTAGCATCTAAAGACCCCCAGACACCGGCAGATGTATATTATTACTTAGGACGTGGATATCTTATTAATTATGATTTTCAAAAAGCATTGGAATGCTTCGATATTTTTAAGAGTAAAGAGAGCAGTAAAAATCTTTCTAACTATGATGTTGAAGCCTATATTCAAAATTGCGAAAGCGGAGCTAAGCTTTTAGAGAAAAGAAAAAATGTAATTATTACAAGTTCCAAAGAAGTTCCGCTGTATAGTTTTTATCAAAATTACGATTTCAGCCAATCCTTTGGTAAAGTTGTAAATGCTTCAGCTTCCCTCTTAAGCCCAAAGGATATTAAAGAGCAATCAGATCATGTCATGTTTGTTTCAAATGACAGAAACTATGTTTATTTATCACGGTTTGGAAAAAATAGCATTCAGGGCAAAGACATTTTTATTGCCAGAAAAAATGCATCGAATGATTTTTCAGCTCCGGAAAATTTGAGTTCTGTTATTAATACAGTAAAGGACGAAGATTTCCCTTTTTTAGCTAATAATGGAAGTACTTTGTATTTCTCAAGTAAAGGACATAACAGCATTGGTGGTTTCGACATATTTAAAAGCGAATACGATAATGTTACAAAGACATGGTCAACTCCGGAGAATATGGGAATTCCTATAAATACTACAAGCGACGACTTTCTCTATGTACCATCTTCTGACGGTCTGACTGCAAGTTATGCTACCACTGAAGAATCTGATAATTCTAAAGTCATTGTCCGAAAGATTAAAGTAGAAAATTCTTCTAATAAAATGGTCACCATAACCGGAGTTTACTTACCGGTAGACCAAAAAGTCAGAAGGGATGCGCGAATTACCGTTCTTACAAGTTCCGGAAATGGAATTATAACTTCAACACATACCGATTCTCATACCGGTAGTTATAAACTCATAATTCCTTCAGGTGAAAATTATTTGGTACTGGTAGAAGGCGGAGGTTATATTCCACACCTTGAAAATTTCAATTTACCTGCCAGCCTAACTTCTGATGATGTAAAACAAGTTGTTCAAATTGATAAACAGGATCAGGTAGAAAAAATGATTCTTCAGAATTTTTTCTCTCAGGGACTTGAGGCATCAATTCCAAGTAATACGCTCTCCAAGTCATATCCTGTAAAAGTTGACTCATCGTCTCTGGTGAAAGTAAATATAAATGATCAGATCGTTTATGCAACACCGCCGGCACTATTAAACAGAAATGATTTTCAAGATTCCCAAAATTCCGGGTCTGATTCTTATAATGCCGATTCAACAGGACTTTCACTTTTAGACAAGAAAAGAGCAGCATTACCGAATGTGAAAATTAACAGGAAAGATAAATACGATCCATCGCTTGAAAAGAATCTGTCTTCCGGTAATGTTCTGCAGAAGGAGGAAGAAGCAAATCGAAGGCAGGAACTACGCATTGAAGATGAAACTCCTGAGATAATTTTTGATAGTAATATCAGTAATGAAGAAATCGCTAAAATTGCTTTTTTGGATGCTCAGGAAATGCAAATAGAAGCTGATAGCCTATATAATTTATCGCATTCCCTCAGAGATCAGGCAGCAGCTAAACTTGACCTTGCTCTTTATAATAAAAAACTTTCTGAAACTCCCGGTTTGGATGCCGATAGCTCAGCAGCATTAATCGAATTGTCTGAGTTAAACAAATCAGAAGGCGATCAAATTGCTTTTGATGCAAGCAATGCTTCCGAACTGGCATCCGCCAGAGAAAAGGAAGCACAATTAGCATTTACCGATGCAAATGAAATTGCAAGTATTTCTAAGGTTTCAGGTCCTATTGCCTCCAATACAAAAACAATTATTAAGCCTGAACGAACTTTCAAAAAAACTGATTCAAAAGTCAATGAAGTTGCTAAAAGTGGTCAGTTAGAAAAAAACTCAAATGAAAATAAACCTAAAGCTGATCAGGAAATCGTAGCAATAAATTCATCAAAAGTTCAAACGCCTTTAGTCGAAGAAACTATAGCAATTACAAAAAACACATCAAGTTTAAGTACTAAAGAACAAACCGGAAAGTCGCAAGAGAATAACACAATAAATGCAACCGGACCTTCAAAAACGGAAGCTGATTCAATTAATAAGGAGTCAATTCAAAATACAGGATTGTCTATTAAAAATGATCCGGGTAAAGTTGATTCCACTGGCATTGCAGAAAACAAATTTAATGTAAATTCAAATGCACCTGTTAATGCAGAAGCCCAAAAATCTTTCCGGGAATACCAGAATCGGATTTCGACTTCCAATACACTTTCTGCACAATCTCTTCAATTGCAGGATCAGATTAATGCATCACCAAATTCTTCATACAGAGATAGTCTGATTGGAAAATCAAATGAAATAAGTCTTGCATCCATAAAAGAATGGCAGGAAGCGCAGCAAAAAATAAAAGTAGCAAGAACTCTTGATCCCGGCATTGATTATAAAATGGGCATAACAGCCAATACTGAACAATCACCAGCAATTCAAGACGCAAAAGTTTCTGATAAAGTAACTACTAAAGAAACCGCGAATACTTCGGTATTCGCTCTAAATAATCCTGCTTCTTCTGATACTCGGGCAATAAGTAGTCCAACCATCGCTTCAAGTGAGAATTCAAAATCGAATGTTGAGACAACGGAGGAGTCCGCTTTCAATAATAAATCAAATTTATCCGATGTTTCTTCAATGCCGGATGCCGAAGAAGAAATAGATCTTACAAATATAAATACTGCTCATCCCGAGTTTCCAAAATACATGAAAATTAAGAAGGATATTAGGGATGTTCAAAAGGAGACCATTAAAATTTTTGCCAAAGCGATGGACTTAAATAGAAAGGCAAGTGAAGAAAAAGAGAAGAGCCTTGAACTGATGGACCAGGCGCAAATGGAAAGTGATGAAAGAAAAAAGAAGGAGTTATTAAGAAAGTGGGAAGGTTTACAATCCAGTTCTGAGAAGCATGATAAAGAATCTAAAAAAATGTTAGTGAACACGCAGGATAATCTGGGCGATGTGAGATTCCTGAAACACGATATGATGGTGGTTAGGAAAAAAATCCTGATCAGGCCGGAAGATGAATCAACTCAAGCATATAATTCTGCAAACACACAGAGCACCGCAGCTAATTCACAATCCGAGAAGCCGATGGAAAAGACTTCCGTTTCTTCTCCACTTGTTTCTACTTCTGAAAATAAAAAGCCGGAACAAGTCGCTCTCAATACTACTGCATCACCCAATGGCCCCGCAGTAAATGAAACGGTAAATCAAAATCCATCCGGTATGGATAATTCAGTTGTAAAGGAGAAAATTGTTGTTCCTGCTAATACAACGGATAAAGGCAAGACTGTTGTTCCCGCTAAAACAACAGATAAAAGCGAGACGGTTGTTCCGGCTAATACAGCAGATAAAAGCGAGACGGTTGTTCCCGCTAAAACAACAGATAAAAGCGAGACGGTTGTTCCGGCTAATACAACAGATAAAAGCAAGACAGTTGTTCCCGCTAATAAAACAGATAAAAGCGAGACGGTTGTTTCAGCTAATACAACAGATAAAGTCAAGACTGTTGTTCCTGCTAATACAAAGGATAAAGGCAAGACTGTTATTCGAGCAAGTACAATCGACAAATCGGAAATTAGCGTTGATGCAAATGCCAACGAGAATAAAGACTCAAAAGATTCAATTGAAAAGGAAAAATCTAGAGGAATTGAAAATGCTCCTATAAAGGAAACTCCTGTTGTCAAGGAAAAAGTTGCTTCTAAAAAGGAAAGCGAAAACATACAGGCAAATTCTAATGTTAAAGAAAATAGAACAGGTAATGCAAATCCTGTAGTAAAAGAAAATTCTGTAAGCACCAATAGTAATTCTGTAAAGGAAAAGGATATATCAAAAACTATTTCGGCTCCTATAGAAAAGATTGAAGTTAACGGAAATGTAGAAAAGAATTCGGATGCTTCTTTAAAAAATGAAAAAACAGGTGTAAGTAATAATTTGGTTCAAAAAGGAAGCGCAGTTAATAATCAAAATACTATCGGTAAAGAAAATACTGCAGCGAAGTCCGGTACAGCATTAAAAGAAAATACAACTTCAAAAGAAAATGTAGTTAAAAGCATTGGCGCCATCAATAAAGATAACACTGACAATAAGTCGAATACGGTTGCCAATGAAAATCCTGTAGCAGAAGGAAAGGTAGTTAACGAAAAACTTATGGCTAGTGTGAAGAATGCTTCTAAAAAGGTAAGTACTCCGTCAGTCAGCGAAACTGCAACAGATAAAAGATCTTTAAAAAAGGATAAAGTTGTTATAAGCGAATCAAAGGAAAATACTGAAAGCAAAGCTGAGAAATCTGTACAACCTCAAAAAGTACAAACTGTGAATTCCACAGAACCAGTTTTTGCAAAAGCTAACGATATATCCGATCCTTTGGCTGTTACGGAAGAAGACATTGCTTCAGCAAATGTTTCTAAAAGAGAAACGGATGAATTTTTGAATAAAGTCTTTTCCCTTAACACTATTTCAACTGATGCAACAGGCAATCAAATTCCAATGGATCCTCAACTTCCTGAAGGTTTGGTATTCAAGGTTCAAATAAGTGCTTTTCAGAAGCCTATTAATTCTAATTCATTCAATGGACTTAAGCCACTGACAGGTGAATCAACCAGACCGGGCTGGATTCGATATTGCGTAGGTTTGTTCAAGACATTTGAACCTGCCAATATGGTTAAAAGAGAAATACAGAAAATAGGGTATAAGGATGCTTTCGTAGTTGCTTATCTTAATGGCAAACGAATTAGTCTGAATGAGGCTTATCAAATGATTAAGGGCAAAGAAAACCTGTCAGTCTATAAAAATCAAAGTGCAAAAGAAATTTCTATGCTTCAGACAGCGAATATTTTCCCCGACAGAAATGCATCCAAAGCCGAAGACAAAGATGAAATTGCTTTCTATGGTAAACAAGCCATGCCTGCAGCACCGGAGGTTAGTCAGACAGTAGAATATTCGGTGCAAGTTGGTGTTTATAGTAATTCCAAACCGCAAGGAATAGTAAGTGCTATAAGTGATTTAAGGATTGAACAGATAAATGATAAATTATTCCGATTCAGTTCCGGCAGATATCCGGATTATGCAAGTGCTGATCTTTCCAGAAAAAAAATTATTCAGGATGGAATAAAAGATGCTTTCGTCATTGTATACAGGAATGGCAATTATGAGGTAGTAAAAGATGCTGCTTTGCTTTCTTCTAACAATAAGCCTGCAGAAACAAATAAATCAACCTCAAATACCCTTGATATTAAGCCCGTAGAAAAAACCTCTGCATTAATCTATAAAGTTCAAATTGGAGCCTATAAGCGGAATTTACCTTTCAACAAGATTGAATCTTATCTTGCCTTTAATGCCAGAGGTATCACTACACAAACTGACGAAAGAGGTCTTCACATTTTTTATGTTGGCAGTTTCGATAATTTCAGAAATGCTGAAATTCTACGTCAGGAAGCCTTAAAGAAAGGCGTTACTGACGCTTTTGTAATTGCACTTCAAAATGGGAAAAGAGTTCCCATTAGTGAAGAAATGAAAAAGTAGTTCACTATAAGGGAATTTTTTTATATTTTTGTGTCAGGATAAATGCCATGACACCATGAATTTTATTAACAACAATTCCCCGGAACTGGAATTAGATGAAGTAGTTCTTGACGATGTAAAGGAAGCGAGGGTAAGAGATCTAATTCTTTACAATGATGATGTTAATACATTTGAACACGTCATTGAATCTTTAATTGATATTTGTCATCACGACCTTTTGCAGGCAGAGCAATGCACCTACATTGTTCATTACAACGGAAAGTGTGTCGTAAAAAGTGATAGTTATCTGAAACTTAAGCCAATGAAGGAAGGTTTATGCGACCGTGGCCTTTCAGCCGTTATTAAATAATTAATTTTAAATGAAGGTATTTTTTTTAGCCTGTTTTTTGTTTAGGCTCATTAAACCATTAATCTAAAACCAATAAAATGAAATCAACTCTTTTAAAGACGATCTGTCTTGTAGTACTATTTAGTTCTTGTTCAAGGGTACCAATTACGAACAGGAAGCAAATGAACCTTTTACCGGAAAGTGAGCTGCAATCGATGGCACTAGCCGAATATCAGGGTTTCCTTAAACAAAATCCATCTGTAACTGGAACAGCAGATGCTCAAATGGTTAAAAATATTGGATCTAAAATTCAGGTTGCCGTAACCCAGTACATGAATCAAAATAAGCTCGGGAAAAGAATTTCAGGTTATAAATGGGAGTTCAACCTTGTCAATTCAAAAGATGTAAATGCCTGGTGTATGCCAGGAGGAAAAGTAGTTGTTTACAGCGGTCTCCTTCCGGTTACACAGGATGAAGCTAGTTTAGCCATAGTTATGGGACACGAAATCGCTCATGCTGTTGCAAGACATGGAAATGAACGAATGAGCCAATCATTGCTTGCTGCCGGTTTAGGTTTGGGGCTTGATGTTTTTTTATCTCAGAAAAGTGCTCAAACACGAAGTATTTTCTTAACTTCCTATGCTGTTTTATCAACGGGAACTATTTTAGCTTATTCAAGGACCCAAGAAACAGAAGCCGATAAACTGGGGCTGATTTTTGCTGCTATGGCCGGATATGACCCACAAAAAGCAATTAACTTTTGGCAGCGTATGGGCGCTCTGGGTGGGGCAAAACCTCCTGAAATTATGAGTACTCACCCCAGTGATGCAACGCGTATAAAGAACCTTAGAGCCTTTATGCCTCAGGCACTTAAATACTATAAAGGAAAGAAGAGCTAAAAAAAAATTGGTGAGTTTTGATTTTCAACTATCTTTGCCGACCTTAAAAATTACACTGAATTTTAGTATTCAGTTATTTAAAGGACCCATAGCTTAATTGGATAGAGCATCCCGCGCTATTCGGCGCGGGAAGGTTGGGGGATTAAAAAAGTAAAAACAATTAAAAAATAGTAACATCCATTCAGAATAAATTAGGACCCATAGCTTAATTGGATAGAGCATCTGACTACGGATCAGAAGGTTGGGGGTTCGACTCCCTTTGGGTCCACGGAATACAATTTGAGAACGGAGTTTGAATGCTTTCAGCATTTAAACTCCGTTCTTTTTTTTAAAAACTGGATAGAGCATCCCGCACCAAGGTGCGGGAAGGTTGGGGGTTCGACTCTCGCTGGGTCCACATTTTACAGTTCGAGTGAACAGTGCCTTACTGTTCACTCGCTCTGTTTCTGAAACTCAAACTCAAACTGATACTTTCCCCTTTATTCCAATTTTCCCCTTCAATAATTTCAACAAACTAAATTCTCATTCCATTCCTCCAAAAAAAAAGACCGCCTTTCCCGGCGATCTTTAATAAATAAATTTCTAAATGCTATAAGCTTAGTACACCATTACCTTCCCACTTGCCAAATTACCTTCAGGATTTTTCACAGTATAAAAATAAATTTCTTCGCTAAGATTCACAGGTAATGTCATTGAGCGTGTATTGGGTAAAAGATTTGCTGACACTACTAATTTACCTAAAGCATCGTAACAGCTGAAGGTTACTTCTCTTTCATTACCTAAATCGTAATCGAGAATTAATCCTTTGAGATCACTGGCTGAAACATTCATGGAAATACTTTTCTGTTTGAAAATATTATTCATGATTCCAACGGCGCCGCCCTGGCAATCTTCCAATCGCCAGAAGTCAGGTGTTTCCTGAACATAAATGATTCCGCCATAGGAACCTGTTCCTACATAGCCGTAATTGTTAAGAGAGAAAGCATAAGCACCATATCTTGGAACACCACCGATACTTGCTACAACAGTCCATACATTGTTAACAGGATCGTAACGGGAGAAATCAGTCAGGTAAGTTGAATCATTATATCCCATTCCCAAATAACCATAATTACCGATGGTAAAACCGACAGCACCTCTTCTTCGGAGACCGGGGACATCACTTTTTTGCGTCCATGTATTAGCTAAAGGATCAAATTCATAAAAGTCGGTGTAACTAACACCATTCATGTATCCTGTTCCTATATATCCTTTATTTCCTATAGCAAAACCCGTAGCAGCTTGTCTGAGCATTGGAAAGTCAGCTTTAGGCGTCCATGTATCTGTTACAGGATCGTATTCCCAAAAATCTCTTTTCAAAGGCGAATATCCTAAACCGATATACCCTTTATTCCCAATTGCAAATCCAACAGCTGAATAACGTCCGGTGCCGCCAAAATTTGCTTTTTGCAACCACGTATTTGTTCCGGGATCGTATTGCCAGAAATCATTGTACTGGTTACTTCCACCCCCAATACCGCTCCAGCCTGTGCCGGCATAACCGTAATTACCTATAGCAAATCCAACCATTCCATATCTGCCGGAACCGGGATAAGCGGCTTTTTGTGTCCAGACATTTAATGCAGGATCATACTGCCAAAAATCGTTTTGACCGGTAGGATTTCTTCCTGTACCTGCATAACCGTAGCTGCCAACAGAAAAACCAAAAGCGAAATCTCTGTTTCCCCCGCCGAAATCAGCCATTCTTGTCCATGCTAAAGAAGCGAATAGGTTGCTAACTGAACTAAAGAAGAAAAGAAATAAAAGTATTTTTAAGTATGTTTTTTTCATGGGTGTTTGTTTTATAATTGTTTTATAAATGTATACTTTCTATTACAATAACCTATACTTTCTATTACAATAACTTATACTTCTATTTAAAAAAGTTGAATGCTGATTTTTGTTTTGGATATTTTTTAATAGATTTAATGAAGAGAATAAAGGAAAACAAGACTCACTAAGATATTAATTATTAATTAGTTGTGTGTTTTTAGATTAGTACAAATTTAGTAATTAGTATAAATCTTTACGATAATCTACTTCTTAATTTTCAAAATCGTATTTCACTAAATAGATTCTTTCTGAATTTCTCTCACCCATTCAAGGGCTTCAGTGGGAGCTCTGAAGTATTGCGTTGTAATAATTTTTTCGTCGTATTTATTGGATATTTTTTTTACGGCAAGTTCATTATAAGTATCCTTACTTAAGATTAAGCCCTGGTATCTGAAGCCCGTATTAACAGCCCGGGGATACCAGCTTTCCAGAATCCATTCCTGATCGTTGTTTGCAATTACGTGCATGTTGCGTGCATCTGCAATTATAATGGAAGCTTGTTTTTTTTCAAGTGCAGCAATTAGTTCATCCAGAATTTTTCGAAAGCCTTCGTCTTTAATATAAACTCCTTTCCAAAGAGATTGAACGATATGTAAATCTTTATTATAAAAGATGTCACATTCGGCTGATGAAAAAAGTGTTTCTATATTTGGCATTTTTTACTATTTATTGAGGCAAATATATTATTTTTTCTAAAGAAGAAATCCTATGGAGAAGTGTTCCTGAAAAATGGAATTTACTTGAAATTGTTTGCCATTTGTAAAAATAAAATACGATTATCTGGCTTTTGCTTCAGGAGAGAAATTGGATTATGCAGGGGAGTGGAAATAGATAATTTTAAACATTAAACAATTTTTCAATACGTTTCATCGGATAAATCCATTAATTAATAGTAATTCGTTAATAAATTATCTCAAAAGATTGCCCTAATTGGGTTAAAATGAAGGAAAAACGGGCTATCTTTGCCATGTTAAGAAAAACTAAAACGCTGTGGCACTTATTAAATCTATATCAGGAATTCGGGGAACAATAGGGGGGAAACCGGGGGAAGGACTTACACCTGTTGATATTGTGAAATATTCAGCGGCCTATGGCACCTGGTTAATAAAAAAATCCGTTAAAAAAGATAAACCCATTGTTGTAATAGGCAGGGATGCCAGGATTTCCGGAGAAATGGTTCAAAATCTGGTAGCAGGAACATTAAAAGGTTTGGGAATTAATGTCATTTATTTGGGTTTATCAACTACACCAACTGTTGAGATTGCCGTAACTGACATGCAAGCTGACGGTGGAATTATATTAACTGCAAGCCATAACCCCAAGCAATGGAATGCATTAAAACTTCTTAATGGAAAGGGAGAATTTATTTCTGCGGCCGATGGGGAAGAGGTTCTTTCTATAGCTGAAAAAGAAGAATTTGTATTTGCTGAAGTTAGTAAACTTGGTAAATATACTTCCGAGCAAAATTATCACCTTCATCACATTGAGAAAATTCTCGCTCTTCCTCTTGTTGATGTAAAAGCAATAAAAGATAAGAAGTTCAAAGTTGTAATTGATTGTGTAAATTCTTCAGGTGGGATTGTCGTTCCGGCTCTGCTAAAGGCCCTGGGTGTGGAGGAAATTATTGAATTGTATTGCGAACCGAATGGTCAATTCCCTCATAACCCTGAACCACTGCCGGAACATTTAGGTGACCTTGCCAAAGAAGTAAAAAAGAAAAACGCTCATTTAGGAATTGCTGTTGATCCCGATGTTGACAGACTTGCATTGGTTTGCGAAGATGGTGAAATGTTTGGTGAAGAATATACACTTGTGGCTGTAGCAGATTATATTCTGAAAAATAAAAATGGAAATACGGTTTCTAATCTTTCTTCTACCCGTGCACTTAGAGATATAACTGAAAAAGCAGGAGGTAAATATTTTGCTGCTGCCGTTGGAGAAGTAAACGTAGTAGAAAGCATGAAATTGAATAATGCCGTAATTGGCGGAGAAGGTAATGGAGGAATAATATATCCTGAACTTCATTATGGCCGTGATGCTTTAGTTGGAATTGCATTGTTTTTGACACATCTTGCAAAGTATGGTAAGAATACCTCTATGCTTCGTGCCACATATCCCAATTATTACATTTCAAAAAATAAGATTGAATTAACACCAGAGATAAATGTCGACAGAATATTGGAGGAAATTCAATCAAAATATAAGCGACAGCCCATTAATACTATTGATGGAGTAAAAATTGAATTTGACAGGGAATGGGTGCATTTGCGTAAAAGCAATACTGAGCCTATCATACGTATTTATGCGGAAAGTCAATCTCAAACAACCGCTGAAAATCTTGCTGAAAAAATTATATTTGATATTAAAGACATGATAAGTGAAAAGCTTATCAAATAAATGTATTAAAAGCTCATGAAAGTTTATCTCGACAATGCAGCTACAACACCAATGGATCCGGAAGTTGTTGATGCCATGCTGCCCATTCTGCGTAATGGATTTGGAAATCCATCATCCATTCATTCCTGGGGACGGGAAACAAAAACAGCTATTGAAAAGGCCCGTAAAACAGTTTCGGGTTTCCTGAATGCATCGCCTGCAGAAATCTTCTTTACCAGCGGAGGTACGGAAGCAAATAATACTGCTATTTTTTGTTCAGTAAGAGACCTTGGTATTAAACATGCTATTACCTCTCGGATTGAACACCATGCTGTTTTGCATACCCTTCAGGAATTAGAGCGAGAAGGTAAAATAAAACTGAGCATTGTTGATTTGGATGAATTGGGTCATGTAAAATTAAATCACCTGGAAGAGTTATTGAAATCAAATGAGCGGTCCTTGGTTAGTCTTATGCACGCCAACAATGAA
Source organism: Bacteroidota bacterium (assembly GCA_031417395.1). Classification (GTDB taxonomy): domain Bacteria; phylum Bacteroidota; class Bacteroidia; order AKYH767-A; family 2013-40CM-41-45; genus JADKIH01. The sequence goes on along the minus strand of JANOVM010000030.1, from coordinate 36,840 downwards.
ATAGGAAATTTACTTCCTCTGGAAAAAGTAAGTGAGATATGTCAAAAATACAATGCTGTTTTTCATTCTGACACTGTTCAGACTATGGGGCATTATTCCCTCGATCTGAAAAAAACACATATCGATTTTCTCACATGTGCAGCCCACAAGTTTCATGGTCCAAAGGGTATTGGATTTTTATACATAAACAGCAGGATAAAAATACATCCCTTTATTTACGGAGGCTCTCAGGAAAGAAACATGCGTGGAGGAACTGAAAATGTGTATGGTATTGTTGGTCTTGCAAAAGCTTTGGAAATTGCATACAGTCATTTAGAAGAGCACAGCAGTCAAATAAGATTTTTAAAGAATTATATGGCAGAAAAGCTGAAAGAGAATATCCCCGGAATTAAGTTCAATGGAGACACACTTGGGAATAGCCTTTATACCGTATTGAATGTTTCATTTCCTGCAACTGAAAACTCTGAAATGCTTTTGTTTAATCTCGATATTTCCGGAATAGCATGTTCGGGAGGAAGCGCCTGTTCTTCCGGTTCAGATGCAGGCTCTCATGTATTAAAGGCTTTGTATGGAAACTCCGAACGGCCTTCTGTCCGGTTTTCTTTTAGTAAATACAATTCAAAGGAAGAAGTAGATTTTGTTGTTGAAAAGTTAAAAGAATTATACGCCGTTCCATCAGGTATATAATTCGAAAATAAAATCAGGTAATGTGATCAAAAATTTTTTTCAACTTTTTCAGAAACAATAGGCAGCTTAATCTGCTTTTCATTTTTTTCCTTTACCGGTAGGGTTATTCTAAATTCGGTGAAATTATTAACTTCAGATTTTACTTTCATTTCTCCTCCATGTAATAGAATAATATCCTGACTTATACTAAGTCCAAGTCCTGTACCCTCTCCGGTTGGTTTTGTTGTAAAGAAGGGATCAAAAATCTGTTCAATAAATTGGGCGGGAATTCCGGGTCCATTGTCCTTTACAATTATTAGAATTTCTTCTTGGGCATTATCCAATGAATTATTCTGAAGAAGGGTTGTAAGAGCAACTTTTGCTAAATAGTTTTCGCCTTCCTTTTCACTTCTTTTGTTTACTGCATAAAAAGCATTTGTCAATAAATTCAAAATAACTCTGCTCACATCTTCATAGATAATATTTATTTGTGGCAGTTCCATAGCTAAATTCTTCTGCAATTCGCATTTAAATCCAATGACATTTGATCTGACACCCTGATACGCAATATCGGCAGCGTCTTTACATAGCTTGTTAATATCGGAAAGCCGCTTTTCAACTTTTCCCGATCTTGCAAGTGTCATCATATTTTGTAAAGTATTGTTTGCACGTTTTCCGTGAAAATTTATTTTTTCAAAATTGCTTTTTAGTATTTCAATAATCTCTTTTTTCTCCTCGTCATTATCAGACTCATTTAATTCATCCAGTAAACCTGATCCCGATTCAGAGAAGTTGGTTATAAAGTTTAACGGGTTGCGGATTTCATGGGCAATACCGGCAGTTAATTCACCAAGAGAAGAAAGTTTTTCTGCTTTTATTAATAGTATTTGCGCAGCCTGAAAATCATCCAGTGCTTTTTGAAGACGGATATTTGAGTTTTCCAGATTTTCTGTCTGCAACAATAAAGACACATTAAGTTTTTTGGTTTTTTGCATGTAGTGTCCTGCAATTCCAAAGGCTATTCCCAGAAAAATGGGAGCACTGTCAATCATGTAAAGTATTGGATTTTCACGATGAACATATGCTACCGAAGCCCATGTTTGTTTTACATTATAGTGTATTAAGATATCGAAACAAATGGCAACAATTGGAAAACAAAATCCAAAAGCAACTCCAAATAAAGCATAACGGCAGGTTTCACTGCCGCAATAGATCTTAAATTTTCCCATACATAAAAACGAAATGTACTAAAAAAATTTTAAAATAAAAATGTAGATAATTGGGAAAAAGTAAAAATTACTAAATATTGAAAAAACAATAAAGTCTTCTTATTATGCCTGAATGAATTAGCGACCTTGAGGGCCGGGGCGATTCATGCGATCTTCTCGTCTTTCTTTAATCATTTCCAGAAGCTTTCTTTTAAAATCGTCTTCAGCCCTATACAGTTTACCTACCTTTTTAATGGGCAATATTCTTTTAAACTGAGGATGATATTTTTTAAGAATTTCCAATTCATTTTGTCGATAAATTATTTCACCATCAACAACTTTTTCAATTTCTGAATCCTTCATTTCGTCAATACTTTGTTTTGTATTCATAATGCTTTCGCGTCGATCGTTGCGAAGGACTTCGAGTTCATCAGAATATTTATTATAAACCGGCCAGAATTCTTTTGCTTCTTCGGGAGTAAGGTTTAACCTGTCCGTCAAAAAACCAATCTTCATAGATTCCATTCTTTCTTTGACCGGTCTTTTATTTTGAGCAAAAAGTTGCAGGTTCAAAAGCAGCAGCAAAGCGATAAGATTATATTTAATGATTTTCATAGTTCGTTTTCTATTTGGGAGATTTCGATATTATTATCTAATAAGTATTGTTCCAGACTGTCATCAGCAGCTTCTGTATTTTGAATTGGTACCATTCCTAAAAGTAAATCTTCATCAAAAGAATCAAAGTAAGATGAGTTTTCCAATTCGTCATAGCTAATTTCTTTTTCAGGCTGAACGGATAATTTTTTTTGGGAAAATAAAACCACAAGCGCAATTAATACTAATGAAGCAAAGCCAATAGGAATAGCAAAGCGAGGTCGTTTTAGGTTTGCAATAAAAGAAGGAATGGACGGTTTTGCTGAAGTACTTATTCTATCTGCGATTTGAATCGGGAGTTTTTCAAAATAGCCTTCCGGTACTGAAAAGGGATTTACCTCTGTTGATTTATTGAAATCAGGTTGAGAATCAATCTTGTCCATTATCTTAGAAGGAAGCATTTCAAAATACCCATCAGGCACTTTAAAAGAGTTTTCAGCATCATTTAAGAGATTTTTTAGTGCTTTTTCTTCGCTGTTTTCTTCTATTTTCATTCTTGTTTTTTGATGATAATAAACGCCTTAGGTTTAATTGCCTGTAAGATATTTGGTGATTTTTTTTACTGCATGGTGATAGGTTGCTTTTAAACCTCCAATAGACAAATCGAGAATTTCAGCGATTTCCTCATATTTCATTCCATCGAAGTATTTCATGTTAAATACAAGCCTTTGTTGAGTCGGTAATTTTAAAATTGCTTCTTGTAATTTCTTCTGGATTTGATCACCGGTAAATAAAACATCGTTATCGAGTCCCGAAGCCATTTCATATTCCAGGTCTGAAAATGAAACAAAAGCTCTGCGTTTTTTTTGTTTAAGAAAGCTTATTGCTTCATTTGTTGCAATCCTATAAAGCCAGGTAAAAAGCTGTGAATCGCCCCTAAAATTGGCAAGATTATTCCAAACCTTTATAAAAACATTTTGAATAACATCGTTAGAGTCATCGTGTTCAAGAAGAATTCGGCGAACGTGCCAATAAAGTCTTTGCTGGTATTGCCTGACTAAAAGATTGAAGGCATAATGCTTTGTACTTTCGGCTGAAAATTTTTCTAAAAGTTCCTTGTCGCTGAATTCATTCATTCTTTTTTCTTCGGGCAGCGATTTAATATCAAGAGTGGGAGAGCTCGTGCTTTTTTCTTTTGATGACTCTTTCTGCTGCTGATACGATGTTGGTGGCTTCAAGTCCATATTTTGTCATTAATGCTTCCGGTGTGCCGCTTTCTCCAAAAGAATCCATGACACCGACATATTCAAGAGGCGAAGGAAAATTTTGTGTAAGTGTATGTGCAATTGCATCACCTAATCCGCCGTTTGTTTGATGTTCTTCAGCGCTAACGGCGCAACCGGTTTTACGAACTGAATTTAAGACAGCTTCAACATCTAAAGGTTTAATTGTATGTATGTTGATTATTTCCGCATGTATGCCTTTTTCAGCTAATATTTCACATGCTTCAAGAGCTTTCCATACAAGGTGACCTGTTGCGAAAATACTTACGTCGGCACCGATGTTTAAAATGATAGCTTTTCCAATTTCAAACTTTTGATCTGCAGGTGTAAAATTGGGTACTACCGGCCTTCCAAATCGGAGATAAACAGGACCAACATAATCGGCAATGGCCAACGTAGCCGCTTTTGTTTGATTATAATCGCACGTATTAATTACTACCATTCCGGGAAGCATTCTCATCATTCCAATGTCTTCTAAAATTTGATGTGTTGCTCCATCTTCACCCAGTGTTATGCCTGCATGGGATGCACATATTTTTACGTTTTTACCTGAGTAAGCTATACTTTGTCTGATTTGATCATAAACTCTTCCTGTAGAAAAATTTGCAAAAGTTCCAGTGAAGGGAATATTCCCTCCAATAGTTAATCCTGCAGCTATACACATCATATTGGCCTCTGCAATTCCTATCTGGAAAAAACGATTTGGGAATTCTTTTTCGAAGGCATCCATTTTTAGGGATCCTGTAAGATCAGCGCAAAGTGCAACTACTTTAGGATTCATTTTTCCTAATTCTAAAAGGCCGGCTCCAAATCCGGAGCGCGTATCTTTTTTATCTGTATAAGTAAATTTTTTCATGAATCAATGTTACTATTAATTTAATAAAACAATACTCGATTCTCCTGATACAATGGAAAATTCTTTTTCAATGGTATAGATAGATTCTTTTGAATTCTTTGGTCTAAAGACTACTTTGTATCTTCCGGGTTGCAGGATAATTGTTTCTTTATTGATATTATCATCCATATTATAAACCCATTTCAACCGGTCATTTTCAATCGTATAAATACTGCCAAATCCCTGGTTACTGGAGATGAGCGTAACTATTCCCGGTCTTGGAACACTTAATGTTGTTGTTTTACTTTGCGCAATATCAACATTTTCAAGATAGATACGTGGAGTAGTTAGAATTTCCAGATCGTATTTTCCTACTATATAGCGTTCGTGCGTATTGAAATCCTGCACATTTAAAGTTTTCATATCGTTTTGCAAACGAACAATAGCCTGTACTTTTTTGTATTCTGCAGCACCATCAAATTTTAATAGTAAATCGCCCTGAGGTGCATCTATTCCTACAATTGTATGCTTTCCCGGTGTTAAAACAATTGAATCTTTTGAAACCGGAGGAATGGTATGAACTACAAAATTATAGATTGGTAATGGGTCAATTACTACTGTATCAGGATTACCTTTTGAATTAAGCGTATGAATAAAATTGTATTTTATCTGGCCGGTAAAACTATCATAGAAGGTCATATTTACATTTGTTTCTGTAGGCTTTAGATTTTCATCCAGTAAATTAACCTGAAGTGTTGTATTATTTAGTGCCTGTGATATAACAATATTTAAAGCATTTTCAAACATAGCTTCATTTGCTGCATCAAAATAGCGGCCCACGCATTCAAATGTTTTTTTCAATGCCGGATCTAGTCCAAGACCAATTACAAATGGTTTCAGAAAAATACCTTTTTTCTGAAGTGCTAAAGAAATAGCACAAGGATCTCCATTACATTCTTCAATGCCGTCAGTAATCAGGATAATGATATTTCGGGATGGACTTTGAGGAAAATCATTACCGCATAATTCAAGCGAACGGGCAATGGGAGTAGTACCTTTAGGAATGATTGTTTTCAATACCTGCTGCATCTGGCTAATGTTTCCTTTTGTAAATGGGACTTCCAGTCTGCTATCGTCACAGTCCTGAGGAGGGAATTGTTTCAGATGTCCGTATACACGCAAAGCGAGTTCAATATTGTCAATATAGCGCAAACTATCCAGTAATTGTGTCATTAATTTCCTTGCCACATCAATCTTGGCACCACTTTGCCACCTGCCAAACATGCTTTGTGAAGCATCAAATAAAAATTCAATACGGGTTAACTCAATTGCTTCTTCTCTTTTCTTTTGAGCATTTGCCGCAGAAAAAACAAAAAGTAAAAAAACTAAAGTGAAAAATATTCTACGTATCATAAATGAATTTAGCATTCTTTTTTTAGAAATCTCCCAGTGTTTCTTCCAATTGAGAAAGGGCAGAAACTGTTTGTTCAGCATTGGGAGCTACACCGTGCCATTTATGAGAGCCCATCATGAAATCAACTCCCTGACCCATTTCTGTTTTCATGAGAATAACAACGGGAATAGATTTTCCAACTGTCTGTTTAGCTTTTTCGAGTGTTGAAACAACTTCTTCCATACTATTTCCATTCATCTCCAAAACCTGCCAGCCAAAGCTTTCAAACTTAGGTCTGAGATTTCCATAAGGCATAACTTTTTCTATTGAACCATCAATTTGTTGATTGTTCACATCGATGGTTGCAATGATGTTGTCGACTTTTTTTGCACCGGCATACATTATTGCTTCCCAGATCTGACCTTCTTCCATTTCTCCGTCACCACAAAGGCAATAGACAAGTTTTGAATCGTTGTTTAATTTTTTAGCAAGGGATGCACCAATAGCCGCACTAAGGCCTTGTCCAAGGGAACCACTTGCTATGCGTATGCCCGGTAAGCCTTCGTGTGTTGTTGGATGTCCCTGAAGACGTGTATTTATTTTGCGAAAGGTGTTGAGTTCGTTGATTGGAAAATATCCCGCACGGGCTAAAACGCTATACCAAAGCGGCGAAATATGTCCATTACTTAGAAAAAAGAGATCTTCATTAATACCGTTCATTTCAAATTTCTTTTCAGAAAAAGTCATTTGATGAAAGTATAAAGCCACCATAAATTCAGTACAGCCAAGTGATCCTCCCGGATGTCCGGAATTGGCTAAATGAACCTGACGTACAATATCGCGCCTAACCTGAGAGGCGATTTTTTTTAGTTCTGCTATTGATTTCATTGACATTGGGACAATTATTAACGTCTAAAAGTAAAGGTTATTTGCCGTTTTCTATTCTTTATTACCATAAGTTATTATCAAATTATTATTAATAAATTAATTATCCGGTTTTGAAGTGGAAGATGGCGTATGCTTTCAGAATAGAATTATTCTTCGCTAAAAAAATCATCAAGCATTCGTCTGTCTCTTTTTGTCGGGCGTCCGGTTCCCGGATCTCTGTAAATTGTCATTTTAACAAGCCTTGCTTTATAGGCATCTATTTCACTTTGAGGAGTAAGGTTCTGGCAATATTCTTCAACAAGTTTGGCTCCAAGTCGGTTTGTTGTCAACTTTAAAACCTTAACTTTTATTAAAAGTCCTGTGCGTTTAATGTGGATTTCATCACCCTCTTTTATATTTCTGGATGCTTTAACAGCTTGATCGTTAATCAGAATTTTACCTTTATCGCATGCTTCCGTAGCAAGGGTTCGAGTTTTAAATAATCGTACGGTCCAAAGCCATTTGTCGATGCGGATTTTAGTTTCCAAAAGATTAATTTGATAATTTGAGAATTTGGGAATTTGAAAATTGGGAGTTTAATTGGCAATATCGTCTTTTGATTTTGGTCTGCGTTGGCCATACCAGGAAAAACCTTTAAGGCGAAGTTCGTTTGCTGCTAATTGACGTATGGGATAGAGAGTGCCATCGGGCTCTTTTAATAGTGTGATGGACTTAACCTTATTTTCATCAATATAAATTACAAGATCACTGCAATCGGCACGATTTACACCGAAGTTTTTTTCCTGTTTATTTTTTGCGTAATATATTGTTTGGCCATTTCCCATAACATCAACTTTGTAAAGTTTATTATCCGTTAAATAACCAATCATATTTTTCCCGCGAATTTGATTATAACGCATGGAATCTTCCGGCGCTGTTGAATTGCTGTCTGCAATGGCTGTAATAAAAGAATTATTGGTTAGATAAATATTGGTAATTTCCGAATTTGCCGTTTGCATATAAATTGAATCGGCTGTTAACTGATTTAATCCTGACCAAAGTACAGGGGAGTAAAAAAGGTGAATGGTAGAATCCTGTTGATTATAAACCAAAGAATCACAAACACCCTGCATATCTTTTTTAAAAAGTTTAACGGAATGAAAAGCGTATAAATTTTTCTTTGGTTTACTTTTCCCTAAACTATCCAACTGGCCTGTGCCAATTGCCATGAGCGTATCGCCATGGAGGAAAAGGGAATCTCCGTCGAGAATTTGAGTCATTATAGCTTTGCCCGTTACCCAGGATGAATCTGTTTTTTCATGGTATTCACCGTAATCACCGGAGATAATTATACGATTGACAGTATCCATAATGGAAACGTTTTTATATACTTTTCCAATGCCATTTATTCTGTCGTAAAGCACAGAATCTCCTTTTAGCAATTGTTCCCTGGTTTGGAGATATGAATTGGTACGAAAATTTGATTTTTGATTTTCTGTATTGTACCAGCCATTTTCACAATAAATGATATTATCGGCAGAATGAATGTATGTTGGTCCAAGAAAATAGGCCGTTTTATCCAGAGTGTTATACCGAAGCGTATCGCAATTCATAGTATACTTTGGATTTACCAGTAAAACATCATTTCTGAAGAACAGGTTGTGTAAATTACTGTAATAATATCCAATTTTACTTGTGAGTGTATTTGGGCCGTCAACAATATTTCCGCTATCAGGATAAAAAGCAATCTCTTTATCCATATCGTAATCCAGACGGGAAGTATTAAGTGTCATTTTGCGATCTGTTAGGATAACATTATCGAAAACTTGGGCCAGTTGTGTGTTCCCATCATAGAGGAGTCTTTTTCCGGTCAAAAGGAGGGTATCGCCCTGGTTAATTTTAACGTTATTGAACGCTTCAAATTTATTATCATCCCTGTATAAATAAGCGCTGTCACAATTCATAATGGCATTCTTATGTTTAAAGCTAACATTACCAATCAGTCTGGTTGCATTGGCATTTATGCTTTCATCGAATTCGCTTACATCAGCATTCAGAAGTTCAATTTTTTGAATATTCTGTGCCTCGGCAATGCGGGGAATGAAGACTAAAATCAGGAAAAACAGGGGGAGGTTTTTCATGGGGTAAAAGTACAAAGTACAATGTACAAAGTTCAATGTATTTTGAAATATTTAAATGTATTATTCCTTAAAAATGATTTATCAGATGTATGATAAATTTTTTCAACTTTGTAGCATCAAATTACTAATTAAAGTAAGTTGGTTTGTTGGGAATGGTTTTTCTTAACACAATTAAGTAAATTATGGCTGAAATTTTCGTAGACGTACTTTTACCGTTGGCTGTGAATAACTTATTCACCTATCGTGTACCTGAAAATTTCATTGGTGAAATTGCAATTGGCAAACGCGTAATTGTCCCTTTTGGAAAACAAAAGATTTATTCAGCATTAATCAAGCGCATTCACAATTTAAGACCCGGAACAGGTGAAATGAAAGAGATTCAGTCTGTGCTTGATGAACATCCCGTCGTTAATGACCAACAATTCCGTTTATGGGAATGGATGTCGGCTTATTATATGTGTACGGAGGGCGAAGTGATGAATTGTGCTTTACCTGCTTCACTAAAATTGCAAAGTGAAACCATGGTAATGGCTGCTTCGGGATTTGATCCTGAAAAAACAGTGCTGACTGAAAGTGAAGAAATCATTCTTGAAGCTTTAAAGGAGAAGAATGAAATGAGTGTGGCCGAAATTGAAAAGCTTCTGAAAAAAACAAATGTTCATCAGGTATTGAAAAGGGCTTTGGAGAGGGATTTGATTTTGATGACGGAAGAAATTAGTCAACGGTATAAGCCACGGAAAGAAACCCATATTCGTTTTGCCTCTGCTTACAAAGAAGAGTCTGCTTTAGAAAACCTTTTCCGTGAGCTTGAGCAAAATTCCAGAAAAACGAAACAACTGGAAACGCTTATGGTTTTTATGAAATATTTATTTGACGATGCCGATCGTTCATCTGTGAAGAAATCAGTATTGTTGAATTATAAAGATGTTTCAAAGAGTTCTGTTGAATCATTAATTTCCAATGGCATTCTTGTTGAGTTTGATGTTATTGTTGATAGAATTCCTCTGCCGGGAAATAAATTGATTAAGCCTCTTACGTTAAGTGAAAGTCAGCAGAAGGCACTTGAAGAATTAAAAAACGCTTATAAGGAGCACGATGTAGCTTTATTGCAAGGTGTCACTTCCAGCGGAAAGACGGAGGTATATATTCATCTTATTGAAGAGACCATTCGTGAAGGCAGACAGGTACTTTATCTTCTTCCTGAAATCGCTTTAACAACTCAATTAATTATCAGGCTTCAGAAATATTTTGGCGACAAGGTTGGCGTATATCATTCAAAGTATTCAAGCAATGAAAGGGTAGAAGTATGGAACCATGTTTTGAATTTTTCGCCTTCCATGCAGCATAACCGTTCTCAAATTGTTTTAGGTGCACGATCTGCACTTTTCTTGCCGTTTAGTAATCTCGGTTTGGTCATTGTGGACGAGGAACACGATCAAAGTTACAAGCAACAGGATCCGGCTCCCAGGTACAACGGTAGGGATACTGCAATTTTGCTTGCAAAGAATCATAAAGCCAAAACTCTATTGGGTTCCGCTACACCTTCATTGGAAAGTTATTTGAATGCAGAAAGCAAACGGTTCGGATTGGTAAAACTGACAGAACGTTATGGCGGTATACAAATGCCTGAGATAATTGTTGCTGATGTAAAGGAGTCGAAAAGGAAGAAGTTAATGAAATCACATTTTACTCCTGAGTTGATTCAATCCATTCAGGAAGCGCTTTCTAATAAAGAGCAGGTTATCTTATTCCAAAACAGAAGAGGCTTTTCAAATTATCTGGAATGCAGGAATTGCAATTTTATTCCGCATTGTAAAAACTGTTCCGTAACGCTTACATATCATAAACAAAGTCATATTCTAAAATGTCATTATTGCGGCTTTGTTGAAAATGTTCCTTCTGCATGCAGTAATTGCGGTGATTTTCATGTGGAAGTAAAAGGATTTGGAACTGAAAAAATAGAGGAGGAGATTGCTCTTTTTTTTCCTGAAGCGCGCATAGCACGAATGGATTTGGATACTACTCGTACGAAAGCATCTCTTCAGAAAATAATTGCCGATTTCGAAGACAGAAGAATTGATATTTTGGTAGGAACCCAAATGGTTACTAAGGGGCTCGACTTTGATAATATTACCACAGTAGGAATTATTAATGCCGATCAATTACTAAACTTCCCTGACTTCAGGTCTTTTGAAAGAAGTTATCAGTTGATGGCTCAGGTGAGCGGTCGCTCAGGTAGAAAGCAGAAACGAGGCAGGGTAATAATTCAAACACAGCAACCGGGACATTGGGTAATTGCCGATGTAGTCGCTAACGATTATGAAGGGTTTTATAAACGTGATTTAATTGAAAGGCTTCAGTTTGAATACCCGCCGCATTCGCGACTTATTGAATTAACACTGCGTCATAAGGATAATGATCTTGCCGGCGAAGCTGCACAAATCCTTGCTGAGCTTCTTCAGAAAAAGCTTGGAAGCAGAATTCTGGGGCCCCATATTCCATTAGTATCGAGGATTCGAAATCTATACTACAGAAACATTATTGTTAAAATTGAACGAAAAGCTTCATCAACAGAAGCAAAGAGGGTAATTAAGGATTGTATAAATGATTTTTATAAGGATCGATCGTTTTTATCGGTTCAGATTTTGGCTGATGTTGATCCTTTATAATTTATTTGTTAAATTTACATTTAATGGTTGTCAATTTTAACTTGTAAAATATTTTCGGAAATGAAAAAAATAATTTTGTTATTACTATTGCTAAATTCTCAAGTATCGTTTTCTCAGCAATACATTCCAACAATTGATTCAATCAATGAATGGAATTATCAATCTAAATGTTTCGCTTTTAAAATAGCTTCAACAGTATGTAATTATGGAAATTATTTTTATGGAGCACCCTGGGCTGAGAGAACAATTGGAGATACGATAATTCAATTTAAGTCATATAAAATAATTGAATTTGGAGGTTGGTGTACTTCAGGTTATGTAAGAGAGGATACTGCTCAAAAAAGAATTTATTTTATCGATAACCTGTTTAATCCTGAAATTGTTTTGTATGACTATTCATTACAAACCGGTGATACACTAACTATTAACAGTATTGTAAATTCTCCATTACACCCTTCTGGTGTTTATAGAGTTGATTCCATTTTTAATTTTAATTTACCGGTTGGAACCAGCCGAATATTTTATCTAAATGGATCAAATGGCGGAAATACGATGCTATGGATTGAGGGAGTGGGTTGTCCTGAAACATTTTTATATCCTTATACTTATAATGATTTCGGTTTTTATTTTCAAAGTTGTACAGGAATTCAGCATTTGGCCGGCAATTTTTTAAGTTGTTTCAGTCATAACAATAAAGTTTATTTCGACACTTGTGCTTTTCAACTAGCTCAGACTCCCGGATATTGGTTTATCGATAGTTGCCGTTATTCTGATTATTGCAGCGGCGTGAACCTTATTAATAGTAAAGCTACAGAAATTGAATTCACTGTGTCAGGGAATAATCTATATGCTTCAATTAATGATTTTCAAAAACAGGATATTTCAATCGAAATACTAAATCTACATGGCCAATCAGTATACTCAAGTATTTTTGTTTTATCTCCTGGGGACACTCAAGACGTTACGGAAATTAGCCGGTTTATCTCAGGAGTTTATTTAATACTTTGTAAGACCAATCGAGAAACAATAAGGAAGAAAATTTATTTTCCCCCGAAATAATAGAGATTTTAACCGATATATTTAATTTTTAATAAATATTTTTTTTGTGTTTTTATAATTTAAATAATAGGTTCCCTTTTTCCAATCGCTGCAATTTATTTCTGTAACATTCAAATTAATGTTCTGCATATATATTAATTTACCAATTGCATCAGTAATTGAAAGTAAATTATTTGAAGCAAATGAATTTGTTTTAAAGTAAATATTTTTGCTTGCGGGGTTTGGGTAGAAGGAAAAAGTGTTTTCAGATTCAGTAAAATCTGCAATCCCTGAAGGAAGTAGATTCCCCACCTTCATTCCATTTCCAAAACTGGTAACCCACATTTCATTGTTATTGTATGGATTGAAAAATACTCTTTCGGGCTGACGGAAAGGATAAGTATTTACAAGATTCCAGGATGGAGTAGCTGTATTCATATCATTACTGACCCATAACCCTTGTGTTTCAGTTGTTAAGTAGGCTTGATTTAAATTTTGCGGATTAAAAGTTAGTGAAGTGACTCTGTCAAATTGTGATGCAGTCAATTTCGTCCAGGAAGAACCACGTGTTGTTGTTTTATACAATCCCCCCAATCCATTAGCAGAGCCTCCCCAGCCGCTGAATACACAAACGTACAAGGTGTTTTGAGAAGGATCGGATGGATCGACTATTATGTCTTTTGTCCAATAGTGCATTCCTGCATCACTGACATCTGTCCAGGAGTTTAAAGCAGGATCAAAAATAAATACACCGGAACTTGAAGTAAAAGAATTTGGATTTAATCTACCGGAATAAGTACAAACTACTTTTCCATCATTTAAGACAATAATACAAGCAGGATGGCCTTCCGTGCGTGGCGGATTTGATAATTTTGTCCAAGTAGAAGCAACTCCATTGCTTAAATTGTGTGTAACATAAATGCCACCTATCTGGGAACCCTGCATTCCTCCATAATGGATGATAGAAGCATACATGGTATTGGCATCGTTGGGATCTGGGGCGAGCCAGAAAACAGGATGATTAAATGAATGTAAGGTACTCCAGGTTGCGCCATCATCTGCAGAGAATACAATTTTACCATTACCATCATTAGCATCTAATTGAGCATCTTTCAGTCTTGTGCTCTGATACATATCGTGAATGTTGCTGCAAGCGCCATACATATTTCCATTGGATGTTTTTGCAATTCTGTACAAAGAGTTTACAGAAAATCCCGAATACGTAAAACCCCACGAAGTTCCGGCATCTGTACTTCTGATTCCTCCAATATCACTGTAACATCCCATCATCGTATTTGCATTTTGCCAATGTACCTGCCAGGAAGTTGTATTCTCCAAACCTATGCTGTGATAGGTTTGGTTTTTAGGAGTCGGATTGCCGGCAACATGCTGATCATTTGAATTGACGTAGGCTTGTTTCCAGCTATTACCGCTGTCGCTGCTAACTTCAACATTGCTGAAAGAACTGAACATTACCTTTGCAGAATTAAGAGGTGCTACAGAAATTCCAAAACAATTTTCACTCCAGCTCCAGTTTTTATCGCCTTGATAACCTTCCCAGGCTGTAATGATGTTGGAGTTATTGGTAGTATTGAATTTTTTAATCCAGGAATTTCCTCCATCGCTTGATTTAAATACAAGTGGTGCTCCTAAAGCATTATCGTTTCCTCCAAGGTAAATTGTGTTAATGTCATTCCATGCCATTCCAACATACATGACAAAGTCATTGGAAAAATTTATTCCTGAAGACTTTGCTGTCCAGGTGCCATTTGCATTGTCCATGATATAAATTTCTTTTGCATAACCGTTGTAATCCCATGGCATGATTCCATTATATGTTCCGGAAGTATTTGCTGCTATGCAGGCAAATCTTGTACTGTTGCCGTTTTTAGCTCCTGCAAAACTCCATATTACTTGTCCGGCCGTCATACCTGAGGTTGGCATAACATTAAAAGATGCGCCGGCATTGGTTGAATAAATGAGTCCCTCATTAGTACCTATGTAAATATTATTTCCATCCCAGAAAACGCCACCCATTATTATTCCGGCTCCCATATTGGCTGTATGTTTAACGAGCGTAAAGGATAGTCCGAAATCATTAGAAAAAAGAATATCACCATAAGCACCAACAAGTAATTGATTGGGATTATAATAATTGGCGCTCATTTTATAAACATTGCCATAGGTATTTAGATCGTATGCATTGAGTTGGTTCCACGTATTTCCTCCATCGGTTGTTTTAACAGGATAGCCGTTATTGCCGTCGTTAAAATTGGAATATGCAATATTCGGGTCTGCGGTAAATTCATACGTTGATGTATTAAATACCTGCAGCTTGTTGAAATGAATCTGATCGTATGTGTTTCCGAAATCATTGCTGTGGAACAATTCACTCATATCGCAGCTGACATAGAATTCATTGTCGTTAGCCGGATTGATAGTTGGGAAAAACAGGGCACCGCCGCCGCCTATACCACGGGGGGTAAAAGATGATGGTTGGGAATATGCAGGCGCTATAAATAAAATTGAAACTGTTATAAGAAAAAATCTTTTCATAACTTATAATTTTTAATAAAGTTAGGGAAAAATGGGAACGATTCTTCTGTTGGAAAATGTTTTAAAGATTTTTTATTAACCGCAGAGCACGCAAAGGTTTAGCGCAAAGATTCGCAAAGGGGGAAATTAAATTGGTATCTGTCGATTAATTTTTCGTTACGAGGAATTTATGGGAGGAAGATTGTTTTCCGTCGGATGTACGTATACAATAATTATAAAGTCCGTTTGAAAAATTTTCAATAAGTAAATTAATTTTTCCTGAAGATTGTTTAATAGTCAATTGAAATACTTTTTGAGCCAATGTGTTATAAACGAAGAAAACAGAGCCCTCAGGAACGTTGGAGAAATTTATTACTGTAGATTCTTCTGCCGGATTTGGATAAGCTTGAGATAATTTAATTTTCGAATCGCTTATAGATGCAAGTCCGGTATTAATAGGAATTGTTTCAACGCTTAAATCATCAAAATAAAATCCATCTAACTCCTGTCCGACATCACTTATTAAGAGAAAACGAATCAGGATACTTTGTCCAAGGTAATCGGACAAATCCATTTCTTCTTTAACCCAATCGAACCGGCTTGCATTGTAAAGAGGCTCCCCTTGAGCTTGAAGCGATGTGCCGGGAACTGTATATTTTCCGCAAAGAGGTGTCCAGTTTATTCCCATATCTGAAGATGCAAGAACTTGTGCATAATCAACACCGGCTTCAAAATTCCATTTAGCCCAGAATGTTAGCCGGGCATCCATACTTCCTGTTAAGTTAATTGGATTATTAATAGTTAAAGGATCGTTGGCATTCGGTTGGTAAATATTATAAGGCGAATCAGTAATAGAATAGGGTGCTGAAACATAATCTTCATCAGTTGTCCCCCAGAATGAACTTGGGAAAGCACTCCAGCTTAAAAAGGTATTTGCAGAATCATAGAACACCGTTGTATTTGTTCCATAGAGTTGGGATATTGTATCCGTAAAATTATAAAGACCATTATTGGCGACAACGGCATAACGTATTTCTTCTGCCTGGCTTATAGAGGATACAAGGTTAAAAGAAATAGAATCAGCAACCGATTGCAGGACACTTAAATTTGAAATTGTAACCGGTGATCCTACAGAAGCAAAATTGGAAGTAAGCGGAACAATGGAAATTGTGCATGTTCCGGAAGTATCTAATCCCAGTTGTTGGAAATTAAAAACGAATTGATTGGATATTTGAGAGACATATCTAGGTTCATTATGATTAACTATTCCATAACGACCGGCAAGTTTTGCAAGTGTTAAATTAGCATAAACGTTTTCCTGGCTGAGTGGAATAATCCTGTTAGATGCCGGCCAGAAACCATCAAAATTGGTTCCAATTTCAGGAGTCATGGAATAAATTTTAGCTTTAGAAACCTGTTCACCATACATCCAGTCATCTGCTACTCCGTTTACAAGATAATTAAGAGTTTGATTGGTTGTTCCAACATGATAATTATTGAATCGTGTTACCGCTTCTCCAAAAGTTTGAAGTTCCAGAGAGTCGGGAGTCAATAAATTTGGAATATATCCCCAGGGAATGATGTGGTGAGAACCGAAGGTGTGGTAATTTAATGCAAGAGAGAAATGCCTTGTATTCATAAAATTTCTCATGGCCTGCGTTTCCGGTTCACTGAATGCAGATGTGCCCCTGTAGGTATTAGAAAAAGTGTTGAGAGAAGAACCGATTGTATCGTAACCCCATTCATACCCATAGTTGCGGTTTAAATCCACACCGAATTCGCCATCAAGATTATCTCTTCTGTTCTTACGCCACTGCCCACCGCCATTGGGATCGGTTTGTTCATTGTAAATATATCCATCAGGATTTACACACGGGATAAAATACATTTCCGTATTATCTACCAGTGCTTTTATGGCAGTATCGCTTGCATAATTTTCAAGCAAATACCACATATAGTAAATTAAAGAGGTCATTGATTCAGGCTCTCGAGCATGATGGACTGCGTCGTATAAGACCTCCGGTTCCGTTTCATCTGTATTGGGATTATCGGAAATTTTGAGATAATAGATTGGACGGTTCTCTATGGTGTTAGTTGCATCAATGGACTGTTTTGCAGAAATTAAATTGGGATAAAGCAAAGCCATTGAATCAACAATATCCAACATTTCATTGTATGTATAAAATCCACCCATGCTGCCAAGGTGAAAATGAGAGGGTACAGGATACTCGGGAGCTGGTATACCACAAGGTGTGCCGACTGAAGAAGTCTTTAATGTATTGTTATTTCTGTTTCTGTAAAAGGATTTTACGTCATCAATTAATATTTCAACACGAAATCCTGTTTTCCGAATTTCTAAAATTTCTCTTTCACTAAAATCAGAGGAAAACCATTTTCCTTTTTGGTATTCACCTTCCGATAAATCAATACCGGTTGCTGCAAGAATGTAAGCAGGTTTTCCATCAAACCATATTCGTGCACGACTGTATTTTAATTCACTTGCATGAATGAATTGAGTAATAATTAAAAAGAGAAATAGGAGTAGCTTATGCATAAAATGTTATTTTATTTAATTAACCTGTTTTGAAGTGCAATAATAATTCTATTGATTTATATTAATCAATTTCACTTGCTTTGAATAAGTATCAGTGTAGAAAGTAGCAGTATAGACACCTTTAGGTTCTTTCTTTAAATCGATAATTCCATTTTGAACGGTAGTATTATTTAACACTTCATTTTTATATACCCTTCGCCCCAATAAGTCTTCAACAACAATGGTATACTTTTTTCCGAATGGAGCATTTGCCATATAATTAAAAATACCACTACCGGGATTTGGGAACACACTAAACAATTTATCGGTTAAGTTCTCCTGAATTCCTGTCGATAAAGAATAAACGCCAATATCATCGAGTGCAATATCGCTTTGATAATCGTTACCGGTAATTCCACGAAAGCGAACAACTATTTTTTGTCCGCTAAATTGGTCAAGTAAAACTGAATCCTTAAGCCAGATATTTCCATAATTGGCTACTAAAGGCGGGACAATATCATTATAAACTTGGTCTTCACTAATTACATCGATATGAATTTCCCCGGAATTTGATCCATACATATGATACCAAAAAGTAAGAAGAGAGGAAGAAATTCCATTGAGATCAAAACAAGGACTATAAAGAATTGCTGTTTTTCCATTGCAGGTTCCTGAAGCTTCCAGATAAATATATTTTCCTACAGTTGTTCCGGTAGTGTGATCGAAATCAGGACCTGTACCCGATGAAGGTGTAGCCCCTTTGTTAACGCGCCAGTCTATGTCGTCATAAATTCCATTAGTTTCATTGATCCAGCCGTTTCCAAGAGGACAAATTGTTTGTTCACAATCAGAACCGGTTGAACATAATCCAAAAGAATCAAACGATTCATTTACGGAAAGTGTATTGGTTGAACCAACAATAACATTTATTGAAATGGACGATGTGTCATTGTATGCATTCAGATCACCTGCAAGGGAAAGCCATGTTTTTAATGAATAATTACCAATTGAAAGAAGTGATAATGGTTGGTTGAAGGTAAAATTGGAAATATTACCCGGTGCAATAGTTCCGATAAATGATTCTGTAACAGTTGCGCCGGAGTTTAGTGAATAGTTTACGTTGAAATTTCCGAAAGAGTTTATGCCTGTATTTTGTAGGGCAACATTAACCGGCAATGAACTAATATTCTGGCAATCTGTCATAAGGCCTGAACCGGGGAATAATATTGAATTAATACTTCCATCCAGAGTTAAAGAACAATTAATTAATCCTGGTTGTTGATTAATTGCATTTGCCCGACTTCCTTTACCGCCTGAAGGGCCCAGAGCCAGAACACTAAACCAATAATCGGTAAGTGGATTAGTATTGTATACAACAAAATTCGTTGAATTAGTCGTACCAATAAAATCCATGTATTTATTACCAAGCATACTAATGTTATATCCTGTTGCGCCGGTTACAGCATTCCATGCCAAACCAATGGAATCAGGACATGCAAAGGTAACATGCAGATTTGCGGGAGATCTGATAATTGTGAATTCAGTATCACTAACGTCGCTGTAGCCGTTTCTGCTTACTTCAATCAGTACGCTGTCGCTTACAATATTTGGAACATTCCAGGAATAATAACGCTGTGATCCAGGGACAGATGGTGAAATAAGATTCCAATTTGCACCTGAATCTTTTGAATAACGAATTGTAAAATTACCATTTGTTCCCTGAGCATCCCAGCGAATCAATTCGGTTTCATTCGGAACTAATCCTTCTCCGCCATTGGGAAAGGTTACGTGCACACTGTCTGTGCGGTACTCATAGGCAATGTGGTATTTTTGAATCCCTAGTGGAACCTGACTTCCCTGAACGGTTATTGTATATAATCCTCCGGAAGCTGAATCAATCGTAACCTGTTCAACATTATTCAATGAATCAATTCCTCTAACAGCATTTGAATTCAGAGCGATTGCATTTGGTGTAGGATCTAATACCCAGGGATTGAAAACTGAATTAGCCGGATTAGTTACTTGTATGTCTAAATCGTTGACCAGGTATTTAGCAGCAGCCGGATTTCCACCCTCATCATGCCAGTATAACATTATCCTTAATTGATTTACACCGGATGGAACTGAAATGGTATAAGATTTTGATTGTCCCTGTACAATTGAATCAGAAAAATATCTGTGATCTTCTATAGTTGTTACTGCACGAAAAGCATTCACGCGTCCCCATCCAAATTTATAATCGGGTCCGGGATTGCCAAGGTCTTCAGCTGAATTTAACAGAATCGCTTTGATAAGGGCCGAAGGTGGGTTAGGGACATTATTGATTTCTTTATAAGCTTGATAAAGTTGTGCAAGTATTCCTGCAATACCCGGAGATGCAGCTGAAGTACCGCCTCCTACCTGATAGGTATTTGCTTCATCAGTGGAACGTTGATCAACACCATTGGAGCAGATGTCCGGTTTAATTCGACCGTCCGGTGCAGGCCCACGACTGCTGCTTGCATCGAGGTTATCTGTTGCATTCAGATTCCCACAAGCAATAACGTTCTTTCCGACTTTATAACCACCGGTAATGTTTCCCCATCCGCTTCCTGCTCCATAACTGCAATCTGCCGTGCCATCGTTGCCCCCTGAAAAACAAAATTCAATCGGTGCATTATCATGGATAAACTGATCACCAAATTCCGAATCCGATGTGTATTCATTACATCCCTGACTGTAAGATGTTGAAGTAATAACAATGCCATAATTATTATAGTTTGCCAAAGCATCAACAATTTGAGGATAATTAGCAATATCAAATACATGCAAATAGGAACCCGTTGCCATTCCTTTAATACGCTGAATAAGGTTTCCTGCGCCCATGCAAATTCCTGATGTCATATCTCCATGGCTTCCGCCTAATGCTGTAGTGTGTTGCGTAACTCTTCCCTGAAAATCAATATGTGGACCAATTAAACCATCGTCAGCAAGGCCAATGGTAACACCATTACCATCGTAATGCCTACCTGTAGTATATTCACAATTAATTGCATTACTCCTATGCAGACTGCGGCCTTCCGTATCGTCTTTTTTAGACGGAGGAGAAATGGGTTCTATGTAATATACAAAAGGTAGATTAGCCAATTGTCTTAATTTATCTTTAGGTATTCGCAGTGTGCAGGTATGTGTCAAATCAATTTTACGGATAACAATAAATCCATAACTTTCAAAATACTTAATAGCTGATTCCGTTGAAATATTTTTTTGATAATGAACGACCAGATCTGCTTTACCTTTTTCAATTAATGCATAATTAGGATAGTTAAATCCTGAAAGACTTTTGCATAATTTATATTCTTCCAGCCATTTAATAATAGATCGAACTTTAAGTTGTTGCCATTTTGATTTATCGAAGTTGGCCGGAATTGCACAATTATATGCACGATACGGTAGGTAATTATTGATAATAATTCCTGATTTTTTAATTTCGGCTTTCTGATTTTCATCGGGATAATCTTTAAATTGAATTATCCGATAATAATACCCATCAACTATTTCATCAGGGCTAATAATTTCCAATAAAATTTTATCAATATTTTCAGGGGGATAGATAAAACCTGATTGTAAAAGAAGAGCGTCTTTAGGATTTATTGCTAATAAGTGATAATAGCTTATTATTCCACAAAGGAGGAGGATGTATTTTTTGAACATTAAAAGAGGAAATTAAGGTAATGAAAGTAGCTATTTATTGGCTATTGACCAAATTAATGGCTGTTTTATTTTATTTCTTTTTCCTCAACATCCTTTAAAAAGCTGCGAATTACCTTAATATTTTGCTCAGGGTTATCCTGCATGGTCATATGAGCGGCATCCTCAATTAATTCAAATTTTGAACCCTGTACCAGGCTTTGATAATATTTTACGGTTGAAGGTCTGGCTTCATCGAATTCACCTGTTATAAATAGGGTAGGGACCTTTATTTCTTTTAATCGATCTGTTCGATCATAATCTTTAAGCGGGCCTGTCATGGTAAATTCACTCGGACCACCCATATAATTATAAACATTGACTCCCATTTGAGCGAATGAGCTGTCAATATCAGGAGACCAGGGTAATTTTCGGGCGACAAAAAGCTGGTAGTAAATCTGCATAGCCAATTTGTATGTAGGGGAGTCGTATGTTTTATCTCTTTCATTTACCCGAATGGCGCTTTGAACAGAATCCGATAAAGTAGATATTAGCGTGTCTGCGTCTTTCAGCCACATAGGAATGCTTAGGGCAGGGCTGCTTAGAATTAAAGCTTTAATTCCTTCGGGATGTTTTAAATAATAATCTACACCCAGCATAGTTCCCCATGATTGACCCAATAAATAAAAATCATTTAGCTGAAGAGCTTCTTTAACCGTTTGTAATTCTTCAACAAAATTATCGATAGTAAGCAACGATGTATCCATAATCTTATCGGAACGTCCACAACCTAGTTGATCGTAGAAAATCACAGGTCTTTCATTACTTAAAGCAGCAAGTGGTTTTAGGTAATAGCTTGGAACTCCCGGGCCTCCATGCAATATCAAAATCGGAGTTTTATTGCCCTCTCCCACAATTTTATACCATACTCTGCCGCCCTTCACCTGTATAAAACCTTCTGATGGTTTAAGAACCATTGGGGAGTTGCAACTATAAATAAATAGCAGAATCAAAACGAATACAGTGCCTGAAATAAATTTTTGATTTTGTAAGATCATTTATAACTAAATTAATTGACTGTTCATATTGAGGTAAATATACTAAAGAAACGTTTATTTACTAGTAGTTACTGACCGAATTTGTTTCGATATTTTTAAAACAAATCAATTCGGGATTATTACTAATATCTGAATCCTCTAATTATCGTTTGTTTTTTCAACTTAAATATTAACAATGTAGTATTGTATTGTTAACATCCTTTGTAAATAACTTAATTATTTATGATAAAGATCATAATTCAACCCTTGGGCATAAATGAAATTTGCATTATCTTATTATAATTTATTTTGGAATATAAAATTCATTGGTATGAAACAAAAAAAAGGACTTCAGTTTAAAAGATTTTTTTCTAAAAAGAATGTTAATCCATATGATCAATTTCAATATGAGCTCAGAAATTCTATAATACGCAACCCTAAAGGTGATATTGTATTTGAGAAAAATAATGTGGAAGTTCCTGCTCAATGGTCGCAAGTGGCAACAGACATATTAGCCCAGAAATATTTTAGAAGAACAGGTGTTCCTCAGGATGATGGGTCGTTGGGAGGCGAAAATTCAATCAGGCAGGTTGTACATCGAATGGCTCAGTGCTGGATGGAATGGGGAAAAAAATACAGTTATTTTTCTTCTGACGAGGATGCGGGAATATTTTACGATGAATTAGTTTTTATGCTTCTAGGCCAGTATGCAGCCCCAAATTCTCCACAATGGTTTAATACGGGTTTACATGCTGTATATGGTATTAAAGGTAATGGTGACGGACATTATTTCGTCGATCCGGAGACGGAGAAAATTCATTCTTCTACTTCTGCCTATGAACGGCCTCAGCCTCATGCCTGTTTTATTCTTGAAGTAAAAGATGATTTGTTGCATGAAGGTGGCATTATGGATTTGCTATCAAGGGAAGCACGTATTTTTAAATATGGTTCCGGTGTAGGAACTAACTTTTCCGCTATTCGGGCTGAAGGTGAAAAGTTGGATAGTGGCGGCTATTCATCAGGTCTAATGTCATTTTTATTGATTGGAGATCGTTCAGCAGGCGCAATTAAATCGGGAGGGACTACACGAAGAGCAGCCAAGATGGTATGTCTTGATCTTGATCATCCGGAAATCGAATCATTTATTAATTGGAAGGTGGAAGAAGAAAGAAAAGTTGCTGCATTAATTGCTGCAGGTTATCCGTCCGATTATGAAGGAGAGGCTTACAAAACAGTTTCCGGTCAAAATTCAAATAACTCTGTACGTATACCTAATGCATTTTTTAAAACACTTGAGAAAAATCTGAATTGGGACCTTACTGCGAGAACAGATGGTAAGGTTTTGAAATCCGTTACTGCAAAAAAACTATGGGATGAAATTGTCTTTGCAGCATGGAAATGTGCTGACCCGGGTTTGCAATTTGATACAACAATCAATGAATGGCATACTTGTTCTGAAGGAGGAAGAATACGAGCTTCAAATCCCTGCAGCGAATATATGTTTCTCGACAATACAGCTTGCAACCTCGCTTCACTAAATCTTAGAAAATTTTTTAACGAGGAAACCTGTGTTTTTGATGTTGAAGCTTTTCAGTATGCCAGCCGTTTATGGACTGTAGTATTGGAAATCTCCGTATTGATGGCTCATTTCCCTTCAAAAGAAGTTGCAAAGCTATCGTATGAATACCGTACACTGGGACTTGGCTATGCCAATCTCGGTTCTTTGTTAATGGTATCGGGCATTCCATATGATAGCGATAAGGCAAGAACGATTGCTACGGCAATTACATCTGTGATGACAGGAACTTCCTACGCTACTTCAGCTGAATTAGCAAAGGAATTAGGTGCTTTTAAACAGTATGGTAAAAATAAAAAACACATGTTGCGTGTAATGCGCAATCATCGTTATGCAGCATACAATGCAATTCATGCCTATGAAGGTTTAGAAATAAAACCGGAAGGTATAGACGCAGGTCAATGTCCCGATTATCTTTTGAAAGCTGCCTGTAATGTATGGGATGATGCTTTAAAGAATGGAGAAAAATACTGTTATAGAAATGCTCAGGTTAGTGTAATAGCTCCAACCGGTACCATAGGATTGATTATGGATTGCGACACAACAGGAGTTGAGCCTGATTTTGCATTAGTGAAATTTAAAAAACTCTCCGGCGGGGGATATTTCAAAATTGTGAACGAAAGTATTCCTGCATCTCTGAGGACGCTGGGTTATTCAAAACAGAAAATAAACGACATTATTGATTATGTGACCGGTCATGGAACTTTTAGCGGCTCTCCTTTCATTAATCATGAATCACTCATGGCTAAAGGTTTTTTGAAAGAAGACATGAAGGTTCTTGAGGATGCAGCGCACTCGGCTTTTGATATTTCCTTTTTGTTTAACCGTTTTTCTTTTGGAGAAGAATGCATGGTTCGTTTAGGATTTACGAATTCACAATATTTAGAGCAGGATTTTAATTTACTTCATGAACTAGGCTTTACGGATGAGCAAATTGAGGAAGCTAATAATTACGTTTGTGGATGTATGACGGTAGAAGGGGCTCCGCATCTTATCGAGGGGCATTTACCGGTTTTTGACTGTGCTAACAAATGCGGTAAAACAGGAAAACGATTCATTCATCCTTTAGGCCATATTCGGATGATGGCTTCTGTTCAACCTTTTATTAGTGGTGCAATTTCAAAAACAATAAATCTTCCTAATGAATCAACGATAGAAGATATTGAAAACTGCTACAAATCGGGTTGGAAAGCAGGATTAAAATCAATTTCTATTTATCGTGATGGTTGTAAACTTTCACAGCCTTTGTCATCCAATAAAAGGAAGGATAAGGAGGCTTCCTTTGAACAAAAAAACATTGACCACGAAAAATTAACTGCTGATGATGTATTAAATGCCGCTCAACGACTTATAAAACAATCAAAAGATACTAAATTTAAAAGACAACTTTCCAGCATTGTTCATCGCAAGCGCCTGCCGGAGAAAAGAGATGGATTTACCCAAAAAGCAAAAGTCGGCGGACAAACTATATTTGTCAGAACAGGTGAATATGACGATGGAACTCTGGGTGAAATTTTTGTGGATATGCATAAAGAAGGAGCTTCTTTCCGTTCTTTGTTGAATTGCTTTGCAATTTCAATTTCTATTGGCCTCCAATACGGTGTTCCACTCGAGGAATTTGTGGAGAAATTTATTTTCACCAGGTTCGATCCATCCGGAATGGTCGATCATCCGAATATTAGAACCTCTACTTCAGTAATTGATTACATCTTTCGCCTTCTCGCTTTTGAATATCTGGGCAGGACAGACCTTGTTCAGATAGTTCCTACAGAAGCCGAAAAGGGAAAAATCATAAAAAAAATTCAAACAGCTTCTTCCGAATCATTGCCTGAAAGTCAGGGCGAGCAGGTAGAGAATTATCTAAGTCACATGATGGGTGACGCTCCGTTGTGCAGTACATGCGGACATATTACGCTGCGGAGCGGCTCTTGTTATAAATGTATCAATTGTGGAACAAGTATGGGTTGCAGTTAAAATGCGTTTTTAAACTGACATAAAAAGTTGTTTTGGATTAATTTGCTGCAATTTATTATTTTTAGGCGAATCAAAATTTGTTCGTACTTTTGTAAATATTATTTTTATGGAATCATTTTTAAAGAGAGCATTTTCGCGCAACTTTCAATTATTAAGCACTGTTTTATTACTTCCTTCTTGTAAGAAGAAACCGGCAACAGTTTTGTATGAGAAAAAAATGCGCTCTATATTATTCAATTTACAGGCATTGGGAAGGATATGTCGTTTTGTGTACGATAAAAAAACATTTAAGGATTTGATTGAAGGATTTAAATGCATGGAAGATGGTCTTGGAAAAATGGATTATTACGATGCATTTTTCAATGAATTTTCCGGCGACAAATCGATGCCAAAATCGATTATTAATTTCTTTTCAGAAAAACGGGATGAAGAAAATGAAAAGCTTGACATTATTATTAGGCAGAATAATTTTTGTTCTCCGGAATTCGTCAACAATATTGAACAAACTTTAATTAACGTTAATTGGCTCGATTCAGATAACGAAAGAACTTCATTTATTAATTTCTTAATTAAGCAAATTGATTCAATATGTGAAGATTTAGATGCCGGTATTTTGAATTTTAGGGATGTGGAGACTGGTCTACACGAAACAAGAAGGAAAGTAAGATGGATATCAATCTACGCTGCCGTTTCCGATGGAATAGTGCAGTTGAAAAAAACAGCAGCTCCAAACAATTTGCTTAAACATTATTTGACGCCGGAAATTATTAATCTTCCTTTTAACAAACTTCCGAAAAGTCAAAAAGGTATTCCTCCTGTTTATATTCAATCTCAAAATTTTTATGCTTTAAGCTGGCTCATTAATGAATTGGGCAAATTGAAGGATGAAGGATTAAAGCGTATGGCTGTACAAGATGCCTTAAAAGACATGGAATCGACTAATAATAAATTACGTGATTACTTGCTTAAAGATGTGAGAAGTCCAAATTCAATATGCGATGAAGCAGAGAATGTAGTAGACGACTTCGTTTATAATAATGGTGTTCTTGAAAGAATTAAACGAGACCTGAACCGGTCAAAGGTCAATTGATTATTAGGCTGAAATGTATTTTAAAATAATTTATTTTAAGCTTCACCGTTAACATCCAGGTCAAAAAGCTGCATTTTGGCTACATTGAATTTAACATTCCAAAAATAACTTCCACCATCCAGTACTCTTATTCTTTCTTTAAGCCACAGTAGTGATTCTTCTTTTTCCTTTCTCCAGAAGCAATTAATAAAAAGTACTTTATTTCCTTTTCCATCTATAAAGCCGAAATATTGTCTTTTGTATTTTTTCAGGTTTTTATCAATAACAGGAGAATCATGTTGGTTTAGTTTTTCTGAATTCAGTTCTCTAAGCTGCGTTGCTAATGACTTTTCAGCCGATTTTATTTCATCATGCGTTGGGGTAAATCGACCTTTTCCGGGTAATATTTCAAGAGAGTTTTCCGGGAAAATCGCCACATCAAATTCACTTGTTTGAAAATGTTCAGCAACGTTAGATTGAATCGTATCTTGAGCAAAGGAAGAATAATTAGAAATTACAAGTAATACAATTGGTATTAATAATCGGGATAAATTGAGAGATTTAGTCATTTTACAAATTTCCAATAAAAATATTTTAATACTACTGAATCAGAATTTTTTTACTGATTAAAGCAGAATGGTTCTTGACTTTCAGAAAATAAATACCTTTCGATAGTACGGCTATATCCATTTGAATACGATCTTCTGAAAGACCATTGCTGAAAATTTCCTGCTCTTTTACTTTTTTACCCAAAGCGTCAAACAATTCTAACGATATTTTACCGGAAACATAATTTGCAATTGAAATTGACAAATATGTTGAAGCAGGATTAGGGTAAACAGTAATGGTTTTATCTTCTTTGTTCAATTCATTTACACCAACCGGTACACAAATGGTAAGGACAGAATCATTTCTGTTTGCCCTGCTGAAGTTAACAAGGGAGCCGGTTATGTTTGATAAAGCAAGCGGTAAAGTAATATTATTAGGTACCCAATTCATACTTTGATTTGAAAAGGAATAGGTATTCGGTTGTGTATTGCAGGAGAAAGTACCGTCGTAATTTGTAAGAACCAGGTAATGTCTGTAAGCAATATTAACTGTTCTATAAACTGTTGAGAGAGCATAGCCAACCCCGGGTCTTTCTATTAAATCATGTCCAATAGCGGAGTAAGCAGAATTGAAATAAAAAATATTATCGCTTGTATTTGCAATTTTAAATGCTCCTAATAGTGTTCCGCTTAAACTTAATTTTGCAATAAAGTCTCCGTAATTATTGGATTGTGTATAAGGACCTGATACTACAATATTCTGCTGACTATCTTCCAAAATGGATTTACCGTATTCTTGCCATCCGGTTTGAAACAGGTGTTGCGCCCAAAGAATATTTCCACTGTCATTAATTTTTATTACTTGTACATCAAAATTCTGACTGGTATCTTTAGAAAAACCTGTCATTGCATAGTTTCCATCTGAGGTATTAATAATATCATTAATCCTGAAACTTGAATATATGCCTGACGTTTCCGAGAGTGTTTTCATCCATAAAAGGGTGCCATTTGCATCAAATCGTGCCAGAAGAGGAATATATTGGTTAGTGGAACGGATACCGTATGTACCGGCAACAATCAGCTCACCATTGGGCGTTACAACGGAGGAATTTGCCAGAAAATCATAAGTATCATCTCCATATGCTTTTCCCCAAAGTAATGCTCCTAAAGCATCCAGTCGAGCAAGGGTTATGTCGTATGTATAGTCTAAAGCAGAACCCAGGTAATCCCTATGTCCAACTGCTAAATATCCAGCATTAAAAGGATGAATTCTTGTATTTGTATTAATTTCAACATAGTCACTTTCATTGGTCCAAACAAAGTTCCCCGATGTATCCATTTTAGCCAGGAAGTTTCTGTAACCAACATTAGTGTGTTGTCCTGATATATATATATAATTATTATCAAATAGAATTCGGTTTACGTTTACTGAATTACCGGCAAATAAAAGCGTTTTACTCCATTTATAATTTCCATTGATATCTAATTTAATAAGTTCTGGAATGAATAAAGGAGTGCCGCTATTATGAATAAGGAAGTATGCAGTAGGGGAAGCCGCAAAAGTAATATCGTCACCTAAATATCCTCCTGAAATATTCTGAAAATAATTTTGTGAATAAGATGAGAAAGAAATCAGCATTAGGATAAATAGTAATTTTGCCTTCATAAATAATTGTGATAATAATGGGTTAGTACAAATTTTATTAAATGTTCTAGATTTAGAATGAGAATTATTTTTTTTTGAAATTTCTATAAATAAACAATATGCCTGCAATTAGTAAAATACTGTTTCCTACTTTAAGGCTTTTCGGTTATGCCCCGTTTGGAGAAGTGGTTTCTGGACTCCACAATAGCACAATATTATGTAAATTTAGCTTGTATTCAAAGCTTTTGAGTGATAATTATTACTTCTGATTTCATCATGATTTATATCATTTTTAACTCTTAAAATAACTAATAGAGCTATCTTTGAATAGTTTTTAAGCAACTAAAACTCTTCTATTATGAATTCAGGGTTTCTTTTAATAAAAGAAAAATATATTTCTTGAATATTTTTAGATAAAAAAAATCCCGGAAATAATTCCGGGATAATCATTTATATTAAAAAGTTGATTTCTTAATGCTTGCTAACAGTTAAAATGGTAACGCTTTAGTGAGCTAATTTTACATTCATACCTTTTGAATTAAAAAATGCTTTTTGATACTCCTTTTTATTTGCTTCTTTTATCAAAGGCAGGATATCTTTTTTTATGGCTATAGTATCTTTGTATTGAGAACCTATTTTATAACCATGACTTTTTAGCAGCTTTATTGCTTTCTTAAAATCGGAGTTTGAGAGGTGTTGATTTTCAAACATTATAAAATCAATCTTTAATTCTGAGAATGGAATCATTTTCAGAATTTCAAAATCATATCCTTCCGTATCAATTTGGATCAGGTCGATATTTTTAATTGAATGTTTATTTAGTAAATCCCGGAATGTAATTGCCTGGACATTATCTTCAATTAATAGTTCATGGAAGTTAGGAATAAGGTCGGCATGTTTTAATACAACATCTTTGTTAAACGATCCAATCTGATCATACCAGTATGGAAGATTAGTCGCATTACTTTTCTCCAATCTGTAAAATTTAAGATTACCGGATGAATTGGCTATGGCACAATTTTCGAACACCAAGCGGTTCTTTATATTTTGATAATTCTTTTTTAATTCTTCATAAAGATAGTGTATAGGCTCAATTAGGATTCCATGCCAGTTATTTGCTTGTATAAGTTTATTTATGGGATCGGCCGAAATACCGTTGTTAGATCCGATTTGAATAAAACGAGCATTGGGATTATAATTTGCATAATCCTGAAGCATGTCATTTTTCCAATCTTTGGGAAACCAGAATTTATAACGGTAGACATTCCTCATCAATTTGTAAACAGCGGAATTCTTAGGTATTAATTTTTTTACGATACTTTTCATACTTGAGTTAAATTGTATTTAAGTAGAAAGGTTTCACAACTAAAAATGACCGATGTGTAAGTAATTAGCTTCGATTCATTCAAACTTGAATATAGAAATGTCCTTTTTGTTTTATTTTCCGGTAAAAATATTATTTATTAACTTTTGGCTACGGAATGTACTGTAATAATAAATAGAAAATTAAGCAGTTTTGCCAACCAAAAATCGAAATATGTTTTTAAAATATCCTTCGCTTATGACCTTTTTGTTCCTCCGAATTTCCAGGAGTTACCGTTTCTGAAAATAATGTAATTTGAAGAAGGATCAATTTCCTTAAAACTTTCCAGCCATTTCTGAATCATTTCTTTTGAGATGTATGCAGTTTGAGGAGTGACCAGTTGATCAAAGGCTACATGCCTGAAAAAGGAAAAGGGTCTTTTGGTAATCCACTTTGAATAATCATACAATGGAAATTTTTTAAATATAGCAGATCGTGAAATTAAATGTGCGTAGAAAAAGTATGGAACTGTCAGGGGAGTGGCTATAAGATACTTCGTAAACCACCAGGGTAAATGAGATGATATTTTCCGAATCGGATCAACGATATAACGTATAACTGCATTTCCTTCTTTTGCATAAACCCAGCAATGAAATCTTCCCCCTTTTTTAGTATTTCGAACAACAGAAGTAAGTCCTTCCAATGGATTTTTTAAATGATGCAATACACCAATGCAATAAACAATGTCAAACCCTTCGTTTCTGTTGTATTTAGTTAGATCGTATTGAATTACTTCAAAATTCTTAAATCCCGTTCGCTCCATATTAGACCTGCATGTAACAACAGAATCACCCAAGTCAATTCCGGTAAGAAATGCAGGCCGATAGGAAGCTGCATGGTACATTAAACTCCCATTTCCACAACCTAATTCCAGAATGGTTTTATTCTCAAAATCGTTTCGAGTCAACGGGGCTACCCATTCTGCAAATTGCTCCGGTGTATATACAGAACCTGCAGGAAGGTTATTCCATGAAGTTGCAAAAGCATCGGCTGTTTTTTGATCCTTTGTTTCAATCATTTTTTATTTTTTACAAAAGATAAATTCTATTTCCTCAAAACCACCCACCCAAAAACACCAAATTCTTGAACATAATTTTGGACTGATTCCCGCAAAAAAATTGATAATGGAATTAACAATTCGCATAATAAAAATGGTAATTTTTCCAACTCCCATATATGGAAGTAGATGAAAAAAGGCAATATAATGAAGCTCCATTTTTTTCAATTCGAACTCAACTCCATAATAGCCCGATTTCGTAAACTGTGGATTAAAGTAATACGGGAAAGTAACATCAAAGCCGGCTTTATGCTCTGAATGTGTAAAACCACGGCTAAAATGGGGCACTTTTACCTGTAAAATTCCATCTTTTTTAAGAATGCGGTGGAGTTCCTGCATTACAACAAATGGACGGTCCAGGTGTTCCAATACATGAGATGCCAGGATGAAATCAAATTCACCATCGGCAAAAGGGTAGGGTATACTGTTTAAGTCATGCTGTACGTCAATCTGTATATGCGAATGAAAGTCAACGTTTACATAGCCTTCTTTATAATCAATCCCACAACCGAGATTTAATTTTTTCATACCTGAAGTTCTAAAATTGAATGCCCAAGATATATAAAAAGTTATCCAATAAAAGAAGAAGAATAAAAGAGAAATACAATTTGAATGTTTAAAAATAAGACAGCAATTTGAGGTATAAATTTCCTTTCAGAATTTGCTGTATTTTTTCATTTGTATTGCCCCGGAAAATTATCTGACTCAAAAATTCAAGCTATACTAGCGATTTAGTAACTTCTTATAAAAAATCAAAAGCCTATTGGCAATGGCCGAATTGTTATAATTTTCTTCAATAAAAACTCTTCCCTGTCGCCCAATATTATTGCACAAAAAGGGATTTTCAATGCATTGTTTCACCCTGTCAATAAATTGTTGGGGGGAATCAGCTATTAATATGTTTAATTCATTTTCAACCGGTATTCCTTCTGCGCCAATTGTTGTTGAAATAATTGTCTTTCCCATGGCTAAACCCTGGATAATTTTAACCCGCATTCCACTTCCCGAATGCAAAGGAACTATCATAATTTGTTTGTTTTGCATGTAGGTGTTGGAGTGTTCTATTCTTCCTTCACAAATAACATTTGGATAGTTTTTATTTCTGATTTCATCGGGAAAATTTCTTCCTGCTAAATACAATTTAAGGTCGGGAAAGAGTAAATGAATTTTTTGCCAGCAGTTATCCAGAAACCAGTTTACAGCTTCCAGGTTAGGCATCCAATCCATCGATCCAAGATGAAAGAGGCATGATTCTTTTTCTTCATCAGGATGATAGGGGTATTCTTTAACATCCAGGCTCATCGGCAGGGTTAAACATGGTTTTGTGAAGCCATATTGCTTAAATACAGATTCATCCACATTCGTAATTGGAACCAGAGCGTCAATTTCAGTAAGGGTTTGTAATTCAAATTTTTTTAATCTTTTGGAAAGAAATTTTAAATAGTTTTTTTTCAGAATGTTTTTCTCTTTAGAGGCCAGCCTTTCCCAGATAACATGTTCAACATTATGAGAGCGTAAAACGATTTTTGCAGTTGAATTTTTTCTAATGCACGAAATATAAGGTGCCACAAAGAGTGTTTCCAGTTGCACAATATCGAAGCTGTTCTCACGGAGAACTTTTTCAAGTTCTTTTTCTGTTTCTGCTGAATAAAACCGAACAATATTATAAGAGTCTTTTGTAAAAAAATTTAAAAGGACTCCGGCTATTGTAACCTTTGTATCGATTACATTGCTTCGGAAATGCAGCTGATTCTTAAGATTTTCAGGAATGCTTTCCGGATTCGTAAAATGTTTTTTTGTATTAAGCGCAAATTGGTGCACTTCCTGCCCGGCCTCAGCAAGTGCAAGGGCAAGATTCATCATGACAATATTCCCACCGTCAATAGGAGGATACGGAATTCGATGACATACTTGTAAGATTCTCAAATTATATTTTTATTTTCCTTTTGCTTTTTATTCAGTCTGAAAAGTTTCTTGTATGATTCAATATCAAACAATGCACTATCAGTGGTTGCTTTGTAGGTAAGAAATATTCCAATAGGCAGAAGTATAACAGAAGATAACCACATCCCTTTCCATGGAGGAATAACTCCTTCCCGTGCAAACTTTTCACCGGAAATTGAAATTACGTGGTAGATTACAAAAAATATAATCGAAACGACAATAGGCATGCCCAGTCCGCCTTTGCGGATAATAGCTCCTAGCGGTGCGCCAATAAAGAACAATATCAAACAGGCAAAAGAAAGGGTAAACTTTCGCTGCCATTCTATTTTGTGTTTGGCCAGACTTTTCGATTTTATTTCTTTGTCCATTAAATTATCGTCGGTAATGCTTTTCATATTTCGTGCTGAGTATAAAGCATTGGAAGCAATTTGTCCTCTTCTATCAAAGGGGAGGTTTTCCAGAAAATTATTTTTACTAAACTTGGTGTTTCGGATTTCCTGACTTTTTCCGGTGTCCATTGAAATGCTTGTCAGTAGAGTATTAAACAATTCAATTCGTCTTTCCTTTAATCTTTTTTCAATGGAGTCTGAAGAATAGCTCAGTTGCCTAAGATTTAACATCTGATAATTATCTTTAAACAACTGTTCATTTGTGCGCGTCATTTTAAAAGAGCTCAAGTCGAAGCGAACAACTTCCTGATCAAATTCAGTGCGCATTAAAGGTTTAGAGTTTTTTCCCGGTTTATTCTCAAGTTCTTCAAAACTGGAACCCTTGTATAAGGTAAGTAGCAAAAAACGTTCATCGTCTGACATTGCCATTTTCCCTGATTCAGCTATAATGAGCTTAGTATTTCCCCTGTTTTCAGAGTGATCATAAATCATTACATCCTGAATCGTTTTACCGTCCTTATCCTTTTTTCCTATTCGTATGGAATAACCGTCTATGCCATTATAGAAAATTCCTTCTTTTATGAGCAAAGCCGGTTTTTGCTGCCGTACATCGTAAAGAAGTGCATTCATTTTAAGGTTGGCAACGGGTAGAACGTAATTACTGAAATAGAATGCCAAAAAACTTATTGCAATAGCAGTAAAAACCAATGGCCGCATTACCTTTTGAAGGGAAACTCCGGCAGATTTAAAGGCCGTTAGTTCGAAATGCTCTGCCATATTTCCGAAAGTCATAATAGATGAAATAAGTAAAGATAGTGGCAGCGCCAAAGGAACCAGGGTTACTGATACATAGATCATTAACTTAAATACAATGATCCAATCCAATCCTTTTCCAACAAGATCATCTATATACTTCCATAAAAACTGCATAAGAAGCACAAAAAGTGAGATCAGGAAGGTCAGGACCATTGGTCCTATAAAAGAGCGTAAAACAAGCAGAGTTGATTTCTTCACGTTATATTTGCCCTTCGGCAAATCGCATGCAATTTACTAATTTGAAATTTAGTATTGAAGAAACAAAAGCTATGGAGGAAAAGGAGTTTTTCCTCCTGAAAAACAGTGCTATGCTTAAAATTTTCGACCTCTTTGGTGAAACTGAAAAAGAATTAAAAATAGAAGTCGCCGCATTAGGTTTAGACTATACCGGATTAAACATTTCCTCCGGAAAAATTTTTCGTGGTGAGAACTACCGTTTATTCCCCTACGTTGTTTTAGACTACCCGCGACTTTTTTCTCCAAAATCCATTTTTGTTTTTCGAACAATGTTCTGGTGGGGACACGAATTCAGTTTTACGCTACATCTTCAGGGAGAAGCATTGGATAAGTACAGATTCAATTTAATCAAAAACCTTGAATCGCTTATTGGAAACGATTTATATTACTGCGTAAACGAAACGCCGTGGCAATATAATTTCGAACCTGAAAACTATATTTTGCTGGAGTCTTTAAAAGATAAAAATGAAATTGAAAACAGGCAATTTATTAAGCTAAGCAAAAAAATACCTGTTCAGGAAAATGCTAATGTTCAACAAGTAAGCATTGAAACATTCAGGTTGTTTATGAATGCTATTTTGTGATTATGAACCAATGATGTGCATCAGATTGTGAATCTGACTGTTCCATAATTGAATATTTGACTCTTTTTCATCCTCAAAAGCGAAATCAGTAATGATAAGGGCAACATCACCCGTAATCTCATCTTGCTGAATTTCGAATTGAAAATATGAATCATCTTTTTTATCGTCTGCTACCCAATTATAACGTATGGTTTGGTTTTCTTTTTTGCTTACAACATTTGCTCTTTGCTCGCTACCATCCCAGAGAAAGATATAATCCCCGTCCCGAACCGTAACTTTATCAGCAAACCACTCTTCGAGACTACTGGCATTACTAAGATAATTAAATAGGATCTTAGGCGACGACTTTATTTCAAATTCAATTGAATATTTTGATTTTTTCTTTGTTTTAATTTCCTGCTTCACGATACGATAAATTATTAATTATTTTTCTAAGCGCTCAATATAAACATTTTTTTTGTTTTATCTAAATAAAACTCAGACAGATTTTTATGGAGAATGTCTGAAAGGTTTATTATCAGTGGGATTGCAAAGTTTTAAAGAGTGAAATTAAATAGTAGAGTATTCAAAGCGTGAATAATGTTGTATTAATTTTTTTTGAAATAGTAGTTGACTTTAACTAGTCCAAAGGTAATATCGAACTGCGGGCTTTAGCTAATCAAATTTCATTGCTAATATGGTTGAAAGTGGTAATGAATTAAATGAAAAAAAAATAGAGAGGGGCACAGGCTGAGGCTGAGTCTGAGTCTGAGTCTGAGTCTGAGTCTGAGTCTGAGTCTGAGTAACAGAGTGAGTGAACAGAAGGATACTTTTCAAATGCAGTGTTCATTCACATTGCGATTGTAGCGAGGGGGGAGTCGAACCCCCGTCCGCCAACTGGCGGATATGAATCTTGCTAAGTGTAGCGAGAGGGGGAGTCGAACCCCCGTCCGCCAACTGGCGGATATGAATCTTGCTAAGTGTAGCGAGGGGGGGAGTCGAACCCCCGTCCGCCAACTGGCGGATATGAATCTTGCTAAGTGTAGCGAGGGGGGGAGTCGAACCCACGTCCGCCAACTGGCGGATATGAATCTTGCTAAGTGTAGCGAGGGGGGGAGTCGAACCCCCGTCCTCAAAGTGTCGTATAAGAATCTATCAAAATCTATCGAGGGGGGGAGTATAAACAAATAA